>CALVDZ010000001.1 GCA_944326445.1 uncultured Helicobacter sp.
AGTTTTTTGAAGTAGTGGATTCTGTAAGTTGCTTAGAATCTGAAAAACTAGATTCTAGATTTTGTTTTTGTGAATCTATCGGGCTAGATTCTGTAGTGTCGCTTGTCGTGTCTTGAATCTCCACAACGCCATCAACATAGGGATTGCTCTCCCAAATAAGTTTTATATATTGGGCGTCTCTAGAGGGGCTATGCAGGCGCACATAGACTTTGTCATAACCCCCCCCCTTATTAGTCCTATCCTTAGCAATGCGCGGGATATGACTCCAAAAAAGCTGATCGCCTAAGCCGCCATAGCGCAAGTCGATAGTGAGCACGCGTTGTGAATCCATACAATCTCCTTTGGTTGAGTTTTTGTGTCTGTTTAAAGCATTGTAGCACAAATCGCCCCACCTAAGCGTTCCACCTAAAGCCTCAAAGCCCCCGTGTCCTTAAGCTCTGAGAGCATTTGCGTGGCGGTGGTGATGTCGTGGGCGATTTGGGCTTTGAGCGATTCTAAGTCGCTAAAGTGTCGGTTGTCTCGGATTTTTTGCACAAATCCTAGTGTGAGCTCTGCAGGCAGAGTAGGGATAGAATGCCCTAAAATGTGCGTTTCTATGCTAAATGCCCCATCGGTGCTCACGCGATGCCCCACAAAGCTCACGCTCCCATACGCCACCCCATCAAAGCTACTCACGCTCGCATACACGCCATTTTGGGGCAGGATATACGCATCGCATACGAGGTTGATAGTCGGATAAAGCGCGCGCGAGCCGAGATTTTGCCCGCTAGTCGTCGTGGCGTGTATGGCATAAAGCCTCCCTAGCAAAAGATTGGCAGTGGGCAGATCGCCCACGATGATACGCTCCCTAATCACGCTAGAATGCACGCCTATGCCATCAATTTTATACTCTGGCACGATGAGCACTTCTATCCCGAGGGGCTCACAAAGCGCGCGCAGATGGCTAGCACCGCATTTGCGATCTTTGCCAAACCAAAAGTCATAGCCCACCACGATGCGCTTTAGTGCGCCAAAATGCCGCGCTAAAAACGCCACAAACTCCTCGCCGCTTAGGTTTTTGATACGCGCCAAATCGACATAAAAGATTGGCAGGTGGGTGTAGGATTCTTTGTGCGGAGTGAGGGCGCGTGCGTGGCTTGTGTGGATACACAAAATCGCACCTTGAGAATCTAGCTGCCCTAAAAGCTGCAAGTGTGCGAGGTGCATACCATCGAATTTGCCCATAGCTAGGGAAGTGATACTACTTGCGCTGCGCGAGGATAAAGTATTCAGCATTGCCTTCCTTTCCTAAGATATTGCTCTTGTGGGTTATGTAGGCGTGTGTGGGGGCGAGGAGGGCGCAAAACTCCTCTAGGCTTTGGCGCGCTATATGTGGCTCTTGGAGCACGCCCTTTTTGTTGCGCTTGGCGGCTTTGCCCACTTCAAATTGGGGCTTAAAGAGCAGTATGAGATTTGGGGCGTCAAAGCGCAAAATTGAGGGCAAAACTAAGCGCAGCGAGATAAAGCTCACATCGCAAGTGATGAGCCCAAAGCGCGTGGTGGTGTCAAAATCGCGGATATCGCAGTTTTCAAAAAGCGTGATACGCGGATCTTGGCGCAGGCTAGGGTGGAGCTGATTGCTGCCCACATCCACGCACACGATATGTTTGGCACTAGATTCTAAAAGCACTTGGGCAAAGCCTCCCGTGCTAGAGCCTATGTCCAAAACCACGCTTCCTGCGATATGTAGGGGCTTTAGGGATTTAGTGAGGGCGGGGAGGTGGGCGAGGAAGTCTTGGAGCTTGTAGCCTGCGCGCGAGATGAGATGGGAGGCGATCTCTAGGCGCGCGGGATTGAGTGAGAGGGGCTCTAGCTCTAATGATGGCTTAGTGAGCACTGCGCCCTCATAGCGCACTTTGTGCTCTAGGATTGCTTCTTTTGCTTTTTGTCTGCTTTGGAAATAGCCCATTTGGTGCAGGAGGGAATCTAAGCGCATCAGCGGAGCTTGCTTTGAAGCACGGGGTAGCCAAAGTCAAAATTCATAGAGCCCTCGTCCTTGATACTTAGCTTTAGCTGCATTCTCTCGCGATGCTTTTTGCTAATGCTCTCAAACTCCACGACAAAAAGGGCGTTGTAAGGATTTTTGGGACGCAGGATATCGGTGTATTGGCTAGGATTTAGGCGTGTGATAAAGAGGGATTGCATACTCACATTATGCGAGATGAGCTCAAAGGAAAGCTTGCTTTGGATTTTAGAATCTGGCTTTTTTTCATACAGCTCTATGAGGAAGACCTCGCGCTTGGCGTTTATGTTATCCACATCATTGAGGTAGGTGGCAATCGCCACAAAGGGCGTGTATTTGCCCCGCACAATCTCGGCTTTGCGCGAGGATTGGATTTTGCGCTCGAGACGTTTTT
The DNA here is from genome assembly GCA_944326445.1 of uncultured Helicobacter sp. Lineage (GTDB taxonomy): Bacteria > Campylobacterota > Campylobacteria > Campylobacterales > Helicobacteraceae > Helicobacter_F. Next base: position 2,397 of record CALVDZ010000001.1, read on the forward strand.
CTTGATCAGTATCAGAATCTTTGGCTGAAGGTATGAGGGAGTTTTTGCTGATATCGCTGCACGCGCTAAGGGCGATGAGCGCGATGAGTGCGCATAGCAGGGGAGTAAAAAGGCGCATTGCAAAAGCACGCATTAGCTCTTAAACCACGATTTGATTTTGCTAAAGCACTGCTCAAGCGCGCTTAAATGCGGTGCGCTCTCATTCCCAAAGCTTTCGTGGAGCTTTTGGAGGAGCTCTTTTTGCTCGGAATTGAGCTTTTTGGGATAAGTGATGGCGATTTGTGCGACAAACTTCCCATACGCAGAGGTATTGAGGATTTTTACCCCTTGGTTTTCAAAGACAAATTGCGCGCCATCTTTGGCATTAGTGGGGAGCTTTAGCTCGACTTCACCGCGCAAAGATGGGATTTTGATACTCTCGCCCAAAAGCACGGAGGTAAAAAACACGGGCACTTGGATATAGACATTCTCGCCATCGCGGATAAAATTCTCATCATCTTCAGCCACGATTTGCAAAAACAAATCGCCTCGCTTGCCATTGCTATTAGCGTGCCCCTTGCCTTGGAGGCGGATTCTATTGCCACTATCTATGCCCTCAGGAATTTGCACCTCAAAGCTCTCTTCTTTGCTTTCAAACCCCTTGCCCTTGCACTCGGGGCAGTCTTTTGTCTTTTGCACTCCCGCCCCGCCGCACACACCACAAGTCTGCGCGAAAGTCACAAAGCCTTGGCGCAAGTAGGTTTTGCCCTCGCCCCTGCACGCGCTGCAAGTCTGGAGCTTGCCCTCTTTTGCGCCCGTGCCATTGCATTTTTGGCAGGGGATTTTGTAGGTGTTTTTGATGGTTTTACTACAGCCAAACACGGCTTCTTTAAAGCTTAGATGAAGTTCTTGGAGTGAATCGAGATTTTCGCCCCTCTTAGTGCGCGCCCCGCCGCCAAAAAAGCTCTCAAAAATGCTCCCAAAGCCCTCAAAAATATCGCCAAAGCCCTGCGCGCCACTGCCACTGCTTAAGCCCTCTTTGCCATATCTGTCATAAATGGCGCGTTTATTCTCATCGCTAAGCACCTCATAGGCTTCGTTGATGAGTTTAAATCGCTCCTCGGCTTCTTTGTCATCGGGATTTCTATCGGGGTGGTATTTGAGAGCAAGTTTGCGATAGGATTTTTTGATACTTTCTTTGTCGCTTGTGCGCGTAACCTCTAGCACTTCATAATAATCTAGGCTTTCCATTGGTATAATGCTCCTTTATGTGTGCAAAATTGTGGGGATTTTGGCTTACTAGCTTTATTAACATAAGTTTAAAAACAAAAGCGCAAATTGTAGCACAAGAACATTAAATTTGATTTGACGATAAAGCATACACAGGAGATATGATGAACACTTACAAAATGGGATTGCGCTCGTTTTTCTCGCTTGTAGAGACACTCGAGCAAATCCCAGCTATCGGCAAAAAAAGCGCGCAAAAAATCGCCCTCAGCCTTAGCGTGGAGGATAAGTTTTTGGGGCTCAAAGTCGCCCATACGCTTGAGGAAGCCGCGCGCAATGTGCGTGTGTGTGAGCGGTGCTTGGGGCTTAGTGAAGATGAGATTTGTGAGATTTGCTTAGATTCTGCGCGCGAGAATGGGGAGCTGTGTATCGTCGCCCATCAGAGGGATATCTTTACTATAGAATCCATGGGGGAGTTTGGCGGGCGGTATTTTGTGCTAGATTCTAAAGCGCAGGTGCAGGATATTGACTTTGGGCTTTTAGCTAAGCGCATAGAATCTGAAGGTATTACAGAAGTGATTTTTGCCCTCTCGCCGACATTGGCAAATGAGGCGATTATGCTCTTTGTGGAGGATACACTGCAAAACCCTAGCCTTAGATTCACTAAAATCGCGCAGGGCGTGCCCACGGGGATTGGGCTAGATTCTATCGATCAGCTCTCGCTCTCTAGGGCTCTTAGTGCGCGCGTGAAAATTTAGCAAAATTTAAGGTTTGTCTAAGTCTTAATTGCGCTAGAATTCTAGGGTTAAATTTCACACACAAAAAGGAGAAGGAAATGAAAAAGTTAGTATTGCTTATCGCAGCAGGTTGTGTAAGTATGGCATTAGCAGCCGAGGCACCCGCCATCTATAAGAAGTGTATAAGCTGCCATGGTGTCGATGGCAAGAAGACAAGCTTTGGCAATGATGCTATCGCTGGAATGCCAAAGGCAACACTTATCGAGGATTTGAAAGGCTACAGAGCCAAGACGCTTAACCGCCACGGCAAAGCAAACCTGATGAATCCAAACGCAGCAAACCTCACAGATGAGCAAATCGAAGAGCTTGCTACTTATATTTCTGGTTTGGCGAAGTAATTCCCACGCACAGGGGCGAGAGCCCCTGCTACAAAGACTTCCTAGATGTCAGAAATCCTCTTAGATTCTCAAGCATTTTTCCACAATCTCACCTTCATATCCCACCATCTTAAGAAGCATTCTAAATCCACCAAACTCGCACTCGTGCTCAAAGATAATGCCTATGGGCACGGATTAGAGCAAATCGCGACTTTGGCTAGGGAATTTGGCGTGGAGGATGTGTTTGTCAAGACGCATTATGAAGCAAAGATTGTGCAAGATTTTTTTGGCTCTATCACGATCCTCTATGGCGCGCCACAGGAGCCCCTCGCACCTCATATGGCAATCGCGATTAATAATAAAGAAATGCTGCATTCCCTGCCCCCCGGGACAAAAGTTGAGCTCAAAGTCAATGCCGGAATGAATCGCAATGGCATAAGCCCTAGCGAGCTAGAGGAATATATCGCGCTCATCACACACAGGGGCTTGGAGCTCTTTGGCGTGTTTAGCCACAATGGCTATGGCGATGAGGTGGGCGAGGATTTTGCGCTGGGGTGTGAGAATTTTTGCGCGATTAAAGATGAGGTGGCGCGTATGTGCGCAGATTTGGGCATAGCCCTGCCGCGCTTTCATACGCTAAACTCCTCGGGCACTCTGCGCTCAACCCATATCGATGATGATTTGGTGCGCGTGGGGATAGCGGCGTATGGGTATTTAGAATCTGACGCCACGCCCCATATCGCGAGGCAGCTAAAGCCCGTGGCGTCGTTATGGGCGGATAGAATCTCGCGCAAGATTCTGCCTCGTGGCGCAAAAATCGGCTATGGCGGCAAAAGCGTGCTTGAGAGCGAAAGTGTCGTGAGCACCTATGATGTGGGCTATGGCGATGGATTCTATCGCGTCAATGAGCGCAAAACTCTCCATACCGCAAGCGGCGAGCGGATTTTGCCGCGCACCTCGATGGATTGCTTCTCGTGTGTGAGTGATGCGCCTAGAATCTGCGTGTTTGATGACGCTTTGGCACTCGCGCGGGAGTTTGATACGATTAGCTATGAGGTGCTCACGCGCCTCTCGCCATTTATTAAGCGCACGATTGTGCGGGATAAGGGAGAGTGATGAAGTTAGCGGTTTTTGACTTTGATTCTACACTGATGGATGGCGAGACGATTGATTTTTTGGCAAAAGAATGCGGTGTAGAGGCAGAAGTTGCGCGCATTACCCATAGGGCGATGAGCGGGGAGCTAGATTTTTATGAAAGTCTCAAAACGCGCGTGGGGTTGCTCGCTGGATTGCCGCATTCTAGAGCAAAAGAGATATGTGAGAATCTCCCGCTAATGCCCGGTGCGCGCGAGATTGTGGCGTTTTTGCACGAGCGTGGGTATAAAGTCGTGTGTTTTAGTGGTGGCTTTAGTCTGGCAACAAGGCATTTTGCGCAGATTCTGGGGCTCGATGGGGATTTTAGCAATATTTTGCACGCCAAATCAGGCGTGCTAAGCGGCGAGGTGGGTGGCGAGATGATGTTTGGGGATTCTAAAGGCGTGCTGCTTGCGCGTCTGCAAAATCTCCTAGGTATAAGCGCGCGAGATACGCTCTGTGTGGGCGATGGGGCAAATGATGTGAGTATGTTTGCCTATGCACACACACGCGTGGCGTTTTGTGCCAAAGATGTGCTCAAAAAGGCTGCCAATATCGTGGTGGAGCAAAAGGATTTGCGCGCTATTATCCCAAGTCTTGAGAGCGGCGGGGCGTGCTAGTGTGCGAGTGGGTGAGTAAGAGAAGTGTGAGGGATTTTGTATGACGCGTTTTTCAAAAATCGGTTTTATTTTAGCAGCGGCAGGCAGTGCTATCGGGCTAGGCGGGATTTGGAAGTTTCCTTATATGGTGGGGGAGAGCGGCGGTGGTGCGTTTGTGTTCGTGTTTATCGTGGCGTTTTTGGTATTTGGGCTTAGCGTGTTTATTGTGGAGATGATTTTGGGCAGGGCGAGCGAGCGCGATTGCTTTAGCACCTTTGAATCTCTCGCACCAAAAGGGCGCAAATACCTCAAATACGGCGGGGTAATGGTGTTTTCGGGCGTAGTGATTTTTTCGTTTTATGTCGTCGTGCTTGGCTGGCTTATGCATTATATGGTGCTAAGCCTCACAGGACTACCCAAAACCTTAGAATCCACGCGCGCACTTTGGGGGGAGTTTGTGGGTGCGCAGGTGGGCTATCAGATTTTGTGGCATTTTGTGATTGTCGCACTTTGCGCGCTTGTGCTAGGGCAGGGTGTCAAAAAGGGCATCGAGCGGCTCAATCTCATCTTAATGCCTCTGTTGCTCCTTATCTTTCTAGGGCTTTTGGGCTATGCGATGTGCCAAGATGCGTTTGTAGATTCTGTGCGGTTTTTGTTCGCGCCGGATTTTAGCAAGCTCACGCCAAAGGTTATCGTTGATGCGATAGGGCAGGCGTTTTTTGCCCTCTCACTGGGCGTTGGCGTGATTTTGACTTATTCTAACTCCCTGCCCAAAAAGGGCAATTTTATCCGCTCCGCGCTCATTGTCGCGCTGCTAAATTTTGCCTTTTGTCTCGTGGCGGGGCTTGTCATCTTTACCTTTATCTTTGGCTATGGAGCGCAAGCCAATAGCGGAGTGGGGCTTGTGTTTATCTCGCTGCCTTTGATTTTTGCCAATATGGGGCTAAGCGGGCAGATTATCGCGTTTTTGTTTTTTGTCGCGCTGATTTTTGCGGGGATTACCTCGGCGGTTTCTATGCTAGAGCCGCTCAATGCGTGGCTTATTGAGAGATTTGGCTTCTCACGCAGGAGGGCAAATCTCACGACTATTGGCATCTCTTACGCACTGGGCGTGCTGCTTTTACTTAGTAATGTCGCGCTCTATCAGGAGGATTTGAGCTTTTTTGGCAAAAATCTCTTTGGTTGGTTTGATTATATTAGCGCGTCGTATATGCTGCCGCTAGCGGGCGTGTTTTTGTGCGTGTTTGTGGGCTGGGTGCTACCCAAATCGCAAGTGTATGCGATGTGTGAGGGGCATTTGAGCGGCAATGTGTTTCAAGCGTGGTATTTCATCGTGCGATTTATCGCCCCCGTGGGTATCGTGGTGGCGATGATACGGCTAGCGATAGAGAATGTATAAGGGGCTTTAGGCGAGATTCTCTACGCTTTTTTGGAGCTGCCCAAAGCTCTCATTGATAGAGAGGGATATGCTATGCACATTTTGGGAAGTCGCGAGATTGTGCTGGGCAAACTCAAGGATTTTTTTCATATCCTCATTGATGATCGTGAGATCCTTGCTCATCACATCGCTATGGCCGATGAGCTTTTGGGTTGTTGCAAAGCTCTCATTAAAGACGCCCTCAAAGGTATCGATTTTGGTGTTTGCCTCGTTGGTGCGCGAGAGGAGATCCTCGACATTTTGCTTATTTTGTATGATGACTTCCTTGCTTTCATTGACATCTTGAGTCATCGCCTTGACATTGCTATCGATCTCGCCAAGGCTATGCTGGGTGTTTTCTGCGAGTTTTCTCACTTCATCAGCCACCACGGCAAAGCCCCTCCCATGCTCGCCCGCCCTCGCGGCCTCGATGGCGGCGTTTAGGGCTAGGAGGTTGGTTTGATCGGCGATAGCGCGCACGGTTTCAACGATGCCTATAATCGCATTGGTATTATTCTCTAGGGATTCAAAATGCTCGACTAGGTTGGCGTTTTGGTTAAAAATACCCTCCACTAAGTTATACACATCTCTAAGCAGCGTGCGAATCTCCTGCATAGAGGCAAACATCGCTTCTTGCTCGGATTTGGTTTGCAAAATTTCTTCATTAAAGGTGCGCAAAAGCGCGCTTGTGGAATCTGCCTTGGAGTTGGTGGATTGTATGATTGCATTCATATCTTGCGTGAGATTGTGCAAAGAAGTGGCGATTTGACTAAGCCCTTGTATATCTGTGTGTCCGCTCTCTACTTTTTCATGTATCGTGCTCACCACGCCTTGTATGCGTGTCTTAAAATCATCAATGAGCGCGAGAATCTTGCCATTTTCTAAGCTATAGGAGGTATTGACTTTGATTTTGGAAGCAAGGGTTATGGATTTGAGTTCTTTGGCGATGATTTTTGTCATATTCACACCCCAAGTTTTCTCATCAATATCATGCACGACAAGCACCGCGACGATGACAAACTGCACGATTTGCCCGATGAGATTCTCGGTCAAAAAGAGGGCGTTGGTAGTCAGTATGAGAATGCCTAGTATGTGGATAACACGCATACGAAAATAGAGTGATTTAAGCATAGCAAATCCTTTGTGAGTGTGCTAAAGTGGCAAAAAGCGCGTAATACTAGCATTAAAATCCTAAATGCTCTGTTAATTTAGAATCTTTATCCGCTATCCCCATTGCCCTTAGGGCACTAGCGGCTTTTGGGATATGGGCTTAAAGGTTACTTTAATGTCTTTTTCTAAAAGCCCAAAGGTGCGCAGTGTCCTAGGGAAACTCGGGGCAAACCAACCATTCCAATGATGATGCCCAAAATGCTCGGGCACATAAATCTCGATATGCGTTTTGCCCTCCATTTGGGCTTGCTGCATTTGCTCTATCCAGCTTTGGGAGTGGGATTTGAAGTAGGTATAAGAGAGCCTTGGGCGTTCTTTGTAGGGTTGTAGGCTTTGGAAAAGCGCGATAAAAAAGAATAGAGAGATAAGAGCATAGCTAGCCCTGTATCGCGCTACCAAAATGCTCATAGCCACCACCATAAAGACAAGCATAGCCATAAATAAGCCGCTCATCAGATACCAAGTCGCCCCGCATTTGGAAGTGGTGAGCGTGTAAAATACCACGAGGCAGGGAATCCAAAGAATGAGCGCAAAGAGCGCAAGGCGGTGTTGGGGAGATTTGATAAAAAAAGCCCCAAGGAGTGAGAGGATATACGCAGCCCCAAAGAGCCACAAAAAGCCCCCTCGTATGCCCTTTAGCGTGGTATCAAGATAGGCTATGCCCCGCGTGAGATCAAAACTCGCGCAATACTGAGCCCTGCCCGAGTGTATCATCTGCCACAGCGCGATCGCCCAAAGGATAATGATAACTAAGAGGCAGAGATCAAAAAAGGTGCGCGTTTTGAGCACTGCTATGAAGCTTTTGTGCTCCCTGTATGTGGCAAATGTCCTAGTGAGCAGCACGCACCCAGCAAAGCTTGCAAGCAGCACACTCGCGCTCTCCATAGAAAAAATCGCCAAATACAGCGCGATTGCTACTGCCCCCCCCCCCATTACGCTTTTAGAAGTCAGAGTAGAGGGCTTGGCAACAAGGAGCGTGATGATACCCACGACAAATCCGAGATTGACAAGATAGGGCAGTGTGTAAAAACAAACCATCGTGAGGAGGTAGCCCATACCTTGGGCATTGAGATCTGCGGGGAGCAGGAGGGGCATCATCTGGGGCTTGGCGAGTGCTAGAGAGCCTAGGAGGAAAATGCTTGAGAGCAGCAGGGCGCGGATTCTATGCCCCGTGAGATAAAGGGCGCAAACATAGAGCAAAATATGCAATCCCACAAAGGCACTTGATAGGACAAGCGCGCAGGCAAGCGCGATAGAATCCAAAAAGTCCAAATGCGTGAGGGGCGCGATGACATACACACCGAGGTTTGCGATATTTGTCTGCAAGTATTGTGGTAGCAGGCGCGAGGGTATCCAAGAATTAGCCGTGAAAGAAAGCGTAGGGTAGAGGCTCATATGCTGAAAGTCATCGCCCCAAAATGGCACGATGGGATAGGCATACCCATAAAAAAGCATAAGCGCGAAAAATTCCAACACAAAGCCAAAAATCACGAGTTTTTTCATATGTTCTCCTTGTAAATCACAAAATTACGCAAGCCAAAGTTAAAAACAAACGCCACGCCTATGGCAAGGACTTTGGTAAATACAGAATCTAGCTCGCACACATCCACGCCCACATACATCACACCCATATCTATGCACGCTCCTAGCGCGCTAACAAGGTAGATGAGCAGGCTTTCTTTGAGTGCAGAATCGTATGTGCTCACAAACACGAATTTGCGTGCTAGGATAAAATTCCAATAAGTGGCGAGCACAAAGGCAATAAGTGTGCTAAGTAGGTAATAAATCCCAAAGATTTTTTCACACAGCGCAAATACCGCGAGGTTTATGAGCGCAGCACTTGCGCCGACTATGCCATATTTATAGAATCTCTGCCAATGGGTTTTGGGGGATTTGTGAGACATAGCTATCCTTGTGTTTGTGATTTTTCGTGGCATTGTATCATTTTTATCCCCTCATCTTGCGCGCTGATGGCTATTGCAGCACCTTTTGTGCTTTGAGGAAGTTATTCATACCGCATTGAAAATAATTATGCTTGAGGAGTTTGAGGCGTGGCACCTGTGTAAGAGATTCTATAAAGTCGCGCTTATTATAGTAGCGTTTGTGATCGCGTATCTCACGCTCATCGATGAGATGCAGGCGATAGGAGAGAAACTCAAGCACGGGCTTTGCCGCGTGGCTTGGGGCGGTGAGCAGCAGTATGCCATTTGGCACGAGCACGCGCTCAATTTCTCTTAGCATCGCAATGGGTGCGCACAAATGCTCAATAACCGCAAGCATCGTTACTATCTCAAAGCTCTCGTTTTCAAAAGGCAAGGTGATGGTGTGCAAGGTAGATTCTGTATGGAGATTCTGTGTCTGTCCCCCCCCCCCCCATTTGCCTACTAGAAGCCTCTAGCCCAAGCTCGTGCTTGCTCTCAAAGACATAGCTAAAGGTGTGGAGCTTGTCTGTGCGTATATCGGGGGCTTTGTAGTCTATCCCCACGCCCTTGGCGATATAGCCCTCCACCTCACGCAGTAGCCGCGCCTCAAAGCCACAGCCAATATCAAGCAAACGCGGATTGTCAAAGGATTTGATACTCGGGAGCACACGCGCAAGGCGCATAGTGCGCAAAAGTTTGTCAAAGATGGATTCATTTATCATTTTTGGTTCTCCTTGCCTGTATTGATATAGGCTTTGCGCCCCATAATGCTCTTAAGCTCAATTTTTGGATTCCAATAGGGCGTGGTGGGCAATGGCTCATACTCGACGCCCTCAAACCCCTCCGCTTGCCCGTCTCTGCGCACATAGATTTCTGCCCCAAAATCCGTCAATCTTTTTTGCACAAAGATAGGCTTAATCTTTTGTGAATCTTGCACGCTCTTTAGCACGCTCGCGCCAAAAATATTGTAACTACCCCAAAGGCTAAGGAGTATCATCGCGCCAATAAATACTCTCAGGCGCACATTACAAAGCACTATCCACACGCCCCAAACCCATATCACAAAAGTTTTTATCAACAGATAAATGGGCGTGAGTGTCGCGAGGAATGAGCCAAATCCGAGGATTCTTAGGATTTTGGATTGTAGGTTTTGGATAAGTGTGAGATTGTGCGCATAGAGTATCCCCAAAAGTGGTATGAGATACACCATACCAAAGCGCGGATCGGGACCGCTTGCAAACCAAAATGCCACGCCACACAGAGCTCCTATAAAGAGCAGGAGGAAGTCTTTGTATTGTTTGCGTGTGTAGAGGGACTTTGGCAATATGAGCAAAAGCACGCTAAGCCCTAAAGCCGCCCAATACCCATACACAAAATATTTAAAATACCAATTAAAGTATCGCGTCTCCATTAGTAGCCATTTTTTGAGCCACGCAGAGCTTGCAAGCACTTCTTTGCAGTTTATGCCCGGATCTCTAGCCCAGCTCATCACCCAGCACACTTCGCTAGCGCGCTGCTCATCACTCACTGCCCACGGCAGAGAGGGGATATAACCCACTGCAGCGGGATAGGCTATCATACCTGAAGTCATATAGCCCTTGAGTGCCCAAGGCAGGGCGTAGATAAGCGCAAAAACACCGAGATAGGCGAGGTATTTGAGCGAGGTTTTAGAAACTATTTGCTTTTTATATAGATAGAGAGCACAGATTGCCACAGCGGCTAAAAGCCCGGTATTTGCGATTTTAACTAGCGCGGCAAAAAAGGCGATAACAAAGCTAAGGACGAGTGTGTGGGCTAGGAGTGCGGGCTTATCGTGCTTAGATTCTGTGGGATTTTGACTTATAGAATCTCTAGCATTTAGCGCACGCAAAAGCATAGCAAACACCAATATCCCAAGCACTGCGCCAATCCCCTCGCAATACAGCCCCCTAAACTCGCCCCATCGCAAAATAAAAGGAAAGGCAAGTGCGGCGCACACGACAAAGAGCGCGGATTTGTCGCTTAGTAGAGAATCTTGTCGTGCGTGCTTGTGGAGTGGATTGAGCAAAATCAAAAACACACTAAAAAACAGCCCAAAATACACTATTTCATTGCCGATAAAACTCCGCAATCCGGGGAAGATTTGACTCACATCACTAAGGGCATAAAAATTGTAAATAATCCCATTAAATCCCAGCCGCCCATGCACATTGCCAAGCCCAAAGATTATGGGCGATTGCTCGATCCAAGTAACGATTTGGATATGGTAATTGACACTATCGCCATAGGAGTCGTGATGGAGGCTTAAGATCCCAACGATAAAAAACGCGCATAAGCCGCTTAACCCAATCTGCCAAGAGCGCAGAATCTCTCTGTATAGCCACACAAAAAGTCCAAGCCCAACAAGCAAAAATCCTAGAGAAAGAAACGCATAAAGTGGTAAGAAAAAATTAAGCACTTGCACGATGAAGCTCAAAAACGCCACGCCAAGTATGAGACTAACAAACAGTTCAAGCCACAAGGTATGCGCAAAGACTTGCACACCAAATACACGCCCATAGATTCTATACACAAGAGCGCCAAAGCCAAATACTGCCATAATCCATAGCCCAAGTGCTAAGAGAATCTTAAGATCTATCATCAGCCAATCTGTCATTACAACTCCTTTGTGTGGTTTTGTTTAGTGATTTTTAGAGAGGAGCGTGAGTGCCCCATCGCCCATTTTGTGCCAAAAATACGGCAGCAACATACTGCCTTTTAGAGAATCTAAAGATTTACTTAGATTCTCTAATGCCATTAGTGGGTTTAGATTCTCTCATTTTGCCTCCTTGTAATACATATCTCTGCCCAAAAAGCTTTTTTTGCTAAGCTTGGGATTAAAATATGGTGTCGCGGGGAGGGGAGCATCATAGACTCTATCGCCCTTTGTTGGGAGAAACACTACCATACCAGAATCTGTGGTAGCACTCTTTAGCTCTATGTGAGGGATTTTGTCTGCAGTGTCTATGCCTGAAGTGGCAAGGTGTTTATTGATATGTATGCTGCATATGCATAAGATGATGATAACCAAATGGTATTGTTTGCGCTCCAAGAGGACTAATACACAAAATGCTACCAAAAATGCGCCCAGAGGGAAGAAGTACTGATACCCAAACCTAGGATCAGGAGCACTCAAAAACCAAAAGACAATCCCTCCAATGAGGCTAAGCCCAAGCACTGCGTATTTTTTGAAATGCGCAAATTTGAGCCAGCCAATCACTCTTAATAAGACAATGCCTACAATCCCAGCTAGGCAAAATTGCAAAAAGAGCTTAAAAGTCCCAACCCACACATATTTATCCCACCACAATCCCATCCAAGTGCCATTATTTAGCAGCTCTTGTCCATTTGGCGTGCCCGCGACTCTCGCCCAGTTTGCGATGATGGTAACTTCTCTCGCTCTTGTTGTATCATCTATCGCCCAAGGGAGTTTAGGAAAATACCCCACGCTTGCGGGATAGGCTATCATTCCCGAGGTTATGATGCCTTTTAACGCCCACAATGAACCCAAAAAAGCCCCAAAGAGCATAAAAAGTAAAAAATCTCGCAAACATTGCTTTGAGATTCTAAAACACTGCCAATGCACCAACACAACGCCTATAAGCACAAAAATGGCAGAAATCTTGATAAACACGCAAAAAAATCCAATCATATAGAGAATGAAAAACGAAAATCTTAGATTCTGTAATGGGGCTTTGAGATTGAGTAGTTTTAGGCAATACCCACAAACGCTAAGCCCTAGGATACCAAGCACGCCCTCGGCATACATTCCGCCACCAAGCCAATAGGAAAATATGAGGGCTAGACTTAAAGCAATGCCCATAAAAATATCATCAAGGTTTTTGTGCTGCAAATGCACCAATCCTAGGACGCCTGAGACAAAAAAGAAAAAGCAAATAATCTCCACTGACAAAAACGAGCGAATCTGTGGGAAAAAATGTGATACTTCAGTAAGGGCGGCGAAGTTGTATAAGATATTGTTAAAACCAAAGCGTGTATGGATATTGGCAATGCCAAAATGTAGGGCTTCTTGCTGCACCCATTTGACGGCTTGGATATGATATAAGCCCGTATCGTAGGCACTCTCTGGGCGCATCGCAAAGACTGCGCATAAGATGAAAGCCAAAATGATGGCGATAAACAATGTCGAGCGTTTTTGCAAAGTATCCTCTACCATCGTTTGTGCCCTCTTGCCTCGGGGCAGCAAATACGCAAACAGGCCAACGCCAAGCCCCATAAACGCAAAGCTCACGCTTGAGGAAATGGGAGTGATAAAATGCAAAAATTGCACAATGAGACTGAGGAAAAACACCCCGAGTAAGCCTACAAAGAGGATATAAAATTTTGTATCGATGATAAGTGTGTTGTCTATTTTGAAGAGATGAGCGATTTTTTTAAGACACACCAAAGCCAAAAAGCCAAAGCCACATACAGCCACAATCCAGCCCAAAAGCACGAGAGCGATTTTTGCATTGACAATCCATACTTCCATTTGCCTATCCTTTGAGATTATGATTTAATGCAATTTGCTTGTGGCAAATTGCTATCGCTCGTGGGGAATAAATCCCCACTCGCTCCGCTTACGCGCACATAATCACAGAATCTATTGACTTAGATTCTCTAGATTCTGTAATGTCGCGAGTTGGCTTAGATTCCATACTTCACAATCGCCCACAGGGCGCGAAATCCGTCCTTGATACCAATCTTTTTGCCCTCCTCATAGGTGCGCCCATAGTAGGAGATCCCCACTTCATAGATTCTAATGCCCTTAATCTTTGCCACCTTTGCCGTGATCTCTGGTTCAAAGCCGAAGCGATTTTCTTCTATGCTGATACTTTGGATAATCTCGCGTTTAAAGACTTTGTAGCAAGTCTCCATATCAGTGAGGTTGAGGTTTGTCATCATATTTGAAAGCAGCGTGAGCAGCCCATTGCCCATTCTGTGCCAAAAATACAGCACGCGATGGGAATCCCCGCTCACAAAGCGCGAGCCAAACACCACATCGGCTATGTCCTTTTCAAAGGGCGCGAGAAGCTTTGGATACTCGTTTGGATCGTATTCTAAGTCGGCATCTTGGATGATGACCAGATCGCCGCTAGCGTGTGCTATGCCCGTGCGCAATGCCGCGCCCTTGCCTTGGTTTTTCGTGTGGTAGAGGATTTTGAGCGTTGAGGTGGCGGGGGATTGTGTGATTTTTGGGGATTGTGGAGCGGGGTTGTTAGCTGCCCCCCCCCCCAATTTGACTTAAACAGCCCACATCTAGGGCTTGTGATTGCGCAGCGTTATTTGTCATAAGGGATTGCAAAATCTCTCTCGTGCCGTCCTTTGAGCAGTCATCGACTACGATGATTTCTTTGTGGTAGGGGATATCGACATTTTGCACGACGGAGAGAATGCTTGTAATCGTGGCTTTTTCATTGTAGCAGGGAATGACGATGGAGAGGGTTTTTGGCTTAGATTGTGTAGGGTGCGTGAAGTCGTTAGATTCTTGCATTTATAACCTTTGGGCGTGGAATGAAGCGCATATTGTAGTGTAAAAAGCTTTTGCTAAGCTTAGGTGCGGGCTTTGTGCGCATTAACAGAATCTAGGGCGAAATTCTATAATTTTTCACTCGGTTTATAGAAAAGGTGTTAGCCCAAGCGGCGTTCCTGACGCGATTACACCAAGAGATTCTATAATCTTGCTAAAAAACGCAATGTATGTTCGCGAAGCGGAGGGGCGAGGGGCTTTGCCCCAAACCCCGATAACAAATTTTTGCTAAGCAAAAATTTGCATTAAAATAATGGAATCCTTTTTGCTCCACTTCTCAAAGAAAATGAGACAAATGGCTCATAGGGATATGAGTGTTGAGCGTTTAAGGAGATGTATGAAAAAGCTTGTTTTGTTGCTAATGTGTGGTGTGGGGCTTGCGTGGGCGCAAAAGATCGCAGAGCTTGCCCAAATCGTGGGGATTAGAGAAAACTCGCTCGTGGGCTATGGGCTCGTGATAGGACTCAATGGCACGGGGGATAAAAACGGCTCGAAATTCACTATGCAGAGTATGGCAAATATGCTAGAGAGTATGAATGTCAAAGTCTCGGCAAATGATATAAAGTCAAAAAATGTTGCGGCGGTGATGGTAACGGCAAATATGCCCGCCTTTGCGCGTGCGGGGGATAAAATCGATATACAAGTCTCCTCCATCGGCGATGCCAAATCCATAAATGGCGGCACACTCGTGCTCACGCCCCTAAGCGCGGTAGATGGCAATATCTACGCCCTAGCGCAGGGGGCTATCACGCTTGGCGAGAGTAGCAATACCCTCTCGGGCACGCTCATAAATGGCGCGACTATCGAGCGCGAAGTCGCCTACAACATCGCCGCACAAGACTCCGCCACGCTTAGCCTCAAAAAATCCGATCTCCAAAATGCCGTGAAGATTCAGCAAACGCTCAATGAGACTTTCAACGCCAATGTCGCCCAAGCCATAGATTCACGCACCATTAGGCTACATAAGCCTGAAGTGATGAGTATGGTGGAGTTTTTGGCACTTGTGGAGGAAGTGGAGATTGAGTATATCCAAAAGCAGCGGGTTGTCATCGATGAAAAAAGTGGGACGATTGTCGCGGGGCTGGGGATTACTATAGAACCTATTGTGGTTACACACGGCGAGCTCACGCTTAAAATCTCTGATGAGATTCAAAGCGATCCAGAGGCTCTAAGTATCGGCGATGATGTGAGTATCTCCAAAGCCCAAAGCACCATCGCCACCAATGGCAAAAAGCCCACAATCGCCAATGTCGTGCGCGCACTGCAAAAAATCGGCGCAAGCCCCAAAAATATCATCTCAATCCTAGAGACGATGAAAAAAAGTGGCGCGATAACTGCGGACATTGTGGTGATGTAGATTCTATAAAGGAGGTGTGAAAATGAATGTGTCGCTGCAAAATGGTATCAATGCGTATGAGAATCTAAAAGGCGATGCGCTACTACAAAATCTAAAAAACCGTGTCCAAACCACACAAGGCGCGCAAAGCATAAAGGGCGCGCAAGCTATGCGAGGTGGGCAAAATGCTCAACCTACACAAAACGCGCAAAATACGCTCTCCTCACTCCAAACGCTCCAAGCCAAGGGGGATAATGAGGAGGATAAGAAATTACGCGAGCAGACGGATAATTTTGAGGCGTTGTTTTTGCAGATTATGCTAAAAGATGCGATAAAAAATGAAAATCCACTCTATCCCAAGCAGCCCGGGAGCGATATCTATCACTCAATGTATATTGAAAATCTCGCAAGCACTCTTAGCGGAAGCTTTGGGTATAGCGAGCTACTCTTTAATTACCTTAGAAGTTTGCAAAAGTAAAGGCTAGATTCTAAAAAACAAAGGGAGTGCGTATGGAGGATTTGCCACAGGAGAGTTTGCTAAGCCATAATCTCATCGAAAGCCTTGATACTAATGACAAGCAAAAGGTGCTAGATTCACTCCTAGAGCTCATTCAAGGCACCTATCAGCTCGAAGAAGAGTTTAAAAGTCTAAAAAACCTCTATAACAATGTCCTAGAGCTCCTGCCCCAAGCCATTTGGGTGCTAGAGAAAGATGGCAAGCTCTTTTATCAAAACAACCAAGCCTATGCGATGCCTGAAGTCCTAGCCCTTATCCAAACGAGCCTAAGCCTCTCGCCAATCAACATAGGCGAGATTTATGAAAGCGAGCTGGAGTATAACAACAACGCCTACATGTTTAAGATTAGCCCGCTAAGCGATAAAACCATCATCACTGCCTTTAACATCACTAACCAAAAACGCCAAGAGCGACTAGCCTCTATGGGGCAAGTCTCCGCACATCTAGCCCACGAGATACGCAATCCCGTGGGCTCTATCTCGATTCTGACTTCTAGCTTGCTAAAGCGCGGTGATTGTAGTATCCAGCCTATCGCCACAGAGATTAAAAAATCCATTTGGCGTATCGAGCGGCTCATCAATGCCACCTTGCTTTTTTCTAAAGGCATTAGTGTCAATAAAAAGCCCCACACGCTCCAATCTATCGAGCAAGAGCTTAGGGAATCCATTGCGTATTACACATATTCTAAAGACATTGAGTTTAGATTCACATTTATAGAATCTAGCGAGGTGCTTATAGACTTTGATCTCTTTAGCATTGTGCTGCAAAATTTTGTGTTTAACGCCATCGATGCGATTGAGGAGAGTGATGAGGAGCGAGGGTGCGTGGAGGTGTGGTGTAGCCAAGATGAGGCAAAAAGCGTGTTTTATGTGCGTGATAATGGCAAGCCAATCGAGGATAAAAACCTGCTTTTTGAACCCTTTAAAAGCACCAAGTTAAAGGGCAATGGGCTAGGGCTAGCCCTAAGTCAGCAAATCGTGCAAGCCCATAATGGGCGCATTAGTTTGCAAGAAAATGGCGATAAGGTTTTTGTGATTGAAATCCCCGCGCTAATTCACAGCTAATCCACAACTTTTGCCTACACTGCACGCACACTTTTGCTTAAAAAGTGGATTTTACCCAATAAGGAGTAGTGTATGAAAAGAAGACTAGCACTCAGTGTATTCACAAGCCTCGCGCTAGGTGGCGCGCTCTGTGGAGCGGACTTTGGGAAGCAGAGCAACAAGGAGCTGCTCTCCCTCTCTGGCAAGGTAAGCCCCAAGGATATGCCTGAGTATAGGCTAGAGATAGCCAAGCGTATCGAGAATATGAGCGTGAAAGAGGCGCGGGAGTTTGAGGAGGGCTTGCGTGAGCAAGCCCAAAAGGTGTATGATGGTATGAAGGTTAAGGACTTCCGCGCTTACAAACACGAGGTGCATAAGGAAATGGAGCGATTTTGCCGTGAGAATAAAGAGCAGTGCAAGCTGCTGCACCCGCCAAGGCATTATAAGATTCATAGCGAGCACGATGAGGGAGCTAGAGCCCCTAAACCCAAGAAATAATGAAGGCAAAAAATGAGTGATAAAAACAAGCGAGGTGCGAGAATCTTGCTTCTAGAAGATGATGGTGTGCTCGCAGAGATTTTGTGCGAGTTTTTGGAGAGCGAGGGCTTTAGTATCGAGCTGTGTCAGGACGCCTCTAGCGCGCTTAGCTTGGCGTATGAGAGGAGCTTTGATCTGTGGCTGCTTGATGTGAAAGTGCCTCTGGGCGATGAGCTAGAGGCGATGGAGGCTCTCCCGGGCTTTGAAGTACTCAAAGCCCTGCGTCAAGCAGACAAAACCACGCCTTGTATTTTTATCACTTCGCTTAGCAGCGTGCAGGATTTGCAAATGGGCTATGAGGTGGGCTGCGATGATTTTTTGCGCAAGCCCTTTGAGCTTGTGGAGCTGCGGCTGCGCATTCACACGCTGCTCAAACGCCCCTTTGCGCACCGCAAGGCACAAATGGAGGATTTTGGTAATGGCGTGAGCTTTGATGTCATCACCAAAACCCTGTATAAAGAGGGCGAGATCCTGCCACTCACCAAAAAAGAAACCGCCCTGCTAAATCTCCTCCTGCAGCACCCAAACACCTATATCCCCCAAGAGCGCATTTTTGAGACGCTTTGGGATATGGGGCAGGAGCCTAGCGAGCTCTCACTGCGCGCGTATATCAAAAATTTGCGCAAACTCATCGGCAAGCACAAGATTGTAAATCAACACAACAAGGGCTATTGCTATGTTCGCTAGCTCCACTAAGCGCACGATAGCTAAGATTCTATCCCTGTATCTGGGCACGAGCCTTGTGCTGCTATGCGGGCTGTTTTATTTTGTGTATAAGAAGGAAACGCGCAATATCTATTATGAGCAGGTTATCTCGCTGCGTGAGGTATCGCTAGGGATTACAGAAATTTTGAAAAAATACCCAAATAACCTAGAGCGCGCGCTTACAGAGATTAGAGAATCTAGGGCAGATCTCGCCTTTGGGATTTTTAGCAAAAGGGGCGAGGTGGTGTTTTCTAACCTCCTAGCCAATCCCACGCACGAGGAGTTTTTGGAGGGATTTTATAAGATAGATGATAGGGTAGTGCTCGATCCAGAAGCCTTTGCCCACCGCCATTACAAGCCCACGCGCTTCCCGTATAGAATCTTTATCCAAGATGAAAATGTCGATTCGCTCATCATCGCAAACAACATCAAGCTTGGCGTGTATTTCGTGCTTATCCTCCTAGCGATGGGGATTGTGGCGTATTTTTTGGTGCGATTGTTTCTAAAGCCTATCCACAACCACATACAGCGGCTTGATAGCTTTATCAAAGACACGACACACGAGATCAACACGCCTATTAGCATTATCCTAATGAGTGTGGAGATGCTCCAAACAAAAGCCCTAAGCTCTGAAGATAAGAAAAAAATCACGCGCATTAAACTCGCGTCCTTGCAGCTAGAGCATATCTATCGCACGCTTGTGGCGTATAACTTCCCCCATAGCCTCCCACAGACTAAGCAAAGGCTTAGGATAGATTTGCTTTTGTGCGAGCGGCTAGAGTTTTTCGCGCCATTTTTGGCACAAAAATCCCTCACACTCCGCAGTGATCTCGCCCCCGCACATCTATACGCAAACAGAGAAAAAATCATCACATTGTTTGATAATCTCCTAAGCAATGCAATCAAATACAACAAGCACAATGGGGAGATTTCTATCATTTTGCGCGAGGGATATTGTGCTATTAGAGATAGCGGGAGCGGGATAGATTCTAAACATAGGGCGATGATTTTTGAGCGATTTGCGCGCTTTGATAAAAGCGTGGGGGGATTTGGCATAGGGCTTAGCCTCGTGCGCGAGATATGCAGGGAGTATGGCATACGCATACGCGTGCAGAGCGCACAAGAGGCACAAAGCCAAAGTGGCGTGGATACACAAAGTGTGGATAAGGGCAGTGCGGATAATGCGAGTAATGCCAATAAGGGCGGCAGTGCGTTTGTGCTTACTTGGGATTTGGAGGCAGGAGATGGGCGTGCAGATTCTCAATAATCCTAAAAAGGGCGCGCTAGAGCTAAGGGAAAGTGCCGATGGGAGCGTTAGCGCATATAGCACGCGCTTTGATGAGTGCTATCATAGTTTGAGGGACGGGGCGCTGCGTGAGAGCCTCTATAAGCACATCATACCGGCTTTTAGCGCACTTGAGGGTGCGCGCGAGATGAGAATCTTAGACATTTGCTTTGGGCTTGGGTATAACACCTTGGCGAGTTTGTATTATGCGCGCACTCACAATCTCCCTCTAAATCTGTATATCTACTCCCCCGAGCTAGATGACTCCCTATTGACAAACCTCATCGACTTCCCCTATCCTAGGGAGCTTGCCACGCTACCCTTATGCGAGATTTTGTGTGCATTGCGCGATAGGGGCGTGTATGAGGACGCGCACACATATATAGAGGTGAGGCTCATCGATGCGTGTGTGTATGTGCGAGAAATCCCCACAGAGGGCATTGATGTGATTTATCAAGACGCCTTTAGCCCTAGGAAAAATCCCGAGCTTTGGAGTGAGGCGTATTTTGCGCAGCTTTATAGAATCCTCGCGCCAAATGGCATACTCACCACTTATTCCCAAAGCGCAGCCATACGCAAAAACGCCCTTGTCTGCGGGTTTGTCGTCTATGATTGTGTGCATAATGAAAATCTTGTGCGTGGGGGGAGTGTGATGAGCAAGCGTGAGCTCTCACTCCCACGCTATCGTCTCAAACGCTATGAGGCGCGCTAGGCTGCTTTAGGCTTGGTAGAGTAGTCCGCTAGCGATATTTTGGACAAGTGGAGTATGAAAGTCTGCATTGATCTGATACGCCCCTAGATTCTCCGTGTGCAGGATATCTGCGAGCCTTAGCGCAAACTCCATAGCCGTGGCAGGTCCTTGTGAAGTCAGGATAGAATCCACATAGCACACGCGCCTATCCACATAGCACAATCCCTCATCGGCGTGACTCTCTCGCAGTGCCTCGGCTTGGCAGGAGGGGTAGCAGGTAAATTCCTTTGATAAGATTCTAAAATGTGCGAGCACAATGGGCGCGGCACAGATGGCAGCGATGAGCCTATGTGAGCTGGCAAACGCCCTCAAAACCTCGCCCAAACCTTTATGCGCACGCATACGCTGCATATTTTCATAGCCCCCTACAAGCGCGATACACGCACACTCCTCATACTCATTTTGGGCAAACATCCCATCAGCTTGCAGCGTGATATTATGCGCTCCCACCAAGCTTGGGCTAGATTCTAATGAGAGAATCTCCACGCCTATCTCACAGCGGCGCAGCACATCCACCACGCTAATAAGCTCAATCTCCTCAAAGCCCTTTGCAACGGGCACGATCACCTTTTTCATAATCACCTCCTTAATTTTTAGGGAACTATAAAGTTTATTGTTAAATAGGTAAAGTCTGCTACAATAGCGGGCAAAAATTTAGGAGAGTTTATGCCACAAAGCAGCCACGAGAGTGCCACAGATACCGCGATTGAAGAACCCACATTTTATGAAGTGATTTTGTTTAATGATGATTGGACGACGATGGATTTTGTCATCGATGTGCTTATGCGTATTTTTGAAAAAAGCAGCGATGAAGCCGTGAATATTATGCTAAAAATCCACAAAGAGGGCTCTGGAGTGTGTGGCGTGTATCCCTATGATATCGCCGAGCTAAAGGCAAAAATCACGCTAGATTTGGCAAAGCAAAATGGCTATCCGCTCCGCGTGCAGACAAAACAACTCTAAAGGCAGACAATGACACATAATCTACCATTTATCATCAGCGAAGCTAGAGAAATCGCTAAGGATATGCAACACAATATTTTGACAACCGAACATATATTTTTGGCACTTTTATACAGCAAAGAGGGCAGTGAGTTTTTGGGCAAATTTGGGGGCAATGTCAGCGAGATGGCAAGTATCACTTATGCCTATCTCAAACGCTATGTCCCAAGCTCGCACAATCTCGACAATAGCCCTATGCACACGCCGTCACTAGAGAGAATCTTTGGGCTTATGATGGGTCATCTGCAGGCTCAAGGCAGGCAAAGGCAGCCAGAGATTGGGGATTTTATTGCAGCGGTGCTTGAGGAGCAGCATTGCTATAGTGCTAAGATTCTAAACGCTCAAGGAATCGATCGCTACAGCGTGCTAAGCTACCTCACCCAAGAGCAAGAAAAGGACAACCAACAGCGAGGGAGTGGGAGTGAGGGCAACCAACGCCAAGAGAGCTATCTCGCACAATTTGCCAAAAACCTCACACAAGCAGCCATTGAAGGCAAGATAGATCCTATCATCGGGCGCAA
Organism: uncultured Helicobacter sp.; assembly: GCA_944326445.1. GTDB lineage: Bacteria > Campylobacterota > Campylobacteria > Campylobacterales > Helicobacteraceae > Helicobacter_F. The sequence goes on from CALVDZ010000001.1 coordinate 24,204, forward strand.
TGAGGAGATTTTGCGCATTAGTGAGATTCTCTGCAGGCGCAAGAAAAACAACCCCGTGCTTATTGGGGAATCGGGCGTGGGTAAAAGCGCGATAGCCGAGGGACTTGCACTTGAGATTAGCCAAAAGCGCGTGCCACAAGCCCTGCATAATGCGCAGATTTTTATGCTCGATCTCGCCTCTATGGTGTCTGGGAGCAAGTATCGTGGGGATTTTGAAAAACGCTTAAAGGGTGTGTTGAGCGAGCTTGAGAAAATCCCAAATAGCATTGTGTTTATCGATGAGATTCACACGATCGTGGGTGCGGGAGCGGCAAATAGCTCGAGCCTTGATGCCTCAAACCTCCTAAAGCCCGCCCTTGCTAATGGCTCCCTGCGCTGCATTGGGGCGAGCACATTTAATGAGTTTAAGCAAACTTTTGACAAGGATAAGGCACTTTTGCGCCGTTTTTGTAAGGTGGAGGTTAAAGAGCCTAGCATAGAGGATTGTTATAAGATTTTGGAGGGTTTGCAGCCCATATATGAGAAGTTTCATAATGTCAAATACACGCACGCCGCGCTCAAAGCCTGTGTGGATCTCTCACATCGCTACATTACTGATAGATTTTTGCCCGATAAGGCGATTGATTTGCTCGATGAGAGCGGAGCGTATTTTAAGATAAATGCCAAAGATTCCCTGCCCACCATTAAGCCAAAGGACATTGAATCTATCATCTCAAAAAGCGTGCATATCCCCAAAACTCAAGTCAATCGCGATGAGAGCAGGGCACTTAGGGACTTAGAAAAGACGCTAAAAAAGCGCATTTTTTCACAAGATAGGGCTATCGAAGAAGTCGTGCGCGTGATAAAGAAAAACAAAGCCGGGCTTGGCGAGCTAAATAAGCCCATCGGAAGCTTTGTGTTTGCGGGACCAAGCGGCGTGGGCAAGACAGAGCTTAGTATCGAGCTTGCCAAAGCGCTAGGGATTGCGTTTGTGAAGTTTGATATGAGCGAATATATGGAATCCCACTCCATATCGCGGCTCATCGGCGCGCCGGCGGGCTATGTGGGCTTTGAGCAAGGGGGCTTGCTCGTGGATTCTATCCGCAAAAATCCCTATTGCGTGCTGCTGCTTGATGAGATTGAAAAGGCACATAGCGATATTTATAATGTGCTGCTGCAGGTGCTAGATGCTGCGAGTTTGACGGATAATGCGGGCAATCGCGCGGATTTTAAAAATGTCATCGTGATTATGACGAGCAATGCGGGGAGCAAAGAGGGCAATGCCTTGGGCTTTAATGCCGATAACAAGGGCAAGAGCGAGGGGGCTATCAAGCATCTTTTCTCGCCAGAGTTTCGCTCGCGCCTTGATGGCGTGGTGCATTTTGGCGCACTTGGAGTGCGTGAATACCGCCTCATCGCGCAAAAATACCTTGAAGATCTCAATGCGCAGCTAAAAAATAAGCACATCACGCTGCTGCCAGATTCTAAAACGCTAGAGTATTTGGCGAGCCAAAGCGTGGATAATGCGCTTGGGGCGCGCGAGATACGGCGTTTGATAGACACACAGATTAAGCTCCCGCTAAGTGATGAGATACTCTTTGGCAAGCTTAAGAAAGGTGGCAGGGTAAAAATCACAGCCAAAGACAAAGCCCTGCATTTGGAAGTGCTAAATCGCACTTAAGCACGCTATGACGATTTTGATAAGTTTAAAATGGCTCTTACCCACACTCCGCTCATATGAGCAATACAGGCTTATAATGCGATGAAGTTGTGGATTTTTCAAAGATGGGTGCGCTGCTTTGCTAATGTGGATAGAGTGAAACAAAAATCCGCCAACCTCCCTCAAAACCTCGCTTTGTTGTGCAATAGTGGTATTACGCAATCCACTCCAAGCTAAGCGCAGAATCTAGGGCATTTATAGAATCTAGCTCCACAGATTCTAAACCTCAAGCAATTTACACAATCCATCAACTTATAAAGCCTCGCACAAGTTTTTTGAAGTAGTAGATTCTGTGAAGTGCTTAAATTCTGAATCTGTCGAATTGGATTCTGTGATTGTTTATAAATCTAAATTACCAAAACTAGATTCTAAATTTTCTTTAGATTCTCTATCGCTTAGATTCTAAACCACTTGAGCTAGATTCTCTATGCTTGAGATTCTATAATTTTGTCTTTGTGAATCTTGATTGGATTTTTTGGGGGTGGATTCTATAAGGCTAGATTCTAAATGCAAAGCCAAAAATCTCTTAAATCCCCTAGCTTGTGCGTTTATTAAGATGCACGAGCTGGGGTAGCTCCTCACTAATGTATTCTTGTCCGAAAAACTCCTCGATACGCGCGCGGGATTGCGCAGGATCGCTCATCGCATTGACGACATTGCGGAACTCACTCGCACCCGGGTAGCTTTTGCTATACGCGTGGAGATTTTTGCGAAACATCACCACGCCCCTCGCGCCATAAAACTCCACCATTTTGTCAAAATGCTCCAAAACCAAATCCTTGCGCACGATGGGCGGGATCTCGTCCGTATCGTTCCGTATCTGCCAAAAAATCCACGGGGCTTTGATGGCAGCTCTGCCTATCATCACGCCATTTGCCCCCGTGAGCTCTAGCACCCTCTTGGCATCAGCTGCGCTTGCGATCTCTCCATTGGCGATGAGCGGTATTCTGATACGCTGCTTGATAGCAGCGATGCTCGCATAATCAATCCTCTCTTTTTTATACCCATCGCTGCGCGTGCGCCCGTGTATCACGACATAATCGACATCGCACTCATTGAGGGCTGCGGCGATCTCTAGGGGGATTTTTTTGTCAAAGCCTAGGCGGAGCTTGAGGCTGACATAGGGCTTGGTGCTGGTTTGCTTGATGAGATTTGCGATTTTTACAAGCAGTGTGAGATCTTTTAGTAACCCGCTGCCATTGCCGTGATTAGCGACTTTTGGCGCGGGGCAGCCGCAGTTTAGATCGATGATATCTATCCCCTCTTGAGCGTTTAGAATCTCTACTGCTTCCCTCACCACCTCTGGCTTGGAGCCCGCTATCTGCACGGCGTATGGGGATTCTAGAGGAGATTTTTCTACCATTTTGAGCGTCTTTTTATTGGCATACACAAGCGCGTGCGAGCTTATCATCTCGCTCACGGTGATATCCACGCCAAATTTCTTCACCACAGAGCGAAAGGGCAAATCCGTGTAACCCGCCAAGGGTGCGAGCATAAGGAGGTTTTCAAACACGATGGGCTTAGTTGCGTCGCTTGTAGTCAAAATAATCAAATTCCTTTAATGTGTGAAATACGCCATTTTGGATTACTCCTAAAGAGGGGAGCGGCACGCCGTTGAAGGTGTTGTTTTTGACAATGGTGTAATGCAGCATATCCTCAAAGATAACTCTATCGCCCACATTTAGGGGTGTCTCAAAGCTAAAATCCCCAATCACATCGCCCGCCAAACAAGTGGGACCGCCAAAGCGATAGTGGTATGTGCCCACGCCCTCGCCCTTATCGGATTCTATAATGCCCCCGCTTAGCTTGCAGACACTCGGGCGATAGGGCATCTCAAGGCAATCGGGCATATGCGCGCTCGCACTCACATCAAGGATTGCGATTTGGCCCTGATTTTGCACGATATCGATGACTTCGCCGATGAGAAATCCCACCTGCCACCCCACAGCCTCGCCGGGCTCTAAAAACACTTCCATATCATAGCGCGCTTTAAAATCTCGCACGAGGCTAATGAGCAGATTCACATCATAATCTGCGCGTGTGATATGATGCCCCCCGCCGAAATTTACCCACTTCCTGCCTTCTAGGTATCGCCCAAAGTGCTTGATAAAATGGGGGAGCGTGCGCTGCAACGCGTCGGCGTTTTGCTCACAATGCGTGTGAAAGTGCAAGCCATCAATCCCCTCTAGCCCAAACTCCTGCACGCCTTTGGCAAACTCACTAGGGATAATGCCAAGCCGAGAGCTGGGCGCGCAGGGGTTATAGATCTCGGGAGTAACCTCACTATAAAGGGGATTAACGCGAAGTCCTAGGCTGATATAGCGCGCTGGGTTGGTGGCATTGTGCGTATCGATAGTGGGCTTAAATCGCTGCCATTGTGCAAAGGAGTTAAAAATAATATGCGTGGCGTAGGGCAGGAGTGAATCTATCTCCTTATACGCGGGGCTAAACACGCACACTTCCTTGCCCTGCTCTCTCCCGCCTATCTCTTCATAGCCCAACCGCGCCTCATACAGCCCGCTCGCAGTGCTTCCGCTTAAGCTCTCACGCACTTCTTCAAAACACCGCCAAAACGCATAGCCTTTGAGCGCAAGGAGGATCTTAGCACCGCTCTCGCGCTGCACAGATTCTAAAAGCTTGAGATTAGCGATAAGTTTGTCGCGCTCTAGCACATAGCAGGGGGTGCGCGCAATGCGCTGCAAAGAATCTGGGGTGGAGTGTATCATCGCGCGGTGGGAGAAGGGCTATCGGAGCATAAGCTGCTTGATAGCTGCCTCGATTTGCACGGGGTTTGACTTGGAGATGAACTCATCGGCATCAAGGCTGCGCGCCATATCTTCGTTGCTACTGCCGCTCATTGAGGAATTTACAACAATTGGGATATGCGCGGTGGCGGCATTTGCCTTGACTTGCTTTATCACTTCAAACCCGCTGACTTCTGGCATCTCCAAATCGGTGATAATCATACCTATGGTGCTAATATCCGTCGTAGGCGCGAAGATATAATCAAGCAGCTTGCGTCCATTGACAAAGTCATAATGCACCACGCCTATGCGGTTTAGGATTACCTGCATTGTGCGCAACACACTCGGGCTATCATCAGCGAGCAAGATAGACTTCGTCGCTTGGACTTGTGAGACTTTTTGCATCTCTTCTTCTTTTTCTTTCTCTATCCATGGGAAGACATCAGTGAGCATTTTCTCAATATCCACCACCTGCACCAAACGCCCATCAAAGTAGCGTGTGCGGCTAACGAGCTTGCCATTTTGCCCATTGCCGCCCACGCCCACGCTCTGCTCAATCTCTGTCCATCTTTTATTGAGGATTCTATCGGCTTCGTAGATTCTCACGCCTATCGTCCATCGTGAAAATTCACAAATCATTATGATATCGTCCTCGCCCTTGTTGCGTTTGATGGAGTGCGAGCGCAAATCCCTGTCTTTTTGGCGTGGATCGTAATAAAACCATTTTTTCATATCAATGAGCGGAATGGTGAGATCACGGATAGTGATAAGCCCCTCTACAAGCGTGTTTGGCTCGTGGCTCACGATAGTAAGCGCGCCGTTGTATTTGATCACCTCGCGGATTTTAAAGACATTAACAGCGTATAAATCTCTGTCTTTTTCTAAGCGGAAACATAGCAGTTGTAACTCGTTATTTTTGTGTAGGCTGGTTACCTGATCGATTTTAGACATACTCGCAGACATACTCACTTCACGCCCCTTTCGTTTGTTCTTAAATTGCTGAATTGTAACACAACATCGACAAAAAAATTCTTATTTACTCGCACAAATCAAGCGATTTGGCGTGCTTGACTAGCTCCTCATCGCTAGGGATACTCTCCTTTGGAATCTTAGCAAACACCTCCCTAGCTTTTTTACAATGCCTTTGTTTGTAATACCCCCACGCGAGTGAATCCAAATACGCCACATTATTTGGCGCGATCTCTAGGGCTTTTTGCACATACGCGATACCCTGCTCAATGTCGAGATCTAAATCGATGAGCAAAAATCCCGCAAAATTATAAAACAGCCCGAGATTCTCCCTCTGCAGGCTATCTGGCACGCTATCTTTTTGGATAAGCTCGATAGCCTTTTGCATATCTTGCAGCACGGGCAGCACCTCTTTGGGATTTGTCTTATTTGCCAAAGTCTCAAACCGATACATCTGAGCAAATCCCAAATACATAGCCTGCTTAGAATTTTTATACACATCTAGCGCGCTCTTGTAGGCATTGGCATAGTCCTTGGCTTGCGCGTAGAGATTAAAGAGGATTTTGGGATCGAAGGGATAGCGTGAGGCGATCTCTAGGGCTTGGTGATACTTTTGGCGCAGCGAATAGATATGGATGAGATTCTGTGCGTTGGCGATTGTTGGCTCATCATCGTAGCGTTTTTTGAGGATAGATTCTATCTTATCGCCCTGCATAGCCTTGGCATAGATTTGTATCGCCATTGCGCACAAATCCCCCTCGCACTCATTTTCCTGCAGGTATGAATCTAACAACTCTATGCCCTTTTGATACTGCTGGGTTTGCCCATACAGCACTATAAGCTTTTGCAGCACCTCTGGGGATTTGCTCTCCTCATAGAGAATCTGAAACTCCTTAATAGCACTTGGCAAATCCCCAAGGCTTGCGTATATCACAGCTAGCGCGTTGTGTATAATGGGCGAGTCCTCCTCTTTGGCGATTTTTTGGGCTATGGGCAGGGCTTTGGTTGGGTTATTGGTTTTGAGATACACATCAAGTAGGGCTTTATCTATCTCCAAATCCTCCCCCAGCTTTTTCTTTTGCGCCTCGCGCTTGTAGTCCTCGATATAGCCTAGCACGATATTTGGCTGCTCAAAGCCTATGGAGAGCAAAATACTTTCTTTGAGATACTCGAGCTTTTTTGTCTCATCATAAAGCACGAGGTAGGTATCGCGCGCTTCTCGCACCTTGCCCTGATCTTGCAAATCTAGCGCCCTAAACATATACTCCTCTTCATCAAACGCCCCAAACGCCACGCTTAGAGCGAGCAATAAACCCAACACGATTTTACTAAGATTCACTTCGCACTCCTATACATTCCTTTTGCAAGGCTTCAAAGTCTTTGGGGCTAAGATATTCGCGTTTATGAGCTTCCCAAAAGGGAAAATCCCTGCACTGCTTGGGGCGATTGGCATAAATCCCGCATTTGCCCTCGTGATAAAACACGCACGCCAATCCATCGCCACAAGGCTTCTCAAGCAGTGAGAATCTATAGCCAACCTTGCGCACAAACTTAGAGCTAAACTCCCCAAACTCCATACCAAGCCCTTGGGCAATCTCAAGCATTTCATCAATATTTACAAAGACATAGCCCTCGCTACCAGTGCAGCATTTGCCGCCACACACCCCGCATTTGTCTGTATCAAAACAAAACCCAAACCCCTCTTTTCTAACGATACTCATCAAAGCTCTTTCCAGAAAATTTATAAATTTTATTCACATAATTGACTTGATTGTCCAAAAACTTCTCGCTAAAAAATCGCTCTTGCTCCGATAACTGCGCGCCAAGGAGTAGCTCCACGCCTATGGCAGTGGCATAACTCACCCAATTATATTTCAAATCCCGCCCTAGCAAAGAGGCGTATTCTAACAGCCGCGGATTGATATTTGCAATCACATTGACGACATAGAGCTCTTGATTGTGCGTAGAATGCACGGAGTTTAGCAGGGCTGAGTCGTAATTAACCTGTGTAGAAAACATCTTTTTGGGCTTAATATCGCTTATGAGCATTTGTGAGAGGATTAGCCCCGTGCGCGCTCCAGAAGTGTTAAACATCACGACATTGGATTGCAGATAGGGCTCTTGTTGCTTGAGTATGGAGCTAAAACGCTTGGCAGTGGCTGAATCTATATTTTGCTCATAGATGATATCCACATTTTTAGCCCGTAGCAGCGAGCCTAGGTATTGCCCCGTGGGCGAGTTGTCGTTGTAGGCGACTATCTTTTCATTTTTGGCGAGACTGACAAGCAGCTCTATCTGACTTTCATAATCCACACCGCCAAAATAGAGATGCCTTGGGATTTTGGTGGTATTTAGCTGATGGATATTAATAGTGGGGAGATAGATGGGCACGCTGATTTTGATATTGTTTGCGAGCTCCATTGCGCCCTTGGTGGTAAAAATCCCGATGACAAAATCACTCTGTGCGTCTATGGCGCGCTCATAGGCTTGCTGTATTGCTTGCGTATCCTCCGTATCGGTATTAAACACTTCAAAGCTAAAATCCCCACCGCGCGTCATAAGATAAGAGAGGATAATATCGATACTCTCACTAAAATACCGCCCGATAACCTTTTTGGGCATTAGGAGTGCTAGTTTTACCTTAGCGATATTCTTACTTGAAGCACTAGGTATATCGAGGATAGAGAGCTCTTGGAGGGCTAGAGTGAGCTTAGCGCGCAAGTCGGGATCTTGCTCATCTTGGAATCTCCCGATAAAAGAAAAATACAAGCCTTCTTCATAGAGGTTATTTAAACACCGCTTATCGCACGAACCCACTTCGAGGTTGATGATCTCTTGCTTAGGCAGGGGCAGGGGCGAGATGATATAGCTTTTGCCCCATAGCCCCATACACACCAAGCAGCTAATGATAAAAATCCTCATAGCACTCCCTTAGCGACTAAAAGATGTTGCATAACCTGTGGTTTTAGCGATGGATTACGCACGATTTCACCTAGCGAGTAGGTGAGCAAAAATGAGCGATTATTATGCCACAAAATTCTCCCATAATCCCTAAAGTCCCTCACGCCCTCGACATTCTGCCCTAGCACATATTGCGCACATTCACGCCCAAAAAGCACGATGATTTTTGGTGCGAACTGCTCTAGCTGTGCGTGCAAAAACCCTATGCACATTGAAACCTCATCGATGTGTGGGGCAGTATCTGCAGGGCATTTGAGGAGTGAGAGGATAGAGCAGGATTGGAGCGGGAGTTTAAAGACATTAGTGATCATATTTTGGAGCATAGTCGCGCTTTTGGTAGCGGCAAACACGGGCTTGGCGTTTTTAGATTCTACAAGCGGATTAGCGGTAATAAAGCACACGGGGCTTTGTGGGGCTAAAAACCCGCTAAGTCTTTGCGTGGTGAGCTTAGAGCGTGCGCACAAGCTACAAGAGGCAATCATAGAATCTAGCCCATTGCCTTGCCTCTCTCCCTGCTCCCCTCCCATAGTCCTTAGCACCGCTCTCGCACTTTGGAGGGCGTTGCTTTGGAGCTGTGTGTATCTCTCTGCACACATTTGTTTGAGATACAATCGCTTTAGAGCCAAAAGTTGCCAGATTTTTGCACCCACTCGCGCTCCTTTGAGGGTTAGATTCTTCAGATTCTAATAGATTGCCTGCCATTATAGCAAACGCCACAAAACATTGCCATATCGTTGCAAGTTCTGCTACGAGAATTGTAAATGCGTGAGGGGATTTGCAAGATTTATGGGATTTTTTAATAAAAACTCCTTATAATGGGTAAAAGACACATTGAAAGGTAGGATTATGATAAAAATCACAGAAAATTCCCTGCGTGATGGGCACCAATCGCTTTTAGCCACGAGAATGCGCACAGAAGATATGATAGAGGCTGCTAAGCTCTTTGAAAAAGTGGGCTTTTATAGCGTAGAAGTGTGGGGTGGGGCGACTTATGATGCGTGCCTGCGCTATGCTAAGGAAGATCCTTTTGAGCGATTAGCTATCTTTAAAGATATTTTTAAAACCACGCCCTTGCAGATGCTTTTGCGCGGACAGAATCTCATCGGCTATCGCCACTACGCCGATGATGTGGTGCGCGAGTTTATCACGCTTAGTGCGCAAGCGGGTATGGATATTTTTAGGATCTTTGATGCCTTCAACGACGCGCGCAATCTCAAAACAAGCATAGAATCTGTCAAAAAAAATGGCAAGCACGCCCAAGGTGCGATTTGCTACACGACTTCGCCCGTGCATACCACACAGGGCTTTGTCGCCTATGCTAAGGAATTAGTAAAAATGGGCTGTGATTCTATCGCTATCAAGGATATGGCGGGACTCATCACGCCCTTTAAAGCCTATGAACTCATCAAAGCCCTCAAAGAAGAGGTGGGCGTGAGCCTTAGCTTTCATACGCATTCTACCGCGGGCTTTGCCTTTGGCGCGCATTTAAAGGCGATAGAAGCCGGTGCTGATGTGCTCGATCTCGCTAATTCCGCGCTTGCAGAGGGCACGAGCCACCCCTGCACGCAGTCTATGGTCGCCACGCTTAAAGGCACGCCTTATGATAGTGGCTTGGATCTCGCGCCGATGGAAGAGGCAAGTGAAATCTTGCGTCGCAACCGCCGAAAATACGCGAAGTTTGAATCTGTGTATAACCAAATCGATACACGCGTGCTACTCTCACAAATCCCCGGCGGTATGATCTCTAATATGGCAAACCAACTCAAAGAGCAAAACGCGCTCGATAGAATGGATGAGGTGATGAGAGAAATCCCAAAGGTGCGCGAGGATTTTGGGTTTGTCCCGCTCGTGACGCCCTCTAGCCAGATCGTAGGCACGCAGGCAGTGCTCAATGTCCTAATGGGCGAGCGGTATAAGACAATCACGACAGAAACGCGCAATATCATCAAAGGACTCTATGGTAAAACCCCCGCACCCATCTCCAAAGAGCTCATCACAAAGGTGCTCGGCAATGAAAAGCCAGTCAATGTGCGCCCTGCGGATTTGCTAGCCCCCGAGCTAGAGCAAGCACGCACAGAATCTAAAGAATTTGCCAAAAGCCCCACGGATGTGATCTCATACGCCATTTTTGGCAATATCGCCAAAATCTTCCTACAGGAGCGCAACCAAAACAACCTCCAACCAGAAGTGCTAGAGAATTTTGAAGATAGGGGTGTGGATAAACTCCCCAAAGAATTCGCAATTACCGTCAATGGCGAGCAGTATATTATCAAGATTGAAGGCAGTGGGGAGAAAAATGAGGGCGTGCGCCCGTTTTTTATGCGTATCGATGGGGAGCTTAGGGAAGTGTATGTCGAAAATCTCAATGATACGAGTGCTAAAGATTCACAAGAGCACAAAGCCACGCGCACCGGACTGCCGCAAGCCACGGGCGTGGGACACGCACAAAGCCCAATGCCCGGCACGCTTACCAAAATCAAAGTCAAGCAGGGCGATAGCGTGAAAGTGGGCGATACGCTCGCTATCGTGGAGGCGATGAAAATGGAAAACGAGGTGCTCGCCGCCGTAGATGGCGTAGTCAAGGAAATCTATGCCACCGAGGGTATGCAGGTAGGCACGGGCGTGGCGATTATGTTCATCGGCTAGGCGCGATGGTTTTTCGCGGGTATTGCATTTTTCAGAGCACAAGCGAGGCGTTTGAAGTGGGGAGAATCCTAAGCAGCCCGAGCTTTAGGGAGTTTGGGCTAGTCTTTGAGTATTGTCCCGCACCGCGCGAGTATTCCACAGACTGCACGCTCGCGCTCTACTTTGAGAGCACAGAGGAAGGCTACACACGCGAGGAGAGAGAATCTCTGCACACACGACTGGATTTGGGACTAAAAACAAAGGGCTACGCGTGCAAGCTCGTGTGTCTCTAAAAGGCAGGATCCAACCCACAGATTTAGCAATAATCACGCAACCCACGCAAACAACATTTCTAAAAATAAGCAAGTCAGAATCTAGGCATTTACACAATCAAAATTTGGTTTCACATTCACAACCTAATCCCACAAATTCTAAAATAATCGCAGAATCTCGTGCAGATTCAGAATCTAAAGAGATTCTAAAAAACGAGCAAGGACAGAATCTTAGTGGCACAAAGTTTGCACAATCCACAGCGCAGAATCTAAGCAATATAGAATCTACAAATCTCCCCACAGATTCACAAACACACAACTAAGACTTATATAAGACAGATTCTAAAACAATCACAGAATCTAAGCAGCACACAATCCACCACGCCTCCAAAAGAGGCATTGCGCAGAGATAGCTAGAAGTTATAAGTGTATCTTATCCCAGCGTTGTAGATTTGGTTGGTGCTCATATCGGTTTTGGAGTTGTTGGGATACTCGGCCCTAGCACTCGCACCAATCACACCAAATCGTGTGAAAAACTCTATCCCATGGTGCTTGCCAAAGAGTGTGCGAAGGCCGAGATTGATACCCAAATCAAAGCCAGAGACATTAGAGAGATTAGAAGATTGTGTGATAATCTTCACAGCACCACCGCTGTGAATCCCCGCTCCAAGAGAGAGTCCAGCAAACCAGCCAGCAGAGACTTGCTCGCTATTATAAAAGGTATTGAGAAAATCCACATTAGCATTGACAAAAAGCGAGTTGAATTGATTGCCGCTACGCGCATCCGCAGTTTGTAGGTAATTTGCCCCATTATTGAGTGCCACATACGCCCTTAGTCCAATATTCTCGCTAAAAAACCACTTGTATCCACCCACAAGCCCATAGCGGAGGTTACCAAACGCATAAGTCCCACTATTCCCGCCACTGTTCTCATATGTCATTTTATTAAGGCTTGTAAGTCCGAGATCTAGCCCCACAAACGCACCGCTCTCTTCTGCCATCACGCCACTGCTTAGCACTAGAGCCACTGCCCCGCTTGTCATAAATTTTTTCATCAAAACTCCTTAGTTAAATTGTCGCCTTATCTTTTAAATCCCTGAATTAATTCCACAAAATCCAAAAAATAAAAACCTCGCCGTTCTATCCCCCCCCCCTTATAAGAAACTTAAAAAGAGGCATTTTGTGAGAATCTTGCGTGATTTTTTAGAATCTTGGTGGGTTTGAGTCGGCTCGTGCTGTCGCACGCACTATTTATCTTATTTGGCAAAGCCTCGCTAGGATTTTTTGAAGTAGTAGATTCTGTAAGTTGCTTAGAATCTGAAAGACTAGAATCTAAGCTTTCCTTAGAATCTGAATCCGCTCTAGATTCTAGATTGTTTGGATTCTGTGTTGTAAATTCTGCAATTTTTTTTAGGCTTAGATTCTGCATTTGTGTATCTTTTAGACTTCTGCGCATCCTAGATCCTGTGTGCGAGAATCTGTGAGGAATTGCACAGATTCTATGCTGCTTAGATTCTGTATTTGCTTATTTCTTAGAATCTCCGCGCTAGATTTTGTAAATTCTAAGTTTCTTAGAGTTGTGTTCTCACGAATGCTTTCTAGATTCTGTGTATTGTTTTGTTTTTTCGCAAAAAGGAGTATTCCCCTCTCCCCGCTTCTAAAGCCCCGAAAAAGCCGCCACTTTTTTGCTGCGCTTTACTTGCAACCCGTTGGCTCTTTTGTGCAGCCACAAAGTGTATCTTTTGGCAGGAGTGCCACGCACGACAAGGGCGAGTGTCGGTATGCACTTGCGTGCTACACATTTGATTTTTGCGCTGCTAGGCCTCGTGCTACCGCACGCACTATTATTGATATTTGGCAAAGCCTTGCACAAGGTTTTTGAAGTAGGGGATTGTGTGATTTGCTTAGATTCTCTAACGCGTTTTCTTTTTGATAGAATCTAATTTGGTTTATAGAAAAGGTGCTAGCCCAAGTGGCGTTCCTGACGCGATTACACTAAAAGATTCTATAATCTTGCTAAAAAACGCCGTGTATGAACGCGTAAGCGGAGCGAGTGGCAATTCACTTGCCACGAAGCGGTATCAAGTTTGTGAAACAAACTTGCATAAAAATTATAGAAAAGGTGCTAGCCCAAGTGGCGTCAATGAGGTGGCGGCACCAACGCAGCGGCAAGGGATCTGCCTCACACCCCGATACACGAGCTTGCCCTAGCAAACCCGTATCAAGCAATACCCCTGCTAACTTGCTCCAAAAAGCGTGTGAAAATCTCACAGAGCCTCTGCACATCTTGGGGCCTGACGCGCTCATCCATGGCGTGAATTTTGTCATTTGGCACGCCCACTTCTACCACCGGTATGCCCCTAGCACCAAAGAATCTCGCATCGCTCGTGCCCCCGCTCGTGCTAAGCTCCGGGGCGCGCCCACACACAGATTCTATACACGCGCTCATCATCGCCACAAGCGATGAATCGCTCAAAAACCCCACTGAGCTCTGCCTAAGCTCAAGCGTGAAGTCTAGCCCCTCTAGCACCTTGCGCACATAGGACCGGACATCTTCTTTTGTGGTTTGTGGGGAATTGCGCACATTAAAGAGGATTTTTAGCTCATTTGGCGTCACATTCACAACTTCCATACCGCCGCGTATATCGGTGATCACGAGCTTGCTTGGCTCAAAATGCGCATCGCCTTTGTCAAGATTCACACCAGCGAGCTCGCCTAGCCGCGCGCCCAAAAGCTCGGTGGGATTGATGCAGTTTTGGGGATAGGCGACGTGCCCTTGCTTGCCAAAAATCGTGATTTTGCCATTGATACTGCCGCGCCGCCCCACTTTTATCACATCGCCACAAACTGCGTGTGCGGTGGGTTCAGCCACGATCGCCATAGTGGGCAGCAGCCCTCTAGATTCTAACTCATCTAGCATATATCGCGTGCCATAAGCCCCCTCGCCCTCCTCATCGCTTGTGAGCAAAAGCGAGATTTGCAAATCCTGTGTCGCACTAGGATTGCGCACTAGGAAATCCCGCACCGCACACACAAACGCACTCACGCCACTTTTCATATCCTGCGCGCCACGCCCATAGAGATAGCCATCTCTGTGTGCGGGGGTAAAGGGATCGCTGCTCCAGCCCTCGCCCGGCGGGACGACATCGATATGCCCAGCAAAGCACAAATGCCGCTGCGCCTTGCGTGGCGTGTATAAAAAGAGATTTTTCACGCCCTCTCTTTCTTGCGTGATGACTTCAAGTGCATTCTCGCCTAAAGCTTGTGCGAAAATCTTTTCCACTAGCGCGTATATCCCGCATTCCTTAGGCGTTATGCTCGGATAGCTTATGAGTCTCTCTAAGAGCGAGAGAGCGTTAAGATTCATTATTTTTTGTTATACAAGCTATGATGCCAGATACTAAAGCCCACCAACGCTATGCCTGAAAGGATATGTAGATTCTTCGCGCCTTTGTTTTTCATAAAAAACGCACTACCGACACAAAGTGCCATAGACGCAGTCATACCGACTTTTGCTAGCTCTCGCTTAGATTCTAGTTTTTTGAGTTTCATAATTCTCCTTTTGCTTTTTAAGTGTGATAGGTCGCAGGGCGTTAAGAAGCAAGAAAATAGTCGTGCCATTGTGCAAAAATGCCGTCTGTATCGGCGAAAGCCTGCCAAAGGTGGCTGAAGCCAAAATCACGCTATTGGTAACCACGGTGATGATGAAGTTTTTGCGCACTTTTGCAAGGCATTGCATTGCGTATTCTTTGACATCTGCTACGGCTTCTATATCGTCTCTAAGCAGCACGATATCTGCGCTTGCTTTTGCGATATCCGCGCCCTTGTGCATACCTATGCCGCTATCTGCCTTGATGAGCGCGGGCGCGTCGTTGATCCCATCGCCCACAAACGCCACCTTTTCTCCCTCGCTCATAATGGATTCTAAAATCTCTGCCTTTTGTGTGGGCAGCAACTCCGCATAGAATCTATCAATCCCAAGCGAGTCTGCAATCTCTTTAGCCTTTTGGTATCCATCGCCTGTGAGCATAACTATCTCCTGCACGCCGTATTTGCGCAGGCGCGCTATGGCTTGCTTGGCATTGTGGCGCAAGGTGTCTTTGAGCATAATGACTGCGAGGAGCTCTTTGTCATATCCGATGAAAAGCGGCGTGTGCCCAGAATCTAGTAGCCTCGCAATCTCTGCATCGTGCGCACTCATATCCACACCCTCATCGTCCTCTAGAAAATGGCGATTGCCAATGAGCACTTCCTTGCCATTGATTTGGCTCTTTACCCCGTGCGCGACGATAAAGGTAACCTCATCGTGGTGCATATGGATAAACTCCCGCTCCCTCGCTGCGCGCACCACAGCTTCCGCCACGGGGTGGAAATAATGCTCTTCAATGCTTGCTGAGAGATTGAGAATCTCATCTGTGTGCCACGCGGGATTGAAGGAATGCACCTCCACCACTTCTAGCTCGCCATTTGTGAGCGTCCCGGTTTTGTCAAACACGAACACTTGCGCTTGGTTGAGGGTTTCAAGGCTTTTTGCACCTTTGATGATGATGCCGTTTTTGCCGGCGTTGGAAATCGTGGATTTAAACGCCACGGGCGTGGCGAGCTTGAGCGCACAGGAATAATCGGCTTGCAACACAGAGGCGACGCGCGTGAGATCACGACTAAAGACATATGAGATAATCGCAAGCCCAAGTGTGATGGGCACGAGCTTGTCCGCCATTTGTGAAGCACTAAGTTGGATTGAGGATTTTTGTGAGAGCGTTGTTTGGATATATTCTCTAATGCGCGCTGTGGCTGTCTGCTCGGCCACGCTCTCCGCCCAAATCTTGATTTTGCCCTCCTGCACGATCGTGCCAGAGAGCACCCTATCTCCGCGAGCGCGATGTACGGGCGTGGCTTCGCCCGTCATTGAGATTTGATTGACTAAGGCTTCTCCAGAGACGATATGCCCATCGATGAGGATTGTCTGCCCCGCGCCCACGACTACGATATCCCCCACTTGTATTTGGCTACTAGGCACTAATACGAGCTCGGTTTTATCATTTATATACTTTTCCACCCACGCATCGCCACCTTGGGGCTTGCTAAGCTCTTTTAATAAATCATCGCTTTTATACATAGACATCTCTTCTATGTATTCGCCAAGAGTGAGCATAAAATTCGTGGAGTTTGCCGTGCGATAATCCTGCCGATACAGTGATATGGCTATCGCCATAGATTCTAAGACGCGTGAAGTGATACCTTGGGTAAAAATCTCCTTTATGCCGCTTGTGAGGATGGGGGCACAAGCGATAAAGGAAAATACGGATTTGAGGGGATTGGCGGGCAAAAGCGACTCGCTCACTAACGCCGTAGCCGAGCGCACGACTTCCACAGAGCTAGGTATCTCGCCACGCAGGGCGAGGTAGCTATCCTCAGAGGCTTTTTTGTTTGATAGCGTGATGAGGTTTTGTAAAATCGCAAAAATCTCTCGTTTTATCCTCTCAAGGCTGCCGTGGTAGGTGATGATGATATTATGCAATATGTCATTAATCCGCACGCTTGTGATAGAGGGGAGTTTCTCTAGCTCCACACGCAAGATAAGGGCTTGTATCGTGCTACCCTCGGGGCATACATACGCAAAGCGCGCACGAGCAGGCGTGTGATGGATAAGGTTAAGAGCAAGCTTTGGCATAGAAATCTAGCTATTCTTTATGAGAATCCACTTCCGCCTTGGCGTCCTCATACCGCTCTTTTAACTCCTCTATGCCCATCTCAAAGAGACTAGAGAGCTTGGCAAATCCTTTAAAAATCGCCTTTTGTGCGTCCTCATTAGTGAGGATAAATGTCGCCACTGCCCCGATAAGCGCGCCTTTTAGGAAGTCTTGCTGGGTGTTGCCACTATTGAAAAAAGAGGCGAAAAGATTCTGAGCGTTGGTGCTTTGGTTTGTGGTGTTTGTGGTGTTTGTCGCGTTTGTATCCGTCTTTGGCTGATTGATATAGGGATTGTCCTGCACGGAATGGAGATTGTCGAGATTGTCATTTGTCGTGTTTGTTGTCATTTAAAGCTCCTTGAGTAAAAAATTGTGAAAAATCTATATTTTCAAGCGCGTAGCTTCCGGCTACACCCACCAGCAGGTAGGCACTAGATTCCAAAACATTGCTTAGCGCAGCCTTGGGGCTACCAAGCGCGTTGGCTATGCCGATGGTGCAAATCCCGAGCAACGCACCCTGTGCCGTGCTTTTTATCGTATTGCCTAGGGCTTGTGGTTTGGAAATCTCTCCCTTTTTATACTGCTGATAGTTGCTAATCCCCGCTGCTATGAGTCCCGCCGCTGCACCGCTCACAGCGTGGGCATTGAGCGATCTGGGCATACCTGTATCGATTATCATAGGGGCTCTTAAATGTTGGTTTCAGTTATGGAGGCTAGCGGTGTTAAGATTGGTGTCTCTGTGGTGCTTGTCGTAGTGCTTGTTGCGCGTTTTGCGCGAGGTTTTCTAGGTTTTCTAGTTTTTGTTACTTGTTTTGTCGCTTCTGCTTCAGATACGAGTGCTTGGGCTGGTTTCCTACCTCTTCTGCCCGGTTTTTTTATCTCTATGTCTTTGGCTGCGTCTTGCAATGACTTAGAGATTTTTGCTCGATTGTTGTAGGCAAACACAGCGCCTCCGCCCAAAATCAGTCCTGCGAGAAATGGTAATGCCATAAGTTACTCCTTGTTTGTGTGCAAAATTTTGCCCGCAATAATAGCACAAAAACTCCCTAAAATGCCCCCACCAATAAGAGAAAAATTAATTTTTTCTAAAAATTGTGTCAATTCCTGATGGGAGATTTGCCCATCTTGGAGTTTTTGCACGATATTTTTAGTCTCCTTGATGGAGGCTTGTAGAGGGGTTAGAATCTCTGTGAGCTTTTGCTGCCCTAGCAGTGCTTGGAGGCTAGAGAGCGGCGAGTGAGAATCCTCACTAAGCAGTGAGCGCAAAAGCGGTATGTGGTGGTTGTAGCTTAGTGCCTCAAGGCGATAGAGCATATCCAGATAAGAATCTCGGGGAGAATCTTGTGCTAGCTCTTGTGATTGGAGCAAAATATCGCATATATGGATATGGTTTGTTTCCATACCTAGCGCGATACAGAGGCTTTGTGTCAAATCAAAATTATGCGCACAAATCTCCTCACAAAGTGCCGCAATATCGGGCAGGATATACTGCTGTGGCACTAGATTTTGTAATGCGTGCAAATCGTGATAGTCTCCCTCGCACAAGGCATTTTGTGGATAGAGACTAGAGGCTTGCTCAAGCAAAGCGTGCTCTTGTGTGATAAGTGACGCTAGTGCCTGCGCCCTCTTGTCTGTGTAAAAATGCTGTGTTAAAAACTCATACAAGCCCACGCCCCGCGCTCTTGTGTGCAGGACAAAGGCAAGTAAATCATCGTGTATGCGCGCACTCATCGGACTTTCTTACAAGATTCATACATTGAGGAGTTTGTTAAATGTATCTTGGAGTGCTTGGAGATTTTCTTTTTTCACCCACGACTCCCATAGGCTTGGCTCAAAGCGTGCCTTGTCGTAGCGGATAGTGGCACTCCCCACAATCGCATTTACCTTAATATCCTCTATCGCTGGTATGTGCTTTAGGAGTGCGAAGATAATCTCTTGTGTGCTGTGTGAATCTGGGAGAAACTCTCGTAGCGGCGTGGTTTGCGCCCATTTTTTGGCAGCGGGTAGGGCGGAGAGATTAGCGCGGATGCGGATCCTGCCGGGTATGTGATGCACGATGTGAAAAAACCCCGCGACTTGCTCTATGTCCTGAAGCGAGATGTGTAAAGCCCTCTCTTGCATACATTAGTCCTTGTGATTAGCCCTTGTGGCTAGGTGTGAAAATTAGGCGCGCATTGTAGCACAAAATTGCAACGCGCTTATGGTAGCCCAAGTGTTTGTGTGCTACAATCCCGGACTTTATTTCGCTTTGATTTTCATAGAATCTACAAGGAGAAAATATGCGTGATATTGAGGCTTTGAGTGCGCCCATACAGGAAAATGAGCGAGAATCTATCTTAGATTCACACAAATTGAGCGAGCAGGATTATGAGGCCATCGTGCGGATTCTAGGGCGTGTGCCAAACCTCATAGAGATAGGGATTTTTTCGGCTATGTGGAGCGAGCATTGCAGCTACAAATCGAGCAAAAAATACTTGCGTGGCTTCCCCACACAGGCTCCTTGGGTGATACAGGGACCGGGCGAGAATGCTGGCGTGATAGACATTGGCGGGGGCTATGCCGCGGTTTTTAAGATAGAATCTCACAACCACCCCAGCTTCATCGAGCCATACGCAGGAGCCGCTACGGGCGTGGGCGGGATTATGCGCGATATTTTTACGATGGGTGCGCGTCCGATAGCTAGCCTTGATTCTATACGATTTGGCGATATCGAGGACAAGGGCGCGCTGGGTAAGAAGCACCGCTATCTGCTACGCGGCGTGGTTGAGGGCATAGGCGGCTATGGGAATTGTATGGGCGTGCCCACCATCGGCGGGGAAATGAGCTTTGAATCTAGCTATAACGGCAATATTTTAGTCAATGCCTTTTGTCTAGGCGTGGCAAAAAAGCAAGAGATTTTTTATGCAAAAGCCGAGGGCGTGGGCAATCCCGTGATGTATGTGGGGAGCAAAACCGGGCGTGATGGCTTGGGCGGGGCAGTGATGAGTAGCGATAGCTTTAGCTCAGATTCTAAGGCATTGCGCCCCACGGTGCAAGTGGGCGATCCATTTGCCGAAAAGCTGCTGTTAGAGGCGTGTTTGGAGCTTTTTGCAAAGGATTATATCGTGGGGATTCAGGATATGGGCGCAGCGGGGCTCACGAGCTCGAGCTTTGAGATGGCGGCAAAAAGCGGCAGCGGTATGCGCCTAGATCTCGATAAAGTCCCAATGCGCGAGAGCGGTATGAATCCCTACGAGCTAATGCTTAGCGAATCCCAAGAGAGAATGCTAATTTGTGCCAAAAAGGGCTATGAGCAAAAAGTGATAGAAATCTTTGAAAAATGGGAGCTAGATGTCGCGGTAATAGGGGAAGTGACTGATAGCGGCGTGATGGAGCTCTTTTGGTATGGGCAAAAATGCGCACAAATCCCCATAGATGAGCTTAGCAATAGCGCGCCAACGCTTGATAGGGAAGTGAGGGAGGCTAAGCGCGAGGGCGAGAGGGCACAAGGCTTGCGCACGGAGCTAGGCGCGCAGGAGGTGTTTGAAAAACTCCTCTCTAGCGTGGATATCAGCGATAAAAAATGGGTGTATAGTCAGTATGATAGCAGTGTGCAAACTAATACCATCGTGGATAGCGGTAAATGCGATGCGAGCGTGGTGCGTATCAAAGAAAATGGCGTGGGGCTGGCGATGAATGTGTATTGTGATGTGCGCTCGTGCTATCTCAATCCGCGTGAGGGTGCTAAGCTGAGTGTGGCTGGGGCAGGGCGCAAATGCGCCACAAGAGGCGCGCGCCCAAAGGCGATTAGCGATTGTCTCAATTTTGGCTCGCCAAATAATCCCGAAGTGATGTGGGAGTTTAAGGAAGTGTGTGAGGGGATAAAGCAAGCCTGCAGCGCGCTAAATACGCCCGTGGTGAGTGGCAATGTCTCGCTGCACAACCAAAGCGATGGGATTGATATCTATCCAAGTCCTAGTATCGTGAGCGTGGGCATAGTGCCCGATGCCAAAGACACGATCACAAGCGCGCTTAAAAGTGAGGGCAATGCCTTGCTTTTGGTGGGCGAGATTGGTGCGGATTTTGCCGGGAGTGTGGCACAAAAGCTGTGCGAGGGCAGAATCTATGGCGAGGTGGCACGCATAGATTTACAAAAAGAAGCGCGGCTGTGGGATCTGCTCTGTGAGGAGAATGGCGCGATTGTCAGTGCCAAAGATGTGGGCAAGGGCGGGCTTGCCATCGCTTTAGCCAAAATGGCACTTTTGGGCGGCAAGGGCGTGAGGGTGCAAAGCGGGCTAAAATCGTGGGATTTGCTCTTTGCCCAAAGTCCAAGCTGTGTGGTGCTAGAAGTCGCGGCGCAAAATCGCGCTGTGATAGAATCTAGGGCGCGCTCTTTGGGGCTAAGCGTGCGTGAAATCGGCGTGGTGAGCGCGGCTGATATTTGCATAGATTCTGTGCGACTTTCACAAGAGAGGGCAGGGGAGCTGTATTTTGGGAGCTTTGCGCAATGTGTGGTGTAGGCTTGGGTTTATAGAATCTAAGCCACCAAAGGCGTTTTGGGATCTAGATTTAGAATTTTAAAATTTGTCCTTACGGATTGAAAAAAGGATTGAGATTTAAACAAGGTGGATTCTAAAATACACGCAGAGTCCAAGTGGCACAGAATCTACGCAATTCCTCACAGATTCTCACACACAGAATCTACAAGGCGCAAATCCAAAGAGAGATTCTAAAAATAATCAAAGACAGAATCTAAGCTCTAAAAAAAATATAGAATCTAGTCGGGTTTATAGAATCTGTGCCATTGCCAAAGGGCGTTCCTGACGCGCTGACACTAAGAGATTCTATAACCTTGCCAAAAACGCAGTGTATGTTCGCGCAGCGGAGCGAGCGGAGATTCACTCTCCGCGAGCGATAACAAGTTTGCTTGTAGCAAACTTGCATTAAATAATCAAGGAGGTTACAAATGGTAATTCTTATCACGGGGGCTTCGGTCGGATTTGGGGCGGCGAGTGCGAGGAAATTTGTCGCTAATGGGCATAAAGTCATCTTGCTAGCGCGTAGGCTTGAGAAGCTAGAGGAGTTGCAAAAGGAGCTCGGCGGGGAGGAAAACGCGCAAATCATCGCGTGTGATGTGTGCGATACCGTGCGCATAGAATCTGCCCTAGCAAATCTAGCGCAGGATTTTAAGCAAATCGATGTGCTACTCAATAATGCGGGGCTTGCGCTAGGATTGCAAAGTGCGGATGAGGCAAATATCGCGGATTGGGAAGAAATGATACAAACAAATGTGCTAGCGCTTGTGCGTCTGACACGGCTGCTTTTGCCCCAAATGGTGGCGCGTAAAAAGGGGCATATCATCAATATCGGCTCTATCGCGGGGCGATACCCCTATCCGGGCGGCAATGTGTATGGCGCGACAAAGGCGTTTGTGCGGCAGTTTTCGCTCAATCTCCGCGCGGATTTATACGACAAGCATATCCGCGTGAGCAATATCGAGCCCGGGCTATCGGGCGGGAGTGAGTTCTCACTCGTGCGCTTTAAAGGCGATGAAAAGCTCGCAAATGCCGTGTATGAGGGCACTAAGCCGCTTTTGCCCGAAGATATAGCCGAGGCGATTTTTTGGGTGGCTACGCTCCCTAGCCATATCAATGTCAATACCATCGAGCTTATGCCTACAATCCAAGCCCCCGCGGCACTCAATGTGCATAAGCAATAGCGGGGCTGTGTCGCTCTTAAATGTGAGTGTGCGGGTAGCTTATGTGTGGTTGCTCTCATCTCAAAGCAATCCTGCCCCACCTTGTGCGATTATAGAATCTAGTGCGGGACTGCGTAACTTTAATTTGTGTAACTTTTAGGATAAGCCGCGCAAGGAATGCGATTTGGGCTAGCGTATTTTCTATTAATTTTATACAAGTTTGCTAGGGCAAACTTGTTATCGCTCGTGGGGAGTGAATCCCCACTCGCTCCGCTTCGCGTGCATACAAAGAGTTTTACAGAATCTAAGAGGCTATTTGGTGTAATCGCGTCAGGCACGCCGCTTAATCGAATACCCTTTCTATAAACCAACTTAAGATTCTAAAAGTTTCAAAATTTTTTGTCTTTTCTTTACTATTTTTTTGTATAATGCACCCCGCAAGCTTAAGATATGGGGATACATTAGGCTTGTGTATTTTTAGTGTTTCCCCGAGACTCCCTCCAAGTCTGATGGCACTAATACCCTAAACATCAAGCATCGCCCGATTCCCAATGACCCCTCCTCCATTGGGCGGTGCGCCTCCATCACACTTCAATCTTAGATTTTTCTTGCAGGCTTTCTAGTATTGTTACTTTTGAGTGTTACTTTAGCGCACAGGCGAAGTGTCTATTTGGAAATACATTTACAAATCTGATACAAAAATGCCATAGAATGTGTGGGTTATCACAAAGTTTAAGGAGATTTTAATGAAAGTAATCCAATCCATCAGTGAGACTATCGGCAACACGCCTCTGTTGTTTATAAAGTCCCTATCCAAAGAATGCGGGGCAAATATCTATGGCAAATGCGAGTTTTTCAACCCAAGCGGCTCCGTCAAAGACAGAATCGCGCTCAATATGATAGAATCCGCGCTCAAAGAGGGCAAAATCAATGCTCAGACGACTATCATCGAGCCAACCAGTGGCAACACGGGTATCGGACTAGCCGCCGTGTGCGCTGCCAAGGGGATTAAGCTAATCCTTACAATGCCAGAATCTATGAGTATCGAGCGACGCAAGCTGCTTAGTGCCTTTGGGGCGAAGCTAGAGCTAACCCCCGCCACGCAAGGAATGAAGGGGGCAGTCAATCGCGCCCTAGAGCTCCAAGAGCAGATTCCAAACTCGCTTGTGCTGCAGCAATTCCAAAACCCCGCCAACCCCGAGATTCACAGGCAAACCACCGCGCTGGAGATATGGGAAGCGATGGAGGGCAAAATCGATGTGTTTGTGAGTGCTGTGGGGACAGGCGGGAGCTTAAGCGGCGTAGGAGCGGTGCTGAGAGAGAGAAATCCGAATGTGAAAATCATCGCCGTGGAGCCTATAAACTCGCCCGTTCTTAGCGGCGGCGCGCCCGGACCGCACAAGATTCAGGGCATTGGCGCGGGATTTATCCCCGAGACTTTGGATATGAGCCTCATCGATGAGGTGCTGCAAGTCGATGCGCAGTGGGCGGCAGAGCAGTCGCGCAAAATCGCCAAAAACGAGGGCGTGCTCGTGGGCATCTCAAGTGGCGCAAACCTCTGGGCGGCGCAAGAAATGGCAAAAAAATATCCGGGCAAAAATATCGTAACGATTTTGTGTGATACAGGGGAGCGATACCTAAGCACGGATTTGTTTGAGCAGGCTTGATCGTAGAAACTCAAGCTTGTGAGCGGGAGCGCGACTCTTTTTGCCTCTCGCGCTCGCTTAAGCCAAAGCGGCTAGTCATTGCAGAGATTTGGCGGGTTTGGGGAGGCTCACTCACCCTCTAGCAACTCCTACCCCCAAACTCGCTCAAAACCCCACAGGCACCACCGCAATGGCTAATTTTTTGTTTGCGTTGATAGCCCCACACAATCCACACCACACCAAGAGGGCAAGCCAAGTATGGAATGTAAGGAAAATACAGAATCTAAGATTCAATACTTCAGATTCAAATACAGAATCTAACTCCATAGATTCTAAAGATTCACAAAAGCAAAATTTAGAATCTAGCTTTTTAGAATCTAATCAACTCACAGAATCCACGACTTCAAAAAACTTGTGCGAGGCTTTGCCAAATGATATAAATAGTGTGCGCGTCAGCGCAAGCCGAGCAGAATCTATGCCGATAGATTCTGCCATTTTTGCGGAGCAAAAATCCAATCAATGTGTAGGTGCGATAGCACCAACCGACACTCGCCCTTGTCGTGGTGGCAAAAATCAGGAAAAAGGTGGCAGCAGTGCCACCGCTGATTTTTGCCTAGACAAGGATAAGCGAGGCACTCTCCCCGTTTGCCGTGCCGAAGGCTTGCAAGCAAAGCGCAGCAAAAACAGCGGCGGCTTTTTCGGGGCTAAGGGGAGCGGGGAGGGGATAAACCCCTTTTCTTTTTGCGCAAACACGAGATTCTAAAAAATTAGAAAATATCCGTGAGAATGCGACTCTAAGAAACAGAGAATCTACAGAATCTAACGCGGAGATTCTAGGAAGCACAGAATCTAAAGATTCTAAAGCAGATTCAAAGACGATTACAGAATCTACAAAAGCAAATGTAGAGAGCACGCAATCAAAAGCAGATTCAGAATCTAAGGCATTTACAGAATCTAGCCCAAGAGATTCTGAACAATGAACAAACACAGAATCTAACAATCAAAGAATCTGCAAAATCCACAATACAGATAGAATCTAAAATGGATTCAGAATCCAACCCACGAGCAGACGAGGGGTGCTTGGTGCTATCGCACCTACATATTGATTTGATTGCTGCTCCGCAAAAATGGCAGGATCTAAATCCTTAGATTCTGCTTAGATCTTGCGCTCTCGCGCCCTATTATTTTAAATCGGCAACGCCTCGCATAAGGTTTTTGAAGCGGTGGATTGTGCAAATTATTTTAGATTCTACAAAGCTAGATTGTGGGGCTTAGTCCCTTAGAATCTATCCCCCTCCTTTGGCTTATACAACTTTTGAATCCTATCATCAAGCGGGGCTAGAAATCGATAAAACACCGGCACGATGAGCAATGAAAGCAGCATAGAGACGATAAGTCCGCCAATCATCGCAATGCCTATGGGATTTTTCATCGCCTCTCCCGCGCCATTTGCGATGGCTAAGGGCAGCATACCAAACACCATCGCAATCGTCGTCATCAAAATCGGGCGCAGACGCAGCTCGCCAGCAGTGATGAGCGCCTCTATCATCTCCATACCCTCCTTGCGCTTCTCGTTTGCCACATCGATGAGCAAAGTCGCGTTTTTGCCCACCATACCCATAAGCAGCATAAGTCCTAGCATTGAGAACATACTAAAGGTTTCGTTTGTGAGAAAGAGCGCGATAAACGCCCCAGAAAAACTAAGCGGCAAGGTAATCATAATAATAAGAGGCTGCAAAAAGCTCTCATACAACGCCGCTAAAATTAGATAAATGAGCACAATCGCCGTCAAAATCGCCACGACAAACGCCTCTATAGTCTCTTGCATATTTTCAGCCTCGCCCTGCAGCTTGTAGCTCGCACCCTCGGCTAGCCATTTGTTGCTAGGATCTAGCACGACTTGGAAAATATCGCCCAAGCTCACGCCCGCGTTTGTGTTGGGCGAGGCATACACGCTCATACTGCGCTGCCTATTGAATCTCGTGATGGTTGAGGGCGTCATCGTCTTCTCGATTTTGACTAGTCCCTCCAAAAACATCAGCTCGCCCTTGGCATTTTTGACTTGCAAGCGTTTGATATCCTCTAGCACGCGTCTATCGCCATCAGGCACGCGCACGGTAATGTCGTATTCCTTGCCCCGCTCTTTGTAATACCCCACGGGATACTCCCCAGAAAACGCCGCCCTAATGGTATTGCCTATCTCCTCAGAGCTCACGCCGTATTTGTTGGCATTGGCACGCACGATATGGAATCTATACTCGGGCTGATCGTCGGCTTTGTTGAGATGCACGCCCACGACTTTGCCCGCGAGCTTTTCCTCAAAAAGCTTGTAGAGATTTTCTTGGGATTGCTTTAGGAGCTCATCATTTGGGGCTAGGATCGCGATTTGGAATGGCGAGTTATCCCCGCCACCAAAGTCCGAAACCTCCACGATGGAGATCGTCATACCCTCTGCGGCACTCTGTTGGGCTAGGAGGCTACGCATTTTGTCCATTATCTCAAACTGCCCTTGCTCCTTGGTGCGCTCCTTACGATCGAGCATTTTTGTATAAATTTGGGCTTTGAAGATATTTTTTTGGGAATTGTAGCCAATCTGCAAAGTCGCAAACTCCGTGCTTGAATCCGCTAGGATAATATCTTGCAGCACGCCTGCACGCCTTTTCATCTCCTCCATACTGATACCCGGCGCAACTTCTAGGAAGACGTTGTATTCGCCCTTATCCTCCTTTTTCATAAAATCAAAGCCAAGCTTGCCCGCCAAAAAAAGCGAGCCTGCAAACACACCAATCACGGCAAGTAGCACGACGAGCTTGTGTGAGAGCACAAAGCGCAATGTGCGCACATACCACTCATCAAGCTTTCTAAAAAATGGCTCGCTCCAATGATAGAATCTCGAGTGTTGTGGGCTCACCACGATGGAGCTTAGCATAGGGATTATGGTGATAACCACGATGTATGAGAGCCCGATGGCTAGTGCCACCGTAATCCCAAAGCTCTGAAAGAATCGCCCCACGATACCGCTCATCGTCCCTACCGGGATAAACACCGAGAGCAGCATCGCAGAAATCGCAATGATGGCAAAGCCAATCTCACGCACGCCCTCATACGCTGCTTCGCGTTTGGGCAGCCCAGATTCTAACTTTTTGTGGATATTTTCAATCACCACAATCGCATCATCGATGATAATCCCAATCGCGAGCGTGAGCGCAAGGAGTGTGAGCATATTTAGTGTGAGATCAAAATAGCTCATCAGCGCAAAAGTCCCGATAATGGATACAGGCAGGCTCAACGCCGCCACGATCGTGATACTCACGCTGCGCAAAAACACAAAGACGATAACCACCGCCAAAATCGCCCCAAGCAACAAGTCAAACTTCACATCATTTACAGAATCTTTAATGTATTGCGTCGTGTCCTTAAACACCTGCACTTCATAGTCTTGACTAAGTGCTAAAATCTCGGGAAACACCTTTTTAACCGAATCAGCGATTTTGATATCGTTTTGTCCAGAAATCTTTTGGACTTCAAAGATCACGCCGGGCGTTTTGTCATAGCTCGCATAAGTCCTATCCTCCTCGATAGAATCCTCAATCCTAGCGATATCTTTGAGCCTCACGCCATCAGCCACGCGCAGCTCGCCCATATCCTCTATGCTATAGCTATTTGCATCAGTAGTAAGCGCCCACTCGTATGTGGTGCTAACGAGCCTGCCGCCATCGATCTCGACATTTTCTTGCCCTATAAGCCGCCCAATGTTTGAGAAAGTGAGCCCGTATTTGTTCATAAGTGTGGGATCAGGATAGATTCTAATCTGTCTTTTTCTATACCCGCGCAGCTCCACGCCACCCACGCCGCTAATCTTTTGGAGCATTGGCTTGATGACATTATCCGCGTGCTTCATCATCTCAGATGGAGGCACTTTGGTGCTTGTTAAAAATAGCGAGATCACGGGAGCTGATCCCGTATCGACTTTGCGCACAGAGGGTGAATCTATCCCACTTTCTAAGCGCACCGTGCCGATTTTATCGCGCACATCTGCCACCGCGACATCGAGATCCTTTTCTAGCTGAAACTCTATAATCACAATACTCGTGTTGCGCACACTTGAGGAGGTCACTTTTTTGAGCCCATCAATCCCCATCACCGCTTCTTCTATCTTGTCTGTTACTTTTGTCTCCACCGTCTGTGCGCTCGCGCCTTGATAAGTCGTGATAACCGTTACGATAGGAAAGTCAATGTTTGGGAAAAGCGATACGGGGAGCTTGAGCACTGCTAAGAATCCAAAAAACATCACAGCTAGCGCAAACATCAGCGTAGAAACCGGGCGCGTAATGGCAAACTTATACATCGTGAATCCTTAAATGCACGCTAGTTTTTGGTTTTGATATACCCATCGCCAAAGGTCCCGGGCACGATATTTTGCACCAATGCTTCGGCTTTGACTTTGCGGTTGCTCTCGCTTGCAGTGGGATAGATTTTATTAATCACGGCTATTTGCTTAGATTCTATGCCATCGACGCTAAACTCAAAGGTATCGCCCACTTTGACTTTGCTAATGTATTTAAAGTCAAACTCTAGCACGATTTTTACTTCCTTGCTGATAAGCCGAAAAAGCTCCGTGCTATTAGCCCCCACGCCATCGCCAAGCTCGATATTTTTGGAGGCGATTATCCCATCAAATGGCGCGCGCAAAATGGTTTTGCTAAGCAATGCCTCTTGATAGGCGAGATCTGCCTCATATCGCTTATAATCTGCGTAGTATTTATTGAGCGTGTTTTTATCCACTGCCCCGCCGGATCGCTCGTATCGCTCGTATTGCTTTTTGTTAAAGAGATAAGTCTGACGGATAGAATCCACCTGCGCGCTTTGGTCTTTGTTAAAAAGTGTGAGGAGAATATCGCCTTCTTTGACCTCGCTTCCCACATCAACATAGATTTTGGTGACAATCCCACTGCTCCCTAGGCTAAGGTTGGCATCTCTAATCGCTTGTGCGTTAAAAATCGCATACACTTCCTCTGCATACGCCACTGCGGCAAGCAGCAAGCTTGCCACGCATACTTTTAATCCCATACCACTCCTTTGTCTTACTCGATATAGTCTTCTATTTGCTGCCCACTATAATAGATATATCGCGCCTTTTCTATCTCATAGTCATTGAGGCTTTGGGTGTAGGTGGATTCTGCGCTAAATCTCCTGCTAAGGGATTGCAGATAATCCGAGAAGTTGAGTACTTGTGCTTCGTATCGACGCGCGACATTTTCAAAAGACACAGAGGCGGATTTGAGCGCTGCCTCCGCGCTTTTTATCCTCGCCTCAGCGATTTCTATGCTCTTGCGATAGAGTTTTTCGTCTTTTTCCTGCTCGTATTTTTTATACGCGAGCTCCTTTTGTCGCTGCATAGCCGCATAGCGCACCGCTTCTTTTTGTTTAGAGAGATTAAACCAATCAAACAGACGCATATTCACGCTCACGCCGATAACATTTTGGGTTGGTGGGTAGCTCATCTGCATAAAGGTTGGATTGCCATACGCTGCACCTACGCCACTAGTGCCACCGCCACCTATGCTTGCAAACAAATCATTTAGGGCGGGTTTTGATCTGTATGAGCCCGTGTCAAAATAATTCCACGCAAAGGTATCGCTAAGCGCAATTGTGGGCAGATAGGTGATTTGCTTGGCTTGATACATCACACTATTTGCTTGCTCTTCAAGGGCGATGAGATCTTGGCGTTTTTGGAGTGTGAAAGTAGGCATTTTAATCGTAATGCGCGAGAGTTCTTTTACCTCGAGATTAGTGAGGAGTGAGAGCATGAGTTTGTTGCGCTCCATTTCAAGCACGATATTTGCCATATCGTGCTCAGTAGAGAGGATCTCTGCGCGCAAGGATTCTACATCATCGATAGTTGTAAGCCCTGCTTGATAGAGTTTTTCGGTGCGTTTAATGTTTTCTTCAAGCTGCTTATGCTGCTGCTCTAGGGCTACTTTTTGGGATTTGTTAGAAAAATATGTGTAATACTGCTCAATAACGCTTAAAAAAATCTGCTCTTGGGTGTTTGCTCTATCGGCTATGCTTGAGCGATAAAGCGAGTTTTTCTCCCGCACTTTATTATAAGTCTTGAGTCCGCTAAAAAGCTCCCATTTTGCCTGAAGCTGGGCACTTTGGGTTTGCATCGTGCGATAGGTGTTGTTAGTATCTTGGAATGAATAGCTCCCATCAAGCGTGGGCAAAAACTCCCTTTTTGCAGCAGCTTGGTTTGCTTTTGCTTGCAATATCGCAATATCTTTGGCTTCGAGGTTGTGGTTGTTTTTGGCAGCTTCCAAAAGCTCTATGAGCGTATAGCCTCTCTCATCGCTAGTGGTGGTGCTCAATATGCTGAGTGTTTGGGATTTTGTTGTTTGAGATTCTGTATTTTCTTGGGTTGGCACACACACGAGGCTTTGGGAGGCAAATACCAAGCCCACCAATACCGGAATAATCCTAAAATACATTGTTTTCTCCTCATCTGATATGAAAGTTTTTGGATTGAAAATTAAGAGAGGAGATTATAGCATAAAAATATTATTGTAAATAAATATTACTATCAAAAAATTCCCTATAAGTCTTGTGAATCTTGTTCTTCATTTTGGCGCGGGGTGCGCGTCGCTAAGCTCATTAAGATGATGCCAAGCACGACTGCGATACTTGAGGCGATGAGAATGGAGATCTTAGAGAGATCGATAGCACTCACATCATCGCCATACGCGAGATTTGCGACAAAAATCGACATAGTAAATCCCACGCCAGAGATTGCACCAACAGCAAGGATATGAAAGTTGCATAAGCCCTCAGGACGCACAGAGAGATTGCACTTCTCTCCAAGATAGGCAAAGAGAAAAATCCCAATGGGCTTGCCTATCACAAGTCCCAAAATCGTGCCAATCATCACGCCATCAATTCCAAGATCAATGTGCGAATCCACGCTCACTCCGGCGTTTATGAATGCAAACAAAGGCACGATACAATACGCACACACCGGCTGCAGCGCGTGCTCAAGGCGCAAAAGAGGATTTTGGGCGTAGCGCGCATACACTCCTATGCTATCTAAAATATACACGAGCTCACTAGCCTTTGCCATATTGATGCTACGCGTGCTAGCCGAGGAAACCATAAAGTTTTTGACATTGCGCCAAGTGGATTTCCAAAATCCTAGCTTCTCGCCCTCTTGGATATGCAAAATATCCGCACCATCGTTGGTAATCATTTTGATACGATCAAATTCTGAAAGCATATTGCGAAAATATTTTTTATTGACACGCTGCGTCCTGCCCGGGATCGTGAGGGCTAAGATCACAGCGGCGATAGTCACATGAATGCCGCTAAAATACACGCTAATCCACAGCAAGATTCCAAAGAGAAAATACAAGCTAAGGTATTTTGTATCTCTGTAGTTGCAATACCCCAGAGCCCCCACAAGTAGCACAGAGATAGCAATCCAAGCCATATCAATCTGCTCGGAATAAAAAATCGCAATAACGCTAATTGCCCCCAAGTCGTCAGCCACTGCCAAGGTTACTAGAAAGACTTTGACGATTTTTGGCACTCTATTGCCAAGGAGCAAAATCACCCCGAGCGCAAACGCCGTATCGGTGCTCATCGCCACCCCAAAGCCTCTCTCATAGGGTGTGCCAGCAGTGAAATACAAATACAGCGCAATGGGCACAACAATCCCACCAAGAGCCGCCATAATTGAAAAGCTTACTTTTTTAAATCCCGCAAGTTCCCCATAGAGAATCTCACGCTTCATCTCTAATCCCACAAGTAAGAAAAAAAACGACATCAACACATCATTGACAAAATGCAATAATTCAATTTTGAGCTCAAAGCTCCCTAAGAAAAAGCCAAATTCAAATTTTTGAATCCAAAAATACAGGTTTGCATACGAGGAGTTCGCCACCACCATAGCTAGCACCACGCAAAATACCAATAAAATACCACCAAAAGATTCGTGAGTGATAAAGCGTTGTAAGCCGTTTTGGAGTTTGTCTTTGACATAAGAATAATGACGATTGGCTGTGTGCTGGTTTTGTAGCATCACTTCTCCTTTAATTTGTTGCTCAAACAAGCACGATTGGAGCGCCCTAAAAGGGCGAGGATTCTCTAAAAATAGAGAGATTAAAGCATAGAGTTGAGTTTCTCTGTGACTGTGGATTCGCTCACTGCTCCTATGATGGTATCTACCACTTGCCCATCTTTCATAAAGATGAGAGTTGGGATACTGCGGATACCAAATTTTGCTGCGAGGTTGCCCTCTTCGTCTGTATTGACTTTGCAGATTGTGGCTTTGCCATCAAAAGTTTCAGCAAGCTTCTCTACTATCGGCGCGAACATTTTGCACGGACCACACCATGGTGCCCAAAAATCCACAAGTGCTACACCCTTTGCTGTTTTCTCATCGAAATTAGCTTCTGTTAAGTCAAAATACTTTCCCATTGATTGCTCCTTTAGTTGATATAACGCTCGGATTATACGAAAAAAAAGTTACATATCTAAGAAATTTTCGCGATTTTTTAATTCTTTGTCGCGGTGCTCTGTCTCTTTGATATTGAGTATTATAAATTTGTAGCATGCAAAAATCGTGATAGGCCATAGCGCGATTAAAAACAATGTGTATAACATAATTCATTCACTCCTTAATGGTTAAAATATCGCTTGTGAGATACTTCTAAGCTATACCCCACGAGGGGGTATAGGCGTAATTAGAATGTGTGTTCCATATAGAAGAATATATGACTGCGATCATCAGTGCGATTTGCGGCGAGTGCGCTCCCTACGCCCACACCTGCGAATGGATTGTATCCCGCCTTGGTAGTATCGCTAAACCACTCGATTTTACCACCCACCTTGAAATCCTCGCGGATTTTGTAGCCTAGATTGAGTGCCACGCTTTGCTCCGCACTCCTAGGAGAGTTTGTCGCGCGTGCTAGTATTTGCCAATTAAACGCACCATAGGCTGCGCCCACATAGCCATAACCGCTAAAGGCGTCTTTGGCTATCATATCTGAAAGAGCTTGTCCGATATCATACGCACCGCCAGTCCAAAAATCCACTACAGATAGCACGGGGTTGCCATAGCGTCCGATGAGTTCATTAGCATTGCCAAAGTTTTTGTAGATACCCACGCCAAAGTGGAAGTTATCGACATCAAATCGCTGATCGATCCAAAGTGTCGCGGAGCTAGCATTGATACTGCCCCAATCCCGTCCCGATACATTGTTCTCCCTATAATGCTCATTTGCCTGCGGGAATAGCGTGCGCACGCGAGTTAGAGAGCGGAATCCTAAGAGTTCAAAATTAGGATTGGTATTGTATGTGAGGCTCACACCCGGTGCGGTTACCTTGCTATCGACATAATAAGAGAATATCGAGGTTTTAAACCCACCAAAGCTAAAGTCAATTCCTGCACCAAAGATATCTTTTTTTAGTCCATGCACGCGATAGAAGTCATTAAACCATTGGTTATAGGCAAATCCTCTGCGGTTTGACCAAAAGCCCCAAAGCTTGAACGCACCAGTTTGCACATAGCCCTCGGCACCTTGGTTGTATCCGCTAAAATACTCGCCGACTTTGCCAGATTGATACCGCCCAGCTTTGAAGTAGAAGAAGCCATTCTCATAGCTCAAATAGGCGTTTTGGATTATGTAGTTTTGCACCTTATTTTTATCCCAACTATAGCCAAAATATGAGCTTTGCACCGGCGAGCCATTGAGGCTTGTAGGCCCATTTTGTGTGGAATCAAATGCTAATCCTCCCAAGCTACCACCTAGTCCAAATTCAAGTCCCGCACCCAAATCTGCCTTGAGATTAAGCTGTGCAAAAAGCGATGTCCAGCTGTCTGTGGGAGCTGCTCCTGTATCTGTATTGGGAGTGATGTTGTTAAATCCCCATTTGGTAAATGTCTCCGCCGAGCCACTTACCTTATAATCAAATGCCTGCGCACTTGCAAGCACTAAAACCAAGCTTAAACAAGCTTTTTTCATCTGCACCCTCCTCGAAACATTGTTGTTTTTGGTAGTTAAGCTACTTGCTTTATTATCATAAAAAATCGCTTAAATCAAAGTGAGAGGAGTGCGATACCCTGATATTTATCTATGAGTTAGAGGCAAAATCGTAACCTGCCACTTTTGGGCAATCCTTAGTCCGCAGCCTAAATCTTGTGATAGCAAAAGAGATTCTAAGAAACGACAAAATATAATTTTTAGAATCCCTAGTGATTTAGGGGCTTTAGAATCTTGCTTGGGCTTTAAGCCTTATTTAGGAGTGCGCTAATGCGAGCGTTGTTGTGGTGTGTGGCGATGCTAGGATTTGTGTTTTGGGGCTGTGGGAATGATGATAAGATCTTTTCTATCACGCAGGGCGAGATTAGCACAGATGCAAAGCTGCGCGTGGAGTTTAATGAGGGATTTTATAAAGGCGTGAGTGATACATTGTTTGTCACCGAGGGCGCGTTTAAGGTAAATGGCAAGGACGCTGCGTGGCAATATGGGTTTAGCAATAGCACGACGCTTGTGATTATCCCTAAAGAGCTTGCGCCAAACACGAGCTATGATATTGCCATTGATTTTGCCAAAATCGCCAAAGATCGGGGTTTTGAGCCGCCGCTAAAGACGATTAAAATGCAGGTAAAAACTAAGCCCACGGAGTTTTTTCTAAGCGATCTTGGCGTGCGGCAGCAAGGCAGTGAATCTAGGCTAGTGGCAAACCTCGAGCTTTCGCAGTTTGTCCCAATGGAGATTCTAAAAAAAGCCCTAAGTCTCAAGCTAGATTCTAAAAATATCACTCTGTCTCTTACACAAAGCAATCCTAGTGATTATCTCATCACTTCAGAGCCGATCACGCCCTCAAATACGCAGGATTTGCACTACATACTCACACTAGATTCAAAGCTCCTAGGCGCAGATGGCGAGACTAAGGAGCGCACGATTATACTACCCAAAAACACGGATTTGTATGCGATGCGTATAGAGAGCACAGAGGAGAGCGCCCAGCCCAATGTGATTGTGCATTTTTCCCAAGAGCTTGCCAAAACCCCTGATCTCAAAAGCTATATCCAAGTAACGCCAAATGTCCATTTTACCGCCTCACAAAGTGGCTCTGTGATCGTGCTAAGTGGGAAGTTTGACTTCGCGACAAATTACAATATCAAGGTGTTAGAGGGGCTAAAGTCTATCAATGGCGCGAGTTTAAAGCAAGATGCAAGCTTTGATATCACAGCTAGGGAGATAGCTCCTAGTATCGCGTTTGCCTCTAGTGGGGTGTTTGTCCCACGCGCAGCAAACAAAAAATCGCCTTTAAATCCGTCAATGTCAAAAAGGTGACACTCAAGCTTTTTAGAATCTACCCAAACAACCTCACGCAGTTTTTGTATGACAACAATCTCATCGGAGATTCTCAAAGCAATAGCGCGCAGGTTAGAGAATGCAAAAACTCATACGATGAGGAATACGAGGAGTATTATGAACACTGCTCAAGCGGGCTAGATTTGGAGCGTATCGGCGATAAGGTGCTAGAGAGGGAATTTAGCATAGATTCACTCAAAAACCAATGGATTCAAAACGAGCTCGATTTTGAAGGCTTGCGCGATTTGAGCGGGGTGTTTGTCGTGAGCTTGGAGTTTGGCAAGGACAATGTGGATTATGATTTTGGCGATATGAGCGAGTGGCGCGTGGATAATTTTTTTAGAAAATATGGGGTGATTGCTAAACATCTTATCTTTTCTAACACTGCGCTTTTGGGGCAGAATCTCGATAGGCAGTTTGTCATCACCGCCCTAGATATTGCCAAAAATACGCCCATAGCAGGCGTGCAAATCAGTGCGATCAATAAGAAAAATCAAGTAGTAGAGACAAAAACGACAAACGCCAATGGCGATGCAATTTTTTCTAAAGTCGATACGCAAAACACGCTTTATTTCCTCACACAAAACACGAGCGATCTCGCAGTGCTCAAACTAGGCAGCTCGCTTGTAGGCACTGATGGCTTTGACACACAAGGCGTGGTGAGCGAGGGCGGTATGAGGGCGTTTGTCTATGCCGATCGTGGGGTGCATAGACCGGGGGATACAATCTATCTCGATGCGATTGTGCGCTACAACGACAAGCCTCTAGATTCAGCCCACCCGGTATTGCTCACGCTCAAAACCCCAAGGGGCAAGGCATTTGTCGATAAGCGTATGATGGAATCTAGAGGCGAGGGATTTTATCACTACGAGATCAAAACGCCCAAAAACGCCGATACAGGCGTATGGGAAGCGATTTTGCACATCGGAGATTCTGTATTTAGAAAAGAGCTTAGCATAGAGAGTGTCGCACCAAATCGCCTCAAAGTCGATTTGCAGGTGCCAGATTCACTAGATTTGCGCCAAGATTCACAGATGGATTTTACGCTGCAGAGCGCATATCTCTTTGGCGCGCCCGCTTCAGAGCTAGAGTATGGCGTGGTGGCAAACTTCAAGCCTTTGGAGTTTAAAAGCAAGCGTTTTAGTGATTATGTCTTTGGCGTGCCAAGCAGCTTGCACTTTAGCCATAGCGATAGCGTGAGTGGCACGCTA
Organism: uncultured Helicobacter sp.; assembly: GCA_944326445.1. Classification (GTDB taxonomy): domain Bacteria; phylum Campylobacterota; class Campylobacteria; order Campylobacterales; family Helicobacteraceae; genus Helicobacter_F. Next base: position 61,076 of record CALVDZ010000001.1, read on the forward strand.
AATGAGAGCGGCGTGGGTAGTGGCAGTATCGGGCTAGATTCACTCCAAGGGGTTAAGAGCAATCTTGAGGCTTTACTCATCGCTAAAGTGTATGAGAGCAACGGCAGGGTGGTAGCTACGCGCAAAAAGATACCCATAAAGCTTCTTGATAGCTTTGTGGGTATAAAGCCTCTAGCAAATCGCTATATAGAGACAGGCACGAAAGTCCCCCTGCCAGTGGTTGTAGTCTCAAGCGAGGATTCTACGCTCATCAAAGGGCGCAAAGTCTCTTATACAATCTACCACAATCAACACTCGTGGTGGTGGGATTACGACTCCTATGCACAATACCTGCGCTCTATCAAAACCGATCGCAACACTAAGATTCTCGCCCAAGGGAGTTTAATAAGCAGTGATAAGCCCGTGGTGTTTGAGTATGAGGCAAAGCAGAGCGGGGAAGTCTATGTGGAGTTTGTCGATGAGGAGAGTGGCGCGCTAAGCGGGACATCGTTTTATACATCAGGTTGGGGCGAGCCGCTAAGTGCGCAAAAAATCACAGCCCTAAAGATAGAATCCGATAAGGCACGCTATGGCGTGGGCGAGAGCGCAAATGTGCGCTTTGAAAGCACAGCACAAGGCAAGGCACTCGTGGTGGTGAGCAAAGCGCATAAGGTGCTCAAACGCTTTTGGGTGGAGACTAAGCCTAACCAAACTAGTCTAGCTATCCCCATCACAGAGGATATGAGTCCTAATGTCTATGTGAGCGTGGTGTTTTTGCAAAACTATGAGAGCGTGAGCAACGATCGCTTAATGCGGCTTTATGGTGTGATTCCGCTTATGGTGGATAAGAGAGATTCAAGGTTAGACTATGAGATTAGCGCGCCAGAGAGGGTGACACCCGGCAGTGAGTTTGCAATAAGCCTCTCTACTAAGCAAGGCATAGAATCCACCTACACGATTGCCCTTGTCGATGAGGGTTTGCTCAATCTCACGGATTTTGCCACACCCAATCCGTGGCAGTATTTTTATGCCAAGCTCGCCCTTGGGCTTAGAATCTATGATAGCTATGATTTGATTGTGGGCAGGAGTCTTGGGAAGGTGCAAAAGATTCTAAAAATCGGTGGAGATGGCGTGGATTTGCAAAGCTATAGTAAGCAAAAGGGCGATGAAAATGCCAATAGATTTAAACCCGTGGTGCTCTATAATGCCCCAAGCAAGACTGATGAGAAGGGCAATGTAAGATTACGATTTACAATGCCAACCTACATAGGCAGTGTGCGCGTGATGGTGGTGGGAGCTAGCGGCAAGCTCTATGGCTCAAGCTCCAAAAATATCCAAGTGAGCGCGCCTGTGGTGATGCTCCCTACTATCCCGCGCGCGCTCAAAGTGGGCGATAGATTCCAAATACCTATTGAGGTGTTTGTCACCAAAGCCACCGATAGCAAAGAGAGCGTGAAAAATGCCACAATAAGCATAAGCAGTGCTAAGGGGATTGTGAAGTTTAAGCAAGATTCACAAAACATCGTTTTTGATGGCAATAAGCCACGAAACATCGTCTTTGAAGCGGAGGTGCAAAATGAAGTGGGCGTGGAGACAATCACTCTAAGCGCGCATTCAGCACAAGGAGTGATGACAGATAGCATCGAGATTGATATCAAAGCCATAAATCCTTTTATAAGCTCACAGAGCTCGCATTATCTCAAAAGTGATGAGGAGCTACATATCGTCGCGCCACAGGACTTTGTCAAAGGCACAAACAAGGGGACAATCACTATTAGCAGCAATCCATTGCTAAATATCAATCATCGTGTGCGTTGGCTGGTGCATTATCCCTATGGGTGTATAGAGCAGACGACTTCAAGCGTGCTGCCACAGCTCTATCTCGAGGCATTTGGGACATTTAAGGACATCGACAAAAAAGAGATTGTAGAAAACATCAATGCAGGCATTGCGCGCATAGGTGGGTTTGTAACGCCAAGTGGGGGCTTTGCGTATTGGCAGGGGGGAGCGCAGCCCAGCGAGTGGGGCTCGCACTATGCCGGGCATTTTTTGGTATTGGCCAAAAAGCTTGGCTATTATGTGCCAGATTCTGTGTATAGGGGTTGGCTAGCGTATGAGAAAAACTTCGTAAAATCCTCTAGGGACGCAAGCTACAAGGCGTATCCACTCTTTTTGCTAGCTCTTGCTAATGAGCCAGAAATCGTGGTGATGAATGCCTTGTATGAGAGTGGTATGCGTGGGCTTAGCAACACAGACAAATGGCTGCTTGGCGCGGCGTATAAGATGGCGGGTTATGAGGAAATCGCAAAGAATATCACGCGGGATTTGAGTGTGAAAGTCAATGCCTCAAAGGAATACTACGCGTATAGCTATGGCTCGCCTTTGCGCGATGAAGCGATGATACTAGATAGCTACAAAATCATCTATGGCGGCGCGCACGAGGCGTTGTTTGATAGCATAAAAGCCGCGCTAGAATCTAGCAAATGGCTCTCAACCCAAGATTCAGGCTACGCACTTTTGAGCCTTGCAAATACGCAAAATGCGCAAGAAGAGGGCAAGCTCAAAGGCGTTATCAAGCGTAATGGCAAAAAAGAGAGTTTTTCAGAATCCACCCAAAGCCTTAGCTTTAGCCTCAATCAAGGCGAGGCATTTATAGAATCTAAAACGCCCCTATATGTCGCGTATGCGTGGGAGGGAATCCCTATGAGCGAGAGTATCAAACCAAGCTCTAGGGGGTTAGAAATAAAGCGGGAGTTTTATGATGAGTTTGGTAATGCACTTGATGTGAGCGAGCTAAAGAGTGCGAGTAGCTTTTGGATCGTGCTTAGAGTGGGCAATACTAGCGGCATAGGCGGGATTAGCAATATCGCACTCACACAGGCTCTGCCAAGTGGGTGGGAGATAGAGAATCTGCGCCTAAACCACGATGAGCTGCCAGAATTTATCCGCACCAAGCAGGGCAGAGAAGTGAGCTATACTGATATACGCGATGATAAGATTATGTGGTTTTTTGATATGCCTTATGGCAATAGCACACAGGTGGTGTTTGCTAAGATAAATGCCATCACGCCCGGGGATTACACGCTCCCAGCCGCTTATGCCGAGGCGATGTATGATAACAGCTTCCAAGCAGCCACCAGAAGCCAAAGCGTGAGGGTTTTGGCTAAATAAAGGCTTTGTCTGCTATAATGGCTCAAAAACTTCGGAGTGTTAGGCGATGAAAGCGTGTGAGAGTGTGTATGAACCAAAAATTATAGAATCTAAATGGCAGAAATTTTGGCAAGAACATAAGGTGTTTGAGCCAAAATCTAGCAGGGAGCTACCCAAAAAATACATTTTATCGATGTTTCCCTATCCTAGCGGTGCGATTCATATGGGGCACGTGCGTAATTACTGCATAGGCGATGCGCTCGCGCGCCATTATCGGCACAATGGCTTTAATGTCCTGCACCCTATGGGTTGGGATGCCTTTGGTATGCCTGCCGAAAATGCCGCTATCAAGCACAAAACACACCCCAAGCAATGGACTTATGCCAATATCGATACAATGCGCGCCGAGCTCGCGTCTTTGGGACTGAGCTTCTCGCGTGATAGGGAGTTTGCGACTTGTGATCCTATCTATACGCGTTGGGAGCAAGAGTTTTTTATCAAAATGTGGGAAAAGGGGCTCATCTACCGCAAAGAGGCGTATCTGAATTGGTGCCCAAACGATCAGACGGTGCTAGCAAATGAGCAGGTGATAGAGGGGAAATGCTGGCGGTGCGATACGCCCGTGGTGCAAAAGCAGATGTTTCAATACTATATCAAAATCACGCAGTATGCCCAAGAACTCCTTGATGACTTACAAACCTTGCAGGGGCATTGGGCAAGTCAAGTGCTGACTATGCAGCAAAATTGGATAGGCAAATCTAAGGGGCTAAATTTTGCCTTTACTTTGAGTGAGGATTCTAAGCAAAAAACAGGCATAGAGAGCTTTGAGGTTTTTACGACGCGTTGTGATACGCTTTTTGGCGTTACTTATTGTGCGATCGCGCCCGAGCACCCACTAGTGGATGCGCTTTTGCAAAGGGGATTGTTGGATGCTGCACAAGTGCGCAAGATAGAAGAGGTGCGTAAATTCCCCGCTAAAGAACGCTCGATGATGGACAAAGAGGGCTTTGATCTAGGGCTTAGGGCTATCCACCCCCTTAGTGGCGAGGAGATACCTATCTGGGTGGCGAATTTTGTGCTCATAGAATACGCCAATGGAGCAGTGATGGCGGTGCCCGCACACGATGAGCGCGATTATGAGTTTGCACAAAAATACGCCCTGCCCATTAAGCCCGTGCTCAAGCCCGGACTAGATTCACTGCCCTTTTGTGATGATGGCGAGCTTATAGAATCTGGCGCATTTAGCGGGCTTAAAGGTGCGCAGGCGCGTGAGCAAATCATCGCGTATTTTGAGGAGCGCAAACTAGGCAAGGGCGTGATTAACTACCGATTGCGCGATTGGGGCGTGTCTAGGCAGCGGTATTGGGGTGCGCCCATCCCGATGGTGCATTGCCCACAATGTGGCATAGTGCCCGAAAAGATAGAGAATCTCCCCGTGCTTTTGCCCGATGATGTGCTCATTGATGGCGAGGGCAATCCACTGGACAAACACCCTACATGGAAGCAGTGCAGTTGCCCTAAATGCGGCTCTAGCGCGCAGCGAGAGAGTGATACTATGGATACTTTTGTGCAGTCAAGCTGGTATTTTTTGCGCTATGCCACGTCTAGGGAGCATTGGGAAGAGTGTGCGTTTAGGAGCGAGGATATAGCCTATTGGCTTAGTGTCGATGAGTATATTGGCGGGATTGAGCACGCGATTTTGCATTTGCTTTATGCGCGATTTTTTACCAAAGTATTGCGGGATTTGGGCTATGTGAATCTGAGTGAGCCCTTTGCCAATCTCCTCACGCAAGGTATGGTGCTAAAAGATGGCGCGAAAATGAGCAAGTCTAAGGGAAATGTCGTCAATCCAAATGAGCTTATCGCGCGCTATGGTGCGGATACGGCGCGGCTTTTTGTGCTCTTTGCCGCACCGCCTGTGCGTGAGCTAGAGTGGAATGATGCCGCGGTGGAGGGGGCGTTTAGATTCTTAAAGCGCGTTTGGGAGCGCAGTGGGCGTCTCAAACCCTGCACAAGCCTGCCTATTATAGAATCTAGCGTGCTTACTAAACAAGAAAAGCTCGCGCGCAAAAAAGTCTATGAAGCCCTGCAAAAATCTCACGATATTTTTAGCAAAAAGCAATCTGGCTATGCGTTTAACACACTCATCGCAGCGTGTATGGAAGCCTTTAACGCGCTTAGCGAGCAGGACAATGAGGCGGTGTATAGCGAGGGGTATTTTATCCTGCTGCATATCCTAGAGCCTATCGTGCCCCATATCTGTTGGGAGCTTAGCGAGAGGTATTTTGGGCGTTCAAACTTCACGCCCATCGCGCTTGATACGGACGCGCTTAGGAGTGATGAGATACTTATGGCTATCACGGTTAATGGCAAAAAGCGCGCAGAAATCGAGGTGAGCACGGATATAGATGATAAAGAGCTGCTAGCTCTTAGCAAACAAAGCGTGGCAAAATGGCTTAGCGGCGAGATTATCAAAGAAATCGTGGTGCCAAAGAAACTCGTGAATTTTGTGGTAAAAGCTTAAGGTAATGAAGCATATTGTGGCGTTGGTGGCGTTGCTCTTTGTGGCTTGTGGGTATGTGCCCGTGGCGAGCTTTAGCGATAAAGTCTTTGGGGAGGGCGTGTATGTGCAGATAACGATGGATCCGCAGCTCCCTGAAGCCTCCGTGGGCGCTAAAGACGCGATAAATCTCGCGGTGCTCACGCGTCTAAACAACTCCCTAGCTTCCAAACAAAGTGCCCAAACAATCATCGATATGCGCGTGCTTTCAGTCAGTAGCACGCCTGTGGCATACGACAACAACGGCTTTGTGAGCCATTATCGCGCCACGGTGAGCTTGTCCTTTAATGTGCGCAATAAAAATGGCACGAGCTTTAATGCAAGCAGCTCGGGGTATTATGACTACGCGGCGAGCTCCACCTCGGCATTGCTGATTGAAGAATCCAAGCTGGGCGCAGTGTCAAACGCAACTGTGCAAGCACTTGATAAATTTATCTCGCAAGTCGCCTACCAAGCCGCGCGTGAGGATATGGACAAGCGCAAAAAAGAAAATGCGCGCAAAGAGGCAGAATCTAAAGCGATTTTAGAATCTAAAAAGCCTCTAGATTCTAAAAAGTCAGAATCTAAAAAATCTGGTGCTAAATAAAATGCAATCTCTAAAAGAACTCATCCTAGAAACCCTCCAATTCACACAAAACCTAGATGAGCAAGAGCGCGCAAGGCTACTAGCACAAAAAATCTCGGCACGCTACGCCCCACAAGATCTCGCAAGAGAGAGCAAAAATCAAAGCAAAAGCGGTGCGCTCAATGTCGTGTTATTACGCTTTGTGCGCGCTCTTTTTTCTCCAAATATGCGCCAAAAGTATGATTATCTTTTTAAAATCGGCTCGCTCCACACGTTACAAGGACAAGAGGAGCTTTATGAAGCGTGGCTACACGCCTATAATGCACACATACACACGGATATTTTGCACACACTCTCCATGCTTGCGATGAGTGCCTTAAAAAGCGAAATTTTGTGCAATCGTGGGGGCGAAGGCGGTGTGCATGCAAATGAGCGCACCGAGCTTTTGGATAGGCTTGCACAAGATCCTAGCAATGTCGTCGAGCTAGGTGGGGCTATTACGCAGGCTATAGCGCAGGATTCTAAACGCGAAAAAGAGGCGTGTGAGCAAATCGCAAAATACATAGGCGAAGCCTTGTTTGAGGCTGTGAGCACGCAGCTAGGCATTAAAGCTAATACTGAATCTAAAAAAAAGTCGAGTGATTTTGTATTTGAGATGTTGCACAAAGACTTGCTCAAAAGCTTGCAGGCAACTACGCAAGCCTATTGTGAAAAAATCATTGCACTTTTTAGCTCATCACAGAATCTAAACGCGCCACAAAATCCGCGAGATTTGCACACATTAAAGGATTTGCAAAATCCACAGAATCTAGGCGCAAAGACTTCTTTGCAAAAAGATTCTAAGCCCTCCCAAGAATTTTCCCCTGTGGGCTGTGCGTATAAGGCGGACTTTTTTACCAAAGATTTTGGTGCGGCATGGGAGCAGACTTTGCGCGTCTTTGAGGAGAGTGAGGGCGTGCTGTGTGTCATTCGTGTGTTTAACCATCGTCAGATTGCGCGCTCCTTTGGCACAGAGGGCTACGATAGGCAGGTGCGTATGCTAAAGCAGATGTTTTTGCGCCATTTTGAATCTATGCGTAAAAATCGCGATGTGTTTATGCCCAAAGATGGCGTATTGTATCTGTTGCTAGAGGGCGATCTAAGTGCGATAGAGCGCGCCTTTGATGACTTTTGTCATAAGCTCTCTGAGCAAGTGTTTTCTTACAAAGAGCACCATGAGATTTTAGAATTTGATGGTCGGCTTTTCACGCGCTCAAGCGATTTTTTGCAGACACTCACCAATCTTTTGGCTTATATCAAAGAAGTGTGAAGGAATGTGATGGAGCCAGATTCTGTAGATTCTAAGGGCCTTTGGTGCGCACAAAGTCTCTGGGAGTTTTTAGAATCCAAAGGGCAAGAATACGCGCCCTTTGATCCCAAGCGCGCTCATAGAATCTATGCCAAACTCGCCCCTATGCTTAAGCTAGAGCATTTAAAGATAATCCATATTTTGGGCACAAATGGCAAGGGAAGCACGGGGAGATTTATCACACTTGGGCTTTTGCAATGTGGGCATAGGGTGCTGCATTTTAGCTCGCCGCATTTGTGGCACTTTAGGGAGCGGTTTTATCGTAATGGTGGCGATGTGAGTGATGAGGAGCTAGAGGAGGCGCATAGGGCTTTGCAACGCTTTGGGTTTGTGTGCGAGGCGAGTTATTTTGAGTATGCGACATTTTTGGGGCTTTATCTGGCGCAGGAATGCGATTTTTTGGTGCTTGAGGCGGGACTTGGTGGGGAGTTTGACTCCACAAGCGTATTGAGGGCGCATTTGAGCGTCTTTACGCCTATTGGGGTCGATCACAAAGACTTTTTGGGAGCGGATATAGAATCTATTGCGGGCACTAAGCTCCGCGCTATGGGGGATAATGTGCTGCTCGCCCCGCAGCCCTATGCACAGAGCTCGCTCATAGCACGCGCGATAGCTAAAGAGCGGGGCGCGAGATTGTGTGAGCTAGGGATTATAGAATCTAGTGCGCAGCTATGCACACAGATTGAGGCGTTTTGTGCGTGCTTTGGGCTAGAATCTAGAGAGGAAAATGAGTGGTGGCAGGCGTATAGGGCGTATGTGGCACGCTATGGGTATGCGGAGTTTTTGGCGCAAAATCTTTTGGTGGCAAGCTTTGTGTGGCGTTTTTTTGGGCTTAGGGTGGATTGTGGCAATCTCGCAGTGCTTGACTTGCGGGGGCGTTGTGAGTGGCTTAGGCCTCATATTTTGCTTGATGTGGGGCATAATGAGGAGTGTGCAAGGGCTCTAAAATCAGTCATAGAGCAAAGTTTTGGGCAAAGGCGCGTGATTTTGGTGTATAATACTTATTTTGATAAGTCAGTCCGGCATATTTTGGCATTGCTCAAGCCCTGTATCCAAGAAGTGTGGATATTCCCCCTAGTGGATAATCCTCGTGTGATTGCACGCAGTGATTTGGAGGCGATACTAGGCGATTTGGGGATTGTTTATAGGGATTTTGTGCGTGAAGAGATGAGAGATTCTCAAGATTATGTGGTTTTTGGATCTTTTAGTGTAGTCGCTGGATTTTTGGACATATTTGAAGGAGAGCTATGCAAAACAAACTAACGATTTCCATCATCGATGGCGATACTTTCAAGCAATTTAGCGTGCATAAGATTATCAAACGCGTGCTTTTGTATGTGTTGCTTGCGCTTGGAGTGGCGTTGGTGGTGTATTTTGTGATGGTGAGGTTTTTGGTAGGGGAGCTTGATGAGATTATCGCCGAAAAAAACAAGGCAAGGGAACAATTCCAAGAGCTCTATGAAAAAAATAGCGAGCTAGCACGCAGCGTGGAGTATAAAACCAATGAGCTCTTAAAGGCAAATATGCAGATTAGCGAGCTAGAAAAAATCGTGAGCATTCACAAAAACCTTGATACGCAGGTTGATGAGCAAGATATTGATTTGGACACTTTGAGTGATGAGCAAAAGCAAATGGTGCTAAAGATTATGCCTAATGGCGATCCGGTGCGTGGGTATAGCTGGGAGGCGTTGGCTACACAAGATACAGAGCAGAGTGTAGCGCACTCCTGGATCTATGAAGTCCCAAGGGGCACGCCGGTGTATGCGACTGCAAATGGGATAGTAGATAGTGTAGGCAACTCACGAAGCGGAAGCTATGGCGTGTATGTCAAGCTAGCGCATTCTTTTGGCTTTACCTCAAGATACGCGCATTTAGATTCTATGGTGGTGCAAAAGGGCGAGTTTGTGGCAAAAGGGCAGCTTATCGGCTATAGCGGGCAGAGTGGTGGTGCTAAAAAAGATGGGCTTTTGTATGAGCTGCGCTTTTTGGGCACGCCGTTGCACACGATGGATTATGCGTTATGGAATCTCGATAATTTTAATGCAGTTACCAAAAATAAAGACAGGATTGATTGGAAAAGTCTTGTGTGGGCGCTTGATGATCTTGCACAGATTCACACTTATAGGACTGCGCAGGTGGATTCAAACCCAAATAAAGTGAGCATAGAGTAGATTCTGATGACTAATAAGCGTCTGATATTGATGATAACCGATCAGGAGAGGACGCGCTATGTTAATATACACTCCATCTTTCGGCAGGTGGGTTTGTATGCGCTGATTTTTTTGGCAGTGTGTATCGTCTATGGGATTGTTTCTGTGCGAGCGTTTAAAGAGGAAATCGCGAGTATGTCCGTGCTCAATGAAAAAATCCTCGCGCAATACCAAAAAACACAGGAAAAAAACGCCTATCTCAACTTCCAAATCGAGCAGCGATCCGAGGAGATTGGGCTCGTGGGCGATAGGGTAGAGGATTTGGAGAATATCATAGGGGTTAAAGACGCGCAAGATACTATCAGAGAGGATTTGCGCGAGCGTATAGATGTGGCTTCGCTCACGGGCGCGCAGAAGGTTTTTGTGATGAAGTTTGTGCCAAATGGCTACCCGCTAGATTATTACAAGCGCGTATCTGCAGACTTTGGTTATAGAATCCACCCCTTGTATTTTACCAAGCACTTGCACACGGGGATAGATTTTGCTACCGATATTGGCACACCGGTGTATGCGACGGCAGATGGAGTTGTGGAGTTTGCTCAAATGGGCTATAACGGCGGTTTTGGCAATTTGGTTAAACTCGACCACTCGTTTGGATTTCGCACCTATTACGCGCACCTTAATAAAATCGTCGTAGCACACGGCAGTTTTGTCAAAAAAGGGCAGCTAATAGCGTATTCTGGCAATAGTGGCGCTAGCACGGGTCCTCATTTGCACTATGAGGTGAGGTTTTTGGGCAATGTCTTAGATCCCAAAAACTTCATCGAATGGACGATGAGTGATTTTTCATCAATCTTTGAAAACGAAAGGAATGTATCATGGCAATCTTTACTAACGACAATAAACAGCTTGATGGATCAAGTTCCGCAGGAGGAGCCACTATCATCGCCAGCGGCACAAGAATAAAGGGGGAGATAAATATCGAGTGTCGTCTGCATATCGATGGTGATTTTGAGGGGACTATCAACTCTAAAGATACGGTGATGATAGGCAGAAGCGGCGTGGTGAGGGGTGTCATCAATGCCAACGCGCTCGTGGTGGCGGGCAAGCTTATGGGGGATTCTGTCTCAAACTTCCTCGAGCTCAAAGCACAGGGGCGCATTGAAGGGACGATCACCACAAATGAGCTTGTAGTCGAGCGCAAAGGTATGTTTGTCGGTGAAAGCAAGGTGCGCGATAGTAAGAATCCAAGGGAACTCTTAGGCAAAGATGGTATCAAGGACTTAGATTCCAAAAAGAAAGATTAGGATTTGATACAGGGCGATATTTACGCGCTTTTATCCCAAGAGTGCGCGCAAACAAAGGATTTTAAGAATGCCTTTATCGTAGTTTGCAAGGACTATGAGGAGGCGAGGGCGTCTTATGAAGTGATAGATTTTTGTCGCACACATAGAGATTTTAGCCCTTTTGTGCCCTTTGTGCTGCCCGAGGTGCGCGTGCATTTTGGCGACGATCTCACGCCCTTTCGTGAGGATTTGCTTGAGTTGTTGCAGGTTTTGCGTGCGTTTTATGAATCTCAGAGCCCAAAGATTCTCTGCGCTCCTATCTCAAGTATCCTCTATCCGCTGCCCAAATCAGAATGTCTCCAAAGTTTCACTATCGATAAAACCACGCCCATAGATCCCCACACACTCGCCCAAAAGCTCCTAGGCTATGGCTATGAGAGCGTGGAAGTGGTGGAGATGCCCGGGGAGATGAGCTTGCGCGGCGAGATTGTGGATATATTTTTGCCAAATGAGGCTAGCCCACATAGAATCTGCTTTTTTGATGAGAGTGTGGAGAGCATACGCGTTTTTGATGTGAGCACGCAGCTTAGTCAAAAATCCGAGATTGCTTCCCTTGAAATCCCCATCGCGCTTTTTGGGGTGCAGGAGGAGCGCGCGCAATTAAGCGAGGCGAGCGATGAGGCGGATACGCAATCGCCTTGGGAGAGTGAATCTCATCTAGAGATGGGCGCGTCTTGGCTGTGGCGTTTGGGCGATAAGGGCGCGCATTTGAGCGCGTCCTATCCGTGCTTTCTCACACCAAGCGCGCTTGAGGAAGCTAAAGAAATCCATAGTATAGAGGAGGAGCTGCCCTCTGCGCTTAGCTTAGATTCTCTCTTTGCAATGCCCCTTGTTGCGCGTAGCGAGGTGTGCGAGGGGATTCTCTTTAGTCCCAATATGCTCCCCTCACTCCTTGCTTTGCACAAAGACAGAGAGATCACGCTCATTACCCCAAACTACGCCTTGCTCAAATCCTATGGGCTTGATTGTAGTAGCACGCCGCCAAGGCTGCTTGAGCCCCTAGATGTGAATCTCGCACGCCTCAAAGTCGCCCTAGGCACGCAAAATGTCAATATCCTGCACCAGCAATGGCTTATTTTGTCCTTTAACCAAACCGCCAAGCGCGCCAAAAAGCCCAAACGCTCGCGCCTGCAGCTCAATGAACTCAATGTGGGCGAATATGTCGTGCATACGGATTATGGCATAGGAGTGTTTAAGGGCTTAAAGAGCACGAGCGTGCTTGGCGTGGTGCGGGATTTTATCGAGATTGCCTATCAGAGCGAGGATAAGCTGCTGCTACCCGTGGAGCGACTGGATATGATCGATAGGTATGTGGCGGATTCTGGCACACTGCCTATTGTGGATAAGCTTGGCAAGGGAAGTTTTAGCAAGCTCAAAGATTCTGTGCGTAAGAAGCTTTTTGAGATCGCTGGGGCTATCATCGAGCTTGCGGCACAACGATCGCTCTTAGAGGGTGTGAAAATCACGCGTGATTGCGCACTGCTCTATGCCTTTGACAAATCCCGTCCTTTCGCGCTCACCGAGGATCAGGAGCGCAGCATCGGAGAGATTTTAGACGATTTAGAATCTGGGCGCGTGATGGATAGACTGCTTAGCGGTGATGTGGGCTTTGGCAAAACGGAAGTGGCGATGAGCGCGATTGTGGCACTTATCGCGCAGGGCTATCAGTGCGCCTTTATCGTGCCTACGACTTTGCTTGCCACGCAGCATTTTGCTACCCTGCAGGAGCGGCTAGGTGCGCTTAGCAAAGAAAATGGCAAGCCCATACACATAGTCAAAGTCGATAGATTCACAAAGGACAAAAATCGTGTAAATACAGGGCTCAAAAATGGCGAGATTGATGTGGTGATAGGCACGCACGCGCTTTTGGGGCTAGAGTTTAGTAGGCTTGGGCTTGTGGTGATTGATGAGGAGCATAAATTTGGCGTGAAGCAAAAAGAAAAGATGAAGGCGTTATGCAAAAATGTGCATACCCTTAGTATGAGTGCCACGCCAATCCCGCGCACGCTCAATATGGCACTCTCGCATATCAAGGGCTTTAGCGCGCTACGCACACCGCCTATGGAGCGCAAGGGCGTGCGGACATTTCTTAAAATCTATGATGAAAAAATCATACGCGAGGCTATCTTGCGTGAGTTGCGCCGCGGTGGGCAGGTGTTTTATGTGTATAACAACATTGCGGGGATTGCGCAAAAGGCTAAAGAGCTAAACGAGCTGCTGCCAAAGCTGCGCATAGGGATACTGCACTCTCAAGTGGAGGATAGCAAATCCCAAGAAGTGATGGCGGAATTTGTGCGCAAAGAGCTTGATGTGCTGCTTTGCACAAGCATCGTAGAATCTGGCTTGCACCTGCCCAATGCCAATACCATCATCGTGGAGGAGGCAAATCGCTTTGGGATAGCGGATTTGCACCAATTACGCGGGCGTGTGGGGCGCGGGAGCAAGGAGGGGTTTTGCTATCTGTGTGTGGCGCGCGAGAGTGCGCTGGGGGAGGAGGCAAAAAAGCGACTGGGCGCGCTAGAGAAAAATTCTTATCTGGGCAGTGGGGAAAATCTCGCCTATCACGATTTGGAGATTCGCGGTGGTGGGAATCTCCTAGGGGAAGCCCAAAGCGGACATATCAAAAAAATCGGCTATGGCTTGTATCTCTCTATGCTAGAGGAGTGTATCAATCAGCTTAGCGGCTCTGGGGTGCAAAAAAGTGCGCAAGTGGATTTGAAGCTTAACCTAAGCGCGTATATCAATCCTGAGCTTGTGGGGAGTGACAAACTACGCCTTGAGCTCTATCGCCGATTGAGCCTATGTGAGAATCTAAGCGATGTGTATGAGATAGAAGGCGAGATAGAAAACCGCTTTGGCAAGCTAGATTCATTTACGCTTAGTTTTTTGGAGCTTATCAAAATCCGCGTGCTAGCAAATGCGCTAAAGCTCAAGCAAATTGCGCACTATGGGCAAAATATCACGATTACTCATAGCGATGATACTAAAGAGCGCATAGAATCTCCAAGCAAGGATTGGGACGATGTGCTAGGGAGCATTATGGCGTTTTTGCGCAAAAAGAGAGATTGTGTGTGATGAATGGTGTCTATCCTAAGCGTGTTGTGGGCTTAGGCGCACTCGCGCATTTTTATATCGAGAGATTGTTGTGAGGTTTTTCTTTGTGCCACCCCTATTCCCCAAACACTCGCTTAAAGATAGAATCTACATTTTTGGTATAGTAGCCAAAGTCAAAGCACTCACGGATTATCGCCTCGCCGCTTTTAGATTCTGCCTTGCTAGAATCCACCACGCTTTTAGAATCTTTAGAATCTCCACCTCTGCTTAAAAGCCCCACAAGTTCAGAATCTGCCAAGAGATGTTGCAGATATAGCGATTCTCCCCGTTCATTTACCGCTGCCTCGCCATTTTGCAGAGATTCCCACACTTTCATCGCATTTCTCTGCACGATTTTATACGCATCTTCGCGGCTCACCCCGCATTTTGGTAGCTCTAGGAGGATTCTTTGAGAGAAAACCAAGCCCCCGGTTAGATTGAGATTTTTTAGCATATTTTTGGGATACACGACTAGATTTTCAATAAGCCCCGTGAGGCGTGCTAGCATAAAATCACTCGTAATAAAGCTATCTGGCAGGATAAATCGCTCCACAGAAGAGTGGCTAATATCCCTCTCGTGCCACAGCGCGACATTCTCCATAGCAGGCAGGGCGTAGCTTCGTATCACACGACAAAGCCCCGTGATATTTTCAGATAAAACGGGATTGCGTTTGTGGGGCATCGCAGAGCTACCCTTTTGTCCTTTGCTAAAATACTCCTCCGCCTCATACACCTCTGTGCGTTGCAAATGCCGAATCTCTACTGCGATTTTCTCACAGCTACTTGCCAAAAGGGCTAAATCCGTGATAAGCCTAGCGTATCTGTCTCTTTGAATGACTTGATTGCTCGCAGGGGCAGCCTTTAGCCCTAGGTTTTTACACACTAGCTCTTCTAGCTCTATGGGCGTATGGGCTAGATTGCCCATAGCCCCGCTGATTTTGCCCACGCTAATGACTTCTAGTGTGGATTCTAATGCCCTCAAATGCCGGCTCATCTCATCATACCATATCGCACACACAAGCCCAAAGGTAATAGGCTCGCCGTGAATCCCGTGGCTTCGCCCCACCATAAGCGTGTCTTTATGCTCATACGCCCTCTTTTTTATCGCCTCTTGCAAGCCTTTCACGCCCTCGATGATGATTTGTAGAGAATCCCTCATCTGCAATGCCACGGCAGTATCAATCGTATCACTTGAGGTGATTCCATAATGAAACCACCGCGACTCCTCGCCCAAGCTTTCTGCCACACTTGTGGTAAAGGCGATTAGATCGTGTTTGGTTACCGCCTCGATTTCATCAATTCTTGCAATATCGAATTTTGCGTTTTTGCAGATTTTCTCACAATCAGAATCTGGAATGAGCCCCAAAGCATTCCAGCCCTTAACCAACGCCTTTTCCACCTCTAGCCAAGCGGAGTATTTCGCCTCTAAATCCCAAAGCTTTTTCATTTTCTCGCGTGCGTATCGCTCTACCATTGCCATTTTCCTTAAATTTTTAGAATCCAAAACGCGCAATCCTAGCACAACCCCTCTTTAAGAATTGTTAATGTCGCCAAAGCAATTCTAAGCTTAAGAATAGTAAAATCCCGCTTATTTTCTCACAAGGTCGTGCAATGCGTGTAGCTCTCCTGCAGGTTTCTAAGGTGCAATCGCCTCTGTATTTAGAATCGTATTTCCAAAATTGCGCCAAACAAGGCGTGTCGCTAGTCGCCCTGCCAGAATACACCTTTGAGCCATTTTTTGGACATTTGCGATCTCTACCCTCGCCGCAGCTTGTGGCAAGCCACAATGTCAGCATATTGCGAGATCTCACGCGCTTTGCCAAGCAATACAAGCTAGAGATCATCACGCCCATTGTGGTGGATTCTTACACGCTTAAACTCTCATCTAATAGGCTTTCAAGCAAATTTTATAAGACAATCGCCCTCATAGATTCACAGGGCTTTAGATTCTCTATCCAGCAGCGTTTGATAGATTTTGAGCATTGGAATGAACGCGCGTTTTTTGCTAATAAACATTACAAGAAGCCAAAACTGCCCCTAAGCATAGAGCGAGAGGGCTTAAAAGTGGGCATACTATCGGGGTTTGAGCTGCATTTTGATGAGCTTTTTGTCGCGATGAAGCCAGAGTGCTATGATGTGCTGATTGTGCCCTGTGCTAATACCTTTGATTCTCTGCTGAGATGGCGATCTCTGTGTAAGATGCGCGCATTTTTAAATTCCTGTGCGATTTTGCGGGTTAATCGCGTGGGGACGGAGCTCATTGATGAGAGTAGTTGGAGTTTTTATGGCGATAGTTTGTATGTCAATGCGTATGGGCAGATAGAGGATAGTTTGCAGGATTATGAAGGCGTGATGATTGTCTCGCTAGATTCTGAATCTATACGCAAGGCACGGGAAGTGTGGGGCTTTCATAAGCCATTTGCAAAAACTTAAGCCACGCAAAAAGCATTAGGGACTCAATGGATATACAAATCTATGACTGCTTAGAATCTACGCAAACCTTTCTCTTACAAGGGCTAAAAGCGGGGGATTTGCACGCTCCTATGTGTGTGAGTGCGCGTAGGCAGACGCACGGCATAGGCTCGCGTGGCAATGCGTGGGAGGAGCAGTCAAATGCGCTGTATTTTTCCTTTGTGCTAGCACTTTGGGATTTGCCAGAGGATTTGAGGATAGAATCTGCCTCTATATACTTTGGGTTTTTGTGCAAGGAGGTGCTAAGGGAGCTTGGTTCGCGGGTTTGGCTAAAGTGGCCTAATGATCTCTATATAGGAGAGCAAAAAATCGGGGGCGTGCTGTGTAATAAATGGCAGGATTATCTCGTGTGTGGGATAGGTATCAATCTCTATGATAGGGGCACTAAGGAGCGTGGAGGGTATGCGACACTAGAGCCCGATATAAGCGCACTGATCGAGCTTAGAGCGTTTTTGTCTAAATATTTTGCAAGTCTTGAGAAAAAACCATCTTGGAAGCAAATTTTTAGATTCTATGCGTTAGAATTTCACAACAATTTTGGTTTTAGCTTCCATCATAACGACAGGGAAGTCTCTTTTAGGGATGCGGAGTTGCTAGAAGATGGCGCGATAGTGGTGGATTCACAAATCGTGTATAGTTGTAGATAAGGAGTTTGGAGAATGAGTGAGGTTATAACCGTCGCAAATCAAAAAGGAGGGGTTGGCAAGACGACGACTGCTGTGAATCTAGCGGCGTCGTTGGCGATATCTGAAAAGCGCGTTTTGTTGATTGATTGCGATCCGCAGGGCAATGCAACCACGACATTTAACATTAGGCGCACGGATATTCAAGCCGATATTTATCAGGTGCTATGCGGGCGCAATACGCTTAGCGATGCGATTATTGACTTATCAGAGATTCCATTTTTATCCCTTGTGCCCTCTAGTATCGCCCTAGCTGGGTTTGAAAAGGATTTTTATAACAAAAAAAGCGGACAGACAATCCTACGCAACAAACTTGATGAGATAAAAGATCAGTATGATTTTGTCATCGTAGATTCTCCGCCCGCTCTAGGGGCTTTGACGGTAAATGCGCTAGTAGCGTCAGATTCTGTGATCGTGCCCATTCAGTGCGAGTTTTACGCACTTGAGGGATTGGCGCAGCTACTGAATACCGTGAAAGTGATCAAAGATACGAGCAACCCAAACCTAAGTATCAGAGGCTTTTTGCCCACTATGTATTCTAATCAGCACAACCTCTCAAAACAAGTGTTTGACGATCTCACGCAGCATTTTAAAAAACATCTTTTTAAAAGTGAAAGAGGAGAGTATATCATCGTGCCCCGAAGCGTGCGACTAGCAGAATCTCCAAGCTTTGGGAAGCCTATCTTACTTTATGATGCCAAGTCTAGTGGAAGCATCGCGTATCAAAACCTTGCCGAACTTATCCTAGAGGGCGCATAAGTATGGAGGACGCGTAATGGCAAAAAAAAATAGGGGCTTAGGGCGCGGACTGGATGCGATTTTTGGGGAGGTTTCCCAAGCTTATGAAAATAGTATGGGAGATTCTGAACACGCGGTGCTTGAGCTAAGTGTGGAGATCATTAAGCCAAATCCTTATCAGCCAAGAAAGTATTTTGAAGAAAATGCCCTGCAGGAGCTAGCAGATTCTATCAAGGATCACGGGCTTTTGCAGCCTATCGTGGTTTGTGAAGATGAAAATGGAGAGTATGTGCTGCTGGCTGGAGAGCGGCGATTGCGTGCTAGTAAGCTAGCTGGAATGCACACTATCAGGGCGATAGTGGCTGATATAGATACTCACAAAATGCGAGAGTTGGCGCTTATAGAGAATATCCAACGCGCAGATCTTAATCCCATAGAATTGGCATATTCGTATCAAGAATTGCTTGATGAGTATGGCATTACCCACGAGGAGCTTTCACAAAGGATTAAAAAATCGCGGACACAAATCACAAATACTTTAAGATTATTAAGCCTTGAGGCATTTGTGCAAGAATCTCTCATAGAGGGCAAAATCACGCAAGGACATGCTAAGGTTTTGGTCACACTCTCACCACAGGAGCAGCGATTGGCGATGGATTCTATTATCGGTCAGAGGCTTAGCGTGCGTGATAGTGAAGCGTTGATTAAAAATATCAAAAACCCAAGCAAAATTCCTAGCAAATCGCAGCCTAAAGCCAATATCGATAGAGAGCTTTTGAAGGAAGCGCAGGAGATTTTACGCCAAAATGCCTACAAAGCGAGTGTTAAGAACAATCAGATTTGTATAGAATTTTCTCAAGATGTAGAAATTCAGGCGTTTATTGAAAAAATTGCTCACTAAATTAAAAAGTTTAAGAAAATTCATAACTTAAATTGTTAAAATAGGTTGAGAGTCTAGATTATAAGCGGACTTTAGGAGCTTAAATTTTAGGAAGGAGTGGCTTAGTTATGGAAATATCAGTAAATTTTAAACTGATGATTTTGGTGTTTTGTTGTTTCATCATCTTACTCTTTTTGCTTAACCAATGGTTATATAAGCCTATGATTGCTTTTATGAATAAGCGTGATGAGATGATTAAAAAAGACTTGCAAGATACACAGGGCAATTTAGAGGAGATAGCAAAGATTCAAGAGGAGATAACCAAAACTATCAGTGACGCGCAGAGAGAGGCAAAAGAGATTATCGAACAAGCCACGGCTAGAGAAAAGACACTTTTAGAAGAGAAATTAGCCGAAAAAAAGGCAGAGATTGAATCCAAAATGCTTGCGTTTAGGCAGGAGCTTTTGGGGTATCAGGAAGACTTAAGAAGTGATTTGGGCTCGCATATCGGGGAATACAAGCAGAGCATACGTAAAAAGCTTGAGCAAGTATAAGGAGTGGCGATGAGACATATGATAACCATAATTTTGATGTTGGCATTACCCGGTGTTGCTTGTGCTGCGGGGAGTTTTGAGCAGAGTGATTTTATCCCGAGGCTTGTCAATTTTATATTGTTTGTGGCTATTTTGTGGTACTTCACGTTTGCGCGTATCAAGGCGATTTTTGTCAATCGCAGGGTTCATATAGCCTCACAGCTTGAGGAGATACAAAACAAACTCCATAAAGCCCAAAGGGAGAAAGCCGACGCTCTCAAAAAACTAGAAGAGAGTCAAGCGCGAGCACAGGAGATTGTCGAGATTGCCAAAAAGGAAGCGAGTATGATCTCGCAGCGTTTTGCTCAGCAGACACAGGCACAGATTCAAGCGATGATTCAGACGATGGAAGCAAATATGGAGTTTGAGCAGGCAAAAGCTATGCGAGAGGTTGTGGAATCTATTTTGAGTGAGGTAGTCCATTCAAAAGATGTGCAGCTTGAGAACAAGGATTATGTCAATATAATCACAAAAAGGATTGCATCATGATGGATTTGGTAGCCAAAAAATACACAAGAGCTATTTTGGATAGTTTTTCTACTCAAGAAATAGAGCAGGTTATCACACTGCTATCCGCACTTAATAAGGCATTTGAGGATAAGTCGTTGAGAGATTTTATCCATTCACCATTTATCGAAAAAGCCAAAAAAGAGGAGTTGCTACTCGGTGTTTTTAGTGAGTGTGAGGAGAAGTTTGAGAATCTCATCAGACTTTTGGTGCGATCGGATAGAATCTCTGCTATACCGGGCATTGTAAGGACTCTTGAGAAAAAAATCCTCGCAGACAAAAAACAATATGTCGCGGTGCTTAAAATAAAAGAGGAGCTAGATTCCACAACCTTGCAAAATATCGCTAAAAGCCTATCGTCTAGGCTAAATGTCAATCTTGATGTGCGCCAAGAGAGGGCAGCCATTGATGGTATTAGATTGAGTGTGGAGGATTTGGGCGTTGAAATCTCGTTTTCTAAAGAGAGATTTTTCACAGATTTGACAAATCATATTCTAAAAGCAATTTAAACCCAAAAAAGGAGTCGAAAGTGGTAGCAAAACTAAAATCAGAAGAAGTCAGCTCAATCATCAAGGAGCGCATAGAGAACTTTAATATCAATGTAGATATTAGTGAAACAGGTAGAGTCGTTACCTATGCCGATGGTGTGGCAAAGGTGTATGGGCTTAATAATGTAATGTATTATGAGATGGTGGAGTTTGAGACAGGTGACATCGGCATTGCGATGAGTCTTGAAGAGTCGAGTGTCGGCGTTGTGGTAATTGGTAGTGGTAAAGATATCAAAGAGGGTATTTCTGTTAAGAGATTAAAAAAACTTATGAAAGTGCCTGTCGGAGATAGCGTAGTAGGGCGTGTGATCAATACCTTAGGCGATGCGATTGATGGCAAGGGTGCGATAGAGGCTAGCGAGTTTCGTTTCGTAGAGGAGAAAGCGCCGGGTATTATGGCGAGAAAATCTGTGCATGAGCCACTTCAGACGGGGATTAAGGCTATTGATGCGCTTGTGCCAATTGGTCGTGGTCAAAGAGAGCTTATCATTGGCGATAGACAGACAGGTAAAACAACCGTTGCAATAGATTCTATCATCAACCAAAAAGGACAAGATGTCGTATGTATCTATGTGGCTGTGGGGCAAAAAGAATCCACAGTGGCGCAAGTGGTGCGAAAGCTAGAGGAGCACGGGGCGATGGAATACACAGTTGTGGTTAATGCTCCTGCTTCGTCTTCTGCCGCAATGCAATTCCTCGCTCCATACACAGGCGTTACTATCGGTGAATACTTTAGGGATAATGGACGCCACGCGCTCATTATCTATGATGATTTGAGCAAGCACGCGGTGGCATACCGAGAGATGTCACTTATTCTTAGGAGACCACCGGGACGCGAGGCATTCCCCGGAGATGTGTTCTACCTCCACTCACGACTTCTTGAGCGTGCCGCGAAGCTTAGTGATGAGTTGGGTGCGGGCTCTTTGACTGCGTTACCTATCATTGAGACATTGGCGGGAGATATCTCAGCTTACATTCCAACCAATGTGATCTCCATTACAGATGGACAGATATTCCTAGAAACAGATTTGTTTAACTCCGGTGTGCGTCCTGCGATCAATGTGGGCTTGTCGGTTTCTCGTGTGGGTGGTGCTGCACAAATCAAAGCTACAAAGCAAGTTTCAGGGACACTAAGACTTGATCTTGCGCAATATAGAGAGTTGCAAGCATTCTCACAATTTGCCTCTGATCTTGATGAGGTGAGTCGTAAGCAGCTTGAGAGAGGGCAAAGAATGGTTGAAGTGCTCAAGCAGCCTCCGTATTCGCCACTTGCGATTGAAAAGCAGATTGTGCTCATCTATGCGGGCGCAAATGGTTTCCTTGATGATATTCCTGCTAGTAAAGTTTTGGATTTTGAGGCGGAGTTTTATCCATTCTTGGAGGCGAGATTCCCTAAGATTTTTGAAGATATCCGCGCTAAGAAAGCTTTAGACAAAGATATGGAAGAAGAGCTTACTAACGCACTTAAAGAGTTCAAAACAAGCTTTTCTGCATAAGAGATAAGGAGTAATGGATGGGCGGTAATCTTAAAGACATAAGACGGAAGATTACAAGCGTAAAAAACACGCAGAAAACAACGCGTGCGATGAAGCTTGTTTCGACCTCCAAGCTGAAAAAAACGGAAGAATTAGCAAGGCGTTCTAAGGTGTATTCGCAAAAGCTCAATGAAATGTTTGATGAAATCGTCCGCAAAATTCTTGTAAAGGGTGTTGAAAATATCAATAGCAAATATTTTTTGGGCTCCAAACCACGGGAGATTAAAAAAATTGATATCGTATTTATCACTGCTGACAAGGGCTTATGTGGTGGTTTCAATCAATCCACAATTAAAGAAGTAGTGCGCCTTATGAAGCATTACAAAGAGCAGAATGTCAAGGTGCGTTTGCGTGGTATTGGCAAAAAAGGGATTTCATTTTTTACATTCAATGATGTTGAAGTGCTTGATAGGGTTGTGGGACTTAGCGCAATGCCTACATATGAGGGGGCTGCACAATTTATCCAAAATGTCGTCAAGGATTTTTTTGATGGGCTTACCGATGAGGTTATCATTGTGCATAATGGCTTTAAAAATATGATCTCTCAAGTGTTAGAAACTCGCGCTTTGCTTCCACTAACGATTAATATTGATGTGCAGAAAGCTCTTGAAGAGCACGATACGATGAGTATAGAATCTGAGGAAGTGGAAGATGTGCT
The DNA here is from genome assembly GCA_944326445.1 of uncultured Helicobacter sp. Classification (GTDB taxonomy): domain Bacteria; phylum Campylobacterota; class Campylobacteria; order Campylobacterales; family Helicobacteraceae; genus Helicobacter_F. Next base: position 83,881 of record CALVDZ010000001.1, read on the forward strand.
CTTAGATCAGCTTGCGCAAAAATATGTGGAATACAATATGTATTACGCACTGATAGATTCTCTAGCAGCAGAACATAGTGCGAGGGTGCAGGCTATGGATGCCGCTACAAGTAATGCGGGTGATTTGGTAAAAAGTCTTAGTGTCGCTTACAATAAAGCGCGTCAAGAATCGATTACAACCGAGCTTGTTGAGATCAATGCCGGTGTTGAGGCGATGAAATAAATCTAAAGAGGAGAAAAAATGCAAGGTAAGATTATACAGGTTATGGGACCAGTTGTGGATATAGAGTTTGATTCCTATCTACCATTTGTTAATGAAGCCGTAGATGTGGAGTTTGATGTAGAAGGGCGTAAGAATAAGCTTGTGCTTGAAGTGGTGGGGCATTTGGGCGATAATCGTGTCCGCACCATTGCTATGGATATGACGGAGGGCTTGACAAGAGGCGAGAGTGTCAAGGCTCGTGGTAAGATGATTGAAGTGCCCGTAGGCGAGGCAGTTTTGGGCAGAATCTTTAATGTAACGGGCGATGTTATAGACGGTGGTGAGCCGATAAACACAGATCTTAAGTGGCCTATCCACAGAGAAGCTCCGACATTTGATAACCAAAGCACCAAAACAGAAATGTTTGAAACAGGTATCAAAGTGGTGGATTTGCTCGCACCATACTCTAAGGGTGGTAAAGTAGGCTTGTTTGGTGGTGCCGGCGTGGGTAAAACCGTGGTGATTATGGAGCTTATCCACAATGTCGCCTATAAGCATAGCGGATATTCTGTGTTTGCTGGCGTGGGCGAGCGCACAAGAGAGGGGAACGATCTCTATAACGAAATGCAAGAGGGCGGCGTGCTCGATAAAGTGGCATTGTGCTATGGACAGATGAATGAGCCACCGGGAGCGAGAAATAGAATCGCATTTACAGGACTTACTATGGCAGAGTATTTTAGAGACGAGAAAGGCTTAGATGTGCTTATGTTTATTGATAATATCTTTAGATACGCGCAATCTGGTGCCGAAATGTCTGCGCTTTTGGGACGCATTCCTTCAGCGGTGGGCTATCAGCCTACACTTGCTAGTGAGATGGGTAAATTGCAAGAGCGCATTACTTCAACAAAGAAAGGTTCCATTACCTCTGTACAAGCGGTGTATGTGCCAGCTGATGACTTGACTGACCCCGCTCCTGCGTCGGTGTTCTCGCATCTTGATGCCACTACGGTTCTTAATAGAAAGCTTACAGAAAAGGGCATCTATCCTGCGGTGGATCCTCTAGATTCTACTTCGAGGATTTTGGATCCACAAGTAGTGGGTGAGACGCATTATAAAATTGCTACGGGTGTGCAGCAGATTTTACAAAAATACAAAGATTTGCAAGACATTATCGCGATTTTGGGTATGGATGAGCTTTCTGAAGAAGACAAGCAAACTGTGGATAGAGCGAGAAAAATCGAGAAATTCCTCTCTCAGCCATTCTTCGTAGCAGAGGTCTTTACGGGAAGTCCGGGCAAATATGTAACGCTTGAAGAGACACTAGAGGGCTTTAAGGGGATTTTGTCAGGGAAATACGATCATATCCCAGAAAATGCCTTCTATATGGTAGGCAATATCCAAGAAGCACTAGAAAAGGCAGAAAAACTTAAGGCAAAGGCATAGCAGGAGGGCGATAGTATGGAAACTTTAATGCTAAGTATCGTAACCCCTTATGGCAAAATATACGATGGAGCGGTGCAGTCAGTAGTGATGCCCGGTAGCGAGGGGGAGTTTGGCGTCTATCCGGGGCATTGCAATCTCCTCTCTTCGCTAAAAACTGGTGTTATTGAGATTTTTATGCCTAGTGGAGATTCAGAGCTTGTAGCGATTAATTGGGGTTATGCCGAGGTTTCGCCGCACAAAGTCGATGTTATAGCCGATGGTGCGGTATCTATCAATGGTAGCACAGAAGATCAAGTGGCTGCTGCTATTGATGATGCTAGAAAGCTTTTAGAAGAGGCGAGCAACGATCGTGTCGCTATCTCCTCTGTCGTTTCACGCATAGAGACTGCCGCACGCACAAAATTTTAGATTCACAAACTCACATTTTGTGATTTTTTGTAGAGGTTTGTATGGATACTTTTTTGGTGTTTATCGCCCAGAGCACGCCTGTTACTCTTGTGGTGCTTGGGTGGCTTAGTCTCTATTTTTTGACTACTTTATGGATTTATATTTACAAAACTTTCACGCTTGGGGATTGGCTCTCTAGAGAGCAACACAATGTCGATTTGCTGAGCACAAGCCCTGTGAGTATTCCCAAAAACGCCATTCTCGCTACGCTCTTAAATAGCCACAATATCATCGATGCGGATTTGTTACAGGTTTGGAAAACTAGAGCTATACAAAAAGCCACGCGGGGACTTGTGTTTTTGAGTATCATCTCATCGACTGCGCCTTTTATCGGGCTTTTTGGCACGGTGGTGGAGATATTGGAGGCGTTTTCGCATCTCGGCGGTGGCAATGTGTCTTTTGATATCATCGCACCCGTGATTTCTAAGGCTCTCGTGGCTACTGCTTGCGGGATTTTGGTGGCTATTCCGGCGTATTCGTTTTATCTCCTTTTAAAGCGCAAAGCCTACAACATAGGCGTTTGTATCCAAATGCAAATAAACCTTATGTTAAGTTCGCAAAGAAATAGTCTATGAGAGAAGATGAGTTCGATCTCGATGAGAAGCCCGAGCTAAATATCACGCCTCTAGTGGATGTGATGCTTGTGCTCCTAGCGATTTTGATGATAGGCATACCAACCATAACCTACCAAGAGGACATTGCGCTACCCCGTGGCTCAAAAAGCAAGAAGCTCGCCCAAGATTCTATCCTAGAAGTGCGTGTGAGTCTAGATAGAAAGGTGTATGTGCGAGATGAAGTCTATGATCTCGCGACTTTTGGAGAAAATTTTGTGCTAAAAAGCGCACGCTTTGACAAAAATATTCCCATTTTCATACGCGCTGACAAAGCCCTGCTGTATGATGATGTGATTTATGTCCTCAAATCCCTCAAAGAATCTGGTTTTTTAAAGGTTTCGCTCGTTACAGGTGGTTAGATGCGCTTTAATTTTGTGATGTTTGTGGCGAGTGGCGTGATTGCATTTTGCTTCTATGCCTTGCTTGTGTTGTTTTTCTTTGGGGCATTTAGGGGAGAGCCTACCAAATACACCACCCTGCCAGAATCTGCAATCACAATCCAATCTATTGATATACAAGCCTACCTCGATCTTACACCCAAACAAGAATCCAAGCCCCAAAATCCCACAAGCAATCCCCTCGAGGGCAGTGGTATCAAAAATATGTTTGCCCAAATTGATGCCAATGCCTTTGCCAAATCCCAAGAAACCCCTGATGATCGCGACAAGCATGCCCAAAATGCCAAAAAACTTAGCGATCTCGCGCAGCAAAGCAAGGACTTGCACCAACAACTTCATAACCTCAATACCACCATCACAATCCAAAATGAGAGCGCGCAGCAAGAGGATGGTGCGTATGATGAATGGTTTGCCATAATTAGCAAGATTTTGCTCTCGCATTGGGACAGACGCTCGCAATTTTTGGCTCCGGATTTGGAGGGCGTGGTGGTGTTTGAGATTAGCGCGCAGGGGAAAATGCACTATATGGTTAAGCGATACGCGCTTGATGATGCCTTTGATCGTGCGCTTGATGCCACACTCAAAGAGCTAGAAACCTACCCTTTCCCCCCGCCAAAGAGCACAAAGAGTTTTAGTGTGAGTTTTGGGAGTCTTAGGAGCAAAAATCGCTAGAGGCATACATACACTAAGCCATATCCGCCAAAAATCAGTATGAGTGCCAGCACAAAAGCAAGCCCAAATGCCTTGCCTCCAGAATCTAGGAATTTTTTGAAATCAATCTGCAGCCCCAACGCACTCATCGCCATCACGAGTAAAAATGTAGAGGCACTCTCCCCGCTAGAGATGAGCCACTCGGGCATGGTAATCACGGAGTTTAGCACCACCACACCCAAAAACCCAAAGGCAAACCACGGGATATGCAGGTTGCGCTTGGCTCCGCTTTGTGTGGAGGCAAAGAGCAGTGGCACGATAAGGAGCACGGGGATTAGCAAAAGCACGCGTATCATCTTGATAATCACAGCGATTTTTTCCGCTTCAGGCGAGATCCCGCTGCCTGCACCCACGACATTTGCCACCTCGTGCAGCGTCGCACCCACATACACGCCCCACTGAATCTCGCTAAGCCCGAGGCTTGAGATCGCATACGCAAGCGGATACAAAAACATCGAGATGAGTCCAAACACCACTACGCTCCCCACGGCGATGATGCCTTTGTAGGGTTGGGATTTGATACTAGATTCTATAGCGAGCACCGCCGCCGCGCCGCATATCGCACTCCCCCCACTTACAAGCAGCGCAAGCTCTCTATCTAGCCCAAACACCTTCACCCCAATCACGCTCCCAAGCACCAAAATCCCCACCACCACGCTAAGACTAATGAGCGTGCCAGAGAGCCCCACGCTCATAATGCCCTCAAGACTTACGCGAAATCCATAGAGGATAATCCCTAGCCGCAAAAGCTTTTTGGCACTTAGTGTTACGCCTTTTTCACAGGATTGTTGGGCATTGCGATAGAGTGATGAAGCGAGGACACCTAGCACTATGCCTATGATGAGCGGCGAGATATGGTAGCGCGCCAGTGCGTCGAGTGAGGCGATATATAGGCTCCCAAGCGCGATGAGAAGCACGAGAGCCAAGCCATTGATAAAGTCGTAAAAATGTCGCATATCTTTCCTTTGGTATGAGGTTAAGAAAGTATATCCAATCTTTTTGGAGGTTGCGTGGCTATAGAATCTAGTCAGTTTGAGAATAAGGCACTAGCCCAAGTGGCGTTCCTGACGCGCTGGCACCAAAAGATTCTATAATCTAGCAAAACTTGCATTCAAACAGAATCTATGGGAGTGGATTTTGTGTCCCAATCACGCGCTAAGATTCTAAACACATACAGCAGTGTGGAGCTTTGTAGAATCTGCAAGGATTTGAGAGCGAGACTAAAACGACAATAGCTTCCCATAAGAGCCATTAATAAATACGCCTGTATCCACGCTCCTTAGTCGCACTATGAGGATACCATTCCCTAGCTTCACATACTCCAAATCCTGCGGATACATATCAAAAACACTTGCCCATTTGCTCCTCCCAAAACTCTTGCGAGAAAGCGCGAGATTTTGCTTGAGATAGATGACGAGATTTTGGATATGGCACCAGCCATTGCTATCCTTTTTGCAGTGAGTGATAGCACTAAGCAGCATTTGCCTTTTTTCCTCTAGCGATTTGAGCTTGGTTTCTGTTTGGGGCGCGTCCTTTTTAGCTTCCACGTCCTTTGTGTCCGCTGCCTCGATAGCTTGCTTTTTTGCTTTCATAGGCAGCTCGATAAACTTATCGCAACTTGCGCGTAATAGTGGCTTAGCCTTTGGCTCTCCAAAAATCATCATTTTTAGCCCGCGTCGCCTGACCTCCAGCGCAATATGCCTAAAATCACTATCGCTAGAAACAATCGCGATAATCTTAGCCACCCCGCGCTCTAGCACATTAAAAACAGCATTTTGAATCTTAAGATCGCAGCTATTTTTGTTTGGGATACCAAAAACCTGCACGGGTTCAATCGCGTATTGCTCGATGACTTCTCTATTCCAATTGCTTTCTTTTGACCAATCCCTAAAAGCCTGCGCGACGATGATTTTACCTTTTTTCTTAAGCTTTTTAAACACAAACTTCACGCAATGCGCCGAGACATTTTCACAATCAAAAAACACCGCTATTGTTTTTGCCACTTTTAGCCCTTTGTTGCAAGGTAAGTTTGTGCATTATACCAAAAGCCACTTAGCTCCTAATTTTGGAGCCTCTCTCATCGCTAGATTCTATTTTGCTATACTTTTGTGCAAAAAGGATTGTTATGCGCTCCCATTTAATTTCTAATTTGGCTTGCAATTTAGCCCACGATTTGACTTGCAATGTTTCTCGCGACACGACTTACGACACCACTTTGCAGCAAATTCTTGCCTTTGCCACTTCCCACAAAGACATAGCCCTTGTTACGCTCGAGGGTTCGCGTGCGAATAAAAATGCCAAAAGAGATAAATTCCAAGACTACGATATTAGCTTTTTTATGCCAGATATTACGCCATTGCGTGAGGATAGCACTTGGCTAGGGCGTTTTGGCGAGGTGCTTATGGTGCAGATGCCAGAATCTATGGAGCTTTTCGCGCCGGATTTAAAGGCGGGGTGGTTTAGCTATCTTGCCATCTACGCAAGCGGGCTAAAGATTGATTTTACACTCATTCCGCTAAGTGATGTGGAGTTTTATTTCACAAATGAGAGGCTCACACAGGTGCTGCTTGATAAAGAAAACATAGTGGCAAAAAGCGGCATTGATACAAGCGGGATTCCAAGTGATAGGGACTTTTGGCTAAAGCCGCTCACACAAAGGAGTTTTGAGGATTGTCTGAATGAATTTTATCATCTCAAAGGCTATGCGTTGCGGAGTTTTTTACGCAGGGAGGCGTTAGCGTATAATGCCTATGTGGATTCTATGCGAGAATGCGTGCTGATACTCCTAGCGTGGCAGAGGGCGTTAAGCGCGATAGAATCCACAAGTGGCGTTATAGAATCTAAGCAAGATTCTCTCCACACTTTTAATTTTTCTTATGGCAAGCATTACAAATACCTTCCCAAGAGCCTGCCTAAAAAGACTTATAAGCTATTGCTACAAACTTACGCACTCGGCAATCTCAAGCAAAGCAAAAAAGCCCTCAAAGCCTTGCAGATTCTCTGCGATAAAGCTAGTAAAAAAATCGCTCAAACCACAGGCTTTGCAATCCCGCCCTATAAAAGGGCGTTAAAAGCCTACACAAAGGCACTTAGCAAAATACACAGAATCTAAGAATTTATATTCCATAAACTACAGAGCTTGAATCTCTGCAGCTAGATTCACAAAGGCTAATAAACTTAAGGTGTGGAGGCAAATTGCATTGGCTTAATCAGTTTAAGACAGAGGCGGGTTAAGGCGGTTTTGATTTGTGAGTAAAAGTGTGGGATAGAAAGGAGGAGCGTAGGGGGAGAAGCCCCCTAGCATAGAATCTAAGTCGTATAAGCCCTACAGAGAGAGGCGCAAAAACGCGATGAGGTTGTTGCGTCGCTTGTCAAAATCAACAGAGGTAGTATCCCAATTATACCCCCTTGTGCTGACAAATCCCGCACCGACTTTGAGATTGACTTTGTCTGCTTGTCCGAGCACTCGGAACTGCCCCACTGCAGAGAATTCAGAATAATCCCCACCAGCAAAGAGCAAATCAAGCTCTAATCTAGAATCTGGCTTAATCCCTGCAAAGACATAATATGTGCCGGAGTTGCCACCATAATAGAGTGGGTTGCCTGCGCCATACATACCGCCGCTACTGTATATGCCTGAAGTACCGCTAGAGCGATACCCATAGAATCTACTCTTATCATGGCCATAGAGCAAGATTCCATAATCGTTTGTTTTGATATAACCCGCGCCGACTTTGAAAATATCGCTAAAGATGAGCTCCTCATCAATCCATAGTAGTAGCGGGCTCACATCACGCCCTGCAGATTCATACTGCTGCCATAGTGCGCGGAGTGTGGTGATGGACTCTACGCCATTGCCCTTGACATCGAGCACTACTTTCGCTCCTGCGCTTAGCACGCTGCGTGTGCCTGCAGTGCCACTATGCTGATGGTTGGTATCATATATCACAAATGGACTAAACTTAAATGTGTCATAATCAAAATCAACACCGCCCATAAACACTTCGCCCACATGGTTGTGCTTAAACGCCGAGTATGTCCCAAAGGACGCCATATCATACGCCATTCTGTTGTAGTTGCCATTTACTCCGAGTTTAGAGTTCATCCACAATGCCCAAAAGCCAATGTTTTTGCTTTTCATATTAAACGCTGCGCCTTGGATATTGCCCCAAAGCCAATCCATACCGGTGTAGTCCTTGCCGTCTTTGCCGTGATAGAAGCTGCTCACATCAAAGCGCCCGCCGATGACAGAAACCGATTGACTATCAAACTTCAAATACGCATCAGAGACATCCCAATTTTGCGGATAGAATCTATCGCCTACAGGCGTAACACCACCGGTATAGTAAGTCTCATAGAGCGGCAAGCCACCCCAAAATCCCAAGCCAAAGCTGATATTTGGGCTAAGTCCCACATCAAGCCCTAGGTGTGCAGCCACGGCGGCGTATGCCTCGCCCACCTCTTTGCTATTAGTGGCACTTGTTTGGGTTGGCATATTGCTAAAGCCTTGGGAGTAATACCCACCGATAAATCCAAATGGAGTGACTTCTGCTGCGCTAGCACTAGCACCCAAAGCCGCTACCAAAGTAAGTGAGATAGATAGTTTTTTCATCGTTGCTCCTTTGTTTGAAAGATGCGAAATACAAAATTAAAGCAAAAGTATTATCGGCTTTTGTATAATACTTTGTAAAAGAGATTCTAAGCAAAGGAAACAAACTCTATGGAAATTGTATCGTTACATCCCCTAGATTCACGCACACTAGAGGAGATTGGGCTAGGCTGGCATACGGATTTGGATAACTCCGCATACATCGCTAATGAGGCGGTGTGTATCACGCAGGAGGAGGCAGAGGCGTTTTACAACGCTGGGAATGAGCTCTATGATATGTATATAGAGGCTGGGGAGTATGTGCTAGAGCATAATCTCCTCTTTGAGCTAGACATACCGCCGAGCCTGCACGATATGATTTATCAGAGTTGGGAGGAGGATATACACTGGCATCTTTATGGACGCTTTGATCTATCCGGCGGGCTTGATGGCAAGCCCATAAAGCTCTTAGAGTTTAATGCCGATACGCCCACGATGCTCTATGAGAGCGCGCTGATACAATGGGCATTGCTAAAAGCCAATGGCTTTGATGAAAGCCTGCAGTTTAATGACATCTCTCAAGCTCTGCGTGAAAATTTTAAACGCCTCATCACGCTAGATTCTGATACGAGCACATTTGAGCAGCTTTATGAGGGCTGGAAGATTCTCTTTTGTAGCATTAAGGGCAATCTCGAGGAGGAGGTTACGACGCGGTTTTTGTGTCAGCTGGCTAAAGAAGCGGGGTTTGAGAGCGAGTATGCGCCTATTGATGCGGTGAGCTTTAGCGCACAAGATGGCGTGGTGTATGAAAATAGACAATATGAATTTTTGTTTAAGCTCATACCTTGGGAATTTATCGCTATCGATGAGCCCGAAATGCTCGCTCTAATGCGCGAAATGATGGCAAACAAAAACACGATTTTTCTAAACCCCGCCTACACGCTGATGTTTCAAAGCAAGCGAATGCTAAAGATTCTCTGGGATCTTTTCCCGCGCCACCCCCTGCTTTTAGAATCTAGCTTCAACCCGCTTGGGTGCAAGCAAGTGAGCAAGCCCTCCTTTGGCAGAGAGGGGGAGAATGTAGAGATTTTGGACGCACAAGGCAGGGTTTTGAGCGCAAAAGAGGGTATGTATGGAGTGCAAAAGCGCGTGTATCAGGAGTTTTGCGAGCTAAATAGCCATAATGGCGCGCACTACCAAGCAAATGTGTTTTTTGCCTATGAATCTTGTGGGCTGGGCTTCCGCAAGGGTGGCGAGATACTCGATAATTACGCGAAGTTTGTGTCGCATATTTTGCGCTAGCGCGATGAGGCTTTAAGCGATGGCAAATTCTTTAGATTCTGACTTTAGTGCGCCTTTGAATCTAGTCTATGGCGTGGCACTCACAGGCTGTATCGGCAGTGGCAAAAGCAGCGTGTCAGCCATACTCAAAGAGAGGGGCTATGTCGTGATTTGTGCCGATGAGGTGGCGCATAGAATCTTGCAAGCGAGTGCTAGCGAGGTGGCGCAGGCTTTTGGGACAGAATGCGTGCGTGATGGTGTCGTGGATAGAAAGGCATTGGGTGCGATTGTCTTTGGCGATGAGAGCGCGCGCAAAAAGCTAGAATCCCTCCTGCACCCAAAAATACGCAAGGAGATACTCTCTAGGGCGTTGGAGCTCGAGCTAGAGCAGAAAGTCTATTTTTTAGATATTCCGCTATTTTTTGAATCTGGTGGCAGACAGAGCTACCCGGTTTCAAAAATCGTGCTCGTGTATGCGCCAAAGCAGCAGTGCTTAGCGCGTATCCTAAAGCGCGATGGACTAGAGAGAGAGTCCGCACAGGCGCGCATTAACGCACAGATGGATATCGAGCAAAAGCGCGCAATGAGTGATTATATCATCGATAATACAGGTGAGAGGGAGGCGCTAGAGGGGCTAGTGGGCGAGGTTTTGGCAAAGATAGAATCTAAACATTAAGGGAAAATATGAGGCTTATGAAATATTGTGCTAATGGCAATGACTTTTTGATTTACAACGCGTTTGGACAGGATTTTGGGCTAGATTCACTAGATTATGTGGAGTGCGCGCGCAAATGGTGCGCTCGGCATAGCGGCATAGGGGCTGATGGCTTTGTGGTGCTAAAGCCAAGCACGATAGAATCTCTCGCGTATGAGTGGGAGTTTTTCAACGCTGATGGGAGCGTGGGGGAGATGTGTGGCAATGCAAGTCGCTGCGTGGGGAGCTTTGCCTATGTCGAGGGGCTAGCACCTAGGGCGCATAGGTTTTTGAGTTTAGCGGGCGAGATAGGCGTGGAGGTGGATTCTCACAATCCGCTTATGGTAGAGAGTGCGCTAGGGCGATATGCGTTTTTAAAGCAGGTGCGTGAATCTAGCCCGTGGGGCGAGGAGTGGTATCTGCTAGATACGGGCGTGCCGCATTTGGTGTGTTTGACAAATGCACAATGTGCATTGCCAAAGCCCAAAAGCCCGCACAATGCGTTTTTGCGAGGTTTGCGCGAGAGATACAATGCCAACATCACTATTGCGTGCGCACAGAGTCGAGGGGATATGGCGTATGCGAGCTATGAGCGGGGCGTGGAGGATATCACTCTAGCGTGTGGTACGGGCGCAGCAGCGGCGGTGGCAGCGGCACATAGGCTTGGGCTAGTGGATTCTAAGGTGCGCATTATGCCACCGGGCGGGGAAATGCTAGAAGTGCGTATAGATTCTCAAAATCTCATCTATCTTAAAGGCTTGGTGCAACGCGTGGCAGTGTGCGAGGTGGAGGATTTGGTGTAACTCATACAGAATCTTTTAGGCTCTCCCTCACACTTGTATTGTTTAGCAGGCGAGTGTCCAAAATCTCATCGCAGCTAGCGCAAAATCCCAAAATGTTACATCTCCGCTCTGTTGCTAAAACTTACCACAGAAATCTTGACTTAGACAAAAACACTTTTATAGAATGAAGCCTAGTCATTGCAAAATGAGAATCTAACACAAAGGTGCAGTATGAATAAGGCTTTGAGTATTGTGCTATGGGCGTTGGTATCGCTCATAGGTGCGTATTGTTTTGGGGTGCTTGCGCTCCACACGGGAGAGAGTATCAGTGCGATATGGATCGTGGTGGCAGCGGTGTGTATCTATGCCATCGCCTACCGCTATTATTCCAAATACATCGCTTACAAAGTCCTAGGGCTTGATGACAATCGCGCCACACCAGCGGTGGTGAATAACGATGGACGCGACTTCGTGCCCACTAACAAAATCGTGCTTTTTGGGCATCATTTCGCCGCCATTGCCGGAGCGGGTCCCCTCGTAGGTCCTATCCTCGCAGCACAAATGGGCTATCTGCCTAGTATGATTTGGATCGTCGTGGGCGTGGTGCTAGCGGGTGCGGTGCATGACTTTACCGTGCTTTTTATCTCTATGCGCAGAGATGGCAAGAGTTTGGGGGAGATCATCAAGCTTGAGCTTGGCAGGGGTGTGGGAAGTATCGCAATGCTTGGGATTTTGGGCATTATGATGCTTATCATCGCTATTTTGGCACTTGTGGTGGTGAATGCCCTCGCAGAATCTCCTTGGGGGCTTTTCACGATTGCGATGACAATCCCCATTGCCATCTATATGGGTATCCATATGCGGTTTTTGCGCCCGGGCAAAATCGGGGAGGCGAGTATCATCGGCTTTGCTTTGTTGCTTTTAGCGCTCTATTATGGGCGTGCGGTGGCAGAGAGTGAGACGCTCGCACCGCTTTTTACACTAAGCCCTGTTACACTCACTTATGTAATGATTGGCTATGGGTTTGTGGCGGCGATTTTGCCGGTGTGGTTTTTGCTCGCTCCTAGGGATTATCTAAGCACCTTTTTAAAGATTGGCGTGATTGTGCTGATGGCTGCGGGGATACTCATCGTCGCGCCTGATGTGCGCTTTGAAAGTGTTACGAAGTTTGTCGATGGGAGCGGACCTGTTTTTAGCGGTAAGCTCTTTCCGTTTTTGTTTATCACCATTGCTTGTGGTGCGATAAGTGGATTCCACGCGCTCATCTCAAGCGGCACGACGCCCAAAATGCTAGAGCGTGAATCCCACGCGCGAATGGTGGGCTATGGCTCGATGCTTATGGAATCTGCGGTGGCGATTATGGCACTTATCGCAGCGGTAATCCTCACGCCGGGCTTGTATTTTTCTGTCAATGTCGCGCCTGCTGCGCTAGGCACGGCGGCGTTTTATGAGGGTGGTGCGCTCAAAGACGCCTTAGCTGCGGCGCAAGCAGCGGCGCAGACGATTAGCTCTTGGGGATTTGTTATCACGCCCGAGCAGATTCTAAACACTGCTAATGAGATTGGCGAAAAAACGATATTGAGCAAAACCGGTGGTGCGCCCACCTTTGCTATTGGATTGGCGACTATCATCTCGCAAGTGCCGCTATTCTCACAAGGCTCGATTGCGTTTTGGTATCATTTTGCGATTTTGTTTGAGGCACTCTTTATCCTCACGGCTGTGGATGCGGGGACGAGAGCGGGGAGATTTATGGTGCAAGATGTGCTAGGCAATGTTTATAAGCCATTTGGCAATATCCACTCGATTTTTTATGGAATCTTGGCGACCTTGCTATGTGTGATTGGCTGGGGCTATATCCTCTATCAGGGCGTTACTGATCCACAAGGTGGCGTGAAGTCGCTCTGGACGCTCTTTGGGGTTTCTAACCAAATGCTAGCGGGTATGGCATTGCTCACTGTGATTGTGGTGCTCTTTAAGATGGGCAAGGGCAAGCAAGCGTGGATTGCGATTGTGCCTGCTGTTTGGGTGCTTGCAAGCACGCTGTATGCAGGGGTGCTCAAGCTCCTTCCGGCAAATGGCGAGAAGATTCACGATGCTGTAAGTCATATCGCCACTTGGCAAAACAACAAGGCAGCAGCAGCCTCCAAGCTCGCCGAGGCAGCCGCACAGACAGATCCGGATATGATAGCCTCACTCACCGCACAGGCGCAAAAACTTAGCCTTATAGCTAGCAACAATTTGCTTAATGCCATTTTGTGTGGGTTTTTTATGCTTGTTACTTGCTTAATCCTCGTGCAGTGTATTAGAATCTGCCTCAAAGCCGCAAGTGGCAAGCCAACGATACCATTAGCCCAATCTCCCTATGTGAAAGCTAGTGATTTTGATGGCAAAATCGCTGTGCATAAATGATATTTGCGAGAGTTTGGGGGGCTGTGCGAGAGATTTATAGGCGTTCTGATAGATTCTTGCATTTGCTCGTGGGTATGCCTAGCTATGACAAATACCTAGAGCATATGCGCCTCCACCACCCCGGGGAGATTCCAAAGAGCCAAAGGGAGTTTTTCAAAGACGCTATGGAGAAAAAATACGGCGCGGGAAGGACGAAGTGCTGATAAGTGCGATGATGCGAGGTTTGCATACACAAGATTTACTCCACGCACCCAAATCCTGACAAAAAGCACAAGCTACAAATTTTCTAAGGTTAAAGAAAACTTGTTTGTGGTACAATCCCTCACTTTTTTAATTTTCTTTTAGGAGTTGGCTATGGAGCAGACACTTTCTATCATCAAGCCCGATGCAGTCAAAAAAGGTGTGATTGGCAAGATTATCGATAGATTTGAGAGCAATGGCTTGCGTATAGCAGCGATGAAAAAGCTGCAGCTTGGACGCTGTGATGCTAGTGAGTTTTATGCCATTCACAAGGAGCGCCCATTTTTTAACGATCTCGTGGATTTTATGGTGAGTGGTCCCGTGGTGGTGATGGTGCTAGAGGGCGAGAATGCTGTGGCTAAAAATCGCGAGCTTATGGGCGCGACAAACCCCAAAGAGGCGAAGCCCGGGACTATCCGCGCGGATTTTGCCGATAGTATCGATGCAAACGCCGTGCATGGTAGCGATAGCCTTGAGAATGCCAAAAACGAAATTGCCTTTTTCTTTGCCAAGCGAGAGATTTGCTAGGCTTGCTTTATAGAATCTTACGCGCATTTAGAATCTAACACACAATAAATTTTATGAAAATTGCTTTTAAAAAAATCGCTTCCTCTCCCAAAGCGTTCAGTATAGAATCTGAAGGCTTGGAGCTTAGTGGCACGCTCGTGCGGGTGGAGCCCCAAACCTTTAAGCTTGATGGGAGGCTTAGTGGCGATTTGGAGCTTGTGTGTGATAGGAGTGGCGAGGCGTTTGTGAAGCATTTTGATGAGTCTTTGGTTTTGTATATCTCAGATGGACTTTGGGATACACAAAGCCAAAGTGGGCTTGATAGTCTTGATGTTATTGAGTTTTTCGATGGTTTTATAGATGTAGAGTATATCTTGCAAAGCGAGATAGAATCTATCAAAATGGATTATCACATAAAAGGAGAGTAACTATGGCAGTTCCAAAAAGAAGAGTGAGCAAAACTAGAGCAGCAAAGCGCAGGACACACTACAAGGTAAGCCTCGCTATGCCTATCAAAGACAAAGATGGCAGTTGGAAAATGCCCCATCGTATCAACAAATTTAGCGGGCAATACAAATAAGGCAAATAAACCCACGCACTTGTGTGTGGCGTGAAATGGGAGGTGTCGATGCAAAAGATTGCCATTGATGTAATGGGCGCGGATCACGGCGTAGAGCCTATCGTGCTTGGTGTTATAGAGGCACTAAAGCACAAGCAGTTTGAGGCTATCATCGTGGGCGATGAAGCCCAAATCGCGCCGCTGATACCAGCTGAGCTCACAAATCGTGTGCAAATCGTGCATTGTGTGGATTATATCAAGATGGAGGAGAGTGCCGCGAGTGCCTCAAAGCGCAAAGAATCTTCTATCTTTGTCGCCACGGAATTGGTGCGTGAGGGCAAAGCCGATGCGCTCGTATCGCCCGGACATAGCGGTGCGACTATGAGCCTTGCCACACTCAAGCTCGGACGGATTAAAGGCGTCTCGCGTCCGGCTATCTGCACCACGATGCCCACCATCTATGAAAATCCGAGTATGATCCTCGATGCAGGGGCAAATACAGACTGCAAGCCCGAGTATTTGGTGGATTTTGCGATTATGGGGTATGAGTATGCTAAGAGCGTGATGGGCTATGCCAGCCCGCGCGTGGGGCTTCTCTCTAATGGCGAGGAGGACACCAAGGGCAATGAACTCACAAAAGCAACCTTTCCATTGCTCAAAGAATTTGCGTTTTTTAAGGGCAATGTGGAGGGGCGCGATATCTTTAATGGCAGCGTGGATGTGGTGGTGTGTGATGGGTTTTCGGGCAATCTCGTGCTTAAGGCAAGCGAGGGAGTGGCGAGTGCGATCTCTCACATACTCAAATCAGAGATCAAAAAATGCCCTATCCGTGCGCTTGGTGCGTGGCTTATGAAAGGCGTGTTTAGGAATCTTAAGAAAAAAATCGATCATAGTGAGTATGGTGGCGCGCCATTGCTAGGGGTGCAAAAAGTCGTCATCATCAGCCACGGGAGCTCAAATGCTAGAGCCATAGAATGCGCCGTGTATCAGGCTTTGGGCGCGCTAGATTCTGAAATTTGTGCAAAGCTCCAAAAAGTCTTTGAATCTCGATAGGGGATAGTTATGGAAAAAGTCTTTGCTTCGCTCATATCCATCGCCTCCTACATTCCGCCCCGATGTGTTAGTAATGCGGATTTTGAAAAAACCCTAGACACTAGCGATGAGTGGATTAGCAAAAGGACGGGCATTAAGACGCGTTATTTTGCTAATCCAGATCAAAACACCAGCGATCTTGCGTATGAGGCGGGCAAGGTGGCTATCGAGCGCGCCAACCTCACTCCGAGCGATATCGACGCGGTGATAGTGGCTACTCTAAGCCCAGATTATCTCACGATGCCCTCCACTGCGTGCATTGCCGCGCACAAACTTGGTATCCACAACAAGCCCGCGTTTGATATTAGCGGGGCGTGTAGTGGGTTTGTCTATCTGCTCAATGTCGCTAAGTCCTTTATAGAATCTCGCACATACGAGAATATCCTCATCATAGGGGCGGAGAAAGTGAGCTCTGTGCTAGATTTTGAGGATCGAGGTACTTGTGTGCTCTTTGGCGATGGGGGCGGCGCGGCTGTCGTGAGTGCCACCACAGAGCAGCGCAAATCCATCTTAGATGTGCATATCGCTGCCAATGGGCAATATGGGGATTTGCTCTATACGCCTAGATTCAATGCCACGAGCGATTTACCAAAGCAATGCCTGCAGATGAAGGGCAATGAGGTGTTTAAGCAAGCAGTCAAAACCCTCGCACAAGATGTCAAAGATATCCTAGAGCACAATGCCATAAAGCCCCAAGATGTGCGGTTTTTTGTCCCGCATCAGGCAAATTTACGCATTATCAATGCAGTGGGAGAGATGCTAGACTTCTCGCCCGATCAAATCGTGCTCACGGTGCAAAAATACGGCAATACCTCCGCCGCTTCAATCCCTATGGCGATTGATGAAATCTACAAGCAGGGCAAGCTCAAAAATGGCGATTTGCTCCTGCTTGATGCGTTTGGGGGTGGATTTACTTGGGGCTCTGCGCTCGTGTATTTTAATGGCTTATAAGGGATAGAATCTAGCTTGGTTTATAGAAAAGGTGCTAGCGCAAGCGGCGTCAATGAGGTGGCGGCACCGAGAGATTCTATAAACTTGCTAAAAAACGCAGTGAGTGATCGCGTAAGCGGAGGCAATGAGGGCTTTGCCCACATTGCCGATAGCAAGTTTTGCCACGCAAAACTTGCATTAAATGATGGGACTCTGTCTCACACCCTGTGGTGGCAATTTGTTGGGATAGATTATAATAAAAGGAGATTGTATGCCATTTGTTTCCATTATATTGCCCACTTATAATGTAGAGCCATTCATCGCGGAGGCGATGGAGAGCTGCATACAGCAGAGTTTTGGAGATATAGAGATTATCGTGGTTGATGACTGCGGGAGTGATGGTAGCATAGCCATAGCCAAAGAATATGCCAAGAGGGATACGCGCGTAAAAATCGTGCATAATGCAGAAAATCTCCAATTGTTTGCGGCTCGGGCAGAGGGCGTGAAAGTCGCGCAGGGAGAGTATATTATGTTTCTCGATCCCGATGATATGCTAGATTCTGACGCCCTGCAGGCTTGTGTAGATGCTATGCGACAACCGGGGGGGGGGGGAATTAGATTTAGTCTGTTTTAATTATAAAACCCTTCAAGATTCACACACGCACCCTGTATTGTATTATCGCGACGCTATTTACGCGAGTAGGGAGGATTTTTATCTCTTTTGCCTCAAAAAATCGTGGATAAATTGGAATATATGGGGCAAACTCCTCAAAAAAGAGCTCTATCTCAAAGCTTTTGCGCTTATTGATCCCCACACACGCATTGGGGTAGCCGAGGATTGTCTGCTCTATGCGGCATACAGCAGCCTCATACGCAATGCCATCACGCTCCAAGCCCCGCTGCTGACATACCGCATACACGCGCAGTCTATGAGCGCAGCCAACACGCCTGAAAGTATCACGCAACACATACACCACCATAACTTTGTCTATGCGCACATACAGCGTTATTTTCACTCCATCGCGCACGAAAGCTCCTTTGCCCAAAGGGTGTTTTGCGCTCGATATTTGGAGCTTATAGCGTGGCAGATCGCGGGCTTGCAGGCTGAGTATAAAAGGCGTGAGGGCACTTTTGGCGCGTGGGATTCACGCAAGCTCTCTTATGCTAAAAAAAGAGCGCGCTACAAACGCTATGCGCAAAACTTTATCCTTAAGATATGGAAAGCATTGTTTTGGCGCAAGGATTCTCGCTAAAGGGAGGCTATGCGCTTTGCTTTGCCCCCCTCAAGCGCGTAAATTGCGTTAGCACGAATAGAATCTAAACAAAACGAGATTTAATCATTTAGTTTCAGAATCTAGCCTCACAGAATCTAAAGCCACTTTAAAATCCACTCCAACAGATTTAGAATCTAGACTTAGAGATTCAAACACAAAATCTCATCTCACAGAATCTAAAACAGATTCACAAATCCCCCTACCCCAAAAAACCTTATCAAGGCTTTGCCAAATTTAAATAGTGTGCGCGTCAGCGCAAGCCGAAGCAGAATCTAAAGATTCTAAATCTTTAGATTCTGCCATTTTTGCAACGCAAAAATCCAATCAATATGTAGGTGCGATAGCACCAACCGACACTCGCCCTTGTCGTGTGTGGCAAAGCGTAAGCTTCTTTAGAAAACGAAGTTTCTTTAGAAAAATGCGTTAAAAAAATGCAGTAGTGTATTTTTAGCATTTTTGCCTAGACAAGGAAAAAGCGAGGCACTCTCCCCGATTGCGCAAAAAGACCCAACGGGTTGCAAGCAAAGCGCAGCAAAAACGCGGCGCTTTATCTTTTTGTGGGCTTTGAGAGTGCGGGGAGAGGGGAAACCCCTTTTCTTTTGCGCAAACAAGCGATTTTGAGAATCTAAAAAATATCCGTGAGAGCGTGAATCTAAGAGGCTAGATTCTAAGTTTTGATGAGATTGTGAATCTGTTTTGGATTCTGAATCTGAATCTAAAACCAAAACTCTGAATCTAGATTCTGAATCCGTGCTAGATTCTGTAGATTCTCTGTTTCTTAGAGTTGTGTTCTCACGAATACTTCCTAGATTCTGTGTATTGCTTTGTTTTTTCGCAAAAAGGGGTGTTATCCCCTCCCCGCACTCTCAAAGCCCCGAAAAAGTCTCCACTGTTTTTGCTGCGCTTTGCTTGCAAGCCTTCGGCACGGCAAACGGGGAGAGTGCCTCGCTTTTTCCACTTCTAGCGCAATCGTTGCGGAGGCACTACTGCCTCCTTTCTCCAACGATTGCACACCACGAAGCGGGCGAGTGTCGGTTGGTGCTATCGCACCTACATATTGATTGGATTTTTGCTGCGCAAAAATGGCAGAATCTAAGGACTTAGATTCTGCTCGGCTTGCGCTATTGCGCACATTATTATTTATATTTGGCAAAGCCTCGCACAAAGTTTTTTGGGGTGGGTGGATTTGTGAATCTGTTTTAGATTCTGTGAAATGAGATTTTGTGTTTGAATCTCTAAGTCTAGATTCTAAATCTGTTGGAGTGGATTCTATAAAAACTAGATTCTATAATGGCTTGAGAATCTATAAGACTAGAATATTAGATTCTGTGTTGTAGATTGTGCGGGCTCTTTGGGGCTTAGATTCCGTCGTTGTGCATTTTTTAGAATCTCCGCTTTGGATTGTGTGTTTGTCTTTGAAACTGCGTTAGATTCTGTGGAGCTAAATTCTGAATCTCATTCCAAAATCTAATCTTAGATTCTAAAATGCACCGATGGTATGCGCAGTGCAGCGAGTGGGGACTATCCCCCACGAGCGATAACAAATTTGCCACAAGCAAATTTGCACAAACGATAAGCCTCCTAACAGCTATAAGTCGTCAAAAACTCAAATGGGTGCGGACGCCCTTCCCAAGGCCAAATCTCGGTTTCAAACTTGTATTGTTTGTAGGTTTGGATAAACTCCTCGCTAAAGACTTCGCCCTCTTTGAGATACGCCTTATCTACGAGCATTTCCTCGATCGCGTGGCGCAATGTGTGTGGCAGCTGCTTGATACCCTTTTCACGGATTTCATCAAGGCTTAGCTCAAAGAGATTAATCTCCATAGGCTCGCCCGGATCGCTTTTTTGCTTAATCCCATCAAGCCCCGCCATCAAAAGTGCCGCAAACGCCAGATAAGGATTGCTCGAGCTATCGGGGAAGCGGAATTCCATACGCTTGGCTTTCTCTCCGCTATTATAGGGGATTCTGATACTTGCGCTGCGGTTTTGTGCGGAGTAGGTGAGGATACTTGGTGCTTCAAAGCCCGGAATGAGACGTTTGTAGGAGTTGGTGCTCGCGTTGGTAAAAGCCGCTAGGGCGCGCGCGTGCTTAAGCACACCCCCTAGGAAGTGCAACGCCATTTCGCTTAGTCCCTCATACGCATCGCCAGCAAAGAGATTCCTGCCCTCTTTCCAAATGCTGATATGCGTGTGCATACCGCTCCCATTGTCGTTATACAGAGGCTTTGGCATAAATGTTGCAGTCTTGCCATTGAGATGGGCTACCATTTTGACGACATATTTGAGTTTTTGGACATTATCAGCCGCTTCAAGCATATCGCCAAACTTCACGCCGATCTCGCCCTGTCCTTGCGCCACCTCGTGATGCACGATAAAAGTCTCTAGCCCCACTTGATTGAGCACCTTCACCATCTCGGCGCGGATATCCACCATAGAATCCACCGGTGCCACGGGCAGATACCCACCCTTAGTGCCCGGACGATGCCCGATATTGACACCCTCAAACTCCTTATCGCGGTTCCACTCGCCCTCTTCAGTATCAATCTCATAGTATTGGCAATTTACAGAATCTTTTATCTTAATGGAGTCAAACACAAAAAATTCATTTTCAGGTCCGAAATACGCCACATCGCCGATTCCAGAATCTTTGAGGTATTGCATAGCGCGCTTGACAATGCTCCTAGGGCATTTTTCATAAGGTTGGTTTTTGTAGATATCCCACACATCGCAAAACACCACCATCGTGGTATCGGCGGTAAAGGGATCGATGAAGTAGCGCACGGGATCGGGGATTAGAATCATATCGGATTTATCCACAGGCTGCCACGCCGGCGCGGAGCTCCCATCAAAGGGAATGCCCTCAAAAGTCTTCTCATCTACCGCACTCGCGCTAAAGGAGATATGATTCCATACGCCTTTAATGTCTGTGAATCTAAAATCTATAAATTCCACCTCGTGCATTTTGCATTCTTCAAAAAATCTCGCCACTGCTTGTTTATCAATTTGGATTTTGCTCATTTTGGATTCCTTACACATTGGAGATAACTGCTACGGGGGCAATTATATGTTTTTGGAGCTTAAAATTCTCATAAACGCCTTGTGCGTGGGCTATGAGGGGCTACAATCTCACAGGCTCTAGCACACACTTAGATTTTTGGCAAGCCCACCTAGCGAAGTTTCTTTGTATTTGTAATTCATATCCTTGCCGGTTTCATACATTGTCTTTATCACTTCATCAAGCCCGACTTTTGGCGTGCTTTTGCGCGTCATCGCCATTCTGGCTGCCGAAATCGCCTTTATCGCGCCAAAGGCATTGCGCTCAATGCAAGGGATTTGCACCAATCCGCCTACGGGATCGCAGGTAAGCCCCAAATGGTGCTCCATAGCCATCTCTGCGGCATTGCACGCTTTGTGCGCGTCCGCGCCTAGGGCTGTCGCCATAGCTCCCGCTGCCATTGAACTCGCACTGCCTATCTCTGCTTGGCAGCCCGCTTCTGCGCCGCTAATGCTTGCGTTTTTTTTGTAAAACGAGCCTATGAGCATAGCAGTGAGCAAAAATTCCACGACTTTTTCATCGCTAAAGCCTATGGTGTGGTTTTTGAGATAGAGCATCACTGCAGGGATCACGGCGCACGCGCCATTGGTTGGGGCGGTTACGACTTTGGCACCGCTAGCATTTTCCTCCGCAATCGCAATGGCATAGAGCGAGATAAAATCAATAATCCCCATAGGATCAGTCGTGAGTGAGATTCTTTCTCTAAGCCCATTGGCGCGCCGCTTTAGGCGCAGCGATCCGGGTAGGTATTCTTGTGCGGGGTGCGTGCCGTTGTAATACACCTCCTGCATCACTTCCCAAATCTCCAAACAATAGCTATAAATCTCCTCTTTTGTGTGGAATTGCAGCTCGTAGTTGTAGGAGAGTTTGGCGAGATCCCAATTATGCTTCTCACAGAGTGCTAATGCCTGATGTGCGTTATTGACTTCTAGGGCGAGTTTTGTCCGCTCTTTTTTGGCACTATGCTCATTTTCTAGCTCCTTTGCGCTTAGCACAAACCCGCCACCGATAGAGTAGTAAGTCTCCTCCTCTAGCACCGTGCCTTTAGAATCTAATGCCTGAAGTCTCATACCATTTTCGTGCAGCGGCAAAAACTCTTGAGAAAACACCAAATCGCTTTGGTAATTAAATGCGATATTTTTTTGCCC
Source organism: uncultured Helicobacter sp. (assembly GCA_944326445.1). Classification (GTDB taxonomy): domain Bacteria; phylum Campylobacterota; class Campylobacteria; order Campylobacterales; family Helicobacteraceae; genus Helicobacter_F. The sequence continues at coordinate 106,255 of CALVDZ010000001.1, forward strand.
ACAGAGCGTGATGGTATGCTCCTGTAGCGCGTTTTTGATAGTCTGCTCCTGCACGCTCGCACTTAGATGCTTTGCTTCTAATCCACTAAGTCCCCAAATCACTGCCTTATCGCTCAAATGCCCCCTGCCTGTGAGTGAGAGCGAGCCATAGAGTGTGATGAGCACGCGCTCGATATGTGCGAGGCTGCTAAGGATTTTTTTGCAAAAGAGATTGCCCGCTAACATCGGACCAAGCGTGTGGGAGGAGGAGGGACCCACACCGATTTTAAAAATACTAAAGTTGCTTGACATCGCTTAGTCCTAAAACTGATAAATAACCGTGATAATCGTGAGAATCCCCGTGATGAGCACAAAGGCATCAAGGGCGGGATTGCGAAATTTTTTGAGCTTAGAGACATTCCAAATCGCAATGATTGGCATAAGGAACAAAATCGCTGCGATGATAGGACCGCCCAAGCTCTCGATAAAGCCTAGCACGCTAGGATCGAGATAGGCTACTATGAGCATTATCGCATACATCGCCACGCCACAGCTAATGGCGATGAGTTTTAGATTTGGATTCTCATTGCCTGCGAGCTTGCAGCATTTGCGCACGATCCCATAGGCTCCCTCACGCGCACCGAAATAATGCCCAAAAAACGAAGTCGTGATCGCCAAAAATGCGATGAGAGGACCGCCATAGGCGATGATTGGTTGATTGAGTTTGTTGGCAAAGTATGAGAGTATGGGGATATTTTGCTCCCTAGCGTGGGCAAACTCATCGGGGCTTAGAGCCAAAACGCACGAGAACACAAAAAACATCACAAACACGAGCAATATGCTTGAGGTGGCAAGGAGAATGGAATTGGATTTTTTGAGCGCGTTCTGTGTGCCGTATTCCTGCTTGACGCTAAGTGCGAAGGTAGAAATTGCAGGCGAGTGGTTAAAAGAAAACACAAGCACGGGCAAAGTCAGCCAAACAACCATCAGGAAGTCCCCCCATTGTGGCGTATGCGTGAAAGTATCAAAAGACCAATAGGGGATAAGATAGAGTGAAAAGATAAGCAGCGCAGCGCACAGCGGATACACGAGCAGCTCGCACACACGCGTGATAAATCGCTCGCTAAAGAGCATAATCCCCATAAACGCACTCACGCCCAAAAACACCAAAATCGCGCGATAAAGTGGAAGTAGCTTGTGAATCTCCTGCCCTTTGTCATTTATCGAAGTCGCATAGACGCTTTGGATAAATCCCGTGATACTTTCATTAGATTCTGTAATAAGCGGCAGAATCTGATTGTAGATAAAACTCTCAATCGTGTTAGTAATCCCCACGCAATACGCCAAGCAAATGGGAAAAATCGCGAAAAAATACAGCACCGAGATAAACACACTCACCTTGCGCCCGAAATACTCCTCCGCAGCGTGAGTAATGTCTCTCTCACCCTCTGCTTGGGAGACAAAGAGGCTAAGAGCCCTATGGCTAAGATACACCATAGGGAATATCACGATACACATCGCCACCACAGGCCAAAATCCACCAGCCCCAGCCTTGATAGGCAGATACAAGATCCCAGCGCCCACCGCCGTGCCAAAGAGACTAAGCATCCAGCGCGTATCAAAGGACGACCATTTGTTGTTTTGAGACATTTTCTCCTCCTTAATCATCATCAATCCGCAAGTGTAGCAAATTTTGCACCAAAATTAAGGCATTAGGCACAATATCTGTGGATTTTGTGTGTGAGTGTAACCTTTTTGTGTGGTATCGGTATGGAGTTTTGGCATTTGGGGTATTTGGTAAGGATATGTTTTATAAATCCTTATGAGAGCCCTTTGTTTATCAAGCAAAATTTGAAGTGCCTATAGAATCTAAATGTGCTATGAGCTCTTTGCATATCTGCTTTGAGGCTTGTTAGGCTTGGAGCTGAAGTGCCACCAAGTATTTTGTTTCCCAAAACTACAATCAGTTAAGGAGTTACGCTTATCAAAGAGAGGCTTGCTATTTCTTAAATAACTTACTATGGCTCCCTAGTCTCACCAAATGCAGACTTTTTGCTTTTATTTGATATATCAAAAGCAAATCAGGTCTTATATGGCATTCTCTAAAGTCTCTTAGTGTGCCCCTTAATGGATGATCTCTGTATTTAGTTTCCAATGTTTCTCGTGCTTGAAGTTTATTCACAACATCTAAGAGGGTTTGTTTTTCTAACCCACTCTTTAATTCTCTTTTGTAATCCTTATCAAAGCTATTTTCGATGACAAGTTCAAGCATTATCCACTTCTTGCATATAGCTTGAAAAATCTTTATAAGTTTTAGAATATCCTTTTCCGCAATTTTGGATTGCCTCTAATGTCTCATCTGTGGGCAAAGTATCATCAGTGATGATCTCATAGGGGTTTGGGAGTTTTTCATTGAGTGTTTCAAGAATCTTGACTAAGCTCTTATCTGCATTTGTTATTGTGATAGTCATAAACACCTCTCTTTATACCAATATTTGTAAATTACCTCCATAGCAAAGAGGCAAGCACCTAAGCTAGCTAATCCTGTAGCCATTATATCTCATATTTGGCTCTTTTGCACTTAGATTCATTGCCTCATCAAAATACCTTATGAGACCAAATCCGCTTCATATGCCAAAGTAGTATCTCCCCTTTGCTTTGTTTGTAGCCATATCTAGGAGTGCCTATAGAATCTAAATATGTGCTATGAGCTCTTTGCATATCTGCTTTGAGGCTTGATACTCAAAGAGAATGAATCTTTGGGTTATAATATTTTTGTTTGGTATAAAAATTGCTCTAACAAAATTATAAAGAGTTTAATGGTTTTTGGAGGCATTATGAAAGATTGTGAGAATACCGATAAACAGGTTGATTTTAAGAGTGAGATACAAAAGACACAAGAGGAGATTTTAGGCGCTCTTTTTCCCGGGCTTTCTGTTTCTAAAGAATCTCTTGATCAGATACAGCCCCGCATACAAAACGCAAGCTTTTTGCCAAATGAACAAGCACCAACAATACTTGACTTTGACATTGTCCCAAATCGCCCGCTTAAATATTATCCTTATGCTTCTAGTCCTTTTCTCTCTCCAAAAAACCGCGCGTAAAAACTCCATAATCCCAAGCTAAGCCTTGGATAAATGGGGTAAAATACGCAACACTACAAGATTCTAAGACTAGTTTTAGGAGGTTTTATGCAATCGATTTTGTTTGTATGTCTGGGCAATATCTGTCGATCTCCGCTTGCTGAGGGTGTGGCACGAGAAATCATCAAGCAAAACAATCTCGCTATAGAGGTGGATTCTGCAGGGACGAGTGGTTGGCATATTGATGAGCCGCCGTGTGAGGGCTCTAGGGCGGTGGCTAGGCAGCACGGCTTTAGTATCGATGATTTGCGCGGGAGGCGGCTAAGTGTGTATGCTGACGATCGCTTCGATCTCATCATCGCGCTAGATTCTAAAAACTACAAAGACATTCTCGCGCTTGGTTTTGCAAAGCAGAAAGTGCGCAAGCTCGGGGATTATGGATTAAATGGTGCCGATGTGCCAGATCCCTACACATATCGGGATATGGAGGGCTTTGAGGCAGTGTATGCGATGATAGAGCGCGGTGTGAAAAACCTCCTAGCAGAGCTAGCCCTTCTAAAAGCATAAGCCACGATTTTGGGGGAAGTCTGCTATAATGCCAAAAATTTGAAACAAGGCATAGTTGTGAAAAGAGCGTGGGTGTGTGGCGTGTTGATGTGCTGTGCGATGATAGCACAAGGTGCGGAGGGCGATGAGGAGTTGCTTGATTCCCTCAGAGTCCAGCCAGAATCTATGCGCTATATCACGCCCGATACGACAGACAAGCAGCCCCTTGATTATGCAAACCTCTTTGGCAAGCCCACTATCGAGTGGAAAGACATTGCCAAAACAAAAAGCGGCGTGTTTGTCAGCTTGGGGGCTAGCCTCATACCTGTGGTGCGCACCGATACCACCACGCCAGCGGTATATAACGACATTTACCCCATTAGCGGCGGCTTTGATGTCAAGCTTGGCTATATGTATTTTTCCAATCCCTTTGTGGGCTTCCGCGTGTATGGCGAGTATGGGCGATCGTATGCTAATGAAATCTATGGCAGTGGCGGCTATGAACGCACATATGAGATTGAGATGTATAACGCCGGGGTGAGTATCGTGCTAGATACCAACTTGGGGCAAAAATACGATCATATGCTTAGCGTGATTGTGGATTTGGCGTATGTGCCACATATCGGGTTTGTTTCAGAATGGACGCACACCAACGCAAGTGGCGTGCAAAGCTTTGGCGAGGATAGATTCATAGGGGGCAATAAAGTGGCTTTGGGGCTAGGGTTTGGCTATGTGTTTAGGAGCAAGCACCGCCTTGAAGTGATGTTTAAGAGGCTCACCGATGTGCGTGAGGGCAAGGATTCTCTCCTAAGTGTCAATTCAAATCCCATCGTGTTTCGGCAAGTTTTGAGTATGACTTTTGGGTATGTGTATGTGTTTTAGAATCTTGTGCATTATAAGCCTCTTGTGGGGCGTGCTAGGAAGCGAGGAGATGAGCACACACACTATCGCACCCAAAGAATACACCCTAGAGCCTAGCTACATACTCTCACACACGCAGATTCTCTCCACAAGCCTCTTCCCCCAAATCCCCAAATCCTTCCCTATCGCGAGTTTCCCCCAACAGGGCTTTAGCTTTAAAATGCGCGCCTATGAAGTCGCTGCGATTTTTAAAAGAAATGGCTTTGTGCTGCACACGCCACACACTGATGTGGAGTTTGTCTATCGCTCCTCTATGGAGCTGCGCAAGCCCAAAGAGGCGATAGAGCGACTCTACACCGAGTATTTTGAGGGCGTGTGTCCGGGGAGCTTTAGCATAGATTCTGTATCGGTGCGCCTGCAGGATGAGCGGCACTCACGCGATCTTAGTGAGATTCTCTCCCACGCGGATTTTGAGCTTTTTGGCAGGCAGGCTACGCTAAAAAAACCTAGCGGGGTGCTCATAGCGCGCACAAAAGATTCTAAAATCTTATTTGTGTATGAGATTAAGGCACGCTTTAGGGCATTCTATGTGAGCAAGGCGTTGAGTGCAGGGGAGGGCATAGAAGGGCATACAGAATCTAAAGAAGTGGCATTCCAAAAGCTCGGGGCTTTGCCGGTATGTGAGGGAGAAATCGCCTTTGCCAGTGCGCGCAGCTACCTGCCCCAAGGCACCTTGCTCACAAAAGACAAGGTGCGTCCGCTCGTGCTTGTCAAAAAGGGCGAGATTGTGCTCGTGCAGAGCGTGGGCGGGGGATTTGCCCTGCAGACGCGCCTAGAGGCATTGCAAAGCGGGAGATTTGGCGAAGTGATAGAAGCAAGGGCGAGCGATAGTAAGAAGATTCTAAAAATCAAGATAGTGGGCAAAAATCAAGGCATAGTGTTATGAGAAGAGATGGGCAGTATCCCAAAAGGCTTGTGGTGGGCATTAGTGGGGCGAGTGGCGTGCATTTGGGCGTGGAGTTTGTGCGGCATTTGCCTAGTGATGTGGCAGTGTATGCGGTGGTGAGTGATGGCGCGCAGCGCGTGTATGCCCACGAGCACAAAGCCACGCAATCCCTCCACGATGTCCTGCATTCTGTGCGCCCGCACAATCTCACGATTTTTAGCAACGATGCACTGCATAAGTGTATCGCCTCGGGAAGCTCGCGTATGGAGGCGATGTGTATCATTCCATCAAGCTCTGATGTGGTGGCAAAAATCGCAATGGGTGTGAGCGATACGCTCATCACACGGAGTGCTAGTGTGATACTAAAAGAGGGGCGCAAACTCCTGCTAGCAGTGCGTGAAATGCCCCTAAGCGCGATTATGCTAGAAAATATGCTAAAGCTCGCGCGCCTTGGCGTGTGTGTCGCGCCGCCGATTGTGGGGTATTATGGCGGGGTGGAGAGCTTGGAGGATATGGAGCGGTTTTTTGTGGGCAAATGGTATGATGTGCTTGGCATACCTCATAGCCTTTTTACGCCCTGGGGCGATACGCGCACGCAGTAGGGTGCGCTTAGTGCGGGGCAAATGGGCAGCAAGATAGGCGGGTAGGCTAGCAAAAGCGCAATAACACAAAATAGGGAGAGATGTGGCAGGGATTCTACAAATACGCGATTTTTCTTTGCGAGTAAGCGAGGACTTTGCGCTCAAAGACATTACGCTTACGCTAAATGCACACGAAGTGCTAGCCATCGTGGGTGAATCCGGCTCGGGCAAGAGTCTTTTGGCACAGAGTATTTTGGGACTATGTGGGGATTTGCCACGGGGCAAGATGATGTTTGATGGCAGGGATATGAGCGCGCTAGATTCTCAAAAATGGTGTGGCTTTCGGGGCAAAGAGATCGCCTATATCCCCCAAGATCCCCTAAGTGCGCTCAATCCCGTGCAAAAAATCGGCACACAGATTTTAGAATCCTACCTCCTGCACAATCCCAAAACCCCCGCCACAAAGCGCAAGCAAGTGCTCGCCAAAGCCCTACAGAGCGTGGGGCTAGATATGAGCTTTGCTACGCGCTATCCACACACGCTTAGCGGCGGGCAGCGGCAGCGCGCGCTCATTGCGATGAGTATCATCAATGCTCCCAAGATTCTCATTTGTGATGAGCCCACGACGGCATTGGACGCACTCATACAGAGACAGATTCTAGAGCTTTTGCGCTCTTTGTCGCGACAGAGTGCGGTGGTGCTCATCACGCACGATTTGGGCGCGGTGGCGCATATCGCGGATCGTATTGTGGTTATGCAGCACGGGCGGATTATAGAATCTAATAGGGCGAGTGAGATTTTTAGCAATCCTAGAGAATCTTACACAAGGGAGCTACTAGACGCGCTAGATTTTTCTACACTCACGCCTAAGCCCTGTGAATCTAGCGAGGTTTTGAGTTTGCGGGATTTTAGCGCGGTGGCGATAAAAAGGCAGTTTTGGCGCAATGTGCCTCTTTTTATCACGCGTGGTGTGAATCTGTCTTTGCACAAAGGCGAGATTGTAGGCATCGCTGGTGAATCTGGCTCGGGCAAGAGTAGCCTCGGGCTAGCGATTATGCGGCTGATGGCGCATAGGGGCGAGATAGCATTTTTTGGTAAGGACATTAGGGAGTTTAGCAAGGAGGAGCGGCTCGCGCTGTGTGCGCGAATGGGTGTGATATTTCAAGATCCCTTTGCCTCGCTAAATCCCCGTATGCGCGTGGGGGAGAGTATCACCGAGGGGCTAAAATACCATCGCAAGCATATAGACGATGTGCCCCAAAGACTGCAGAGGGCATTACAGAGCGTGGGGCTAGATATGAGCTTTGCTACGCGCTATCCACACACGCTTAGCGGCGGGCAGCGGCAGCGCGTGGCGATCGCTCGGGCGTTGATACTAGAGCCCAGTGTGTTGCTACTCGATGAGCCCACAAGTGCGCTTGATAAAAGCACACAAAAGCAGATTCTCTCACTCCTTATATCTTTGCAGCGCGAGCTTGGACTTAGTATGATTTTTATCACGCACGATTTGGATATTTTGCGCGCTCTAAGCCACACGCTCATCGTGCTCAAAAACGGGTGCGTGGAGGAGAGTGGGGCGAGTAGTGAAGTCTTTAGCGCGCCCAAAAGTGCGTATTTTAGGCAGCTCTTAAGCGCACGGGACTGCTAAGGAGATTCAAAGGCTATTGTGCTACAATTGCGCGATTTTAACTTTGCAAAGGAGAAGGTATATGGAAGCGGAAAAAAGCGTGAGTGAGAGTAATAACGATAAGGTTGAAGTTAAACGATTTTTGTTTTTATTGTGGAAAAATCGATGGGTTTTTGCTACTTGTATGGGGCTTGGCGTGGTCTTGGCGTTTGTCTATGCGTATATGATGATTAAACCTATGTATGAGGGTATGGGTGTCATAGACACGGGCTATATCCTCAATGAAAATGGTGGGAAAGGGCGTATCTTAAACACAGTAGAGGTTATCAAAGAGATAGAAGAGGTGTTTATAGAATCTGCTAAATTTCTCACGCCAGAGGAGGCAAAGGAGCGAAAATGGGCTATCAAACAAGTGGATGTAGTCGATCTCAAAAATCCCGGATTGCCTTTTGTCAAGGTTACTGTGCGTGGTGAAACACAAGATGATGTTAAAGCAGCTATGAATGCGGTGCTCGAGTATATCCAAGACAAAAATAAGGACAGATTGGAAAAGCACAAAATCAATCTGGACTATCTCATAGAGCGGATTGAAGCGCGTATCAAAAATATACAAGAAAACACTTTACCCTACATTGATACTAAAATTTCTCGCTCAACTGCCGATATAGAAGAACTCAAAAAAGAACTCAAAAAAGAATCCCTTACCCCGACTCAATACCAAACACTCAGCAACTACCTAGGTCAGCTACAAATTTCTATCGACGGATCGGAGAGTAGTAAATTTAGTATCCAAAACCAAACCTTGCTAGAGCTTGAGCAAGAGATCGCAAAATATAACCTTATGCGCGGAGATGACAGCATCAAAAATGCTTCTTTTGTAACGCTCAATATCACGCCAAATCCTAAGCTTGGCGTGAAAAGATGGATTATTTTAGTTTTGGGACTCTTCTCTGGGATTGTGGTAAGTGTGCTTCTCATCTCTGGTAGAGAACTCTATACAGAGATAAGGCGCAATGGTTTGGCAGGAATAGAGTAGTCTTCACTTCTCCTATGGGGACTTGGGGGAGTTTGTATCGTGCTTTAGCAGCACTTATTCCTCAAATTTCCCCCTAGATTCTCAAACACAACTCACATTTATTCTCTAGCGAGAATCTCCCTCATACAGATAAAAATATATCGCTTGAATCTCCTTGGGCGTGAGATAGTAGCGTGGCATAACTCCGATTTTTTGTGAATCTAGAGCCTTGGCAAACGCGCTAAACTCAAGCGTATTGATAGCTGGTGCGCTTAGTGTCTTGGCATTGCCCTTGTGTTTATAATGCGCGATGATACTGCCCTCGCCCTTTGCGCCGTGGCAGTGGTGGCAGCCTATGCCACGCGGATTTTCATAGAGATTTTTGCCATATTCTGCAAATGTGATAAAGCCCTCGTTGTCAAACTCCTTGTGTGGTGCGCTAGATTCTATCTCGCTAGCCTGCGCGCTGTCTTGAAAATCTATAGAATCTTTAGAATCTAGCGAGGCAGAGGAGTGCTCCTGTGTGGGCAGAGTGGGCGCAGGATCGGATATGGGAGTGGGTGTAGAATCGACTGCAGAAGAGAGCGTGGAAGTAGGTGTGGAAGAGGGCGTGTCGCCCGCGAGAGCTTGTGTCAGCGTGGATGTCGCCAAAAGGCAAAAAAGCGCGAAATTTTTCATAGAGTGCCACCAAAATCTAGTTTTTTAATCCAAAATATTATAATATACGCAAAATTAAAAACTCCACAAAGGAAAGCGGTGATACTTCTAGATGGCAAGGGTTTGAGTGATAAGATTCAGCGAGATATTAGTAGAGAATGCGAGACTTTGGGGCTAAAGCCGGGTTTGGCAGTGATCCTTGTGGGCGATGATGCGCCAAGTCGGGCGTATGTCAATATGAAAGAGCGGGCGTGTCAGCGCGTGGGCTTTGCTTCGCGTAAATATGAGCTAGCACAGAGCTGCACCCAGGGCGAGCTTTTGGATTTGATTGCAGAGCTTAATGCGGATTTTGAGATTCACGGGATTTTGGTGCAGTTGCCATTGCCAAAGCATATCGATACTTCTGTGGTTTTAGAATCTATCGTGCCGCATAAAGATGTCGATGGATTCCACCCTTATAATGTCGGACGGCTAAATACCAACCTTGATGGATTTGTCCCCGCTACGCCTTTGGGCGTGATGAGCTTGCTTGAGGCTTATGAGATTAGTGTGCGCGGCAGGGATGTGGTTATCGTGGGCGCGAGCAATATCGTGGGCAGACCGCTTGCGACTTTGATGCTCAATGCCGGGGCGAGCGTGAGTGTGTGCCATATCCTCACCAAAGATGTGGGAGAATACACGCGCAGGGCGGATATCGTGTGTGTGGGCGTGGGCAAAGCCAATCTCATCACAGAATCTATGATAAAACCCGGTGCTATCGTCGTGGATATCGGGATAAATCGCTTAGATTCTGGCGCGCTAGTGGGCGATGTGGATTTTGAAAATGTCAGTAAAAAGGCTCTGGCTATCACGCCTGTGCCCGGTGGCGTGGGACCTATGACGATTGCCTCGCTGCTCCAAAATACGCTCAAAGCAGCCAAGCAGATACAAGGAGTGGCACAATGAGCATAAGGCGATTTTGGCAAGGGCTTCGCGCGTTTTCATCGAGCTGGAGCGGGACGATTATCATCGTGCTTTTTGTGATTTTTTTTATTGCGCAGGGCTTTGTTATTCCCACGCGTTCGATGGTTGGGACATTTTTTGAGGGGGATTTGCTCTTTGTTAAGAAGTTCAGCTATGGTATCCCCACACCGCGCGTTCCGTGGCTTAATACACCGATTTTGCCCGATTTTAATGGTAATGGGCATTTGATTGAGGGCGAGCGTCCTAAACGCGGGGAAGTTGTGGTATTTATCCCGCCACAGGACGATAGGACATATTTTGTCAAGCGCGTGTTTGGCGTGGGTGGCGATGAGGTGATTTTCACACAAGAGGGGTATTATCTACGCCCAAATGAGGGCGACGCCGGGATTGATGCATTAAGAGTGCAGCTAGGAGAGAGTGCGCAGATACGCGAGTTTTTGGGCAGGAAGTTTATCAAAGATCCTTTTGTGCTGCAGTATGCGGGGATTGCGTATGCACCGAGATGGTGGCACAAATCCGATGCGACAAACCCTAGCCTTATACCGCTTTGGAAGCGCGCGTATTTTCGCGATGAAGGGGGCTTTTATACCAAAGTGTGTAAAAAAGATGAGGGCGTGCTCTCTAGCGCGGATAGGCGGCTAGATTGCGATATTTTTGTGAAGCAATATAGTGATTTGCCCCAAGATGAGTTTGTGTATGTGCCAAATATCGGCTTTGAGGATATGAGTGCGCGCCCTGATATAGCGATGAGCAAGCTACGCGATGAGCGGGGCGAGGTGTTTTTTTATACCAAGGTTGCGCAGGATCACTTCTTTATGGCGGGCGATAATCGCAACAACAGCTCGGATTCACGCTTTTGGGGCAGTGTGCCATATAGCAATATCATAGGGCAGCCGTGGTTTATTTACTTTAGCCTTACCAAGGCTAATAGCGAGGAGGCGGGCGCGGATATGGACACATCGGAGCGTTATCTCGTGCGATGGGAGCGTTTGTTTAAGGGGCTAGATGGTGTCGAGGAGTTGGCAAAGCAGTATGCAGAGGATAGGAGTGGCAACGCACCGCACAATGATAGAGAATCTAAGAGCCCCAAAGAGGGCGCAAACCACCACTAGGAGTGTGCAATGCAGGTATTTATCGCATCCGATCACGCAGGTTTTGGGCTCAAAGAATTTGTGAAAAAAGTGCTTGTGGAGCGAGGCTTGGAAGTGTGTGATTTGGGTGCAGATTCACAGGAGCGCGTGGATTATCCGGACTTTGCACAAAAGCTCTGTGAGCGTGTCCTCGCCACGCCAGAATCTAGGGGCGTGCTCATCTGTGGTAGCGGCATAGGTATGAGTATTGCTGCCAATCGCTTTAGCGGCATACGCGCCGCACTCTGCACGGATTCGTATCTAGCCAAAATGGCGCGCTTGCACAATGATGCTAATGTATTGTGTATGGGGGAGCGCGTGATAGGGCAGGGCGAGGCAGAGGAGATAGTAGCGCAGTTTTTTAGCGCGGAGTTTGAGGGTGGCAGGCACATCGAGCGGGTGCGTAAGCTCGGATGAAGCACAGAAGGGCATAGATAGGAGAAGCTATGAATTTTTTTGCACAATGGTTTTTTCTCACGGGATTTATACTTTTTGTGCTTTATATGATTGTGCGCACATTTTTTTATAAAAGCGTCGCGCGCAAGGAAGAAAAAAATTCCGCTTCGATGAAACTCACACTAAGCGAAGCTGAAATCCTCGTGCGCAAGCACCAACTACAGCTCCAGCGCGCACTTGGCAATATCGATAATATGCAGCAAGAGATGAACGCGCTCAAAAACGAAGTCAAGGTGCTAAAGGCGCGCAACTCACAATACAGAATCGAGACAGACAAATACAAGGCACGTATCAAGGAGCTAGAGCAAAAAATCGAGGCATTGCTCTAATATAAGCAATCATACAAAGGAGCAAATTATGGATACAAAAAAACTCGCAGATTCTATACGCAAGATCCCGGACTATCCTAAACCGGGGATTTTGTTTTATGATATTACGACGATGATAGGCAATGATGAGGTGTTTTCTGAGCTTATAGAATCTCTAGCGGCGCGCTACAAGGATCGTGGGATTGATTTCATCGCAGGGATAGAATCTCGTGGCTTTATCTTTGGTGCGGCGTTGGCATACGCACTTGGCGTGGGCTTTGTCCCCATCCGCAAAAAGGGCAAGCTCCCCTTTACCACGGTGAGTGAAAAATATAGCCTTGAGTATGGGTTTGATGAAGTGGAGATTCACATCGATGCGTTTGAGCGTAAAAAAAATGCGCGCGTGGTGCTTATTGACGATCTTATCGCCACGGGTGGTACGGCACAGGCGGGCGTGAAGCTTATCAAGACACTTGGTGCGCAGTGCGTGGAGGCGGTGTTTATCCTGCATTTGCGTGAGCTTGGAGGGAAGGCAAAGCTTGAGGAGCTTTGTGATGTGCATTGTGTGCTAGATATTTAGAGGTTGTGTATGCGCAGCGTGTGGTCTTTTATCAAGCAAAAGCCTAAAAAGGTGCTAACTTGGGCGTTTATAGTCCTTGCGATTGTAGGGCTTGTGGTGTATTATCAGCGCACAGGGTTTTCGCTTGAGGAGTTTATCACGGCATTGTGGGAGGAGCATGTCGAGACTTGGGGCTATGTGATTTTGTTTTGTTGGGGGATTTTGGAGGGCGAGCTTGGGCTCATCTTTGCCGGGCTTGCGGTGCATGATGGTAAGATGCAGCTGCTAGCCTCGATTTTTGTCGCGGGGCTTGGGGGTTTTGTGGGCGATCAGATTTATTTTTATATCGGGAGATTCAATCGCAAAGGGATTCAAGAGAGTTTCAAATCCCAACGGCGCAAGTTTGCCCTAGCCAATCTTTTGCTCCAAAAATACGGCTGGCCCATCATCTTTGTCCAACGCTATATGTATGGTATGCGCACGATTATCCCGATGAGTATCGGCACGACGCGATATAATGGGACGAAGTTTGCGATTATTAACTTTGTGAGCGCGCAGGTGTGGGCGGCGATCACGATTGTGCTCACTTGGTATTTTGGCGAGGAGATTTTTATCGTGCTTGATTGGTTTAAGGATCATCCCTATTTACTCATTCCGCTAGCGATTTGTATCGGTGGTGGGGTGCTTTGGTATTTTCAGACGCAGACAAAGCGAGTGGATAGACGCATTACAAAATTACAAAACAAAGGATAGCGATGATTGAGATTAAAATTATAGATTCTAAGCAGGGCGAGGCGTATGTGGAGTTTGTGCTAGATTCTACAGAATCTAGCAGTGAGAATCTGCACAGGGCTAGGGAATTTGGCTTTGATGGCAAGGGGCAGTTTTTCGTGCAGGCAAGCAAGACTTTGCTCGTGTGCTTGCAGGCGTGCGATGTGGATATGGTGCGTGAGGCGGGTGCGAATATCGCGCGATTTTTTAAGAATCTAAGCTTTGAGAGTGTGGGTATAGAGGCGTTTGATGATGAGAATCTCGACTACGCGCTTATGCTTGGGATTTTGGCAGGCTCACAAGATGGCGCGCTGTATAAATCAGACAAAAAAGACTACACGTTAAAAAAAATCTACATACAAGGAGCGCACACGCTTGAGCAGGGAGCTAAAAAGGCGAAAGTCATCGCCAAAAGCTTGCGTATCACGCGCGAACTCATCAATACAATGCCCCAAGTCGCCACACCGCTCTATCTCGCGCAGCATTGCAAAAAGCTCGCGCAAAAAAGGGAACTAGAGTGCAAAATCCTAGATGAAAAGGATTTGCAAAAAGAGCGTATGGGCGCGTATCTCGCGGTAAGCAGAGCATCAAGCAATCCGCCCTATCTCGTGCATCTAAGCTATAAGCCCAAAAAGCCGCTAGCGCGCGTTGTGCTGGTGGGCAAGGGGCTGACATACGATAGCGGGGGGCTTAGCCTCAAACCTAGTGATTATATGGTAACGATGAAAGCAGATAAGAGCGGCGCGTGCGCAGTGATAGGGATTTTGAACGCTGTGGCGGGACTTGGGCTAAGTATCGAGACACACGGGATCATCGGCGCGGCAGAAAATATGATAGGGGGCAATGCGTATAAGCCCGATGATGTGCTCTTTTCGCGTGAGGGTAAAAGCATAGAGGTGCGCAACACCGATGCGGAGGGGCGGTTGGTGCTGTGTGATTGTCTAAGCTATGCCCAAGACTTAAAGCCCGATGTGCTCATAGATCTCGCGACGCTCACGGGCGCGTGTGTCGTGGGGCTTGGCGAATACACGAGCGGGATTATGGGCTATAATGAGGAGCTCAAAGAGGAGTTTGAATCTTGTGCATTGCGCAGCGGCGAGCTGATGGCGCGCCTGCCCTTTAATCGCCATATCAAAAAACTTTTAGAATCTAAAATCGCAGATCTTTGCAATATCGGCTCAAGCCGCTATGGCGGGGCGGTGAGTGCTGGAATGTTTTTGGGAGAATTTGTGCGCGATGAATATAGGGACAAATGGCTGCATATCGATATCGCCGGACCTGCGTATGTGGAGCGTGAGTGGGATATAAACCCAAGCGGTGCGAGTGGTGCGGGAGTGCGCGCGGTATTGGAATTTATACAGAATCTAGAATCTAGGGGGGATTTTAAGCGAGATTCTAACAAGAGCTTGCCACAAGATTCTAAAAAGGCGCACAAAAGCCCAAATACACAGAATCTAAAAGCCAAAAAATCCACAAAAAAGGCGCGATGATGGGATTGTCTATCGGTATCGTGGGGCTTCCAAATGTGGGGAAATCCACGACTTTTAACGCACTGACTAAAACCCAAAACGCCCAAGCGGCGAACTATCCATTTTGCACCATAGAGCCCAATAAGGCGGTGGTGAGCGTGCCGGATGCGCGTCTGGGGGAGCTGGCTAAGATTGTCAATCCGCAGAGAATCTTGCACTCGCAGGTGGAGTTTGTCGATATCGCTGGGCTAGTGCGTGGCGCGAGTAAGGGCGAGGGGCTAGGCAATCAGTTTTTGGCAAATATCAAAGAGGCTGATGTGATTTTGCATATTGTGCGGTGTTTTGAGGATAGTGATATCACGCACGTAGAAAATCGCATTGATCCGCTGGGCGATATTGAGATTATCGAGCTAGAGCTGATTTTGGCAGATATTGCGACATTGCAAAAGCGTATCGCAAAACTAGAGCGAGAGAGCAAGGCGCAAAAGGGCGCAAACGCGACGCTCGAGCTTGCAAGGGCATTGCTTGCGCATTTAGAATCTGGCAAGAGTGCTAAGAGCTTTGAATCTCGCGATAGTGAAGAGTTTGCAGGGCTTGATAGGGAATTGCGATTTTTGAGCAACAAAGAAGTGGTGTATGGAGCAAATGTCGATGAAAGCGCGCTGGGTGTGGATAATGAGCTCGTGCAAAAAGTGCGTGCGTATGGAGAGGAGCAGGGAAGTGAGGTGATCAAACTCTGTGCCAAGATAGAAGAAGATATGGTGGGTATGAGTGATGAGGAGCGTGCGGAGTTTTTGGGCGAGCTTGGGGCTGGCGAGAGCGGGCTCGCGCAGATTATCCGTGTGGGCTTTGCAAAGCTTGGGCTTATCAGCTATTTTACTGCTGGGGTGCAGGAAGTGCGGGCTTGGACGATAAAAAAGGGCGATAAAGCTCCGCAGGCTGCTGGCGTGATACATAAGGACTTTGAGAAGGGCTTCATCCGTGCCGAGACGATTAGCTATGAGGATTTTATCAAATATGGCGGCGAGCAAAAAGCCAAAGAGGCGGGGGCTATGCGAAGTGAGGGTAAAGAATATATCGTGCAAGATGGCGATGTGATGCACTTTAGGTTTAATGTATGAGTTAGTTTAACTTCTAGAGAGAATTTGGAGGTTTTTATTTATTTTTTGGAATATTTGAGCCTTGTCACCATCTTTAGTCCCCTTAGCTTCAGCTGTGGCTTAGTAGCACAAACTCCGCGTTTTTTATTGCAGTGCGCGTCGTGATGAGAGGACAACCTCTCTACCATTTTTGCCGCAGGTGTTTATGTATATTATGCATCGCTAATAAATGGCACTGCGCAAAAAGCCCGGTTGTCGCAGCGCACTTCTTCTATCTATAGAATCTGTATTACCCATCTTGCTCACACTTTGTTTGTTTGTGCCTTCATACCATCTTCTTTAATTTAGGTTGTTTTCATAATCTTTGGCATTTTTTTGGAGATACCCAATCACGAACTATTTTTATGCTGTCCTTCATATCAGAAAAGTAACATTTTTACACAATTATGCAAAAAATTAAAAACACATATTGTGTTTTTAAAAAAATGCGTTATAATGGACCTGTTTTTGAAATTTTTAATTTTAAGGAGTGCGTGATGAGTAAAAGCAGCAAGCGCAAGCAGATCTCTCTGAATGCTTTTGAGATGAACTGCGTGGCACATCTTAGCCCCGGGCTGTGGCGTTATCCGGGTGATAAAGCCCTGCGGTATAAGGACATAGAGTATTGGCAGGAAGTCGCACAAATCGCCGAAAAAGGGCTATTTGACGCGATATTTATCGCTGATGTGATAGGCGTGTATGACATTTATAAGGGCAATGATATGGGGGCGTTGCAAACCGCCCTGCAAGTGCCTGTCAATGATCCTATGCAGCTTGCCATAATCGGTGCGGGCGTAACCAAGCACATAGGCTTTGGCGTAACTGCTGGCGTGCCCTTTGAGCACCCTTTCCCTTTTGCGAGACGCCTTAGCACGCTAGATCATCTGACCAAAGGACGCGTAGGCTGGAATATCGTAACAGGCTATCTGCCAAGTGCGAACAAAAATATGGGCAGCAGCGAGTTGCCGCATGATGAGCGATATGATCTTGCCGATGAGTATATGGAGGTGATTTATAAGCTCTTAGAGGGGAGTTGGGAAGATGATGCGGTTATTTTAGATTCTAAGAGTGGGCATTTTGCTGACCCCACAAAGATTCATCACATCGGACATCATGGTAAATATTTCGATGTGCCCGGTATCCATATCTGTGAGCCTAGTATCCAACGCACCCCCGTGCTTTTCCAAGCGGGTAATTCCGTGCGAGGACGCAAGTTTGCCGCTACGCATGCCGAGGCAATATTTATCGCACCACCGACTAAAGAATACGCCAAAGTCGCAGTCAAGCAAGTGCGAGATGCGCTCATAGCCGCTGGACGCGATCCATATAGTGCCAAAATCTACTGCCTTGCGACTATCATCACCGATGCTACCGAGGATCTTGCCGAGGCGAAATACAAAGACTTACTTTCGTATGCAAGTACAGAGGGGGCTTTGGTGCTAAACTCTGGGTGGCTTGGCGTGGATCTTAGCCGCTATGAGCTTGACGACCCGCTTAGCAATATCAAATCCAATGCGATTGTTGCGCAAGTAGAGGCATTGAGTAATTCCACAACAGGCGATGGCAGGGAATGGACCTTGCGGGATTTAATCAAGCTCACAGGCATAGGCTGTCAGGGACCCAAATTTGTGGGCTCTCCTACTCAAGTAGCGGATATGCTAGAGGAGTTCATCGCGTATTCCGATGCCGATGGATTCAATCTCGCTTATGCCACGACGCCGGGGAGTTTTGCGGATGTCGTGGAGTTTATCGTGCCTGAGTTGCAGCGGCGCGGTGTGTATAAGCAGGCTTATACCGAGGGGAGTTTGCGCCATAAGCTCTTTGGCAAGGGCGATAGGCTAGGACACGATCATATCGCCTCACAATACCGCGTCAATGGCGCAAAATCAAGTATCAACGACTATGCCGGCACCGGCAGGAGACAACCCAAAAAGAAGGATATAGAATATGTTATATAACAACTTGCAAGCAGGCATTTACATTTTGCACGAAAACACAGAGTGGATTCCGCCATTTGCGGAGGCTTTTAGGCGCGCTGGCGTGGGCTTTGGGGAGATTTATCTCACACAAGGGAGTATCGATATAGATTCTCTCCCGCCAGATGGCGTGTTTTGGAGTAGGCTCTCTGCCTCAAGTCACACACGCGCTCACTCCCTCTCTAAAGACTATGGGCGCGCGATTTTAGCGTGGCTAGAATCCCACGGGCGGCGCGTGATAAATGGTAGCAGCGTGCTAGAGCTAGAAGTGAGCAAGGTGCGCCAATACCTAGCACTTAATAAGGCAGGATTCCGCACACCCAAAACGCGTGCTGTCTTTGGCAAAGAGGACTTGCTAGAATGCGCCAAGCAGATGGCTACGCCCTTTATCACTAAGCACAATCAAGGTGGCAAGGGCTTAGGCGTGCAGCGGTTTGAGAATCTTGAAGAATTAAGGGCATACATAGAATCTAGCGCGTTTGAGCCGCCAATTGATGGCATTACGCTTTTGCAAGAATACATTCGGGCAAAGGAGTTTTTTATTACGCGCCTTGAGTTTATCGGTGGGAAGTTTCACTATGCTGTGCGCGTGGATACGAGCGATGGGGCGTTTGAGCTATGCCCTGCTGATGCGTGCGAGATAGAGCGCGCCCAAGCCCTACCTAAGCTCGCTGGTGGGGCGTGTGATATAGGTGGGGCGGATAAATTCTCCCTGCGCACGGATATAGATTCACACACGCCTATCGTGCAGGAGCTAGAGCGGTTTTTGCAAGCCCACAGGATAGAGGTGGCGGGTGTGGAGTTTATAGAAAGTATCGAGGGCGAAATAGTCGTGTATGACATCAATACCAACACAAACTACAACGCCAAGGTAGAATCTAGCCTAAGAGAGCAAGGCAGGCAGGCAGCAGCGGATAGGATCGTGGAATTTTTATCCGCGCAATTAGAGACAATACAAAGGAGCAAGCAATGAAATTTGGCTATTGGACACCGGTTTTTGGGAGCTGGCTACGCAATGTCGATGAGGACAGCACGCAGGGCACTTGGGCGTATTGCAGGGATTTGGCACTAAAGGCAGAATCTCTAGGCTATGTCCTAACCCTCGTGCCTGAGCTCTACTTAAATGATATAAAAGGGCACAAAGCCCCAGCACTCGATGCGTGGGCGGTGGCAAATGGCTTGGCGGCACTTACGCAAAGGCTAGAGATTCTCGCTGCCTTGCGTCCGCAATACCACCAAGTCGCCCTCACTGCAAAGCAAATTGCTACGATTGCTCAAATCTGTAATGGGCGTTTTAGTATCAATATGGTATCGGCGTGGTGGGAGGAGGAAGCGCGTCAGTATGGCATAAGCTTTGATGGGCACGATGACAGATACACACTCACGCGCGAATACACGGAGGTTTTGCGAGGATTTTGGGAGCAGAGCCCCTTTAGCTACAAGGGCAAGTATTTTGAGTTTGCAGATTCTTACAACGAGCCAAAGCCTCAAAAAACGCCGCTTGTGTATGCAGGAGGCGAGAGTGAGAGTGGTAGGGAGGCTATCACGCGTTTTGCGGATAAATACCTTATGCACGGGGGCACGCTAGAGGAGGTGCGCGAGAAAATCATAGATATGAAGGCGCGCAAGCAAAGGGCGGGATTGCCGCCTTTTGAGGGCTTTGGTATGGCGGTGTATATGATAGTGCGCCAAAGCGAGCAGGAGGCGCGAGAGGAGCTAGAGCGTATCACGACTATCAAAAACTATGCGGAGTATGAGAACTCCTATAAGGATTTTACGGGCAATTCTAATCTCGATGTGGAGGTTTCTAAATACGATTATAGCGTGTCAAATCGGGGCTTGCGCCCGCAGCTTATAGGCACGCCTAAGCAGGTAGCGGAGAAAATCCGCGCCTACAAAGAAGCGGGGCTAGATTTGCTCATCGTGCAGTGTGCGAATATGCAAGAGGAGCTAGAGTATATTGCTAAGGAAGTGTTTCCGCTGGTGTGAGAATCTTACAGAATGCGGGATTGGTGCATTTGACTTAAGTGGGATCATTGGTGGGATTGGCTATGTGGCTGGGCGCAAAAAGGCTATGTTGCCCACCTGTTCCCATTGGAGAATATGTGATCGTGTGAGTGTGTCAGCAAGTGCGAGCGTGCTCTCACAAAATAATGCTTGCATATCTTCTTGTGTGAGGGGGCGCATACTAAGGGCTTGGATAAGCTCGGAGCGGCTTAGTGTGCGCTTGGGGGATTGTGAATCTTGTGGTGTGCGGCTAGGGATATAGACGCAAATCCCCGTGAAATGTGAGGCAAAAGATTCTATCTCTGCTTGACTAAGGGGCGTGGCGCGGTGTGCTGGCGGACGATCGAGCGTGCCGATATCAAGGCGTGAGAGGGGGATATGAGAGAGGAAGCGCGCTAACTCTTTGGCGTGGGCAGGGGAGTCGTTGATACCCTTTAGGAGCAAAATCTCGCCCACTAGCTTGCCCTGTGTTTTTTGGGTAAATTCTGTGGCAAAGGTGGCGATGCCCTCTTTGATAGATTCTAGATTTAGGCTTTTGTGTGGGCGATCGATACGGCTAAAGGCACTCGCATTTAGTGAATCTAGTGAAAATTTGACGATGTCAAACTCTAGGAGTGCCTCGCGCACGGACTGCTGCCAAAAGAGCGAGCCATTGCTTAGGATAAGTGTTTTGATATGTGGAGGCAGGGAGGGCTTTAGCGTCTTTATGAGCTCTAGTAGGTGCGGGTAGAGTGTGGGCTCGCCATTAGCGGTAAAAGTGAGCACATCGATTTTTTGCCTTGGATGAGTGCGGAGATAACGCGATATGGTATCCACATACTCGCCTACCGGGACTACTTCGCGCATAGAATCTTGGGTTTTAGCACCCTTTAGCTCGCAGTATAGGCAGTCAAAATTGCATTGTTTTGTGTTTGGCGAGAGATCTATACCTAGGGAATAGCCAAACCTGCGTGAGATGATAGGACCAAAGATGAGATTTTGCATATGAAGTGTGCTAAACCCCTAACAAAAGGGCTTTAGCTATTGTAGGAGTTCATCGACAGTTTGGGCGAGTGCCTTGGCTGCCTCTTGATCGACTTTTTGGAGATTAGCGAGATTTTTTTGCAAAACGCTTTGATCCACCTTTCGCAGCTGCACTTTGGCAAAGAGCATACCGCCCTTGCTAATCCAAGTATCCGTGCGGCTAGCACCAGAGAGCAGTGCATCTACACTTTGTCTGATAGCGATCACGCTTTCACTCTCTCCGTTAGATTCTAAAATACGCGCTTTTTGCTCTATCCTGCCTTGAAAAATCGTCGCAAGCTCGGCAGTCCCCTTGATCGTGGCTTCTTTCATTGCCCAATCCACTTTGTTGTTTTTAACCTGCGAGCTACCTACGGCATAGACTTCCTTTTCCGGTTTGCCTAGCACCCATGACGGCGCGCCATCAAGATCGAAGCCAGAGGTGTTGCCTAGCTCATTTTTGCTCGAGCAGGCTAAGAAACCAAGTGCGATAAATCCGCTTATTGCCAATGCGATCAGCTTTTTCATTGCGAAACTCCTTGTGGTAAATGGTTTGAGGTTATATTTTAATACAAAAACCCAAAGTTGTTTCTTAAGTTTTGCGAGGCTCTGCCACTATGATGGCGTGTATTAGTAGATTGGCATTGTTTTGTCTTTGAAAGTCATAGAATTCTGGAATATAAAAATTGATCTAAGCTTAACACAAACGATAAAAATTATTATTTATTACAAACTTTATTTACTAAAATTTTTTAGAATTTTTTCATCTTAAATTTTTTAAGAAATTAATCCAAAAGGAGGATACGATGAGTAACATTATCGATCAACTCAAGCAGATTCAGGCGGACGCACAGGTGTTTTATATCAAGGTGCATAATTATCATTGGAATGTTAAGGGTATGGATTTTCACCCTACACACAAGGCGACAGAAGAGATTTATGAGGAGTTTGCCGATGTGTTTGATGATATGGCGGAGCGCGTGCTGCAGCTAGGTGGTGTGCCCTATGTGACGCTTGCTGATATGCTAAAGGCTGCTAAGATTAAAGAAGAGAGTGCCCATAGCTTTGATTCTAAAACAATCCTTAAGGCGATTTTGGCAGACTATGAGTATTTTCTAAACGCCTTTAGTGCTCTCTCTAAAAGTGCTGATGAGGCAGGAGATAAGGTGAGTGCAGCGTATGCTGATGACAAATGCGCGCAGCTCCAAAAAGCTATTTGGATGCTAAAAGCACAGCTTAGCTAGTATCCACCCTCACTTTGGTGAGGGCTTAACCCCCCCCCTTTTTTTATCCCACACTTTTTTATATTTTTGTTTGTCTTAAGCCAAATTGATAGAATCTAAAGCCACCAAGCGGCATTACAGAATCTAGGTAATCTTAGATTCTAAAAAACGCAGTGAGTGATCGCGTAAGCGGAGGCAATGGGGGCTTAGCTCACATTGCCGATACCAAGTTTGTGAAGCAAACTTGCATTAAATAATAGAATCTAAAGCCACCAAGCGGCATTACAGAATCCAAAAGCCTTAGATTCCAAAACGCCTCTGTGCCTCGTATAAATCCTCTGGCGTATCGATCCCCACGCTATTTGTCTGCACAATCTCAAGCGCGATGGTTTTGCCATGGTAGAGCGCACGGAGTTGCTCGAGCTTCTCGATATGCTCTAGGGGGCTTTGTGGTAGGGCACAAAACTCATCAAGGCACTGCTTCCTAAATCCATATAAGCCCAAATGCCCCAAATACGGGTAGTTGCTTAGAATCTCATCATTCACGCCATCGCGCGCATAGGGCACGCCTAGCCGTGAAAAATACAGCGCGTGCTTGCGAGTATCGATCACGACTTTTACGAGATTGCTATCGGTAATTTTTTCAGGGGGGATAACCTTAGCAAGCGTATTGAGAAATGCCTTGCTCTCTTTTGTGAGCCCTATCAGGGTTTCTAGGACTTTAGATTCTATAAATGGCTCATCGGCTTGGAGATTGATAATGATACTATCGTCTTTGAGTCCTAAGATTCTCGCTGCCTCTGCACATCTATCGGTGCCGCTAGAGTGGCTTTTGGCAGTGAGCACACTCACGATATGGTGCGCTCTGCACACTTGTGCGATCTCCTCATCATCGCACGCCACGACGACTTCATCGACTTTTTGGGCGTTTTGGGCAGTCCTTACGATCATAGGCTTGCCGCCAAGATCGCACAAAACTTTTTTTGGCAGCCGCGTAGATTCTAAACGCGCAGGGATAATGATCATCGCGCGCCCCGATACACGCACGCCATTTGATACATCATCTAATCGCCTTTGTGATGAGCTCGCCCATCGCCTCACAGCCCACGGCTTTGAGCGAAGAGTCGCTAGGATTTAGCGTATCAAGCGTGCGGTAGCCTTGGTTTAAAACCTCCTCTATCGCGCGCTCTATGGCTTTTGCCTCATCATTTAATCCAAAAGAATGCCTTAGCATCATCGCCACGCTCAAAATCGTGCCAATAGGGTTTGCCTTATCCTGCCCCGCGATATCTGGTGCGCTGCCGTGGATTGGCTCATACAAGCCCTTGTTTGTGTGTGCGAGCGAGGCGGAGGGGATCGTGCCGATACTGCCGGTGATCACACTTGCTTCATCGCTCAAAATATCGCCAAACATATTTTCAGTCAAAATCACATCAAACTGCCACGGCGCGCGGCAAATCTGCATCGCGGCATTATCGACATACATATGCGCTAGATTCACATCGGGATAGTCCTTAGCCACCTCCTCGGTAACCTTGCGCCACAGCCTCGAGCTATCGAGCACATTTGCCTTATCCACAGATACCACCTCTTTTTTGCGTCCTTTTGCGATTTCAAACGCCACGCGCGCGATAGATTCTATCTGTGAGGCACTATAGCGCATATCATCGCTTGCTACGAGCTCGCCACCGATTTCTTGGGTTTTGTGCTCGCCAAAATACACGCCACCGATGAGCTCGCGCACGATGATAAAGTCAATGCCTTTTGTCAGAATCTCCTCTTTGAGCGGGCTTGCGCTTTGGAGTTGGGGGAGGAGCGTGGCGGGGCGGATATTGGCAAAGAGTCCGAGTTCTTTACGAATGCGTAGCAGGGCTTGCTCGGGGCGGTTGTGGCTTGGCTCATTATCCCATTTAGGACCGCCCACCGCGCCCAAAAGCACGCTATCGCTTTGCTTGCATATCTCTAGGCTTTCTTTTGGGAGGCACTCGCCACACGCATCGATCGCACAGCCTCCGGCTAGCACTTCTTTGGATTCAAAGCTATGGTTGTATTTTTGTGCGATTTTCTCTAGCACCTTGAGGGCTTGTGTGATGATTTCTGTGCCGATTCCATCGCCGCGCACTACTGCTATACTCTTTTGCATATTGCTCCCTTATTGTGTTGGATTCTATGCCTGCTTTCTCTTAGCGATCCAATTAAGATAACCATTGGCATTGATGATTTCTTGGATAAATGGCGGGAATGGTGTGGTTTTAAATGTTGCGTTTGTGGCGAGGTTGGTGATCTCGCCTTTGTCAAAGTCGATTGCCACTTCCTCGCCCTGCGCGATAGAATCTGCTATCTCAGGAGATTCTATAATCGCTAGTCCGATATTTATGGCATTGCGATAGAAAATGCGCGCAAAGCTCTTGGCGATGATACACGAGATACCACTTGCTTTAATCGCGATGGGGGCGTGCTCGCGGCTTGAGCCACAGCCAAAGTTCCAGCCACCCACCATAATATCGCCCTCTTTTACTTTATGCACGAAGTCCTTGTCTATATCCTCCATACAATGTGCGGCAAGCTCCTTGTGATCGGCGGTGTTGAGGTAGCGCGCGGGGATAATCACATCGGTATCGACATTATCGCCATATTTATGGACAAAACCTTGAGCTTTCATAATCTCTCCTTGTATCTAAGCTTATAGAATCTACAGCACCGCTTCAGGCGCGCTAAGCACACCAGTGATCGCGCTTGCTGCCGCCACTTCAGGGGAGGCGAGATACACCTCGCTACTCACGTGCCCCATACGCCCCACGAAGTTGCGGTTTGTCGTGGAGACACATTTTTCATTTGCTGCCAAAATCCCCATATGCCCGCCCAGACAAGGACCACAAGTAGGAGTAGAGACGACGCAGCCAGCTTTGATAAAAGTCTCGAGATAGCCCCTTGCGATGCACTCTAGGTAGATATTTTGAGTCGCGGGTATGACAATACAGCGCGTGTTTTTGGCGATTCTCTTATCTTTTAGAATCTGCGCGGCGATTGCCATATCGCTAAGGCGTCCATTGGTGCAGGAGCCGATAACGACTTGATCGATCTTGACTTCACCCCACTCATCGCGCTCTTTGGTGTTTTCAGGCAGATGAGGGAATGCCACGGTGTGATCGATCTCGCTTAGATTAATATCAAAAACCTGCTCATAATACGCGTCTTTATCCGGTGCGTAGATTTGGAACTGCTTACTTGTGCGTGCCTTGGCGTATTCTATGGTGATCTCATCGACTTCAAAGATTCCATTTTTTGCCCCCGCCTCAATCGCCATATTGGCGATGCAGAGCCTATCGTCAATAGTGAGATTCTTAAGCCCCTCGCCGCCAAACTCCATACTCTTATACAGCGCGCCATCAACGCCAATTTTGCCAATGATATGCAAAATCACATCTTTGCCGCTCACATAGGGGCGTAGCTTGCCTTTAAGGTTAAAGCGCATTGCGTGAGGGACTTTAAACCACGCCTCGCCTGTCGCCATACCCACTGCCATATCCGTAGAGCCCACACCGGTAGAAAACGCTCCCAACGCCCCATAAGTGCAGGTGTGTGAATCCGCACCGATGATGAGATCGCCGATAGTTACGATGCCTTGCTCGGGCAGGAGTGCGTGCTCCACGCCCATATTGCCCACATCGTAGTAATGCGAGATATCAAAATCTTTGGCAAAGCAGCGGCACTGCTGGCTTTGGGTAGCGGCTTTGATATCTTTATTGGGCGCGAAGTGATCCATTACTAGCGAGATTTTATCTTTGTCAAAAACCTCTGTGAATTTGGCTTGTTTGAAGGCATTGATCGCCACGGGTGTGGTGATATCATTACCTAGCACCATATCGAGCTTTGCCATTATCAAATCGCCGGGCTTGACAGATTCTAAGCCCGCCTTG
Organism: uncultured Helicobacter sp.; assembly: GCA_944326445.1. Classification (GTDB taxonomy): domain Bacteria; phylum Campylobacterota; class Campylobacteria; order Campylobacterales; family Helicobacteraceae; genus Helicobacter_F. Next base: position 132,473 of record CALVDZ010000001.1, read on the forward strand.
TGGGCGAGGATTTTTTGGGACATTGTCATACTCATATTTACTCCTTTTGTGTTGTGAATCTAGCGCGAGGCACGATTAATCGCACTTATCAAACCATAAATACTCGCCGCGATGATATCGGTATCAATGCCTACGCCAAAGTATTTGCCCTTGGCGTTTTGAATCTGCACATACGAGATGGCTTGCGAGGAGGAGCCCTCCTTGAGCGCGTGCTCGCTATAATCCATAATATCAAAATCTAGGCTTAGATTCTCACGCAGTGCGTTTGCCACTGCATCTAGTCGCCCATTGCCACTGCCGCTTATCTCATAGCTTTTGCCCTCAAACTCCACTTTGAGATTCACGCTTAGCACTTCATCAGTGCGTGTGAAATGATAGTCCTTGAGGCTCAAGGGGCTTTTTAGATTCACAAAATCGTTTTGGAAAATATCGCAAATATCTTGTGGCGAGAGCTCTTTGTGGGCTTTGTCAGAAATATCCTTGACATAGTAGGAAAAATCCTCCCTAAAGAGTGCGGGTAAGTCAATGCCAAATTGGCTATAGAGCACATACGCGATTCCGCCCTTGCCGCTTTGGGAGTTTATGCGTATCACATCGCTTTCATACACGCGCCCGATGTCTTGAGGATCGATAGGGAGATATGGCACGCTCCAAGTGCTGAGATTGTGCTCTTTGTGGTATGCCATACCCTTAGCGATGGCGTCTTGATGGCTGCCTGAAAACGCCGCAAACACGAGCTTGCCAGAGTAGGGCTGCCGCTCATACACGGACATTTTGGTAACCTTCTCATACAAATCACAAATCGCAGGGATATTGCTAAAATCAAGCTTAGAATCCACCCCGTGGGAATACATATTCATCGCAAGCGTGATGATATCGACATTGCCGGTGCGCTCGCCATTGCCAAAGAGAGTGCCCTCGATCCTATCTGCTCCTGCGAGCAGTCCTAGCTCCGCATCAGCGATGCCACAGCCTCTATCGTTGTGCGGGTGGAGCGAGATGAGCACGCTCTCGCGCTTGTTGAGATTTTTGGAGATATATTCCACTTGGCTTGCATAGATATGTGGCAGGCTCATCTCCACGGTTACGGGGAGGTTTAAGATAAGTTTGTTCTCTGGAGTGGGGTTAAAGACTTCTATCACGGCATTGCACACCTCAAGCGCGTAATCCACCTCTGTGCCGCTAAAGCTCTCGGGCGAGTATTCAAAGCGAAAATTCCCCTTAGTCTGTGCTGCCATTTGCTTGAGGTAGTTTGCCCCATCGATGGCGATTTGCTTGACTTGCTCTTTAGATTTTTTAAACACCTGCTGGCGTTGGGCAAAGGAAGTCGAGTTATACACATGCACGATGGCGTTTTTGCACCCGCTTAGGCTTTCAAAGGTTTTTTTGATGATATGCTCGCGCGCTTGGGTTAGCACTTGGATGCACACATCATCGGGGATTAGCTCCTCCTCGATGAGTGTGCGCAAAAACTCATATTCTGTCTGACTTGCAGCAGGGAAACCCACCTCAATTTCTTTGAATCCAATCTTTACCAGCAGCTTAAAAAACTCGATTTTTTCCTCGAGGCTCATAGGTGTGATGAGCGCTTGATTACCATCGCGCAGATCCACACTGCACCAAATCGGGGCTTTATCTATATACTCCTTGTTTGCCCACTCCAAACACTGCGTAGGAGGCATAAAGTAGCCTCGCTGATATTTTTGGTGATTCATAAAATAAGCTCCTAACAAACCGGGGTGTGTGAAAAATTTTAATCAATTATATAACACGAAAAATTAATGCGGGGCTATGGATTTGGTTTGTTTGCTTTAAGTTTATTCTAGGCTTGCGTGCATTACAATGCCGACTTTGCTACGCGTTTTAAGAGAATTTTAATAATTAAACTTTGCAAGGTATTTGGATGATGTGGAGAGTTTTGGCATTGCTTTGTTTGTCGTGTGTCCCAGCGTTTGCGTATTTGGATCCGGGCAGTGGTTCGCTTCTGCTTTCATCGATTGTCGCGGTGTTTGCCTCTGTCGTGTTTTTCTTTAAAAACCTCTTTTACAAACTCACTTCCCCAAGCACCTTCCTAAGTGGCGGATTTAGCTCCGGATTTAGCCCTCGGGGGGGGGGGGAATTCTGCCCTAAGCAGCCATCTTGTATTCTACTCTGAGGGCAAACAATACTACCACACTTTTAAACCCATCTTAGATGCACTAGATTCACTTAAGCACCCTTATACTTATCTCACTTCCGGGCAGGACGATCCCGCGCTTTTGCGTGGAGAGGCGCAGTCTTTTGGCACCTTTGAGTATATTGGCGCGGGCAATAAAGCCTATGTGAGACTAAACACGCTTAGGGCTGATATTTGCGTGCTCACCACACCGGGCTTAGATGTCTTGCAGATTAAGCGCAGTCGCGGGGTGCGCCACTACTGCCACATCGTGCATTCGCTCACGCCGATGACTTATCGGGCGTTTGGGCTGGATTATTTTGACTCCGTGCTGGTGGCAAACGAGATACAGAGGGATTTTGTGCGCGAGGTGGAGGAGGCGCACGGGGTAAAGCGGAAGTATATAGGGGTGGTGGGGAGCACATACCTCGATGAACTTTCCGTGTTAAGGCATTCAGTATTGAGCGATAAAGCGGGGAGTTTGATTGTCGGCGGCGGTCATTACCCTCAAGGTAGCTCCCTTGCCTCCAATCTGCACAACCCCACTTTCTCATCTCAATCCTTAGAATGCCAAGAGGGCAAGCCAAGCGCAGAATGTAAGGCAAATTCAGAATCTAAGGAAAGTTTAGAATCTAGCCTTTCAGAATCTCACACAGATTCACAAAAATCCGAGCTTGCACACACAGAGCCACACGAAATTCTAGGATTTGAGATGAAAAATCGTGGTTTTGGAGCGCGAAGCGAGGAAGCTACCTTATCGGTAGTGCCCGAAGCTGAGCGCGTAGATTCTCTTATGCGTGACCAAAGGGGGCAAATCTCAGAGGGCAAAAGCACACAAAAGGCAAGCCAAGAAAAGGCACAGGGGCTAGGCGGCAGTATTTTAGATGAAAAATCGGGGTTGTGCAGTCGCGAGCGAGGAGATAAGACTAGAGCGTCTATCGACGAAGTGAGCGACAAACTCCCCGATTTATCGCTAAAAGACAACGCACCACAATCTATGCCAACAATTCTCATCTCTCCCTCGTGGGGTAAGGAAACTCTCCTCACCAAATACGGACTAACCCTCCTAGAACCACTCGCCCAAGCAGGCTTTAGTCTCATCATCCGCCCACACCCCCAAAGCCTTATAGGCGAAGCGGAATCCAAAAACATCGCCCACCTGCAAGAAGCCCTGAAACAATACGCAAATGTCGCGTGGGATATCGGCACACCCAATGTCTATGCCTTTGCCAAAGCCGATATGATGATTTCAGATTTTAGCTCCGTGATTTTTGACTTTGTCTGCCTCGAGGGCAAGCCCGTGCTCACGCTTGATTTTGCCTTTGATCCTGCCGGCTATGATTTGAGCGATATTGATATGGAGCATTTTTACACCTTTGAGACGCTAAGGCGCATAGGTGGGAAGCTAGAGGAGCGAGATTTTGGCGACATTGCTAGCATTATCACACAGATTTTAGAATCTAATAAGACAAAAGAAGCCCAAAAGTGCAAAGAGGAGCTTTGGCGATACCCACATCACGCTGGATTGAAAGCCGCGCAAGAGATTCTAAAAATCGAGCGTGAGCTGCTAGAGCAAAACCTTAAAGCCTATATGCCGCAAGTGCGCAGGATTCGCGAGATAGATGCGATGCTAGAGGGTGTGCGATGAGGCATTTAGATGAAAGGCATTCAGCTCTTAGCGATAAAGGAAATTCGTCTCTTACGCAATCTTTGAGCGAGCACGGCGGGGCTGCTTGCTCATTTACGCTTGGTAAAATCCCTGCGCAGCCCCTTGTGCAACACTCAAATCTTACGCAAGATACTAGAATTTCTGGGGCAAGCCACGCACAAGGCTTAGATTCACATTCACAATCCACCAAAAGTCTAGAATCTAGCTCTATAAAATCGCACACAGATTCACAAAGATCCGAGCTCGCGCACAAAGAAGCATATAAAATGCCGTTCCCGCATTTGTGGTGGAAAATTAATGTGCAAGAGTTAGAGAATGGCGCGGTATTTTTCGATGATTTTACTTGTTTTGCAAATGAGCGTGCAGGGAGTTACCTAGAGGGTAATGACCAAACGCGAATGCAGCAATCAAGTAAAAGCGCGAAAAAGACAAGCCAACACAAAGGATACCTACAATGATTACAGAAGTGCTTTACTACACCTTCATCTACCCTATGCAAACCCTCCTTAGTGCAGTGTTTGAGTGGCTCTATGCCATCACGCACAGCTATGGCTTGGCTATCGTGTTACTAAGCCTTTGTGTCAATGTCTTTTTGCTCAAGCTCACGCACCTTTCAGAATCCAAAGCCCGCGCAGTGAGCGCGCTAAAAAGCGCGTGTGATAAGAAAATAGCGGAGTTTAAAAAAGTCTTTAGGGGCGCGGAGCTGCACGCCTACACGCAGATTCTTTTTAAGCAAAAGCACTATCACCCTATTTATAATCTCTTTTCACTTAGTGGCTTGGCACTGCAGATTCCCTTTTTTCTTGGCGTGCTCTTTTTACTCCAAGACTTTGAGGGCTTGCAGGGCGCGCGATTTGGCGTGATAGAGGATTTGAGCAAGCCCGATACTTTGCTTTTTGGCTACGCACTTTTGCCTTTTGTGATGAGTGTTTTGAGCCTCATTAATGTCTTTGTGAGTAGCAAAGAGCGCGGTGCGCGCGTGCAGGGTAGCCTCATCGCGCTTATTTTTCTCGTGCTGTTGTATGTGATGCCAAGTGGGCTGGTAGTATATTGGAGTGTGAGTATGGGGTTTTCACTCCTGCGAACTTTGCTTGGATTGAGGCATTCAGCTTTTCTAAAGAAACTTCGTTTTGGCGATAAATCGTTGATTCTGCGCTCGGGGTTTGGTCACTACCGCTTAGGTAGCTCCCTGCACCCCTCACTTGAAAACAACGATTTCTCATCCAAAATCTTAGAATGCCAAGACGGCAAGCCAAGCGTGGAATGTAAAGCAAGTTCAGAATCTAGTGTAGGTTTAGAATCTAGCCCCACAGATTCTAAAGATTCACAAAAGCAAAGTATAGAATCTAGTCTAACAGATTCAGAATCTAAAATAATTACACAATCCACCACTTCAAAAACCCTTAACGAGGCTTTGCCAAATATCAATAATAATGGGCGCAGTAGCGCAAGTCGAGCAGAATCTAATTTTGCAAAATCGCACACAAATTCAGAGTTTGCACACACAGAGCCACACGAAATTCTAGCATCTTGCGATGATTTTGTGGGTTATCAAGCGAGGGGTGCAGGGAGCTACCTAAGCGGTAGTGACCAAGCACCGAGCGTAGATTCCCACAAAAGCGCGCAAGAGGCGAATTTACTTTCAAGATTTAAGAATGTTTTACACGCCATTTTCACACCCCACAAGGATTTAGATTCTAAAACCTACCTCACTTACCGCAATATCTCTATCTTTGCGCTCTTAAATATCTTTTTTCTCATCTTTGTATTTTCGCCCTTTGCGGTGTATAGCTCGGATGTTAGTCAATTTGATCCAAGCCAAACTTTCCAGACACTTGGCGGACTTTTTGGCTTTTTCTTACTCTTTAGTTTTTTAGGGATTTATACCACAAGCTTTTTTTACAAAACACGATTGCTAAAACTCGGAGTTTTTGCGTGTATAGTGCTTGTGTTGATTGCGATAAGTTATGTGTTTTTTTTCACAGGCAATATTTTCAATGGTCGCCCTTATGCGCCCCTAGATGGACTACTCTTTAAAGATGGTGGGGCAAATATCTCACACGCATTTGCAAAATATTTTGACATAGGTTATGGCGTTTTTCTTATGTTTGCTGCCATCTTTTTGCTCTATAAGCTTAAAAATGCAATGCGTATTGCGCTGCTATTTATGTTTGGTATTCTCTCTTTGTCAAGTGTATTAGATTTTGGGAGTGTGGTTATCGAGCATAGTAAATATGTGAAGTTAGAAGCACCCACAAAAAGTTCTCATAATGCTACCAATAATTCCACGATACCAGATTATGCAAATGTTTATTTAGGCTTTTCAAAAGATAAGCCAAATATTATAGTGCTTATGTCTGATACGGTGCAAAGTGATAATTTCACGCAGGCACTCAAGGATTATCCAGAGCTTTATGATGTTTTTGAGGGCTTTACCTACTATACAAATACTCTTTCGGCTTCAAGCATTACCTTTGCCTCATTTCCTGCAATCATTGGAGGAGAGTATTATGCACCCCATAATGTCAATAAAAGAAACCTCAAACATACGCTTGTAGAGGAAAACTCAAAGGCAATCGTTGATGTGGCAAATAGCTTTTCAAATGCGGGGTATGCGGTAAGTTTTGGGACTATTTTTCCCGGAGATGAAGTTTATATACGCCCAAATTTGAAAAAAGATGTTTTGCTTATCCCAAATACTGATCATAGTGCGTGGGCAGGATTTTATAAGCAACACTATCGCATACAAGAACCAAAGTTAGATTCTAGTATTCCCTTTGGCGAGCTTATTTCTCTTGGGCTTTTCCGAGCTAGTCCATATATCTTTAGAGCAAGGCTGTATCAAGCAGAGGGTTGGCTTTTTGGCGATTCACTTTTGGCAAACCATTTTAGATATTCAGTCAATAACGCCTCAAAAATAGCGAGTTTTGCCGTGCTTTCTAACACACAATCTCCCAAACCTACATTTAAGCTTTTTCACGAAAATACCGAGCATTTTCCTTGGCTTCTTGACAAAGATAATGCGTGCCAACATATCACAGATACAAGCCTTTATCGCTCAAAATTGATGACAGACAAAGCAGGGCTAGCGTATTCTAATCATATTTGTTATGTGAAAAATCTTGGCTTATGGCTGAAGTGGTTTAAAGATTCTGGAATCTATGACAATACCAAAATTATTATCGTGAGTGATCATGGCAACGGCGGACAGGGCGCGCCACTTATAGATTTGCCACGTCGAGAATTACGAAACTCTCATATATTCTTTATGGTAAAGGATTTTAACGCTAAAGGTAAGCTCAAAGTCGATACCACGACTTTTGTGAGCAATAGCGATGCTATGGCGGTGGCGTGTGATGAGATAGATTCAAAATGCCCCAAGATTCCTCCAAGTTTTCTCAAAAATCCAATGCCAAATCGCGAGCTTATCTTTACATTTGTAGATGGTGGTAGCGGGCGACAGACGAACACAAAATTTGATGTTATTTTGCAATACAAAGTGAAAAATAGCATTTTTGATTTAAACAACTGGACAGACATTACCAGCACAGAATCTACACAGTCTCAAACTGCCACAATTTCAGAATCTAAGGAGCACTAAATGGACTACAGTATCAGAACAACTACTGCAACGCCCATCGTCTATGTCGCTATGAGCGCGGATCTCCTCCACCCCGGGCATATCAATATCCTAAAAATCGCGCGCGAGTATGCGGATAAGATCTCGGGCGAAGTGGTTTTGGGGCTGCTTACGGATTCTGCTATCGCTTCATACAAGCGCGTGCCGTATATGAGCTATGAGCAGCGCAAAGCCGTGATGGAGAGCCTTAGCCTGATTGATCGCGTGATCCCCCAAACCACCCTAAGCTATGAGGCAAATATCCGCGCGCTCAAGCCCCGCTATGTCGTGCATGGCGATGATTGGAAAGTCGGCGCGCAAGCCAAAACGCGCCAAAATGTCCTCGATACGCTTAGTGAGCTAGGCTGCGGCGAGCTTGTGGAGCCAAGCTATACTGAGGGGATTAGCTCCACACAGCTCAACGCCGATGCGCGTGCTATCGGGATCTCAACCAACGCGAGGCTCTCCACCCTGCGCCGTCTCATCGCGGCTAAAAAGCCCCTAAGGATTCTCGAGACGCACTCGGCAATCTCCGCGCTCATCGCCCAAAATGTCTTTGTGCAAAAAGAGGGCGTGCGGCTGGAGTTTGATGGATTTTGGAGCTCGAGCCTCACAGATTCTACCTCGCGGGGCAAGCCCGATATCGAGGCAGTGGAACTCACAAGCCGCCTAAATACGATTAATGAGATTTTTGAAGTAACAAGCAAGCCGCTCATCTATGACGCCGATACGGGCGGGAAAATCGAGCATTTTGTCTTTAGCGTGCGCAGTCTCGAGCGCACGGGAGTGAGCGCGGTGATCATTGAGGATAAGACGGGGCTAAAGAAAAATTCTCTGCTTGGCAATGAGGTGGCGCAAACCCAAGATTCTATCGAGGATTTTTGCGACAAAATCACAGCAGGCAAGCGCGCGCAGATAACGCAGGATTTTATGATCATCGCGCGTATAGAATCTCTTATCCTAGAAAAGGGGCAAGAGGACGCGCTAAGGCGTGCGCACGCGTATGTGCAGGCGGGGGCTGATGGGATAATGATCCACTCGCGTCAAAAATCTCCTAATGAGGTGCTGGAGTTTCTCTCGCGTTTTCGTGCGCGTGATGCGCACACGCCTATCGTGGTTGTGCCCACGAGCTTTAATACAATCACCGCGCACGAGCTGGGCGAAGCGGGAGCAAATATCATCATCTATGCCAACCACTTGCTAAGGGCGTCGTTTGTAGCGATGAAAGAGGTGGCAGAGGGGATTTTGCGACACGATAGGAGCGCAGAGATTGAGGGGCGGTGTATGAGTGTGGGGGAGATTTTATCACTAATCCCGGGGACGATATAAAAAGTGGCATTCAGTATTGAGCGAAAAATCGGGGAGTTTGCTTGTCGGCGGCGGTCACTACCGCCAAGGTAGCTCCCTTGCCTCCAATCTGCACAACCCCGATTTTTCATCTAAAATCTTAGAATGCCAATAAATAAGACAATGGCGCACAAAGGACAAGTTAAGCCTTAGATTTTTCAACAATCCTAGAATTTCTGGGGCAAGTTAAGCTGAACTAATTAGGGGCATTCAGTAGATTCTCACATACTTTAGAATCTAATGGGTGCTTTTAATGACAATTAACTAAAATAAAGGAGTGTGATGCTAGATACTTACGCGTTTGGGGAGCTTTTGGGGGAGAGTGGGTTTAGGGATTTTAGCGGGGTGCCCTGCAGCTACCTCGCGCCGCTTATTAATTATGCGATTAATGAGGGGCGGTTTGTGATGGCGAATAATGAGGGGGAGGCGGTGGCGATAGCGAGCGGGGTTAGTCTTGCAAATTCAGCTCTAGGTAAGCATTCAGCTTTGAGCGATAAATCGGGGAGTTTGTCGCTCACTTCGTCGATAGACGCTCCAGTCTTATCTCCTCGTTCGCGACTGCACAACCCCGATTTCTCATCTCAAATCTTAGAATGCCCGGGCAAGCCAAGCGAGGAATGTAAAGAAAATATAGAATCTAAAGAAAGTTTAGATTCTATATTTAGCAGCTTAGATTCAGAATCTAGAACAATCGCAGAATCCCTAACGCCAAAAAATCCTAGCGAGGCTTTGCCTAATTCAAATAATATGCGCGATAACGCAAGCCTACATTTGTCGCGGAAAGTTGGTGCGCGGGATTCAGAGAGAGGCGAAGTATTTTGCGATGATTTTGCTTGTTTTGCGAGTGAGGACGAGGGAGCTACCTTAGGCGGTAGTGACCGAAGTCCGAGTGATGCAATCAAGCAAAAGCGCGCGAAAGACAAGCCTAGCACGGAATATGGCGTGGTGCTTATGCAAAACAGCGGACTTAGCAACGCCCTCTCGCCCCTCACAAGCCTCAACCACACCTTTGGTATCCCAATCCTTGGCTTTGTGTCGCTGCGCGGGGAGCGCGATGGACAAGGGCGCAACACCGATGAGCCACAGCACGAGCTCCTAGGCGTGATCACCGATAAATTGCTAGCAGTGTGTGAGATAGAATATGCGTTTTTGAGCCCAGATTTTGATGAGGCGAGAAAACAGGTGCATCGCGCGCGAGAGGTTTTGGAATCGCGCAGGAGTTTTTTCTTTATAGTGAGGGATAAGACATTTAGCAAAGTTGCTTTGTTAAAAGATTTTAGAAATTCGTCTCTTACGCAATCTTTGAGTGAGCACGGCGGGGCGACTTGCTCATTTACATCTAGTAAAATCCCTGCGTCGCCCCTTGTGCAACACTCAAATCTTACGCAAGATACTAGAATTTCCGAGGCAAGCCACGCACAAGGTTTAGAGACAAATTCAGAATCTAATGCGGGCTTAGATTCTATGTTTGATACTTCAGATTCAGAATCTAGCTCTATAGAATCTTGCATAGCGTCCCAAAAATCCGAGCTTGCACACAAAGAAGCACACGAAATTCTAGCATCTTGCGATGATTTTAGGAGTTTTTCAAGTGAGCGTGCAGGGAGCTACCTAGGCGGTAGTGACCAAACGCGAACGCAGAAATCTCCTAAAGGCGCGCAAGAGGCGAATTTACCCAAAGAAGCTAGAGAAACGCTACCTACGCGTTTGCAAGCCCTCACGACACTCCACACTATTGCGCTAGATTCCCAAAGCGTGCTGCTCGCCACCACAGGCAAATGTGGGCGCGAGCTCTATGAGCTGGGCGATACACCCAATCAGCTCTATATGGTTGGCTCTATGGGCTGCGTGGGGGCTTTGGGGCTTGGGATCGCGCTTAAGAGTGAAAAAAAGATAATGGCAGTCGATGGGGATTCTGCGCTGCTTATGCGGCTTGGCGCGCTTAGCACCAATGCGTATTATGCCAAAATGCGCGATAGGGGGAACTTCTGCCATATTTTGCTAGATAATGAGAGTCACGATAGCACCGGCGGGCAGTTTAATCTCTCGCCGTTTGTGGATTTTTGCGCAATTGCGCGGGCGTGTGGGTATGAGCGCGTGTGCGAGGCGCGCGATGTGGGCGAGCTAAATGAAGCATTGCGCGCATTTGTGGAGTGTGAGCGCGGGGGCGCGTGGTTTGTGTATCTGCGGATAGCTAAGGGGAGCAAGGAGCCCCTAGGTCGCCCCAAAATCACGCCAAGGCAAGTGGCAGCGCGCCTGAGTGCGTTTCTCACGCGTGAGACTAGTGCGCAAAATGTGCAGGGTGCGCAAGGATAAGAGAAAAGGAGAAGCGATGAAGTTTTGCTATCACAATCCGGTGCGCATAGTATTTGGCGCAGATTTGCTACAAGCCTGCAAGGAGATAGAATCTGATAAAATCCTGCTTGTCACCTCACGGGGCTTTAGCGCGCGCGGGCTCACTGCCAAGGTGCGGGAGGCGCTAGGCAGGCGCGTGGTGGGCGTGGTGGATTCTATCACGCCAAATCCGGAGCTAAGCGAGCTTGTGGCACTAAAAGCCACATTACAGAATCTAGATTTTGATTCCCTGCTTGCTATCGGTGGGGGGAGCGTGCTTGATAGCGCGAAGTTTTTGAGCACTCGGGGCGATGTGGTGGCGCGCGATGGGGGATTGCACATAGAGGGCGTGGGGCGTGGCGCGAGTGGGAGTGAATCCCTAGCGCGTGCGATATTTGCTATCCCCACGACTGCGGGCACGGGGAGTGAGCTCACGAAGTGGGCGACGATTTGGGATAGCAAGGCGGGAGTGAAGTATTCTCTGCAGAGTGAGAGTCTCTATCCGCACACCGCGATATATGATGTGCATCTCACGCGCACTTTAAGCCGCGAAACCACCATAGCCACGGGGCTTGATGCGCTCTCGCACGCGTGTGAGTCGATATGGAACAAAAACGCCAATCCCATCTCCACGCATTACGCGCTAGATTCTATAGCTCTCATCGTGCGCACGCTGCCCGCGCTCACAGAGGATTTGGGTGAGCTTGGGCTGCGTGAGGATATGATGCGCGCGAGTATGCAAGCTGCCCTAGCGTTTTCTAATACCCAAACCGCCCTCGCACACGCCATAAGCTACCCTATCACGATGCGCTTTGGCGTGCCGCACGGGCTAGCGTGTAGCTTTAGTATCCCGCTACTACTCGATTGCCTGCCAAAGTGCGAGGCGCGCGAGATTCTATCGCCTTTAAACGGGGCGATAAAGGAGCTTTTTGTCGCGCTTAAAGTGAGCACAAATCCTAGGGATTATGGGCTAGATTCTGTGATGATAGAGGAGATTTTTGGCTCACTCAATGCACGGGCAAAAAACGGGGTGTTTGCGTTAGAGGAGGTGAAGCAAAAGTTTAGTTTAGCAGATAATAAAACCAACCTCCACTAAGATCATAAAAGCCCTCTTTGATAATAGTCATTTTTATGGCAGTTCGGAATTTGTCTATGAGGAAAATAAATCCTAAGCCATACAAATACCAAAGCCTGTGCTCTAGGACTTTAAAAAACAAAAAGCCAAAGATGATGTGGTAAAACAAGCCTACGCGTATGGAAAAATTCCACGAAGCAATGGGTGAGACAAGAAAGAAGATTCCATAAAAAATAATGATATTGCGCCATTTTGGATCGATATTTTTATAAAAATACAAAGTTAAAAGTATGAGTGCGTAGGCAAATACAGAATCTCTAAACACAATTTTCCCGGCGTCATCCATCACCCTATCGTAGTAGAAAAGTTTGTGGGATAAAAAATCCGGGATAAAATCCATATAGGAGATCAGTGTCGGAAAGAATTCAGATGACGCGATTGCAAGAGATCCCACGATGGTAATGATGAGAGAGAGTTTGAAAAATCTCCTAAAGCAATAAAAGAGTATGTAGAATACAATGGCTGTTGTGTGGCAAAAAAATCCAAGTAATACAAAGATAAGGGTTTTGTATTTTGAGGTTTGGTAGAGAGCAAAAAGAATAAAAATGCAGGCAAAAAGCTGTCGCGTCAAAAAGGTGGGTGTCCAAAAGCTAAAGAGGCAAAAGACAAAAAACACACAAAGTGTGGCATAGCGCGCCTGTGTATCTTTGAGTGCGTATTTTTCTAGCCAGATAAGAGTGAGGATGCCAGCGCAAATGCTATTAAGGATTAAAAAATCCACGCATCGCAGAGAATCAAAAAAGAAAGAGATAACACACCAATACAGAGGCATAAGAAACTCAACGCCGCTCCCATAAGCAAAGATTTGATGAAAATCTCCTCTAGCAATGTCGTAATAAGTCGTGTAATAACTCAGTGCGTCAGAATAACATGGCGTGTTGTTAGCATAAGTGATGGCTCCGCTTATGATGATGGCAAGCGTTATGGTAATGCGCAAAAATGCATTGGGAGTAAGAAAGGTGAGGAGATACAAAAAGCTAAGGGCAACAAGTAGGGCGGCTATCGGGCTAAATGGCAGAATGCACCATGGCACAAAAGCCAAAATAGAAGCTAGAGGGCTATACGGGGGGGGGGCATTATATGAGTGTTATAAGACATATCTATCCTTTTTAAAATCACAATTCCCAGCAGGAGGCTTGCTCGTAGTCGCTTAAGACTTTGGGAGCACCATTAGCGCAGACGCGGCAGTGTGGGTTTTTGCTCACGCGTATCTTGCGAAACTCCATACTTAGCGCATCAAAGCTTAGTATCGTATTGTAGAGTGGCTTGCCTATGCCTAAAATCATCTTAAGCACCTCGGTGGCTTGAATACTGCCAAGCATTCCTGCGATTGAACCAAGTATCCCCGCACTTGAGCAAGTGGGCACAGAATCTGGCGGCGGAGGGGAGTGAAACACGCACGCATAGCACGCACTCTCCCCGGGGCTCACACTCATACTCTGCCCGCTAAAGCGCAAAATCCCGCCATAGGAATAGGGCTTATTGAGCATTATGCACGCGTCGTTTATGAGGAATTTGGTGCCAAAGTTATCCGTGCCATCGACGATGATGTCATAAGATTCTATAAGTTTTGCGATATTTTGGGCGTTTAATCGCTCTTGGTAGGTATCTATCTGCACATTGGGATTGAGTGCGTGGAGCTTAGCTTTAGCACTCTGCACCTTTGGTGTGCCCACCTCGGGCGTGGTGTGGAGGATTTGTCGCTGCAGATTGCTAAGATCGATCACATCATCATCGATGATCCCAATCCGCCCCACCCCCGCGGCTGCGAGATAGAGCGCGATAGGCGAGCCAAGCCCACCAACCCCCGCGATGAAAACCTGTGCTTGTGCGAGTTTTTTCTGCCCCTCTACGCCGACATTTTGTAGCACAAAATGCCGCGAGTAGCGTTTCATCACTTCATCATTAAACTCTAGCATATCTTCTCCTTGTAGATTTGGCAAGCCTAATCCACTTTGAGCACTGCCAAAAATGCCTCTTGTGGCAGTTCCACTTTGCCAATAGCCTTGAGGCGTTTTTTGCCCTCTTTTTGCTTTTCTAGTAGCTTGCGTTTGCGCGTTATGTCCCCGCCATAGCACTTTGCGGTTACATTTTTGCCCATAGATTTGATGGTTTCGCGTGCGATGATTTTGTTGCCGATACTCGCTTGTATCGCGACTTCAAAGAGTTGGCGTGGTATGAGTTCTTTCATCGCTTCCACTAGGGCTCTGCCTTTCTCATAGGCTTTGGAGTTATCCACGATGATAGAGAGCGCATCGACTACTTCGCCTGCCACGCGCACATCAAGTTTCACGAGCTTGCCCTCTCTGTATTCGATAGGTTCATAGTCAAAACTCGCATAGCCCTTGGTGCAGGATTTGAGCTTGTCATAAAAATCCATCACGATTTCATTACTTGGCAGGGCGTATTCGAGCATTACGCGCTCGGGTGTGAGGTATTCCATTTTTTCCTGCACGCCGCGTTTGTTGGAAAGCAGCGTGATGATATTGCCTAGATATTCGCTTGGTGTGATGATATGCGCACGCACATAGGGCTCTTTGATACTTGCGATTTTTTGCACTTCGGGGAGCTGGCTGGGGTTTTGCACGAGAGTGAGTGAGCCATCAGTCCCATAGACTTCATAGATCACCGTGGGTGCGGTGGCGATAAGCTGGAGGTTAAACTCACGCTCTAGGCGTTCTTTTACCACTTCCATATGCAAAAGCCCTAGGAAGCCCACGCGGAATCCAAACCCAAGCGCAATGGAAGTCTCTGGCTCAAACTGCAGGGCGGAGTCGTTGAGCTTGAGTTTATTGAGTGCTTCGCGCAGATCTTCAAATCTATCAGTCTCAATCGGATAGAGCCCGGCAAAGACAAAGGGCTTGGCGGGTTTGAATCCCTCTATGGGCTTTTCTGTGGGGTGTTTAGAATCTGTGATGGTATCGCCCACAGCAAGCTCTGTGAGGGACTTTAGCCCCAAGGACACGATGCCTATCTCTCCACAAGCGATTTTTTGCGTGGGGATTTTTTGCACTGGGTGGGGATAATAGAGCCCTAGCACCTCATATCGCTTGCCACTGCTCATTATGAGAATCTCCTGCCCCACGGATATATCGCCATCTTTAAGCCGCACGAGTGCTAGGGCACCTAGGTAGTTATCAAACCAAGAATCATAAATCAGCGCTTTGGTAGGAGCACTTTCATCGCCGCTTGGTGGGGGGATACGCGTGATGATAGATTCTAAAAGCTCGTGTATGCCTAGCCCGCTTTTTGCGCTCACTTCTAGGGCATTATCGCATTCTAGCCCGATGGTGGATTCTATCTCGTCTTTGACTTTTGGGGCGTCTGCGGCGGGTAAGTCGATTTTGTTAATCACGGGGATAATTTCGAGATTGTTATCAAGTGCGATATAGACATTGGCGATGGTTTGGGCTTCCACGCCCTGTGAGGCATCCACCACGAGCAGCGCGCCCTCACACGAGCTAAGAGAGCGCGAGACTTCATAGCTAAAATCCACGTGCCCGGGCGTGTCGATGAGGTTTAGGATATAGGTTTGGTTGTTGTGGGTGTATTCTAGGCGCACGGATTGGGCTTTTATCGTGATACCGCGCTCCTTTTCGATATCCATCGTGTCCATAATCTGGCTCACCATCTCTCTTTGGGTTACCGCGCCACATTCTTGTATGAGGCGATCAGCAAGCGTGGATTTGCCGTGATCGATGTGCGCGATGATAGAAAAATTTCGGATATGTTGCTGCATACTGCACAAACCTTGTGTGGGATTAAGCCCGCGCATTGTAGCAAAGCAATGCTAAAAAATCATTGAGAAGCTTAGCCCTATAGAGGCTAATAGTAATATAGCTCCATACTCACGCGGATTCTGATAAGCACCTTGCTTGTGGGGTGGGGGTAGTCTTTGTAAGCGATTTCTATGGTGCGCTCGGAGTTTCTATCTAATATCACATAGCCCGATGATTTGATAAGGCGCAAGTCGCTGATATCGCCATTTGGGTGGAGATAAAACTGCACGATATTCACGCCCTGCTGCCCTAGGCGGATCGCATCGGGGGGGTATTTGAGATACCTGCCTGTGATACGCCCTATATCGCGGAGGTTGTTGATGATAAAATCCTGCTCCACAAGCCCATAATCCCCAAATTCCTCGCCATAGAGATCACTCACATCGCGCTTTGTGATGCTATCAAGCCTTTGGTATTGGGAAAATATCGCAGCTAGTGAGGGGGATTGTTTGGTGTTGTTTGGGTGTGAATCTCTAGGGGAGGGATTGGAGTTTAGCGTAAGGGAGCGCAGATCGATATCCTCTGTGCCCTCTTGGTGTGAATCTGCTCTCTGTGGGCTTTGGGCTAGGGTTTGTGAATCTTTAGCAGGATTTGAATCTTGGGGCTTTGGGCGAGGTTGGGAGGCATCGCTATCGCGCTTTATCGCGCTTGTTTGGGGTTGTTTAGAATCTTTTTTTTGATTCTGTGGCGCGCTAGAGCTCTGTGGTGGGCTTGGCTTGGCTTGTGGTGCGGAGCTAGGCTGTGGAGGGAGCTGCTGGGGGATAAAGCCCGAGATTTTTATCTTATTTGGCACTTCTGCCGTGCCTTTTTTGAATCTAAGCTCTTGGCGTGTAAAGAGTAAGCCTAGCACAATCCCCACAATCACAAGGTGGATAACAAGCGAGCACAGGAGGGAGAAGCGCAATCGCTCTTTTTGGGTGATGTTAAATGTTTTGGTCATTTTTTAGTCGTTGCAATCGCTGTGCCTTTTGCTCCAAAAGCGTGCTAAATTGTGAATCCTCAATCACAAGGCTATTGTGCGGGCTTTGGGCTTTATTGGGGCTAGTGATGGGGTAGCGATCAAGCAGGGTGTTGGAGTTGCCCACTAGCACGACATAGCGATAGCCATTAGTCTCAATAGTTAGGATTTTGTTTTTAGAATCCACGCGCTTTTGGGCGATGACTTTGATACTAGGATCGAAGGAATTTAGCTCAAAATGCGCACTGCTAGAGGAAGTGGGTGTGAGGTAGGAGGCAAAGGGCTTGGTGTTTTTGCGCAAAAAGTTGCGCGTCCATAGCAAAATCGCAATGAGCAATACCATAACCCCAATAAGCGCGGCATAACGCCACAAATCCAAATCCCCATTTTGTGTGAGTAGCGCGAGGGGTTGCGCGCCCTCTTGCGCGGCTTTGCTCTGCGCGTTTTCTTGTGTGTTTGCTCGTGTGTTTTGCTCTGTCTGTGTGCTACTCTGCATTGCTAGAGATTGGGCGGTGCTCGTGAAGCTCGCGCTATCGGGCTTGGGCAATGAGGCTATCTCGCTAGAGATTTCAGAATCTAGCGGCGGATTCACAGGGAGCGTGAGGGATTTATGCATTAGCATATCTAAGTGCGAGGGTTGGGCTTTGAGAAAGCTTATCTTGAGCGTCTGCCCCGCCTTGCCCACCTCGATGTGAAGCTGCGTCGGATCGCCCACGCCTAGCACATACAAATCGCTATTGATGTTAAAGACTTGTATTTCATTCAGCAGCGATCCGCTCACGCGCTTGTTTTGTGGCTGTGCAGTGATGTTTTTGAAAATCACGCCTTTGTATTCTTCTTTAGTCGTGATTTGTGGCGTGAGATCGTAGGTGGTATCCAGATAGAGGAGGATTTCACTCTTGTCTTTGGCAGTGTTTATCTCTATCTTTTGTGCTTGCGTGGCGAGGGCTAGTGCCACTCCGCAGAGCCAGATGATGAGGTGTCGCATAGCCTAGACTTTCTCACGCGTGAGATAATACACAATCGCATTAGAATCTAAGATCTCATTGATACGAATGGCGAGGTTTTTTTCATACACCATTACCTCGCCTTTGCCTATCACGCGCCCATTGACAAATGTCTCGATACTCTCGCCCGCAGGTTTGCCCAAATCGATGATAGAGCCTTTTTCAAATTTTAGAATCTCATTTAGGGGGAGTTTTGTCGAGCCCAGCTCGGCTTCAAAGAGCACTTCCATATCAAGCACTCCATTGTAGTTTTGCATCATATCCTCGAGATATGTGGCTAGCTCAATCTCTTTTGGTGTGTGGATTCTTTGTTTATCGAGGATAGATTCTCCGCCCATTACGCACTCCTTATTATTTTATGCAATTTGCCCTTGGTAAATTGGTATGGGCAATGCGAGCTTGCGCCCCCACTTGCTCCGGCTTACACGCGCATACAATCACAGAATCTGCCCGCTTAGATTTGCTAGATTCTATAATGTCGCCTGTGGGTTTCATCTCACGCCTTTCTTATGTAGATTCCGCAGTGCCCTCTGCCGAGCTTAAAATGCAAGCCACTATCATAGTCTTTGATGAGTTTGTAGCCCAGATAACTAGGCACGGAGATGTTAAAGCTCCTATCGCCTTTGGCTAGGACTTTGGCGTGTCCGACGATGAGATTTGCGAGCTCCTTTGCCATATCCTCTAAGGTGGCTTTATCCGGGCTCTCCTCCTCTAGCAGTGCTTTGGTGATGATTGTCAAAAACGCCTTATCAAAGAGCAAAAACACCTCTTTATCCGCTACATTGCCTTTTAGCATACTGATTTTTGCGAGATAGCCCTTTTTTATCGGTAGGATAGAATCTTTGGGGGTTTTGTTGATACTCTCTTGTAGCACTTCTAAAAAACTTTGAGCGATAATCTCAAAACTTTGATGATTGGTATCCATTAGCAACCCTTTGCGTCTTTGGGATTTCCAAATTATAGGTATTTTTTGCTTATCTTGGCTTAAAGTTTTGCGTGCTCTTGCACAAATGCCGCACGAAGCATTCCTCACATAGCGGCTTTTGTGCTTTGCAGATGTAGCGTCCAAAGAGCACAAAGGCTTGATGAAGTGTGGAGAGATTGTCCCTAAAGGCTTTTGTGAGTTCAGATTCTGTCTGCAGGGCTGTTGTGGCATTGCTTAGCCCCAATCGGTGCGAAGTGCGAAACACATGCGTATCCACCGCCATAAAGTTGGCTTCAAAAAACTCTATCAAAACGACATTAGCTGTCTTTTGTCCCACGCCAGCGAGACTTTTTAGTGCCTCTTGCGTGGTGGGGATCTCCCCGCTGTGTTCTTGCAGGACTTGGGACGCCATTTTTTTGAGGTTTGTGGCTTTGTTGTTAAAAAACGAGATGGATTTAATCAGCTCTTTAATCTCTTCTATCGGGGCACCTGCGAGGCTAGCGACATTTGGGAATCGCGCAAAAAGCGCGGGTGTTACGAGATTGACGCGCTTATCGGTGCATTGGGCAGAGAGCATTACGCACACGAGGAGCTCATAGAGATTGTTATAGCGCAATTCTGTTTTGGCGTTGGCATAATGCTGCAAAAAGAGGGCTTTTATTTCCGCTATTTGGGCTTTGGTGGCTTTTTTGGGTTTTGGGTTAGGGGATTTTGGTGGCATTTGTATCCTTTGTGTAAGTCTTGCGTGAGTGGCATTATAATATTTTTATGGGGCTTTTGGCTATAATTGGCGGCTTTAGATTCTGTGTGGAGCGCAATTATGGAGACAATCATCAATATCGAACGCGCGGTGCTTTCAGCGATTTTATACGCGCCAAGCAATTATGAAGAAGTCGCAGCACTGCTAAGCCCTAGGGATTTTTTATACCCCACGCATAAAAATGTCTTTGAAGTAATGCGCGAGTGCGATGCGCTCAATCTCCCGCTTGATGAGCAGATTATCCTGCAGCGCGCACAGGGCAAGGTGCGCGAAGAAGAGATCGTAGAGATAGCAAGCGCGAGCCCTATTGCCAATATCGAGGCTTATGCCAAAGAGATCAAAGAAGCCGCGCTAAAAAGAGAGCTCCAAGAGCTCGCTAATTTGTTGCGTGAGAAGTCTCTAGATTCACACACGAGCTCGCAGGATATTATGGAGATTGTGGAAAAGCGCGTGAGTGATATCGCACTAGGCAATAGCAATGGCAAAGACTTCATCGACGCGCCCACGCTTGTAGCAGATACGATGAGCTATTTGCTCGAGCTAAAAAATCGTGGCAATGAGATTCTAACGGGCGTTACCACGGGATTTTATGAGCTAAACGACATCACCACAGGTTTTAATAACGGCGATTTAGTCATCATCGGGGCGCGCCCATCAATGGGTAAGACGGCATTTATGCTAAGTATCGCACAAAGTATCCTAAATGCTAATGTGGGCGTGGCGATCTTTAGCCTCGAGATGCCCGCACTGCAGCTGATGATACGCTTGCTTAGCTCCCTTAGCTCCATTTCTATGCAAAACCTCCGCCGTGGCAATCTCAACGACGCCGAGCTCGAGCAGCTCAGTATCTGCACAGACGCAATGGAGAAAAAGGAGCTTTTCATCGATGATGGCAGTGTGCTCAATATCTCCCAACTCCGCTCCAAACTCCGCAAATTAAAGCGCCAGCACCCAAATGTGGGTATCGCGATGATTGATTATCTCCAGCTGATGGTGGGCGATAGGAATCAGGGCAAGCAAATTGAGATTAGCGATATTTCTCGTGGGCTCAAAACGCTAGCGCGCGAGCTCCAAATGCCTATCATCGCCCTTTCTCAACTCAATCGCGAGCTAGAAAAGCGCGATGACAAACGCCCCATCCTCTCAGATTTGCGCGATTCGGGCGCGATAGAGCAGGATGCGGATATGATTTTGTTTCTCTATCGCGATGATGTGTATAAAAAACGCGCCGATAAAGAGCGCAAGGCGCGATTAGAAAAAGAGGGCAAGGGAGGGGATTTCAAGCCCGAGTATGAGGAGCGCGATGTGGAGCCCGCAGAGATCATCGTAGCCAAAAACCGCAATGGCGAGACAAAGACGATTAGGATTCAGTTTAGGAAGCGATTCACGCGTTTTGAGAATCCAGAGACTAATGAAACCCCCCACCCAGAGACCAAGCTCAATGTCGATGAGATCCGCTCCATCGTGGGGAGCTTTTAGAAGTAGTCGCTAAAATACGCCTTGCCCTCGGGGATAATATCCTCTAGTATATCGATACTCGTCTCATCGGCATCTAGTCGCTCGATCGCTCGGAGGTATGAGGGGCGTTTGTAGCCAAGGAGCATCGTCGCGAGCGTCTGTATAGAGAGCGTGGCGCGGTAGGGCGTGCGGATAGAATCTAGATGAGAATCTTGTGCTATATCCACAGAATCTAGCACCCTTAGATTCATAGTATTATCCACAAACTTTAGCACAAAGGCTTTGTTGTTCCACTCTAGGATTTCATCGCGCACGATGAGGCAAAACTCCGTATCAAAAGTGATACGATCAAATGGGTATTGGCGCAAAAACTGCTCCACATCGACGATACGCGCCATAATGTAGGGTTGGATAGATTCACTAATATGCCCATCTTCGAGCAAAAACGCAAGGCTTTCGTTGCTATAATTCGCGCCCTCTATCTTGTCAAACATCGATTGGTGGGCGTTGATAAAATGCCAGATTCCATAGCGCGCCTCTTGGTTTAGCCAAATCATCTCTTTAATCTTAAACACATCATTATCGAGCAAATACACGATATAGCCACTAGCGCGCCCCTGCGCGTCGTAATACAGCGCGATAGAGATATCCTCCACTTCCCATCGCCAGTATTCCTCCCAGCTTAGAGAATCTCGCAGTAGCGCGCCGTGTGTGCCAAGCGCAAAGGTGTGGTAGAGATTCAAAAAATCCTTATTATCCGCGCTCACTCTACGCACGATCCCCCCGACTTTAGGGACTTTGGGCACTTGAGAATCTTTAATCGCAAAGGTGATCTTATCGCTCACGATTTCCCAGCCCTTAGAGCGGTAGTAGGGGATCGAGTAGGGGTAGAGGCACGATATGCTCTGCCCACATTCGCGCATAATGCCTAGCACCTTTTTGATTAAGTCATTCATTAATCCTATGCCAGAATACTCAGGATAAGTCGCCACGCCGGTAATCCCGCCCATTTTGTAGATGGCATTGTAGATATTTATCTGCATAGGGTAGAGGGCGATTTGTGAGATGAGATTGTGCTCATCAAACCACCCAAACACGCGTGCATTGCGCAATACAGGGGATTTGGCGAGTTTTATCTCCTCGCTGCTCCAGCCCACATTGAGCAAATCGCGTTCAGTCACCTGAAAGGCATAGCGCAGGAGTTTGTTAAACTGCTCCAGATGGCTTTCATCAAGCTCTTTTATACAAAACTGCTCTTTTAGGGCGCACGTGTCCATAGCTCTCCTTTGGGGTTTTGGTAAATTCTTTAAGTAATTTTAGCGTATAATGGGCGGCTTTTGTGTTGTGAATATCTCAATAGGCATTGTGGGCTATTGCAATAAATTTACCCTAAAGGATTTGTTATGAAAACCGCACTCATCACAGGTATCACCGGACAAGATGGCGCGTATCTCGCGGAGTTTTTGCTCAAAAAAGGCTATGAGGTGCATGGCATCAAGCGCAGAAGCTCGCTTTTTAACACCGATAGAATCGATCATCTCTACCAAGATCCCCACGTGGATAATCGCAATTTTTTCCTGCACTATGGGGATTTGACAGATTCACTCAATCTCACACGCATTATCCAAGAAACTAAGCCCGATGAGATTTATAATCTCGCGGCGATGAGTCACGTGGCAGTGAGCTTTGAGACACCAGAATACACCGCTAATGCCGATGGTATCGGCACGCTTAGAATCTTAGAGGCGGTGCGTCTATTAGGACTGATAGAAAAAAGCAAGATTTACCAAGCCTCCACAAGCGAGCTCTATGGGCTTGTGCAGGAGATCCCACAGAGTGAAAAGACGCCATTTTATCCGCGCTCACCATATGCGTGCGCGAAGCTCTATGCGTATTGGATCACGGTAAATTACCGCGAGGCGTATAATATCTTTGCAAGCAATGGAATCCTCTTTAACCACGAGAGCCCCATACGCGGCGAGACATTTGTAACGCGCAAAATCACGCGCGCAGTGGCAAAAATCGCCCTTGGACTGCAGGATAAGCTCTATCTAGGCAATCTTAGTGCTAAGCGCGATTGGGGGCACGCTAAAGACTATGTGCGTATGATGTGGCTAATCCTACAAGCCCCTAAGCCAGAAGATTGGGTTATCGCCACAGGTGTTACTACAGAGGTGCGTGAGTTTGTCAAAATGGCATTTAATGAGCTAGGCATAGAGATAGAATTCCGCGGCGAGGGCGTAGAGGAGAGGGGCTATATCAAGGCGTGCAGAGGGGAGTTTAAGCTAGAGATTGGTAGGGAAGTGGTGAGCGTGGATGCGCGGTATTTCCGCCCTACCGAAGTGGATTTGCTCATCGGCGATGCGAGCAAGGCGCGCCAGAAGCTAGGATGGGTGCCAGAATACGACTTGAAGGCGTTGGTGGCGGATATGATGCGAAGCGATCTCAAGCTAATGCAAAAGGACAAATATCTCAAAGATGGTGGCTATGAGGTGTTTAGCTATTTTGAATGATGGGCTAGATTTTAAAGCAGCAGATTCTGTAATGTAAGCAAATCACGGAGAATGTTTGGAGTAAAATGTGAGTGAGTTTGTAAAACAAATCCCTATCATAAGCCTTTATAAAGACGGCAAGCAGGAGCAAAGAGAGGATTGTGTTATCCAAGAAAAGCGCGTAGCCTTGTATCTGAATGGACATAAACTCATCTCTACGATGTCCCTGCCTCAAGATCAGGACGCGTATGCCGTGGGATTTTTGATGAGTGAGGGTGTGATAGAGAGTTTGCAGGATATCACGAGTATTGCAGTCTCAGATGATGGGCTCAATGTCTATGTGCAATCGCGTATCAATGAGGATAGTCTCAATAACCTTTTTAATGAAAAAACGCTCACTTCTGGCTGCTGTGTGGGCGTGAGCGCGAATTTTGAAGGTAAGATTGTGGAGAGATTTATCTCCACGCCGCTTAGCCTCTCTGTCCAGAGGCTATGGAGCCTTGTTGAAAGATTCTCATCGCCCACGGATTTGTTTGATAAGACAGGGTGCGTGCATAAGGCGAGTTTGGTTTTTGAAAATGGCTATGAGATCACAAGCCAAGATGTGGGGAGGCATAATGCCATCGATAAAGTCGTGGGCAGGGCAAAGCTTCAGAATCTCGATACGACTTATGCCATACTGCTTGTGAGCGGGCGGCTCTCTATGGAGATGGTTATCAAAGCGGCAATGCACGATATCGCCATTGTCATCTCCAAATCCGCCACCACCGAGCTTGGTATCAAATCCGCCCAACTCCTAGGTATCACGCTTGTGGGCTTTGCGCGCGATAAGCGGTGCAATATCTACACCCACCCACACAGAATCTCACACGCCTAATACACCTCTTTTGCTAAGACTATCGTGATTTGCGCCCTATTTTCAATGCGCAAATGTTATAATGCCGCCAAAATTTCGCTTTAGGATACACAATGGGCAGCACAAACGACAGCAAAAACTTCATACAGATTCAAGGAGCGAGAGAAAACAACCTCAAAAATATCCATCTCAATGTCCCCAAAAATCAGCTAGTCGTCTTCACAGGCTTAAGCGGCAGTGGCAAATCCACGCTCGCCTTTGATACGCTCTATGCCGAGGGGCAGAGACGCTATATAGAATCGCTCTCAAGCTACGCGCGGCAATTCCTCGACAAAGTGGGCAAGCCAAATGTCGATAAGATAGAGGGGCTAACGCCCGCCATTGCCATAGATCAAAAAACCACTTCCAAAAATCCGCGTTCCACCGTGGGGACGATTACCGAGATTTATGACTATCTGCGCCTTTTGTATGCGCGCGTGGGCAGGCAGCACTGCCACCTCTGTGGCGAGCCAATCTCGCATATGAGCCAGACAGATATCATCGCACAAGTCCTCGCCCTAAGCCAAGATTCACAACTCACAATCCTCGCCCCCATCATTAAGGAAAAAAAGGGAAGCTTTGCGGACAAGATAGAATCTCTGCGCCAAAAGGGTTATGTCCGCGCACAGATTGATGGCGTGATGGTGCGACTAGATGAGGAAATCGAGCTTGCTAAGCACAAAAAGCACACCATAAAAGTCGTAATCGATCGCGCGAGATTGGAGGAAAAAAACCACACGCGTATCGCCCAAGCCATAGAGCGCGCACTCAAAGAATCCTATGGCGAAGTGGAGATTGAGCAGCATAGTGATGAGAAGCTCACGCATATCCATTACAGCGAGCATTTTGCGTGTTTTAGGTGCAAGGTGAGCTTTGAGGAGCTAGAACCCTTAAGCTTTAGCTTTAATTCCCCCAAGGGTGCGTGCCCAGAATGCTTAGGGCTAGGCGTGAAATACACCATCGATCTCAAAAAAATCCTTGATAGATCCCAGCCGCTCAAAAAGGGCGGTATCAAGGCGATTTTTGGCTACAATCGTAGCTATTATGCCGAGCTTTTTAGCGGGTTTTGTGAGGCGTATGGTATCAATCCTAACCATAGCTTTGAGGAGCTCGATTCACAAGCGCAAAACTTTCTCCTCTATGGTTGCCCCACGCCCATTAGCTTTGCGTGGAAGGGTAACAAGCTAGAGCGCCCGTGGAGGGGCATCGTGCAGATTGCTTATGATATGTTTAAAGACGAGCGTGAGCTAGCGGATTACACGACTGAAAAAACCTGCCCCACTTGCAAGGGACACCGCCTAAACCTCCCCTCACTAAGCGTGAAAGTCGCGGGGCTTGGGATAGGGGAGATTATCGATATGCCCATAGAGCAAAGCTATCGATTTTTTAACACGCCTAAGAATTTTTCCTACTTCAACGCCCAGCAGCAGCTCATCGCCGCGCCTATACTCAAAGAAATCATCGAGCGATTGTATTTTCTCGATGATGTGGGGCTTGGGTATCTCTCACTAGGGCGTGATGCGCGCACCATAAGCGGTGGAGAATCCCAGCGCATACGCATAGCAAGCCAAATCGGCAGCGGGCTTACCGGCGTGATGTATGTACTCGATGAGCCCAGTATCGGACTGCACGAGCGCGACACACTGCGTCTTATCAAAACGCTGCGCTCACTGCAAGAAAAGGGCAATAGCGTGATTGTGGTGGAGCACGATAAGGAGACGATTTTAAATGCGGATTATATCGTGGATATCGGGCCGGGTGCGGGCGTGCAGGGTGGCGAAGTCGTCTTTAGCGGCGATACACGCGCACTTTTAAAGGCTAAAACCCTCACGGCGCGCTATCTCAACGGCGACATACTCATCGATCATCGCCATCACAGAATCCAAGAAAAGTGGCTTGAGATCAAAAATGTCAATATCAACAACATTAAGGATTTAAGCCTCAAAATCCCCCTATCAAATTTTGTGTGCGTAACGGGCGTGAGCGGGAGTGGCAAAAGCTCGCTTATCCTCCAAACCCTCCTGCCAACTGCCCAAGAGATACTCAACAATGCCAAAAAGATTCACAAATGTGATGGCGTGGAGATACGCGGACTAGAGCAGCTCGATAAAGTCATCTATCTCGATCAAACCCCCATAGGGCGCACCCCAAGGAGTAATCCCGCGACTTATACCGGCGTGATGGATCATATCAGAGCACTTTTTAGCGAGGTAAAAGAATCTAAGCTGCGCGGCTATAGCGTGGGACGATTTAGCTTTAATGTCAAGGGCGGGCGATGCGAGAAGTGCCAAGGCGAGGGGGAGATAAAAATCGAAATGCACTTCCTGCCCGATGTGATGGTCAAATGCGATGCGTGCAATGGCAAAAAATACAATCCCCAAACGCTTGAGATCACTTATAGGGGCAAGAATATCGCCGATGTGCTAGCGATGAATGTCGATGAGGCGTTGGAGTTTTTTGCCAAAATGCCAAAAATCGCCTCGCAGCTCGCCACTCTGCAAGCCGTGGGACTAGGCTATATCACGCTAGGGCAAAACGCCCTAACACTAAGCGGTGGGGAAGCCCAGCGCGTCAAGCTCGCCAAGGAGCTTAGCCGCAAGGACACGGGCAAAACGCTCTATATCCTCGATGAGCCCACTACGGGCTTGCATTTTGCTGATGTGGATAGGCTGACAAAGGTTTTGCACCATTTTGTGGAGCTTGGCAATAGCGTGATTGTCATTGAGCACAATTTGGATTTGATCAAAAACGCGGATTATATCATCGACATAGGACCAGAGGGCGGCGATAAGGGCGGGAGGATCGTGGATTGTGGCACGCCAAAAATGCTTGTGAAAAACCATAAAAAAACCGGCAGTTATACGGGCAAGTTTTTAGAATCTGAGCTCAAAATCCTCGATGCACACACAAAGGGTAACAAGTAGAATCTAGACGGATTTATAGAATCTACGCTTTTTGGATTTTCTTTTATCGATTCTGCGATTGTCTTTAAGTCTGCGCTAGATTCTGTGCGTTTTAAAATCTGCTTTGTTTAAAGCAAAATTTTGTGTTTGTGAATCTGTGGGGATTGTATGGATTCTATAATTATTTAGAATCTGTGTCGCAGATTGTGTAGATTCTTTTGGGCTTAGATTCTGTATTTGCTCATTTTTTAGAATCTTTTTAGATTCTATGTTTTTTCTAGATTCTATAGTGCATTCTGATAGAATCTAGTTTGGTTTATAGAAAAGGTGCTAGCCCAAATCGCGTTCCTGACGCGCTGACACCAAGAGATTCTCTAAACTTGCTAAAAATGCAGTGTATGCTCGCGTAAGCGGAGCGAGCGGAGATTCACTCTCCGCGAGCGGCAACAAGTTTGTGAAACAAACTTGCATAAAATAAAGGCAGGTTTATAGAAAAGGTGCTAGCCCAAATCGCGTTCCTGACGCGCTGACACCAAGAGATTCTCTAAACTTGCTAAAAATGCAGTGTATGCTCGCGTAAGCCAGAGCGAGCGGAGATTCACTCTCCGCGAGCGATAACAAGTTTTGCCCTAGCAAAACTTGCATTAAATGATTTAGGAGGTATATGGTGCTAGTAAAATGCGTGCTTACGCCCATTGGCAAGCTGTATGTGGGTGCAGAAAATGAGCAAATTGTGGCATTAGATATGAGTAGGCTAGAGGGCGATGAGGCGAGCAATCATCCGCTTTTGTGCGAGGCGGCTAGGCAGCTAGAGGCGTATTTTAGCAAGAAGCTGCGCACTTTTAGCCTCCCGCTAAATCCCTCTGGGAGCGCGTTTCAAAAGGCTGTGTGGCGGGAGCTGTGTGTGATCCCCTATGGCGAGGTGCGAAGCTATCAAGAGATCGCGTGTGCTGTGGGCAATGCAAAAGCGAGCAGGGCGGTGGGCAATGCTAATAACAAAAATCCTTTGATGATTATCGTACCCTGTCATCGTGTGCTAAGCCATAGCTACCATACGCTAGGGCTTAGTCCAAAGGCATTGGGCGGCTATGCGTTTGGGCTAGAGACAAAGCAGTATTTGCTGCGGCTTGAAGGGGTGCTCTAGGCGCACTTTATGAGATTTTAAATCTATATGCCCTATAATTCGCGCCACCTAGATAACGCGCCTTTCTCGCATAAATAACCGCAAGTCTGTTACTAAAAAAGCTTGTTGGGGTATGTAGTGTCGTATGTGTGCTGGCATTTTCGCTTGGAGCCCTAAAGGTGAGAATCTGCCCCTAATTACGATCTCTTATCCCTAGATTTTTACTTTTTTAGGCTTTGCTACATTTAGAGTAACGCTTATCTGGGCTATTTAGGGATTTATAAAACCAAAAAGGCAAGCAATGCAAGCACAAAAGATTCTCATTCTTGGTAATGGTGGCAGGGAGTATGCGCTGGCTTTAAGCCTCTCGCAGGATTTGCGCGTGGAGGAGCTGTATTTCGCGCCCGGTAATGGGGCGACTTGGCTACTTGGCAAAAACATTACTTATAATGACAATCACGAGCTTGCGCGCCTCTGTAAGCAGCTAGGGATCACGCTTGTGGTGGTGGGTCCCGAGGAGCCGCTGACAAATGGCGTGAGTGATGTGCTGCGCGAGAGTGGCATTAGAGTCTTTGGTCCTAGTGCTAGGGCGGCGCAGCTTGAGGGCTCTAAGGCATTTATGAAAGACTTCGCCACACGCCACCAAATCCCCACCGCGTGCTATATCAAAAGCAGTGATTTTGAGGAGATTAGAGCGTTTATCGCCTCGCTCACGCCGCCTATCGTGCTCAAAGCCGATGGTTTGTGCGCGGGCAAGGGCGTGATCATCGCTCAAGATTCAGAGCAGGCATTAGAGAGTGCGCGCAAAATGCTTAGTGGCGAGCTCTTTGGCGAGGCGGGGAGAGTGCTTGTGGTGGAGGAGTATTTAGATGGCTTTGAGCTCTCTGTCTTTGCGCTTAGCGATGGCAAATCCTGCCTTATGCTAAATCCCGCACAAGATCACAAGCGACTCCTAGATAACGACGAGGGTCCAAATACCGGTGGTATGGGGGCTTACACGCCCACACCAATGTGTGATAGCGCGCTTTTTGAGGAGATTAGGACTAGCATTATGCAGCGCGCAATCGATGGTATGGCGCGTGATGGTATGCCATTTTGTGGAGTGCTCTTTGGGGGGATTATGGTGGTGCGCAGAGAGGGGAGGCTCGTGCCCTATCTGCTAGAGTTTAATGTGCGCTTTGGCGATCCAGAATGCGAGGTGCTGCTGCCTTCATTGGAGACGCCGCTACTTGATTTGCTCCTTGCGGAGGATTTGGGCGCGCTTAATGTGAGCTTTAAGCCCACTTATAGCGTGGGCGTGGTGCTTGCCTCGCAACATTACCCTTATGGCAAAACTGCGCCTAAGCCTATTTTTATCAAAGATTTTGCGAGTGAGTTGGGGCATATCGCCTTTGCGGGCGTGGAGCTTAGCGGGGATTGTGCCAAGGTAGAATCTCATACAGAATCTAGCGCAAAATCTAGCCGAGATTCTCTCCTAAGCTTTGAAGCGATAAAAGATGGCGCGTTGCTAGCAAGTGGCGGGCGAGTGCTCGTGTGTGTGGGCAT
Source organism: uncultured Helicobacter sp. (assembly GCA_944326445.1). Lineage (GTDB taxonomy): Bacteria > Campylobacterota > Campylobacteria > Campylobacterales > Helicobacteraceae > Helicobacter_F. Next base: position 162,577 of record CALVDZ010000001.1, read on the forward strand.
AGGAGCGAGCCTAGCGCAAGCGCGTGAGAATGCTTACACGATTGCGCGCTCTGTCCATTTTGAGGGTGTGCAATACCGCAGGGATATCGCAATGCGCGGGATTGGGTTTTTAGATTCACAAGATTCACAAGCACGCTAGAGGGCTACACAAGGCGAGTGTATGGATAGCAAGATTGAGCAGCTTTTAGATCGCGAGGGATTGACACTCGCGCCACTTCAGGCGAGAGTCTTAGCCTATGTGCTAGATATTTGTATCCTTAGCTTTGCTCTGTCTTTTATCTTTTGGGAGGAATTTCTCACACTGCAGATTGCGCTAGATTCTAGCAAGCTGCCAAAGGATATGATGATAGAGCTTGTGTGGTGGGTGTTTGTGTTTTGTATGGTGTATGAGGTGCTCTTTAGTATGCTCTATGGGGCGACACTAGGCAAGGTGGTGATGAAAATCCGCATTATTAGCATTGATTTTGTCGATAAGCCCTCCTTTTTGCGCTCCCTCTCTCGCGCATTGCTTAAATACATAGGGAGCAATATTTTGTATCTCAGCTATCTACCGGCGTTTGATGATGTTTTTAGACGTGCCTTGCACGATAAAATCCCAAAAACTCTCGTGATAAATAACTAAATGCGCGCCCTCCTCCTCATCTCCCTCTTTGTATGCGCCATAGCCTCCGCGCAGACGCCACAGGGGGACAAAAGAAAGATTTTTGAGCTCTCGGCAAACAATGTAACCTCGCGCGGTAGCGTCGTAGTCGCGCAGGATAATGCCTTTATGCTTAGTGAAGATGTGTATATGTATGCGGACAAAATCACTTACAATCGCGAGGAGGAGAGCGCGCTGCTAGAGGGTAATGTCAGAATCTATCGCGGTGGAAGTCTCTTTGTCGATGCCGCAAGGGTGGAGATGAATCTCAAAACCAAGCACACGATCCTGCAGCCAGCGTATTTCCAAAATGAAAATGGTATGTGGTTTTCAGGGCGAGAAGTTCAAGATAGCGATAAGATCTATACTTTCAAAAAAGCCATCATCTCAAGCTGCGATGTGCAATTCCCCATTTGGCATCTCAAATCCACCTCTGGCCATTACAACTCACAAAAAGAATACATAAGCACTTGGAATTCTCGGCTGTATTTTGGCTCTCTGCCCGTGTTTTATCTGCCATATTTTAGCTTCCCCACCTCCACAGAGCGCAAAAGCGGGCTATTAACTCCAGAGCTTGGAAGCACGAGTAGGGAGGGCTTTGTGTATATCCAGCCTCTGTATATCGCGCCATTTAAGCAATGGGATATCACGCTGCTGCCACAAATCCGTGTCGATCGCGGCCGCGGAATCAATGCGGAGTTTCGTCTCGCTGATGAAAAAAACAACATAGCGCGCTTTAATGTCGGCTATTTTCGCCAATACCACGAGTATATGAAGGATTTTAATCTCTTAAACAAAGAGATTTTTGGCTTTGAGTTTGAGTATTCTCGCGCCGGGCTGCTCGAGCCGCTTTTTACAAATTACAAAGATCATTTTTACACCTCCATTATGTATATGAACGACTTAGAATACAAGCGACTCCAAAAGCTCAATGGGCGTTATAGCACGCGCTTGCACACTTCAAGGATTAATTACTACGGACAGAGCGATAATCACTATGTTGGTATGTATTTTAAATACTTCTCCAACCTCGCCCAAGCCAACAACAACAACACATTCCAAACGATGCCAAACCTGCAATACCATCGTTTCTTAGATACGATTTTTACCAACCACTTGTATTACTCCCTCGATGTGCAGAGCAAAAATATCACGCGTCACACGGGCTATACTTATTGGCAAAACTCCATCAATGTGCCTATTGGGCTTAATTTCTCGCTCCTTAAAGACTACATAAATGTCAATGGAAAAGTGGATTTGTATGCGAGCAATGTCTCGCTTGGCAATGCCCAAGATACGCTAGATCCTCTAAGTAGGGAGCGTGTGGAGCGCAGCATGCAGTATGCGTATGCCAACTATGAGCTAGGGATAAACTCTGATGTGGCAAAAGCCTATAAATATTTTTTTCACACAATGCACCTTGAAGCCCTCTTTAACGCTCCGTCTTATCGCTACACTTCTGACGCGATGAGCGATCAAGTCTATCAAGCTTATAGTGAGCTAGCTGGAAGTATGAGTTCAGCAGCACTTGAAGCGTATTGGAATCCAAATGAGATTATGGATTTTAGCTCTGCCCAGCCAAAAGTGGATTTGAAGTTTTCTAACTACTTTTACAACACACAGGGGCAGGAATTGTTTTTTTATCGTGTGTATCAGAGAATCTACACCCAAGATCAAATCCTTACCCAAAACCAATCCCTGCGCCAAGAGGTGGGCACTACGCTCTTTGATGGGCTCAATATCACGGCCAATATTTTTTACTCCTACATTGCTAAGACTTTCAATGAAGCCTCCGTAACCGCGAGTTTTAATAAATTTGGCGTGCAATCTACGCTCAATTATTTTTTCCGCATAGATTCTAGAGCACTGCAGGCAGGCACATACAACGACGCGGCTAGTCGCAGTGGGTTTTTGCGCGGTAGCTTGAGATACGATTTTGGGTATTTTCAATTTAGTGGGAATCTTGGCTATGACACACAAAACTACTATTTTAAGGATTGGAGCGTGATACTCTCGCGCGATATCCGCTGCTTTGGGATTGCGCTCAAATTCGCTGCCGATGTGCGCCCAATCCTCACGAGAAACAATATCGAGACGATTGCCAACCAATACATTAAGGTGGAATTTAGATTTGTCCCACTTGCGGGCGTTGGATTTACCCAAAGGCTGCAAAACCAATGATGAGGGTTTATAGAAAAGGTGCTAGCCCAAACGGCGTTAATGACGCGGCTACACCTAAGAGATTCTATAAACTTGCTAAAAAATGCAGTGTATGTTCGCGCAGCGGAGCGCAGTGGGGATTTACTCCCCACAAGCGATACCAAGTTTTTGCTTTAGCAAAAACTTGCATGAAATGATAGAATCTAGTTTGGTTTATAGAAAACGCGCTAACCCAAGTCGCGTTGATGAGGTGGCGGCACCAAGACGCGATTTGGATTCTAAAAAATGCAGTGTATGCTCGCGCAGCGGAGCGCAGTGGGGATTTACTCCCCACAAGCGATACCAAGTTTTTGCTTTAGCAAAAACTTGCATTAAATAAAAGGACTCTTAATGAAATTTTCACAATTTGCCAACAGGCAGGAGGCACTCCAAAAGCTTGTCGATGTCTTAGCAGTGCGCAACCTAGACTTTAGCCAAAGCGTGCTTTTGGCTACAAGCTTTGATGGGGCGTATTTTGCCGATGAGCTTGCAAAGATTCTAAAAACCCCACTAGAGTATCTTTTTACCCAAACCCTCTGCGCCCCGCTCAATCCAGAGTGCCAAATCGCCATCGTGAGCGAGGAGCTAGATATCGTGATACACGAAAATCTCATCGATGCCTTTGGGATTAGTATCGATTATGTGTATGGCGAGGCGAAGCGGCAGTATGAGGAGAGCATTATCCCCACGCGCTACCAATACCGCAAGGGCGAGCTACTCTCATCGCTACAAGGGCGAGATGTGCTCATCGTCGATCAGGGGATAGACACCGCGCTCACGGCGATGTGTGCTATCAAAACTTGTGTGAATCTCGGTGCTAGAAGTATCAGGGTGGCGACGCCGATTTTGCCCACAAGCGTGCTAGAGTCGCTCGATAAAGTGTGCGATGAGGTGCTCTATGTGCAGAGTGTGGAACATTTTGTGAATATCGAGCATTATTACAAAGAGCTAAAACCGCTTGAAGGCAAGATGATAGAAGAGATTTTGGACAAACATTTAAGCTACAAAGGAAAGGACACAACAGATGAATAATATAGAACTTACCCTCAATAATCTTAGCGAGTCGTATGACTTCACAAGCATAGCGCAAGCGAGCAATGGAGCGGTGCTCTATGGGAGTGGGGGCACGAGAATACTAGCGAGCGTGTGCGTGCAGAGCAATAAGCCAATCGAGGGAGACTTTGTCCCCCTAAGCGTGCAATATATCCAAAAAGCCTATGCGTGCGGCAAATTCCCATCGGGCTTTATCAAGCGCGAGGGCAAGCCAAACGATTCTGAGATTCTCATCTCGCGCCTTATTGATAGGAGTTTGCGCCCGCTTTTCCCTAAAGGTTTTGGGTATGTGACGCATATCGTGGTGATGGTGCTAAGCTATGATGGCAAGAGCGATTTGGCACTAGGTGCGCTGCGTGCGGCAGCAAGCGCGCTGTATGTCTCAAATGTCGGGATCAAAGATATGCCCAAAATGTGCGTGAGTGCCGTGCGTATCGGGCGTATCAATGGGGAGTTTATAATCAATCCCACCAAAGAGCAGCGCGCCAAAAGCGAGCTTGATTTGTTTGTGAGTGGCAAAGATGATGAGCTACTAATGATAGAGATGAACACCGGTGCGGGCGTGAGTGTGCTAGCAGAATCTCTCGTGATAGAGGCGCTAGAGCTCGCTAAGCAGAGCATTGCGAGGGATTGCGCGAGCTTTAGGGAGGCGTTTGCACCCTTTGTCAAGCCCTCGCTTGAGCTAAGGCTCAAAGAGCAAGAGTGCAGGGCGTTAGCGTTTTTGGAGCGAGAGTGCCGCGAGTGGGTGGGGCAGACTATCGTGCGCGCTTCTAAGAGTGAGCGCGCCGATGCCTTTGATGAGATTATCGCGCACCTAGTGGCGCAGGGCTATGATGAGGAGGACGCCAAACGCTCGCTTGGTATATATAAAAAATCGTTAATGCGCGAGATGGTATTGCGAGATCGCAAGCGTGCCGATGGGCGCGCGCTTGATGAAGTGCGCCCTATCAATATCGTGATCAATCCCCTGCCGTGCGCGCATAGCAGCGTGCTCTTTACGCGGGGGCAGACGCAGGCATTGGTGGTTTGCACGCTTGGGGGCGAGAATGACGCCCAGAGTATCGAGCCACTCGGGGAGGCGGCGCAAAAGGACAGATTCCTCTTTCACTACAACTTCCCGAGTTTTAGCGTGGGGGAGGCGGATATGATAGGCTCTGTGGGGCGCAGGGAGCTGGGGCATGGTAATCTCGCGCGCAAAGCCCTGCGCTCTAGCGTGCTAGATTCTCAAAGCACCATCCGCCTCGTCTCTGAAATCTTAGAATCCAATGGCTCAAGCTCGATGGCAAGCGTGTGTGGCGGGAGCTTGGCACTGCGCGCGTGTGGGGTGCAGATGCGCACGCTCATCGCGGGTGTGGCGATGGGGCTCATCACGCAGGGCGAGCGATACGCGGTGCTAACTGACATCACGGGCTTGGAGGATCACGATGGCGATATGGATTTTAAAGTCGCGGGCGATGAAGAGGGGATTAGCGCGCTGCAGATGGATATCAAGCTCGGTGGGGTTTCGAGTGAGATTCTAAAAAACGCCCTCGCGCAGGCTAAAGAGGCGAGGGTGCATATTTTGGGCATTATGCGTGCGGCACTTGAGGGTGTGGAGCCAAACTATGAGGTGCTACCAAAGGTGGCGAGCTTCCCCGTGAGCGTGCATAAAATGGTGGATATCATAGGGCAGGGCGGCAAGACGATAAAGGGCATCATCGAGCGATTTAATGTGAGTATCGATCTAGACAGAGAGCAGGGCAGCGTGCAAATCCACGCCAATACCAAAGAGGAGCTAGAGGGCGCGAGGGCGTATATTTTGGAGCTTGTGCGGGAAGTGGATTTTGGGAGCTATGAGCGGGGTATGCGCTTTTGTGGTAGGGTGAAAAAAGTGCTTGATTTTGGCGCATTTGTGGAGCTGCCAAATGGCGGCGATGGGCTGCTGCATATCAGCAAGCTCACAAGCGATAAGAGCAAGAAAATGGGCGAGATCCTAGGCGAGGTGAGCGAGATAGAGTGCGAGATCGTGAGTGTCAATGGCGAGAAGGTGGAACTAAGGGCTGTGGAGGTGTGGGGATAGGTGTTGTAGTGTAGGGGTGCGGATTGTAGAAACTCGGCTTGTGTGCATGGTAAGCCTACACAATCCACACAAGGCGAGGCAAGCCACGCGCGCAATCCCAAGCGGATTTAGAATCTAAGTCGATAGATTCACAATCTAAGAAAAACATAAAATCTAGTTTTAGCACTTCAGATTCAAATTCAGAATCTAAATTTGGAAAATCAGAATCCACCTCGCATAGAATCTAAAACAATTACACAATCTCCCCACTTCAAAAAACCTCATCAAGGCTTTGCCTGATTCAAATAATGGGCGCGTAGCACGAGGCCTAAGCGCAATTGCAATATTGCGCCATTAATGCAGCGCAAAAATCAAATAAGATATGTAGTGCGCAAGCACCAACCGCCCCTCGCCCTTGTCGTGGTGAAAAAAATGCGTTAAAAAATGCAGGAGTGCATTTTTAGCATTTTTCTAAAGAAACTTCATTTTCTAAAGAAGCTTACGCTTTGCCTAGACAAGGAGATAGCGAGGCCCCCCCCCTTGTTTGCCGTGCCAAAGGCTTGCAAGCCAAGCCACAGCAAAAACGCGGAGCTTTATCTTTTTGTGGGCTAAAGGGAAACAGGGAGGGAATAAACCCCTTTTCTTTTGCGCAAACACGAGATTTTGTGAATCTAAGAGGCTAGATTCTGGGCTTTGATGAGATTGTGAATCTGTTTTGGATTCTAAGTCTAAATCGCCAAATCTAGATTCTGAATCCGCCCTAGATTCTAGATTGCTTGGATTGTGTGCTTGTTTGTGAATCTATTGGGCTAGATTCTGTAAATGCGTTGGATTTTGTGGCTGAATCTAACTTTAAAGTTTTGAAGCTAGATTCTCTCCTAGATTCTAAACCCGTGCTAGATTCTGCGTTTTTGCTCTCTGTGCGTGGTTTGCTCTTGGCCTAGTGTGGCGCAATGACTATCTGCTTTGCTCTAAGCAAATGCAGGTAAGCCAAAAGAGCCATTTTCTGACACACAGGCCAAATTTAGCCCTCTTGAATGCTCACTCCTCCTTCAACGCCTCACTATACGCACGCACGCGCTCTAATACGCGCCGATACTCCTCGCCGCCCTCCTCATAGATTCTGGGGCTATAGTCGTTATAGGCGTTTTGGCTAGAGATGTTTGCGGGGATAATGCGGTGGAGGAGGAGGGTGTTTAACTCCTCCCATCTATCAAGTGGCGTGAGGTTTGAGACATAGCGCGCCTCGAGGCTAGGATCTCTTATGAGCTTCTCAAAGTCCGCCCTAGATTCTGTCTCGTTATCATAGAATCTAAACTCCACTTGGTAGATCATCGTATCCTTGTCCTTGGGGTTTTTCGCCCCGCCATAGATGAAGTTCCCTAGGCTATAGACAATCTTTTTGCCCTTATACTCCTCGATACCCTGCAACACATGCGGGTGATGCCCGATGATGAGATCCGCGCCGCTATCAATCACAAAATGCGCAATCTCGCGCTGAATCTTATTAGCGATATGCTCGCGCTCCTCGCCCCAGTGAAACACAAATATGACGATCTCCGCCCCTTGAGCGCGCAGAGATTCTATCTCTTTTTTTGCGGTGTGCTTGATAGCGGGATTCCATCCGCGATGCCCCGCAAAGCCAAATTTCCTGCCCTTTATCTCACGCACATCAAGTATCCCCTCGCCAAAATGCGCGATATTAGCCTGCGTGAGGATAGCTAGCGTGTCTTTAAATCCTTGCGCGCCATAATCGCGCGTGTGGTTATTGGCGATATTGACACTCTCGATACTCGCGGCTTTGAGGATATTGGTATAGATACTTGGTCCTTTGAAGCTAAAGGGCTTGATAAAGGCGTTTTTGAGATCTTTGTCTGTGAGCACGCCCTCGAGATTCCCCACGCTCAAATCGTCCTTTTCTAGCACTTCGCGCACCCCTTTGCTAAAGTAGTCGTAATCCCCGCCCACCTCTTTAAACTTCGCGTTAAAAGTCGCGCCACTCGCCCCCTTGTAGTCCCCTAGCACGCAATCCCCCACAAAGCTTATGGTAATGGTGGTAGCGCGGGAATCTCGTGAGGCTTGTGGAGTTTGTGAATCTAAGTCGTGGGTGGTGGCTAAGCGCGGTGTGGAGGGAGCCACGCACGCGCTTAGCACAAACGCAGCGCACACAAACGCACTGAATCTGCAGAAACTACTGAATCTACAGAGCTTTGTGAGAGAGAGAATGCGCCTAGACATTTCGCACATACAAGGCTAACACAGAGGCTTAGAAATGGAAGCTACGATGAAAATCGCGCGTCGCGTCCGCTCTGCCATCAAAATAGCCCCGCCTATAGTCATATCCCCTAGTGCCATAGCTTGAGCGATAGCCTCCGTTGTAGCTTGGCGTGAATATCGCGGCAATCACCTCGACCAATGGAAACACGACACTGCACCCAGCGACAGACTGCGAAAACGATGGCATTCCGTCAAGGTGGGTTTGATATAGGCTATATTTGTAGTATAAGTCGAGATAAAGCCCTTGGTAACCTATGCGAAATCCTGCATTGACATAGCCACCTTGGGGAGTGGCACGCAGATCGATAGAATCTGCATAACGCGATTGTTCATAGCCTCCGCCCGCATACACACCTAGGTATTTAAACGGCTGCCATACACCATCAATCCCGCCACCGTAGTTGAGCATACTAAGATCGCTTTGCTTGATATTTGAGGAGTTCACAAAGCCCTTGAGTTCTAAGCCTAGGGTGTTTTTGGTATTAAAAAACGCGAGTTTCGCCCCGACATTTAATCCATTCTGGAAGTCTATGGAGCTAGATTCCCACGGGGCTTGATACCATGGGTTGCTTGCAGTGCTAGCACCACTCTTAATCGCACCCAGTGAGATAAAAAACCCCGTGCCATCGCTAAATGAACTTTCTTGTGAATCTTGGGTGTTTGTAGCACTAGTAGTAGTGGTCTGGGCGCTTAGCATACCGCTATGCATAAGCACACACAACGCGCATAACAGAGCATATCGTATAGAATCTGACATTAATTACTCCTTGCAAAATTGGGATATAAGGCTAAAGTGGGGAATTATAGCATATTTTGGTGTTTTTGGATCTTAGCTCTGTGCTTGTCTGTGTGGTGTGTTGGGCGCATTATGAGGGGAGTATAAGCTTTCTTTGTTATAATTGCGGACTTTGGGAATCGTGGCGATTGGGGCATCAGATACACTATCATGGGGGAATGAAGACATAAAGGAGTGAGGTTGCAAGTGATGCGTGTGATGGGTTGGATTTTGCGCGATATGGTTCGCGTGGGGCGTGCGTTTTTGGCACGCTATCATGAGGAGATCGCGCTTGTGCTCTTTTGTGTGGGGATTGCGCTCTATGGGCTAGGTTTGAGTGGGTTTAGCACGCACTTTCGTGCGCAGGGCTTTTTGCAAATGGGTGGATTGCTCTTTATCCTCTTTGCTTATAAGCGTTTTGGCAGGGAGGATTTGCACGCATTGCGCGTGCCGCTTATCAGCTTTGCTATCGTGATAGTTTTGGGGCTTTTGACATATTTTGATGATGTGATGCCCCAGAGCTTTGGCAAGGTGTGGGGCTCGGTAAATACCCATATCATCAAATACCTTGTGTTGTTTGTCGTGGTGTTTTTGTATGTGTGCCACACTAGACGCGCTTATGGATTGGTATTGCTAGGATTTTTTGGGCTTATGTGTGCGCTCAATGTCGGTGGGACACTGCTAGAGTTTTGGCAGCACGGCTTCAAGCACAATGCTGGAAAGTCAAATCTGCCCTTTTATTTTAATGCGATTTACACTTATAATATTTGGCTTATCGCGCCTATGGCACTATGTATCAGCGGCGCGGTGGTGTGTAGGCATCTAGTGCTAAAGGCTCTGTGTGCTCTTGGGGCGGGGCTCACAATCGTAGCGATGTTTGCCAATGGCGAGCGGAGCTTTTTAGTCGCTGCCTTTGTGATGGTGTTTGTGCCATTTTTTGTGTGGCATTATCGCTACAAGGCGCGGATCTTGGGCTTTGTAGTGGTTTTCGCGCTTCCCATAGCCCTAAGCGCACTCTATGTGCAGACTAAATCCCTGCCAGAGCGGTATAACTTCGCGCATATGGTGGATAACTTTTGGGAAGTGATACACACGCCCGTGGCGGCGATGGGCAAATACGACAAAACCTGCTTTGGGTGGATGCAATGCAATGCGCAGAGCACTAAAGATGGCAAGGCGAAGTTTTTTTGGGAGCATTCCTCGCTCGCCCGCCTAGCGATGAGCAAATCCACTTTTAAGGCATTCTTAGACGCGCCATTCACTCCGCGCCTTGTAGGGGTGTTCCAAACGGGGGCGTATCTGTGGCAGTATTATGAGAGCCACCCACACAAGCAGCAAAACAGAATGTATGTCTCTATGGATAATCCCAAGCACAATGGCTACAATAGCCCTCATAATTTTGTGATAAATTTGTTATTTTGTTATGGGATTATAGGTTTTGTGGCGATTTTGGGCTTTTTGGGATTTGTGCTTTATAGGACTTATTGGCAATTTACCCACAATACAGAGGATAGGGCTAAAGCCTTGATATCGCTATGGGCTTTTGTGTGCCTTGTAGGGATATGCGCACAGAGCGTGCTTGATGTGATTTATCCAAATATTTTAGAGACACTTTTTGTTTTTCTAGGTGGTGTGATGGGTTTGTGTTGTATGCGATATGGTAGCTCTAGAGAGGTAGTGCTGTGAAAATCCTCCTCACAATCGGCGATATGAGCATTACCGGCGGGGCAGAACGCGTGGTGGCTAACCTCGCCAATGCGTTTGTGCAAAATGGGCATAGCGTGCAGATTCTAAGCTTTTTTAGGGCAAATGATAGCCTGCCTTATGCGCTTGATGAGCGTGTAGAGATCGCGTTTATGCACACACAGGGCGAGGAGAGCCTAAGGGCGCGAGGCGGAGTGCTAAAAAGATTCTATACCAAAAATCTTTTTAAATTCTTTGTGAATTTGCGCGTGTGGCGGGCATATCGGGTGGATTGTGTGATAGATAATGACTGGACTTATACGCCATTTTTAAAGCACAAGGGCACGCAGTATGTGAAGCTTTTGCATTTAAATTTTAGCCGATACAACAGGCGCAATGATTATTTTGACACGCTCGTGCTCCTCTCATCTGCAGAGATAGCGCGCTACACGCCCTATCACAATCGCGTGCGCGTAATCCCAAACTTCCTCCCCACACTCCCCACGCAAAGCACTGACTATACGCAAAAAGTTGCCCTAAGCATAGGGCGTATGGATAGCGGCGATCAAAAGGGCTTTTTGCGCCTTATAGACATTTGGGAGATAGTAGTGAGGGAGCTAGATTCACAGAGTGCTTGGCAGCTGCATATCGTAGGCGATGGCGCGATGAGAGAGGAGATCCAAGCTAGAATAGAATCTAAAGGCTTGCAAGATTCTGTAATCCTTAAACCATTTACCACAAATATCGCGCAGGAGTATTTAAGCGCAAGCGTGTATGTGATGAGTAGTCACTATGAGGGCTTTGGTATGGTGCTCATAGAATCCGCCTCCTATGGGCTGCCCGCTATCGCCTTTGACATCGCCACGGGACCGAGTGATATTATCCTAGATTCACACACGGGCTATTTGGTGGCAGATGGGGACTTGGAGGCGTATGCGGGCAAGCTCGTGGAGCTGATGAGTGATAAAGCATTGAGAGAGAATCTAGGCAAGCAGGCTAAGGAGCGTGTAGCAAGGGAGTTTAGCAAAAAGGCTATTATGCCCTTGTGGGAAGAGATTTTACAAACAAAAAAGAGGCACAAAGTGTGTGTGCAAAAAAATGCCTGTATCGGTATCGTCGTGCCGGTATATAATGTCGAGAATTATCTCGCGCGCTGCTTAGATTCACTCTTAGCTCAGAGCTATGAGGACTTTGTCATCGTGCTTGTCAATGACGCGAGCACGGATTCTAGCCGCGAGATATGCCTAAAATACCAACTCCGCGAAAAAAGGGTGATTTTTATGGACGCCGATTCGAACGCTGGCTTGGCCAGCGTTCGAAACAAAGCGCTTAGAATCTTAGGGCAAGGCAAGGAGCGTATAGAGGCACTACAGGGTATGATAGAGGGTGTGCAGATACACACGCAGCTCTCTACTATCCCGGTAGTGGATTATGTGATGTTTGTGGATTCTGATGATTATATCGCTGCTAATGCCTTAGAGACTATCACTGCGGATTTTGGGGCTAATGATGTGGATATATGCATCTACAACACCCACTATGTAGTAGATGAGCGCGCGGCGGCGGGGGGTGCGCAGCTTTCAAGCTATCGGATTTTCCCCAAAGTCCAGGAAGCCAAAGTCTATACACCGCTAACGCTTATAGAATCCGATCCGAGCAATTTCATCACCACTGCGTGTATGTTTGTGTATAAAGCCTCGTTTTTGTTTGGGCAGGAGCTGCGTTTTATCGATGGGATTTTGTATGAGGATGTGCCCTTTTGCACACAGAGTTTTTTGCGCGCAAAAAGCGTGTATGTCAGCCTCACACCTTGGTATTATTACTTCCTCTCGCCCACCTCTACGATGCGTGGAGCGATGAGCGCGCGTAAAATACGCAAGTCTTTTGAAAGCTGGATTGTGATTTTGGAGTTTTTTATCGCGCGCTATGAGGAGGCAAACAGAGCGTATGATGGCGCGGAAGCTAGTAGCCAGAGCGCGCTACTGCGTAGATTCTATGCGGCGAGCTTGCGCCGATGTGTGAAGCGAATCTTTGAGCTCTTAAGCGAGTATGGCTATAGCCAAAACACTCCCAAGCACGCCCTAAAGCCCTATCTGCCATATATCAGGGGCAAATACCGCCTCTTTTATCACTTCCCAAGACTAAAGAAATTTTTGTAGATATGAGGATTTTATTAACTATCACAGATATTAGCGTTGTCGGCGGGACGGAGCGTGTGGTGAGCAATCTCGCTAATGTGTTTGTGCAAATGGGCTATGAAGTGGAGATTTTGAGCTTTTTCCAACGCTATGAGAAAATCCCCTATGTGCTTAATGAGCGCGTGAGCGTGAGTGTTTTTTATAAAAGTTTGGAGGAAGCGGCAAAACCGCAAAGAGGTGTGGCAAAAATCTTTTACAAACATTTTTATAAGTTTGTGCTAAGTTGGCAGATTAGAGCACGATACAAAAATGTGGATTGCGTGATAGTTAGTGAGCATATTTATGTGCCATTTTTTAAGACTAGGCACACGAGATATATCAAGGTTTTTCACTCAAGATTTATGGGCTATCGTAAGCGTTATAAGCACTTTGGCACGCTTGTGCTGCTTTCATCTGCAGAGATAGCGCGCTACACGCCCTATCACAATCGCGTGCGCGTAATCCCAAACTTCCTCCCTCAAATACCCACCCAAACCACTGACTATGCCCAAAGGGTGGTGCTGAGTGTGGGGCGATTGAGCGAGGAGAAGGGCTTTGTGCGCCTCATTGACATCTGGGAAATGGTGGTAAAAAAACTCCAAACCTTGAGCGCGAGGCGTTTGGGTGAGTGTGATGAGAGTGAAAATCTGCACGCCAAAGAGATGAGAGCCCTTGCTCTGTCCTATTGCCCCCCCCCCTTATTAGAAAACACACAAGATTCTAAAGGTAGAGAATCCACAGCCGCGATTGGCGTGGAAAATTCCTCTAAATCTTTTGATTTGTCGTTGCGAGATGGTGTCTTTGGTTGGCAGCTCCATATCGTAGGCGATGGCGCGATGAGAGAGGAGATCCAAGCTAGAATAGAATCTAAAGGCTTGCAAGATTCTATACTCCTAAAGCCCTTTACTACCAATATTGCGCAGGAGTATTTGGGTGCGAGTGTCTATGCTATGGCAAGTCATTCTGAAGGCCTGCCAATGGTTTTGATAGAATCTGCCTCCTATGGGCTGCCCGCTATCGCCTTTGACATCGCCACGGGACCGAGTGATATTATCCTAGATTCACACACGGGCTATTTGGTGGCAGATGAGGGCTTGGAGGCGTATGCGGGCAAGCTCGTGGAGCTGATGAGCGATAAAGCTCTGAGAGAGAATCTAGGCAGGCAAGCTAAGGAGCGTGTGGTGGAGTGCTTTAGCAAGCAAGCCATCATTCCCCTGTGGGAAGAGATACTAAAACCTTAGTGGTAATCCAAAAACCCATCTTTTGGGAGGGTGAGCGTGATATTTTTGGGCAAAAAGCCTAGGAGTCGTTCCAAAAAGATATGCTGCCCAAACACATCGCCACATAGCAGGACTTCTAGGCTATCCCCAAACGCGTGGTTAGTCTGTATGTCGCGCACGAGCGTGGCGAGAAACTCACAAAAACTATCGATAAAGCCATAGGCTAAAATCACATTGTCCATATCCGCGCATTTAAAGCTCATAGAGGAGCGAAAAATGCGAGGATAATCAAGCGTGAGGGAGCTATGCTCATCGCGCAGGAGAATGTAGTCAATCCGCGGTCCCTTGGGGCGCAAAAACTCATTGGCACACGCAAGGAGCGAATCGTAGGCTTGGGGCAGGGTGTCTAGGAGTGTGTCCTCGCGCAAATTAGTGCTTGGGTGCATACCTAGGAGCAGCGCGGCGATACCAAAGATATGGGTAAGATTATCCGTGCGTATGGGGGTGTCTGCGAGATTTTCAAAAAGTGTGATATCTTGCTTGCGTGCGAAGTTGCCCACTAGCTCTGCGCCGCTTGTGTAGTTGGTGCGGATAGATTCTATAAGTCGCTTTGGGTTTGCCTCAAAGCTCGTATCTAGGATTTGCCCAAACTCCCCTCCCTTTTGGAGCAAAATCGCGCTAGGGTGCTTGGAGCTCAGGTAGAAAATCACGCTAGATTGGCTTTTTTGCGTGCTTTGCGCGCTTGTGTGATGAGCGAGATTGGTATGCAAAAGCGTCCTAAAGTCGCAATGTGCCCGTGCGGTATCAAGGAACAATCCGCTCTCACTCACGCATAATGTGTGCGAATGCGTGGGCGTGTGCTCAAAAATCCTCTGTGGCGTGTGGTGGGTAGGGCGTAAGAAAAAATGCGTGATCTCCTCGCGCAAAAGCAGCGCGCTAAGGAGCTGGAGAATGGGATCATAGGGGAGGCAAGTGAGCACAAGCCCGTGTGAATCTCGCCAAAACCTATCGGCAAAAACCTCCTTGGGAGCGAGGCGCACGGAGGGTTTTTCAAACGAGGCGAGAATATCAATCTGTGCGTTGTGAATCCTAAAAAAGGTTTTGAGACTAGAGATGTCGCACATTACGCACAGAGACGAGGTGCTATCAGAATCTTTGGGGGGCGTGAGGGAGCATTCTTTAAATCCTCTAGCGGTGTCGATGAGTGCGTGCTGCTGGGATTTGAGGGATTGGAGTATGGAGGTAAGATAGGTGAGAATCCCCTCTGTGTGCGCAAGGGGCTTGGCAAAACTAAAAAGACCAAAATCCCCAAAATGCTCACTAGAGAGGAAGTCCCTCGTCTGTGTGGCGGTGCAAAAGTGCGTGTGTGGCGTGTAGGCAGGGAGTGTGAGGGGTTGGAGAGATTCTAGGCTATCGAGCAAACTAAGTGTGAGGAAGCAAAAATTGAGTGAAAGCGGCAGGATTTGGGAGAGAGAGTCGGCAAACTCTAGCACGGCTGGCGCGTGATTGGTGTGTATGATAAAGTGCAGAGTGGGCTTAGAATCTCGCGCAAAATCTGTGCTTGTGTAGAAGTTAGATTCAAAGATTATAGGGACTTGTGGAGAATCTAATGGAGAATCTAAAGTGGTGTGGGGCACAGAATCTGTGGTATGCGTGAGATTGTGGGCGATAGACTCTGCTTGTGTGCATAGAATCTGGGCAAAAAATCGCTGGGCAGGGGAGAGCACAGGGGGCTGCAAGGAAAAGGAAAAATCATAATATTGTCCCATAGTGTGAGCCTTATAGGGTAGAATCTAAAATCCGCGAAAAGAGAGGTTGGCGATTTCTTGAAGATCGCGATTGGCGATTTTGGTGGCGGTTATGCCATTTTGCGCGAGGTAGGCGATGGCTTGAGATTCCATAAGTTTCGCGCCTTGTTTGACATTTTCACTGAGGCTAAAGGCAGTATCCTCGCCGATGACCTCAGGCACGATGCCGATGATATGCACGGGGGGCAAGTCGCCATTTATCTCCACTAGGCGTAGTGTTTGGAGCATTTCCACCTCGTGCGCGCTCCCCGCCCAAGTGATGATATGAGGGATATTGTCAAAGTCAAAGGCATACACATCGCCAATCTGCGCGTCATCGACGCTCACGCAATCAAGGATTAGCACCCTGTCATAAGAAGTGATGAGTGGGATAAGCATCTGCGCTAGCGTCCCGCCATCGACGATTTCTAGCTCTACGGGATTAGCAGGATCGCTAGGGGCAAAAGAATAATTCGCCTTGAGATAGTTGGAGAGATGCACGCCAATGCCCTCATCTCCAAACAAAATATTGCCAATGCCAAGTATGAGGATTTTCATCTAGGATTGTTGGCTCACACTTTGACTTCATCAGTGTAGCGCATACCGCTCACGATCGCATCGACACCGCCATTTGGGTATTTGAGTGAATTCCACACTGCCATATAAATATGCACAGGGATAAAAATCATAAATGCCCAAGTAAGGATATGATGGAGATCGCGCACATTTGCCAAGCCCCCGCACATCACTTCAAACCAAGTAAAGAGCACCTTACACACCGCGCCCAAGCCATCATCATAGGAGTTGTAAAAGAGCACAACCCCGCTAAGCGATATGAGCAACACGAGAATGGCGAGTGAAAAATATGTGAAAAACTGCAAGGGATTGTAAGCACCATCGATATGGGGGTGCTTGCCGATGAAAAGATAGACTTTGAGCTGCTCTATCCAGCATTTTGGCGATATGGCTTGCTTGAAAGACACGCGCTCGGGCTTAGAATCTTTGTCAAAAAAGAACAAATACACCCGAAAAAACGAAGCAGCAATGAGACAGAATCCTAAAATGATATGAAAGCTGCGCATATAGGCATTGAGATAACCCACAAACGCCCCCACATCGTGTGAGGCTATCTGCGGATCGCCGATAGTAACCACCTCATACGAGCCTAGCGCGTGCAAAAACGGATAGGCGATATAAAATCCCGTGGCGATGAGCAAAAATATGCTAAATGCCCGAATCCAATGAAAAATCCTTGTCAATCCGGAAAATTCCTTATGGACATGGAATTCTTTTTTTTCAAAAGGAATTGTGTTTGCCATACTCTCTCCTTTCTAGCGCAATCCTGAAGCAGAGGGCTGCACCTTATACTTACTAAGCTCATTGCCACGAGTGTCCATCACATGCACAGAACACGCGATACATGGATCAAAGGAATGGATATGGCGTATAATCTCTAGCGGCTGCGTGATATCTTGGACTTTGGTGCCGATGAGACTCATCTCATAAGGCCCCTTTTTGCCATTCCTATCCATTGGTCCAGCATTCCATGTGCTTGGCACAACGGCTTGGTAGTTTTTAATCACGCCATTTTCGATTCTCACCCAGTGGCTTAGCATACCGCGTGGTACATTACCGATGAAATATCCTTTGTAGTTCTTGTTTTTATCGATGACATAGGGTGCACAGGTATTCTTATCAGTCTTTAGATTCTCAACTAAAGCGTTAAAGGCCTTGATACCATAATCCGCGATGACTTTGCACTCAATCGCCCTTGCAGCGGTGCGCCCTAGCGTGCTAAAGAGGTGCGCGGGAGTGAGCCCTGTCTTTGTCAAAAACTCATCGACTACGGCTGTGATATAGGGATTTTTCTTTGCATAGCCCACCACCACGCTTGCTAAAGGCCCTACTTCCATAGGCTCATCTTCATAACGAGGGGATTTGATCCATGAGTATTTGCCCTTTTCGTTGATGAGCGGTGTTTTGGTTTCCTTGCCATCTATCCCGATAGATATACCATCGACAAAGCCCGTATAGTTGGGATTTGTCTCGCCATCGTATGGGTGTAGAGGCCCATTGTCTTTATACCACGAGTGTGTGGCGTCCTCGGTAATCTTGTCGGTATCGACTTCATAAACCTTGCTAAGATCGCCGTTTTTGACGATACCGCTGCTTAGTAGCCACTCATCAGGTCCCACTTGAATCTCTTGGAAGCTAAGGAAATTTGTAAGCCCACAGCCTTTGAGCACAGAATCTTCGGTTTTATACATCTCTGCTGCCATAATGATATCCGCCCAATACGCACGATTGACAAAATCTGCAACTTCTTTATACTTTGTGAGCCACTCGCCAAGCCTACTAGGATCATTTAGATCCATAATGCAAGTTACCCCGCCAACTGTGAGGCTCTGTGGGTGTGGGTTTTTGGCACCAAAAATGGCCATCATCTGTGCCATTATGCGCTGAGATTCTAGGAGTCGCAAATAGTGTGAAAGCACGATGAGATTTTGCTCTGGGGTGAATCGATAAGTCTTGTGCCCCCAATAGGCGTTAGCAAATGGCCCTAGGCTGCCTTGCTGCACAAATTTGCTCACACGCTCCTTGACGGCTTTTAGTTCATCCTCGCCCGTGTAGATCGGGTTTTTTGTGTATTTAAAGGCAAGCTCGGAAGCTTTTTTTTCGTTTGCATTGAGGGCTGAAGTGATGTCGCACCAATCAAGTCCGTGCAGGGTATAAAAATGCACCGCGTGATCGTGCAAAAAGAGCGCGATATTCATCAGTGTTCGCGTAAGGATTGCATTAAGAGGCGGAGTGATACCCAGAGCCTTCTCCACTGCGACAATCCCGGCTTTGTAGTGTGAAAAGGTGCAAACCCCGCAGATTCTTTGCATCAAAAAGCCCGCATCGCGTGGATCGCGGTTGCGCACGATGGTTTCTAGCCCGCGCCAAAGTGTGGAGCTAGAAAATGCGTCTTTTATCACATTATTTTCATCAACGATTACTTCTATCCTTAGGTGCCCTTCGATTCTTGTGATTGGATCGACTACGATTCGCTTTGTCATCATTCCCTCCTAAAATTTAGTCTTGTTTCTTTTTGATAGCACTGATTACTGCGTGGGCGGCTATGCCCACAGCTGCTGCGCCGAGTATCACGCTGCCGACATTGTTTGCGGTTTTGTCAGCTCCCAAACCATCAAAGCTTGTGGCATAGAGTTTGTTGCCAATTGGCTCTTCAAATGGGCGCATCGTATCCCAAAAGTTTGGCTCACTGCAGCCTATGCAGCCGTGCCCTGCTTGGATAGGCCAGCTTGTGTGTTGGTTAAAGCGAAGTTTGGAGCAGTTGTTGAAAGTATAGGGACCTTTGCAGCCCATTTTATAAAGGCAGTAGCCTTTTTGCGCGCCCTCATCGCCAAAGGATTCTACAAATTGTCCCGCATCAAAGCGTCCGCGCCTCTCGCACAAATCGTGGATTCTGAGCCCATAAGCCCAAGTGGGGCGATTATACGCATCGAGGCTTGGGAGCGTGCCAAAGAGGATGAAGTGCAATACATTGCCCACGATGTTTTTCTCGCTAGGTGGGCAGCCCGGGACATTTATCACGGGTTTATTAGTGATTTTTGAGAGTGGTTGGGCGTTTGTGGGGTTAGGATATGCAGCTTGCACACCACCAAAGCTCGAGCAAGTCCCGATGGCAAAAATCGCCGCCGCGTTTTTGGCTGCTTCTCTAGCTTCTTGCGCGCCTGTGGTACCATGCGCACCGATAGTAAGGTAAAACTCGCTCTTGCCCTCTGGTATGCCGCCCTCTACCATGAGGATATAGCCACCTTTATGCACGGCATCATGCAGCGATTTGCTCGCCTGATAGCCCGCTGCTGCCATTACCGTCTCGTGGTAATCAAGGCTGATGTAATCGAAGATGAGTGAATCTATGGTTGGCGCATCACTCCTTAGGAGGCTCTCACTGCAGCCCGTGCATTCTGCCATATGGAGCCACACGACGGGGATTCTGTTTGCCACTTCTGCAGCCTTTGCTGCTAGGGGTGTGAAGCTCGCAGGGAGCGAGAGTGCCGCAGTCATACTCCCTGCCCATTTCATAAAATCCCGCCTTGAAAAGCCCTTAGATTCTAATTCTTGGGCTAGGTTTCTCTCTGCATTGTGAGCGGGGAGGGATTCTAAATATTCAAGCCGTGCCTGTGCCTTTTGGAGCAATTCATCGCTGACGATTTGTGCTTTCATTGACAATCCTTTTGTGAGGGGTGTGATTTGTTGTTGCAAAAGCCTTAAGCCAAAACCTTAAGCTTTGTGGGCAAATTATATAGCAATCTTTTTTAAATTTTTGCATAAAAATACTTGAGAAATAAAAATAACATTACAAAAAGTTACTTCTAGCTTTACTTTTGATGATCCTGCGCGAGGATGAGTAAAGTTTATGTAAAAACTTTGTAAAATGTGCAGATTGCAAGCTAAAGACACTAATACAAGGGAGCATTATGGATATAAGAACCATAAAACGCATAGAAAAGGCTGCGCAAAGCAATATCGGGGATAGCATAAAAATCGCTATCGTGCTTGTGTTTTTTATCATCGTGTGCATTATCGCAAGTGTTTTTGGGGCGACGCACAATATTATGCTATTAGCCTTTGCCACGGTGATTGGGGCATATATGGCGATGAATATAGGAGCTAATGATGTGGCAAATAATGTCGGTCCTGCCGTGGGTTCTAGGGCTATCACGCTTTTGGGCGCGATTGGAATCGCGGCGTTTTTTGAGGCATTTGGGGCGATTGTCGCTGGAGCCGATGTGGTGGATACGATAAAATCGGGCATTATCGATCCCGCGAGTGTGCGAGATTCTAAGGTTTTTGTAGCAGTGATGCTCGGGGCGTTGCTCTCTTCAGCGATATGGCTGCATTTGGCTACCTTTTTGGGTGTGCCTGTCTCGACGACGCATTCCCTCGTGGGTGGCGTGCTGGGAGCTGGGATCATCGCAGGTGGTATGGAAGTCGTCAAATGGACAGAGCTTGCTAAAATCGCCTCAAGTTGGGTAATCTCGCCCGTGATGGGTGGGATTTTTGCCGTGCTATTCCTCGTGCTTATCAAGCGCACCATCACTTACAAAGAAAACAAAAACGAGGCGGCTAAGGTAGTCGTGCCGTTTTTGGTGTTTTTTATGTCGTGGGCGTTTGGGCTCTATCTCATCATCAAGGGCTTAAGCCGCGTGCTCCCTATGCACTTTGGGCTAGCGTGCATGCTCTCGCTTGTCGTTGCGTTGGTGATATTTTTTGGGACGCGTTCGCTTATCGTGCGCAAGGCACACAATCTCTCTAATACCAAAGAGGATATAGGCACGCTTTTTACGATACCGCTTATCTTTGCCGCGGCGATGCTAAGCTTTGCGCACGGGGCAAACGATGTCTCAAACGCCGTAGGTCCGATCGCTGCTATCAATCAGACGCTTGAGAGTATGAGCGATGAGGTGCTTAGCAATAAAGCTGGCGTGCCGTTTTGGATTTTGCTCATCGGCGGGCTTGGGATCTCCATAGGCTTGGCTCTGTATGGTCCTAGGCTTATCCGCACCGTGGGCAATGAAATCACGGATTTGGACAAGATTCGCGCGTTTTGTGTGGCGATGAGTGCGGCTATCACCGTGCTTGTGGCTTCACAGCTCGGGCTTCCTGTGAGCTCGACGCACGTTACTATAGGTGCGATTTTTGGGGTTGGGTTTTTGCGCGAGTATCTCAAAAAGCGGTATTATGAGATGCAGCAGACGATTATCCAAGCCCATAGGGGCAAAGATTCTATCGAGGTGGAGAGGTTTCTTAGTGAGTTTCATAAAGCAAGCGTGAAGCGCAAAGGACAGATTTTAGAATCTCTCAAGCGCAATGAGCTCAAAAACACGCTCAACTTTAGCAAGAAAGAAAAGAAAAGCCTCAAAAAAGCCTATAAGAGCGAGCTTGTCAAACGCAGTGCGATAAACCGCATCGTGGCTTCGTGGATTGTTACCGTGCCTATCTCCGCGCTGCTTGGGGCATTATCGTATTTTGTGATTATGTGGATAGGCTTTGAGCTTTAGGAGTTTTTAAACAACCCCTGCTACAATTAGCTTAATTTTACAATCTAAAAGGAGCATTTTTGGATCCTTATCATTCGGGTTTTCTCTTTCTTTTGGCGTTAGTTTTGGTGTTTTTAAACGCCTTTTTTGTAGTGAGTGAGTTTGCGATTGTCAAAGTGAGAAGGTCAAAACTTGAAGAATTGTCAAAAAATGGTGTGAAAAATGCGGATTTAGCACTCAAAATCACACAATCCCTTGATACATATTTGAGTGCCACACAGCTTGGGATCACACTCGCTTCTCTCGCGCTTGGTTGGGTGTCTAAAGACGGCGTGGGCAGCTTGATTTTGTTTGCTTTTGAATCTCTTTTTGGCAACCAGCACGCACTCATCTCCATCATCTCTGTAACAATCGCCTTTATCGTGGTAACGCTCCTGCACGTGGTGCTAGGCGAGCTGGTGCCAAAGTCAGTAGCCATCGCTAAAACCGAAACTATGGTGCTAGCAGTGGCTAAGCCCCTGCATTATTTTTGGCTTACCTTTTATCCCTTTATCCATCTTTTTGATTTACTCGCGGCATTTTTCCTAAAGCTTATTAAGATCACTCCGGCAAAGGAGAGCGAGCTAGCGCATTCTGATGAGGAGCTAAAAATCATCGTGGGCGAGAGCCTCAAAGAGGGCTATATAGATTCTATAGAAGGCGAGATTATCAAAAATGCGGTGGATTTCTCGGATATCGTGGCAAAGGAGATAATGACTCCGCGCAAAGATATGGTATGTCTGTGTGCCGAGGATAGCTATGAAGAGAATATGAAAATCGTGCTAGAGACTAACCACACGCGCTATCCGTATTATCAAGATTCTAAAGACAATATCATCGGTATGGTGCATATCCGCGATTTGCTCAAAAACGCAGTGGGCAATAGCCAAAGGGATATGCTAAAGCTCGTGCGAAAGATGATCATCGTGCCAGAGAGCGCGCATATATCAGAGATCCTCATCACGATGAAAAAGCAGCAAGTGCATACCGCGCTCGTTGTCGATGAATACGGCGGGACGGCGGGGCTGCTCACGATGGAGGATATCATCGAAGAAGTGATGGGCGATATAGCCGATGAGCACGATTTAAAAATCGTGGATTATCAGCAAATTAGCGAAAATGTCTATGAAGTCAATGGCAAAATCGATATTGAAACGATTGAGGATATGCTAGGGATCGCCATTGAGGAGACAAACGATCACGTAACTATCGGTGGGTATGTGTTTGGGCTTTTGGGGAGGCTGCCCGAGGTGGGGGATACCTACACAGATTCACAATCTAAATGCGAGTTTGAAGTCTTGCAAATGGATAATGCGCGTATAAAAAAGCTAAAAATCACAAAAATCCCGCAGGATAGTGCTGATGCTAAGCCCTAGAAAATGCGCGTTTTTTGATAGAGATGGCGTGATAAACCGCGACTATGGCTATGTGTATAGGCAGGAGGATTTTGTCTTTAATGATGGGATCTTCACACTTTTGGAGTTTTTAAAATCCCATAATTTCTTGCTCATCGTGGTTACCAATCAATCCGGGATTGCGCGCGGATACTACACGCAGCGGGATATGCAAGCCTTACATAGCTTTATGCAGGCGCGGCTAGTGGAGCAGCTTGGATTTGGCTTTGATAGAATCTACTTCTGTCCGCACGCACCACAAGAGCAGTGCGCGTGCCGCAAGCCCAAAAGCGGTATGATCGCACGAGCTTGCGAGGATTTTGCCCTAGATTTGGCACAATCTCTGCTTATAGGCGATAAAATCACTGATATGCAGTGCGCGCACAATGCTGGCGTGGCGGGCAAATTTTTGCTCCAATGCGATGAGGTGCTGCCACAGGATTTGGTGATATCTAATGTGTGCAGAGTGCAAAGCCTCGCGCAGATTCAGAGTGTGTTAGAGCAGAGTATAACACGCAGTGCAGCGACTGGGGGCTCTACTCCCATTACTGATACACAAGTTTCACAAAGTGAAACTTCCAATAAAATGATAGATTCTAGCTCGGTTTATACAAAAGGTGTGAGTCCAAGCGGCGTTCCTGACGCGCTGACACCAAACAAGGTTTTAGATTCTGAAAAATCTGCTGTATGCTCGCGCAGCGGAGGGGCTGGGGGCTCTGTCTCAAGCCCCGATACACAAATTTTGCTCACGCAAAATTTGCAATAAAATATATAAGGGGGCTTAGGTATGAAATACATTTATGACGATTTGGCGGACAAAAATATCCTCATCACAGGCGGAGCGGGATTTATCGGGAGCAATCTCGCCTTGTATTTTCAAAAGCATCACCCACAGGCTAATGTCTGCGTGTTTGATAAATTCCGCGATGATACCTACTTCCCTAGTGGCAACCCCACAAGCCTTGGGCATTTTAAAAATCTCCTTGAGTTTCACGGGGAAGTGATCGTGGGGGATCTCATAAAAGATCTTGATAAGATTAAAAACCGAGATTTTGACTATATCTTTCATCAGGCGGCTATCTCAGATACCACTGCAATGGATCAGAAACTTATGCTAGAGACGAATTTTGAGGCATTTGCAAATCTCTATGAGATAGCTAAGCAAAGGGGAGCTATGCTCATTTATGCCTCATCGGCAGGGACTTATGGCAATTCCCCAGCTCCCAATAGCCTAGGCGTGGGCGAGGTGCCAGAGAATATCTATGGGTATTCTAAGCTCCAAATGGATGTTTTTGCGCGCAAAATCCTAGAGCGAGATTCTCAAACTCCCCTCATTGGCTTGCGGTATTTTAATGTCTATGGCGAGCGGGAGTTTTATAAAGGCAAAACCGCCTCAATGATTTTGCAGCTAGGCTTGCAGGCGTTGGAGCACAAAAAAGTGCGATTGTTCAAACACGGCGAGCAGCTGCGGGATTTTGTGTATATCAAAGATGTGATTCAAGCAAATGTCAAAGCCATAGAGGCGCGTGCAAGTGGCGTGTATAATGTCGGTGCGGGCGTGGCGCGGAGCTTTAATGATATTGTGGAGATACTCAAAAAACACCTTGGGGATTTTGAAGTGGAGTATATTGACAATCCTTATGCGTTCTACCAAAATCACACGCAAGCGGATATTAGCCTAAGTGAGGAGTTCCTCTCCTACACGCCGCGCTTTAGCCTAGAGCAGGGGATAGAATCCTACATACCAGAGATTGTGCGGATTTTTGAGACGCAAGTGCGTGCGAGGTAAGTGATGTTTGGCTTGGAGCAAAAATCCCCCAAAGTCCTTGTTATTGGGGATTTGATGATCGATCACTACATTTGGGGGGATTGTAACAGAATCTCCCCCGAAGCCCCCGTGCAAGTCGTGGAAGTGAAAAATGAAAGCAATAGGCTAGGGGGCGCGTGCAATGTCGCAAACAATCTGCTAGCCCTTGGCGCGCAAGTGTATGTGTGTGGCGTGGTGGGCGATGATGCTGATGGTAGGTGGCTTGTGGGTGCGCTGCAGGATTTGGGCGCGGATATTAGCCATATCTTTGTGGATTCTGCGCGCCCTAGCACCAAAAAAAGTCGCGTGGTGATTGCCAATCAGCAAGTGCTGCGCGTGGATAGAGAGAGTAGGGCGAGTGTGGATTCTCTACTGCTGCAAAATGTGCGCGAGAATCTAAGTGCGCTCATAGCGCAGGTGGATTGCGTGATTCTTTCAGATTACAATAAGGGCTTTTTGGGCTATGATTTTACTCAGGAGATTATCGCCCTAGCGCGTAGCGAGCGTAAATTTGTGCTATGCGATCCTAAGGGGAGTGATTATAGCAAGTATAAGGGCGCGACTTTGCTCACGCCTAATAAAAAAGAAGCCACGCTCGCCACGGGCATTGAGATTCACAATGAGGCAAGCCTGCTCCAAGCTGGCGAGAGGCTAAAAGAGATGTGCGCGCTAGAGATCTCGCTCATCACGCTAAGTGAAGATGGCATAGGGATTATCGATGATGGCGTGTGCAAGAAAATCCCCACATTTGCGCAGGAAGTCTATGATGTAACGGGCGCGGGGGATACCGTCATCGCAGCTCTAGGCTTTGCGCTAAGTGCGGGGTTAGATATTTATAGGGCAAGTGAGTTTGCCAATAGCGCGGCGGCAGTAGTCGTGGCAAAGGTGGGGAGCGCGAGTGCTACGCATATCGAGATAGAGCATTATCTCCACGCACACAGACAGAATCTAGACAATGGCAAGGTTTTAGATAAGGAGCAAATGCGCTCTATGGTGCAATCTCTGCGCCAAAGCAATCCAAAGGCGCGCATAGTTTTCACAAATGGGTGTTTTGATATCCTGCACAGAGGGCACGCGCAGTATCTTAAGCAGGCACGCGCGCTTGGCGATATGCTCATCGTAGGGCTTAATAGCGACGATTCCATATCGCGGCTTAAGGGCGCGTCTCGTCCCATAAACACGCAAGAGGATAGGGCGTTTTTGCTCGGTAGTTTGGAATGCGTGGATTATATCGTGGTCTTTAGCGAGGATACCCCACGTGATCTCATCGCCGCTCTTTCGCCCGATGTGCTCGTCAAAGGCGCGGATTATGAGGGCAAGGAGATCGCGGGGAGTGAGTTTGTCAAAGAGGTGCGGCTCATAGAATTTGTCGAGGGCAAGTCTAGCACCAATATCATAGAAAAAATAAGGAGTGGAGAATGAAAGATTTTATACAAGCGGAGTTTTTAAACCATATCGAGATAAGCTCGCACGCGCTTAAGTGTATGTTAGATTCTATCGAGCAGAGCGCGCATATCCTGCTAGAATGTCTCAAAAACGGCAATAAGGTGCTCATCTGTGGCAATGGCGGGAGCGCGGCAGATTCTCAACATTTTGCCGCCGAGCTCACGGGGCGATACAAGCGGGAGCGTAAGGCACTAGGGGCGATCGCTCTAAGTGTGGATACCTCTGCCCTTACCGCAATAGGCAACGACTATGGGTATGAATACACATTCTCAAGGCAGGTTGAGGCTCTAGCGCAAAAGGGCGATGTGCTCTTTGGAATCTCTACGAGCGGGAATTCTAAAAATGTCCTCAATGCCCTCAATGTCGCAAAATCGCTAGGCTGCAGGACAATCGCGCTAAGCGGTCGCGACGGCGGGGCGATGAAGGCATTGTGTGAGAGCAATATGATCGTGCCAAGCGATGATACCGCGAGGATTCAGGAGGTGCATATCCTCGTGATACACGCGCTGTGTGATATCATCGAGCGTGAGTGCGGGGAGTAGATTCTATAAGTCTTTGTGAGTGGTGCAATGTTTGAGCGCACGCTAAAGAGTTTGGCGAGATTTGGGGATTTATCCAAGCAGCTAAAGGAGATGTTTCGCACTCAAGGGCTTAGCGCGGCGGCAAATGTCGTGGAGAGTAGGGGTGGTGTGAATTATGTGAGTTTCCCCGATGGCGCACTTTTAGAATCTCTGGCTTATGTCAATCGCATCTCACACGATGAATTTAGCACCAAGGGCGCGCCATTGCTGCATTTTTGCGCGTGTGAGGAGTTTGGGCGACTCTATGCTGAGCACAATCCCCACCTACTGCTTTTTGCCCCTAGGCGCAATGCCTTTGAGTTTAGCGTGTATCGGGGGCATAGTATGGTGGGCTGGTATGCCGATACGCCCCTGCGCCTTTGCCCTATGTGCAAGGAGATATTTGCAAATCTTTGGCGCACCGAGCCCACCCCGCATTTGCAAAATCTCTTAGAAACCTTGGATTTGCCCCTTGCTTAGACTAATCTGAAGGATACAAATGATAGTGATAAAGCTAGCTGGTGGGCTTGGCAATCAGATGTTTAACTACGCGTTTGCGAAGTTTTTGCAAAAGCACGGATACAAGGTAGTTGTCGATATCTCGTGGTTCCCGAGTGAGGGTAAAAAGCATAGCGAGGGCAAAAGCGCAAAATAGCTCTCGGGGGGGGGGGCATTAGAAATTTTGAACTTCAAAATTTTTCACTCACACTGCCTGTGATTAGAGAATCTAAATCCACTATCGCCGCGCTTTTGGCTTGTGGATTCCCAACGCGCTATGTGGCGTATAAAAAGCTCCATCGCCTTACGCCAAAACCTCTAAGAAAATTCCTATACACAAAATGGGAGGAGCGGCTTTTTGAGACTATCACGGATTTTGATGTGTCGCGTATGCGCGAGGTGTTTGCGCACAAGGATAAGGTGTTTGTTTGCGTGGGGTATTTTTTTGCCTACCACTATGTGCGCGAGGTGCAAGCAGAGATTATGCGCGATTTTAGGCTCGCTCATCCGCTAAGCCACGCAAATGCTAGACTTTACACACAGATTGATAAGACGCCAGATTCAGTGTTTTTACACGTGCGGCGAGGGGATTATTTGCTCGCTAAAAATGCGCATTTTATAGTGCTTGATGGCGCGTATTATGAGCGGGCGTTGCGCCATATCAAGCAGACTTTGCCCACTGCGCGTGTTTTTGTCTTTAGTAATGATATGCCTTGGTGCAAGGCGCATTTTTTGGATTTGCTAAGCCCAGAGGTGCGAGAGGGGCTAGAGTTTAGCTTCATAGAGGGCAATGACGAGGGCAACGCCATAGAAGAGATGGAGCAATGAGCGCGTGTAAGCACGCCATCATCGCAAATTCTACCTTTAGTTGGTGGGCGGCGTATCGTATCGCTAATCCCCATAAGATTGTCATCGCTCCTAAGAGGATCACGAAAGACGAGAATGAGGCGAGGGAAAAGGTGTTTTATCCGCCCCATTGGGTGCTGCTAGAGGTGTAGGGCTAGATTCTAGGGGTTGGAGATTCTCACAAATCGTGTGTGCTTGGGAATGCCATTTTTGCTAAAGCCATTGTATTGGTATGTGATGGTGGTGCCCACTCTCGGGGGATTGGTGCGCAGCGCGTCGCTAAGCCCGCTGCCGATTTTAAAGGTTATGCGTTTGCCCTGCCAATGTGGGGGAAGCGGATTGTCCCCATTGCTTTGGAGCACTTGCTCGCATATGAATGCCCCGACTTTGCCCACTGCGCGTCCATTGCCCTGCGTGTAGCCTATGATTTGGCACTCGCTATCGGTGTGGGGTTTGAGTTTGAAGGCATTTTTTGCCCTGCCCGGGCGGTAGCCCCGCTCATCGGGGCGTATGATGAGCCCCTCGCCGCTAGATTGTGTGATTGTCTCAAGCATTGCGTGTAGCTGCCTATCTGTGGCGTGTGGGTCTTGTGGCTCTAGGATATGTTGTGCGATGAGGCGGACATTTGGGCTATGGTGCGCGGAGAGAAACGCCCTCACTGCCTCTAGTCGCTCGCTTAGGGTGCATTGCGTGTGTTGCGCGTCTTTGAGCCCACAGCTAGGCGAGTCAAAGACGAGATACGCCACATCGCGCCATTGCTCACAGGTAGAGTCTTGCCTTTTCACAAGGCTTGCCATCTCTTCAAATCGCCCATACCCAAGCCACAGCTCCCCATCAAGCGCAAATGGCGGGAGCTGCTCGATAAAGCAGCGCGGTGCGTTGATGGGATTGCCCCTTTTGGTTTTAAGCTCTTTAGAATCCCACACGCCGCGCACGCCATCGTATTTTTCGCTCACGAGATAGCGCACAGATTCTAAAAGATCCCCTTGGTAGATTCTAAACTCTACAACTTCTAGCCCATAGGCGATTTGCGCACTAAGGATTAATCCAAAAATTCGCGCCAACGCCCGAGTGGATTCTGACATTTTAGTGCAATTTGCTTTGGCAAATTGCTGCCGCTTGCGGGGAGTAAATCCCCACTCGCTCCGCTTCGCGAGCATATACAGAATCTAAATGCGAGATTTTGTGGCGTTTTGGTGCAATCGCGTCAGGAACACCCCTTGGGCTAACACCTTTTTTATAAACCAAGCTAGATTCTCTATCCATTGCCTAAATGAGTTTTGGCATACCGCCCACAGGCGAGGAGGCACTTGCATAGGGCTTTTTGTCCATACGCCCCGCTAGGAAGCTCTTCCTGCCCGCTATCACAGCGTCCTTCATCGCTTCTGCCATTAGGATAGGATTTTGCGCGGTGGCTATGGCGGTGTTGGTGAGCACGCCATCGGCTCCTAGCTCCATCGCGATACTCGCATCCGAGGCGCAGCCTATCCCCGCATCGACGATCACAGGGACTTTGAGCGCGTCTTTGATAAAGGCGATATTGTAGCGATTTTGTATCCCAAGCCCGCTCCCAATGGGCGCAGCAAGTGGCATCACCGCGCTTGCTCCAGCAGATTCTAGCTGCTTAGCGACTATGGGATCGTCATTGGTATAAGCCAGCACGACAAAGCCCTCGCGAGCGAGAATCTCACACGCCTTTAGCGTCTCTATCACATCAGGATAGAGCGTTTTTTGCGTATCGCCGATGATTTCTAGCTTGATAAAGTCAATCCCACACGCCTCCCGCACGAGCCTAAAAAGCGTGATTGCCTCTTTGGCATTGACACAGCCTGCGGAATTTGGCAAGAAACTCACATCGGTATCCTTGAAGTAATCAAGCAGATTTTCCTCATCTTTGTTGAGGATATTCACGCGTCGCACCGCCACGGTAATAACCTGCGCGCCAGAGGCTAAAGTCGCCTCGCGTGTCGTCTGAAAGTCCTTGTATTTGCCACTTCCTACGATGAGGCGTGAGTGAAACTCCCTAGAGCCGATTTTTAAACTATCTGTGTTTTGTGTGTTATTCATCAATGTTTCCTTTCTAATAATGAGAGATTTTCTATAAGTTTTTGGGGCGTGAGGGCGTAGGTGCTAGATTCTCTATGGCTTGCTAGGGCGTGAGCGAGGGAAGCGTGGATAGCAGATTCTACCCCGCTGCGCCCTTGTGCTAACAGCGCGCCTATCATACCAGCGAGCACATCGCCACTCCCGCCCTTAGCCAGCGCGACGCTCCCGAGGGGATTGATATAGATTTTTTCTCTGTGCGCAATGAGTGTGTTTGCACCTTTAAGCAGGAGCGTAACTTCGGGATAGCGTTGGCTAAAGCGCATTGCGTATTCTAGGCGATTAGTAGGAGTGAGGGCGACATCGCCAAAGCCACAGATTCTAAGCAGAGCCACAAATTCCTTAGGGTGTGGGGTGAGCACGATTTGCCTCTGTGCGCTATCAAGCAGGCTCCGATATTCTAAAAGCTCTCTAATCTCTGCATAATGCAGCGCGTCCGCATCCACTACGCAGGGCTCGCTGCGCTTGAGCACATCGCCCAAAATCTTTGGCGTAAGCTCTCCTAGCCCCATACCCAGCGCAAAAGCCGTGGTGTTGTGCGGCGCGATCTTGCTTGTCATAATCTCATAGGGCGGCGTGAGCTTTTCGCCCACCACGCTCACAAGCCCAGCCCCAAAGTGCAGGGCGCTCTGTGCGGCGAGGATAGCCGCGCCACTTTTGCTCCCAGCATACACGCACAAATGCCCAAAGTCCCCCTTGTGCGCGTTTTGTCGCGTGCGTGTGGGCAGCAAAAGATCGCTAGATTCTAAAAGTTTCAGAGGCGAGGCGATCTCATAGTTTTGGCGCGCCACTCCAAGCTCGGCGAGGTGTATCTCCCCCACATAGTCCTTGGCGACATCGCTAAATAGCGTGGTTTTGAGCGCGCCCATACACATCGTGTGATGCGCGCTAAACACGGGCGTGGATATTTCATAATCCCCACCAAGTCCGCTTGGTATATCGCACGCGATTTTGAGCGGTGCGAGGGCATTAGCAGTCTTTAGCACTTGCAAAAGTTCCTCGCTCATACTGCCCCTAAATCCGCTGCCAAAGAGGCAATCCACCACCACATCGCAAGGCAAAAGCTTAGTGATAAATCGTATCTCCTCAAGCAATCGTGCCTTGTCGCACATCTCCACACACAGCGGGCTTTTGGGCTCTTTGGCTTGGTAGATTCTCACGCGATAGCTTCCGCTAAGCTTGCGAGCAAGCGCGTAACCATCCGCGCCATTATCGCCACTCCCGCAGATGATGGTTACCACGCTTTTTTTGTGCGCTTTTTGCTTGATAAGCTCTAGGAGCGCGTTTGCGGCGTTTTCTACTAGAATCTGTGGCGTGAGGGCAAATCGCTCACACACGCGTTTATCAAGCGCACTCACATCTTCATAGACATTTTGCATCTCACTCTCCGCAGCGGCACGCGATAGCTGCAGCGATAGCTGCGACGATATCATCTGTGTGCTCGCTATGCTCGGGGATTAGTGAATCTATCTTGGTTTCTAAAAATGAAGTATCAAAATCCCCCCGCCTAAAGTCCTTGTCCTTGCAGATATTGCGCAAAAATGGGATTGTGGTTTTCACGCCTTTTATGGTGAATTCTTGCAGGGCGCGATCGAGCTTATTGACGGCTAGATCGTAGCTTGAGGCGCGCACGATGAGTTTAGCCACCATAGAATCATAAAAGGGCGGTATCACATAGTCTTTATAAATACAGCTATCCACACGCACAAAAGGTCCAAGTGCTGGATAATAAGTCGTGATTTTGCCCGGATTTGGCACAAAGTCGTTTTTAACATCTTCGGCGTTAATGCGTGCTTCTATCGCATAGCCTTGCGTGCGGATATCGCTCTGTGTGAGATCGAGGATCTCCCCGCTAGCGATGCGTATCTGTCGCCCGATGAGATCTAGCCCTGTGATTTCCTCAGTGATGCCGTGTTCGACTTGGATACGCGTATTCATCTCCATAAAATAGAATCTATTATAATCATCGAGCAAAAACTCCACAGTCCCGGCATTTGTGTAGCCCACCGCCTTGGCTGCTGCTACGGCAGTCGCGCCCATTCTGCGGCGCAAATCCTCGCTGATAAGCGGGCTAGGCGCGATTTCTATGAGCTTTTGGTGTCGCCGCTGAATGGAGCAATCACGCTCCATTAGGTGGATCACATTGCCATAATTATCTGCTAAGATCTGAAACTCGATATGGCGCGGATTGCTAATGTATTTTTCCATAAACACATCATCGTTTTTAAAAAACGCCATCGCCTCGCGTTTGCAGGCATTAAAGCTCTCTTCCAAATCCCGCTCTTGCGCCACTACGCGGATTCCGCGCCCGCCACCACCAGCACTTGCTTTGAGGATTATGGGATAGCCGATTTTTTTGGCAATTTGTGCGATTTTGTCCATATTGAGATGGTTGAGCGGTTCAGTGCCCGGGACGATGGGGATACCATTTTGCTGCATAATCGAGCGCGCTTGGTTTTTGTCCCCCATTTTGGTGATGACTTGGGCATTTGGTCCTATCCACACGAGGTTGGCTTCATAGACTTTGTGTGCAAAGGCGGCGTTTTCGCTCAAAAATCCATAGCCGGGGTGGATCGCGTCTGCGCCCATTTTGAGCGCGGCTTCTACGATGAGATCGGCATCGAGATACCCACGCAGCGGATCGTCGCTGATTTCATAGGATTCATCAGCCATCTTGACATGCATAGAATCCCTATCGGCACGAGAATAAATAGCCACGCTTTGTATATGCAAATCCCTGCACGCGCGGATAATGCGCACGGCGATTTCGCCACGATTTGCGATGAGAATCTTGCCTAACATTCCTTATATCCTTGTGTTTTGGGGTGCTTAGTGGCACATTGTATCTTAGTTTGGTTGTGTTTTGCATTAATTCTTTTGTATAATGGCGGGATTATCGCTAAAGGTTAGGGTTATGAAAATATCGTGGAAGTTGTGCTTGATAATAGGGATTTTTTTAGCAAATGCGCCGCTTTTTGGAGAACAGATTCACAAAAATCTCAAAAGCCTCAAAGCAGATTTTGAGCAAATCATCATCACTGAAGATGGCGCGCAGGCGAGCTACTTTGGCACGCTAGAGGCAAAGGCTCCCAATAAGGCAAAATGGATCTATGAGCCACCTATGCAAAAGGAAGTGTATGTCAATGAGGGCAAAATCAGCGTGTATGAGCCACCGCTAAAGCAAGTGTATATCAGCACGCTTAGCACACAAAGCGATGTGTTTGAGATATTAGAGAGTGCTAAGCCGGAGTTAGATTCTGAGGGTAAGCCTACTGGGCGATACACCACGACGCTCAATGAGACGCTTTATACTCTCATTTTTGATGATAAAGGACTGCTACAAGAGATTAGCTATCAAGATTCACTCCAGCAGACTACGCGCATTGTCTTTAGCGGGCATATACTCAATCCAAAGATTGATGATGGGGTTTTTGTCTTTACTCCACCTAGAGGCGTGGATGTGATCGTGGCAAAATGAGATTGCGTATTTATATTGAAAGAATGCGCGACAATCTGATAGAATCTAAAAGCATATC
The DNA here is from genome assembly GCA_944326445.1 of uncultured Helicobacter sp. Taxonomy (GTDB): domain Bacteria; phylum Campylobacterota; class Campylobacteria; order Campylobacterales; family Helicobacteraceae; genus Helicobacter_F. The sequence continues at coordinate 196,705 of CALVDZ010000001.1, forward strand.
TTAAGACTTAAAGCCTCTTAAAGTAGGGCTTGTAAATTACGCACAAAGGGCAAGTATGAGCAGTATCAAAACCATCACGCTAGCGACTATTTATGAAAACCAAGGGCTAAAAGAAGACGCGCTAAAAATCTATCAAGATATTTTAGAGCTCCAGCCAGATAATGAGGAGGCGCGGCTAGGTGTGGCGCGCCTAAGCAGCAATCCCGCGCACTCTCTTATAGATTCTAGCTCTCTGGCAGATCCCAAATGGCTAGAGGTGTTTAATCATCTCTCAGACTTAGAGCAAAACAAAAAATTCCAAGAATGGCTACTGCAATGGAACTAAAAGACATTATCCTAGAGACAATCAACACGCTTGAGAGCGATGTGCGCGAGGGCAAGGAATTACGCGCAGGAGATTCTCTAAAGAGTGATGAGGCAAGCAAATCTAGCGCACAGGAGCGAGAGGGAGCGCACTTAGCGCAATCTAGCGCACCCTATGAGGCATCGCTAGAGAATCTAAGCGCGATGTTTGAGCATTTAGGTGGGCGCTCAGGCGCGCAGGATTCTAAGGATTTGGACAAAAGGGCACCAAAGGACGCGCTACAAACGCCCAAAAATCCCCCAAATCCCTTGCTAGATTCTAAAACGCGTCTAAAGCCATCAATGCTTTCAGTGATTAATGAATCCCACAATACCCAAGCCCTAAGCGATGAGAGGACATTTTTAAAGCTTTTGCAAGATCGCTTGCTCGTGCTCTTTGAGGGTTTGGGTATGCCCGATAAAGATTCTCAAAAACTCACAATGGTGTTAAATTTTTTGCAATATCAGCTAAGCGTAGTCGCTAAGAGACTAGAAAATCTCGAGGAGAGAGACAAAAGCAATAGAGAGTAGGGCAATATAGGGGAGCAAGGCGATACACAAAATAAGGCAAGGAGTGAAGCAATGCAGGAAGCAAAGCCAATGAGCACAGAGCAGATTGAGAGAGTAAAAAGCTATTTGCTAGATAATGATGAAATGCTCGCCCTCGTGTATGTGTGCGATGAAGCCCTCCTGCCCCAATTTAGCCAAACGCAGGTTATGCAGGAGTTTTTTGCGGAGTTTTTTGGAGATGTGCCTAGCGCGCAGGATTTGCACGCGCTTAAAGGTTTGCTCACACCCGCACTCACGCAGCCCCTTTATGCCAAGCTCATAGGGCATTTTTGGGCATTGTGCGAGGCGCAAGTGATCACCAAGGCGTATTTTCATCATCTGTTGTTATCCCTCCACGCGCACAAGGCGGATTTATCCACACAGACTAAAACCCAATCCACCCACACAGATCTCACGCGCACCCACGCTGATATGGAGGAGTTTTATCACACTCTTCAAGGATTCTGCACGCAAGATTCACACACACAAGCCCTGCACAGAATCTGGCACAATGCAAGGGAGCAAAAGTTTTCTATCGGCGTTACGGGCGTGCTAAGTGCGGGTAAGAGCACCTTTTTGAACGCCCTGCTTGGCGAGGAGATACTCGGAAGCTCCACAATCCCAGAGACTGCCAATCTCACGGTGCTCCAATACGCCCATACTCAATACGCCAAAGTGCATTTTTGGAATCTTTGCGAGTGGGAGGAGATCCTTGCGGATTCACACACCGATGAGGGGCTTAGGCGGTTTGTGCAGCAAACCCAGAGCACCTTTGGGGATAGCCTCTCACGCTATATCACTAAAGAGGGCATAAGCCAGCATATCGAGCTAAGCGAGCTTAGCACCTACACTTCTGCTAATCACGCGAGCAAATTGTGCAATCTCATTAAAAAAGTCGAGCTTTTCACGCCCTTAAAGTTCCTGCAAGGGGGCGTGCATATCGTCGATACGCCCGGGCTAGACGATCCTATCACTAAGCGCGAGGAGATCACAAAGGAGTATATTAGGGATTGTGATTTGCTCATACACCTTATGAATGCTAGTTGCGCCGCGACGCAAGTGGATGTGGATTTTATCCTAGAGACGCTTTTAGAGCGCAATATCTCGCGGCTGCTCGTTGTCCTCACGCGCGCTGATCTCATCACACCAGATGAGCTGCACCAAAGCCTGCAATACACCAAGCAAAGCCTGCAAAATGCGATTGTAAAAATCTCCCAGAGCCTAGATTCTCACGCGATCCTCTCGCGCATTACCTTTTTGCCCATCTCTAGCTACAACGCCCTGCTAGCTCGCACGCAGCCAGACTCCGCCCCAATGCCCCTAGAGCAAACGGGGATTTTGGCGATTGAGGAGTATCTCGACACAATGCTACTAGGCGAAAACAGCCTCAAAGCGCGCGATATCGCCTATCTTTGCCTAAAATCCTTTGCGGGCATTGCCTACGAGCTCGCGCACGATTTGTCTTTAGAATCTAAGATTTTAAATGCCAGCAAAGAGGAGCTAGAGGAGTTTATCAGCCTAGAGCGCGCCCAAATGCAGTCCTTGCGCGAGCACTCTGCGCGTATCTCCCAAGCCATTATGGACAAAAACACCGAGCTTGAAGGCACGCTAAAACTCCTCAATGACTTCATCACTATGTCGCTCCAAACCTCCCAAGACAGGCTAAAAGAGCGCGTTGTCCAAAACATCGCCTATGCTAAGAAGCAAAACCGCACTATGCCAAGAGAGGATTTGTATGAGCTTTTTAGCATCGCGCTTAAAGACATTTTTACTGACATCACGCGCGAGTATAAATACAAGCTCAATACCAAAATCACACATCTTATCCAAGAGGTGCGCAGCGAGGTGCAGGAGGCTTGCCCTAGTGTGGATTTTGTGCACACTCCGCCGAGCTTTAGCTTCTATGCCAAAGACGAGCAGATCGCGCATTTTGTGCATACGCTAAGCGATGAGGTGTTTGGGCTTAGTGGCTCTAGCGCGCTTGCCAGCAAGCTAGATTCTGTATTTAGTCAGACTTTTGCGCGCTTTAGTGAGCTTATTTTTAGCAAATCCGAGCATACCAAAGAGGGACTTTTGGAGTTTTTTGGGGGGATTGCCCAAGCAATCACGCAGGATTTCCAAACCCAAATCACGCACAAGGAGCAGGCACTCCAAAAAGCCCTCCTGCAGTTTGAGCAAAGCAACAACCAAGAGACAAAAAACGCCCTCGCGCAAAAGCTAGATTCTATCACGCAGCTAAAAGAGCGCATCGTGCGGGCTTATAAGGAGTTAGAATGAGCATCTTACAAGACTTCATCGCCCAATTTAGCGCGCTTAGATACCAAAACCCCCTAGCCCAAAAAATCCTAGCCACACGCGCGCTACTTAGTCAGCATTTCGCGCTAGATTCTGCGGATATGAGCAAGTTTGACAAGCTCCTATCCGAGCTCAATGCACCGCTCAAAGTCGCGGTGATAGGGCAGTTTTCTAGTGGTAAGAGCACATTTTTAAACGCCCTGCTTGGCGAGGAGATACTCCCTAGTGGGATTATCCCGCTGACTTCTAAGGTGTGCGAGATAGGCTATGGAGAGAATCTCCACCTAGAGATTTTTTACAAAGACGGCACGCACAGCTTTGCGCCGCTAGATTTTTTGGAGCGAGCAGATCCGCTCATCAATGCCCAAATCAGCCACTACAAGCTTTTCGCGCCCCTGCCACTTTTGCAAGAAATCACATTTTTGGACACGCCCGGCTTTAACTCCCAAAACCAAGAGGATACTGAGGTTAGCAACGCAATCCTGCAAGAAGTCGATGGAATCATTTGGGTGAGCCTCATTGATAATGTGGGCAAAAACAGCGAGCGCGAGATTCTGTATAACCACATCCGACATTATCGCGCCAAAAGCCTCTGCGTGCTCAACCAAAAAGACAGGCTAAAAAACGCCGCCGAGATTGAGACAAGCCTCAACTACGCTAGGGAAGCCTTTAGCGGGATTTTTGAGGAGATTATCGCCATTTCTGCCAAAAACGCTCTAAGCGCGAAGACTCAATCTAACAGCCAGAGGGCACAGCAGCTCTATGAGGATTCTGCGATTGTGGAGGTGTTTGAGTTTCTCCACACGCACCTTATGCCCCAAAAGGCTCAAAACAAAGAGCACAGGACACTCTATGCCCTGCGCGCTTTGGTGCTGAAGTATTATCGGCGTTTGCATATCCCACAGATTTATCTTAGGAGGCTAGAGGGGATTTTGGAGGGCTATGGCGCGCTAGATTCTATGCAGGCACAGGCTCTAAATGCCCAATCCCAGCAGCTTTTCTCGCTTTTAGAATCCCGCCTGCTCACGCTCACACAGCAGATTTTTAGCGAGATTACGCGTGTCACAATGACTTTTAGCAAATCCGCCAAAAACGCCTTAGGCTTAAAAACCACGCAAATGTATGAAAAGGAAGTGTATGTGCTGCCTCTAGATTCTGTGCTCAATGCCCTGCAGCGGCAGGATAGCCCGCTCATAGCAGAATGGCACAAGCTCTTTTTGGCACTCAAGCAGTTTGGAGTGGAGTTTGTGCGCGAGATCCCAAGTTTTGGCGAGCTTTTGCAGGAGTGGGAGAAGCAGGCTCTAGGCACGCACCCTAGGGGCACGCCGCTATTTTTGCCCTATGTGCTAAGCCTGCCGGTGCATTTGCAGGAGTGGCTCGTGCAAACCCACACTATCGCGCTTGATTTTAGCTCCGCAATGGATAGGATTAGCTCATCGCTGCACGCCCACACGCACGAGCTCGCACAGCTTTTGGACAAAACGCTCAAAAACGCCATCAAGCTCGTGTGCTTGGAGCTAGATTCTAAGATCACTAAGGGAGTGCAAGCCTACCAAAAGGATAGCCAGAGATTCCCCCTCTATGAGCCGAGTATGGAGAATATCCGCGATATGCTACAAAGCGCGATAGGGCTTGAATACTATCAGGAGCGACTTTTTTTGCACAACAACATCGCCAAAGCCCTCGTGCGTGAGATAGAATCTACGCTTGCAAGCGTGCGCGAGGAGCATTTAGAGAGACTAAGGGCATTGATGGCACGCAATGATGAGATTCTTGGGGCGTTGAAGTTGGTTATGAAGTGATATTGTGCCTTGAGTGATAAAGGAAATTCGTCTCTCCCACGGGAAAACGGCTCCTTGGGTAATCATTGCGTAGATTTGGCGGGTTTGGGGGAGTAGTCATTACCTATGAGGTAACTCCTACCCCCGCACCCGCCAAAAACTCCACAAACACCACCGCAATGACTAGTTTTTTTTGTTTGCAGTGGTGAGCTTATAGAATCCACACCGCGCCAAGAGGGCAAGCCAAGCGCGGAATTTAAAGAAAATAGAGAATCTAAGAAAGGCTTAGAATCTAGTCTAACAGAATCTCAAGCAGATTCAGAATCTAGCCCCACAGATTCTGAAGCCATTACTCTAAAAGAGATTCTAAGCAACGCACAAAGACAGAATCTACAAAGTTTCCCATAGATTCACAAACGCATAACTAAGATTCACATAAGACAGATTCTAAAATATCACAGAATCTAGCGCGGATTTAGAGGCGATTACAGAATACAACGCGGAGATTCTGAAAAATAAAAAATACACAATCCAAGTGGCGCAGAATCTACGCAATTCCTCGCAGATTTTCGCACACGGAGTCTAGGGGGCACGGAATTTAAGGCATTTACAGAATCTAGCCCGATAGATTCACAAACACACAACCAAGCTCCAAACAACGCGGATTCTAAACAGCGCACAAAGACAGAATCTAAGCCCAAAAAGCTTACAGAAATCCCTACCACAGAGAAAACCAAAGCAGATTGAGGCTAACCCTGCGCAATCTGATCCCATAGATTTTGCTATCTACAAAACCAAACGCCATAGAATCTAAAAGTAGCGACGAGATCTAGTGCCCCTCATAGCTCTTTAAAATCTCACACGACTTGCGATTGTTTTGGAAAAAACATTCCTCTTGGAGCTGATTTGGTGTTGGCTTTTCTTGCTGCTCTTTGGCTTTGTTGGCGCGGTATTGCTTCATCTCAAAGTGGTTAGAGACATACACAACGACGCAAATAAGCACGATGAGCGCGATATTGACGCCATTTAGGGGCATTCTGCCACAAAACCCACATCGTCTTTTAGAATCCCTTTGAGCCCCCCTCTTGCTATCCCTTTTGGTATCCCTCATTTTCACTCCCTGCGCAAATTTTGGGAATTGTAGCGTGTTTTTTGCCCCAAGGCAACTCCTTGCTAATCTTGCTAAAACTTTAAGCATTTTCATTTTATGATTGCACTTTCTTTTCTCCCGACAAATCTTAGACTAATGGTAAGGATTGGTAATGCTGATTGTGCAAAAATACGGCGGCACGAGTATGGGTGGGTGCGAGCGGATAGAAAATGTCGCGCAGCGCGTCCTACACACCCTAGAGCGCCACAAATGCGGATTAGTCGTCGTCGTCTCGGCGATGAGTGGGCAGACAGATACGCTGCTAGAATACGCGCATTTTTTCTCCTCTCTCCCAAACACGCGCGAGGTGGATATGCTCCTTAGCTCCGGGGAGCGTGTCAGCAGCGCACTCCTTGCCATCGCGTTAGAATCTAAAGGCATCAAGGCAATATCCCTAAGCGGGCGCGGTGCGGGGATTATCACAGAGGATACGCACACCAAAGCGCGTATCAAGCATATCGATACGACGACTATCAATCGCCTTTTACAAGAGGGCTATGTCGTAGTGGTGGCGGGCTTTCAGGGTGTTACCCAAAAGGGCGAGGTGACCACGCTTGGGCGCGGCGGGAGCGATCTCTCGGCGGTGGCTCTAGCGGGCGCGCTCAATGCGGATTTGTGCGAGATTTACACCGATGTCGATGGGATCTACACCACCGATCCGCGCATAGAATCTAAAGCCAAAAAAATCGATAAGATCAGCTATGATGAAATGCTAGAGCTCGCGTCTATGGGGGCTAAAGTGCTGCTTAATCGCTCCGTAGAGCTCGCAAAAAAACTCAAAGTAAAACTCGTCTCGCGCAGCTCGTTTTCTGCGAGTGAGGGGACATTGATAACAGATGAGGAGGATATTATGGAAAAACCCATCGTCAGTGGCGTGGCACTAGACAAAAATCAAGCTAGGGTGAGCATAGCCGATGTGCTCGATCGCCCCGGGATTGCCGCAGAGATTTTTGGCGCGCTTGCAGAGGCAAATATCAATGTGGATATGATCGTCCAAACTATCGGCAGAGACGGCAAGACAGATATCGACTTCACAATCCCACAAACCGAAGTCGAGCTTGCTAAAAAAGTCCTAGAGTGCTTCAAAAAAGATGTCCAAAGCATCGAGTATGACTGCGATATCGCCAAAGTCTCTATCGTGGGCGTGGGTATGAAATCCCATAGCGGCGTGGCAAGTATCGCGTTTAAGGCGTTGGCAAAGGAAAATATCAACATTATGATGATTGGCACGAGCGAGATAAAAATCTCTATGATTGTAAATATCAAATACGCCGAGCTAGCGGTGCGCACGCTGCACGATGTGTATGCGCTTGATAAATAAAACTCACAGAATCTAGAATCTATGGAGCGACTGGATATATGGCTTAAAAACGCCATCAGACAAGAAGACAACAAGGGCATTATGAGTGGCTGGCTCGAGGAGCAGCGGCTGGGGCTCGTGCCGCTTTTTTCTCGTGTATTTACGCATATTTTGCAGGGCGGGAGCTTGGTGGTGCTTGCTGATACGCAGCGGCAGTGGTTTAGCAAATATATCACGCAAAATATCAACCTCCCTAGCAAGACGCGCCCGTTTTTCCCCATCTTTGAGATAGAATCCCTAGGCTTTATGATTGATATGAATCTCAACTACAATAGCGCGCCCGATAGGCATTTTGGCGCGATTAACAAAATGCTTGAGCACTCTTTTGCCAAAAACTATATGCTTTGGTATATTGGCAAAAAAACCATTCGCGGGGATTTCGCGCTCTTTTCTGTGTCGGTAGAGCCCTTTGTGTGGCTTATCGATGGGCAGGATATGCCGACTAAAACCATTCGCCTAAGCTCGCTTGATGATTTGCTAGATTATAAGCTCTTACAACTCTATCGCTTGTTTGAAAAGGCTCTGTGTGGCGTGGTGTTTGGGCAGATTTCGCTAGATTTTTCATAATTTTTCACAAAGGTGTAAGTGGTGGGAGTTTTTGTCGGGGAGCTACACATCAGCACACAGGCCCAAGAGATCGTGCGTGAGATCACCGCACCGCTCCAAAAGGGGGATTATGTGATTTTTAATCCCACAAATGACAAAGGCAAGGAGGTGGAATTTCGCATAGATGACGCGCGCGAGGTGATAGCACAGAGTTACCTTGCTAGCCAGAGGGAGCGCTTCATCATCCTAAGCGCGCCATCATATAGTATAGAATCCCAAAACGCGCTGCTTAAGATTCTCGAGGAGCCGCCCCAAAATGTGCATTTTGTGCTCATCGCGCCGAGCAAAAACGCGCTTTTGCCCACAATCCTCTCAAGGCTCCATACCCACATACACAAGATTCAAAAGACTTTCGCGCCCTTTGAGCTTGATTGCAAAAAGCTCACGCTAGCGGGGATTTATGAGTTTTTGCGTGAGTGCGATAGACAAAACCGCACCACCACAGAGATAAAAGAGCATATCCAAGCCCTGCTTTTTGCGCTGCACAAAAGTGCCATTGTGCTCACTCGTGCGGAGCTAGAGGCGTTTGATGAGGCGATTAAATTAGCAGATAGCTATGTGAGGGAGAGCTATATCTTTTTGCCTTTGCTGCTAAAGATTCACAACAAGCAAAAAGGAGGGCGATAATGCAAGTAGTGCGCGTGGGGGAGGCAGTGGCTAGTGAGACTCTAGCGCGTGTGGGTGCTGATGAAGTGGGGCATAAGATTATGGCGCAAAAGGCGCAGATGTATTATTTTGCCCTGCATAATCTTGAGTATGTGCCAAGCGCGATTTTAAAGCAAGAAGCCCTAAGCGTGGGCGCAGAGTATGCCACGCCGCGCGAGCAGATTCTCTATCAAGGGGAAAAGGTGGGCTTGCTCATTGCCAACAAATCCCAGCTAAAGCGGCTGATTGCCAAGCTCTCTACCCAAAGCTTTGGGCTTAGATCCCTCGCTACCGCCCTTAAATCCCACGCGCGCGCGCCACAAAAAGCCCAAGGACAAGCTAGGATTATGGCGATAGTCAATGTCACGCCCGATAGCTTTTATGCGCCCTCACGCAAAAGTGCCAAGGAAGCCATAGAGCGCATTTATGAGCTATTAGAGGAGGGCGTGGCGTATATCGATGTGGGTGCGGCGAGCTCGCGCCCGGGCAGTGAGATTATAGAATCTAGTGAGGAGATAGCGCGCTTGCGTGAGGTGTGTGCGGAGATAGATTCTAAGCAATTGTATAAAAGAGCGCGATTTAGTATCGATACCTACAATCCACAAACCGCGGAGTTCGCGCTAAAAAGTGGCTTTAGTATCATTAATGATGTGAGTGGCTTTAGCAATCCCCAAATGGCGCAAGTCAATGCCGCCTTTGGCGCGAGCGCGGTTATTATGCACTCTAAGGGCACGCCAAAGGTTATGCAGACACTCACGCATTATGACAATCTCTTTGGCGAGATCGATGAGTTTTTTGCGCGCAAGATCGATGAGGTGCTGCAAGCTGGGGGCAGGGAGATAATCCTAGATATAGGCTTTGGGTTTGCCAAAAATGACGCACAAAACCTCGCGCTAGTCAGTCATCTCGCGCACTTTAAGCACTTTGGCTATCCGCTGCTACTTGGGGCAAGTAGGAAAAACACACTCGGGCAAATCACGGGCAGGCAAGCCCAAGATCGCCTAAGTGCCACGCTCACACTGCATTTGCTAGGGGTGCAAAATGGCGCGGATATCCTGCGCGTGCATGATAGCAAGGAGCATAGCGATATGCTCAAAGTCTATGGCGCGCTTAGGACAAATACGCTCAAACAAGGGCTTTTGTGATGAAACTTAGCCGCGATATACTCACGGGCTTTTTGAAGCGGCACGGCTATGAGAGTGCTAAGCTAGAATCTATGGAGCTAAAGGAGCTTAAAGAAGCCTATAAGGAGCTAACCCAAAAGCTTGTGGGCGCGTATTTTCAGCTCACTAATGATGAAAAAAGCATTAAGAGCAACTCCAGCTTGCTAGACACCACCGAGCTCACGGAGTTTAAGCACAAGCTCAAAGAAAGTGCGGGCAATATCGTGAATCTGATAGAATGCCTCCAAGAGGGATATAGGAAGTTTGATTATAGTGAAGTCAATGATTTGCTCGCCATCGCGCTTAAAGATATGCCTATGCACAAAATGCAAAAAATCTCACATATCGCCTATAGGAGCTTTCAAGAGATTTTGTTATCTGAGATCGCAAACGCGCTCAAAGACTTGCCCAAAGAGGAGTTTAAGGTGCTCGAGGAGTTTTATGAAAGGCGGCGCGATGATACGCGGTTTTTGTATGAGACGATTGATAAGCTAAAAGATCCCGCCACGCGTCAGCAGATTCTCACGATGGCGCGCGTGAAGCTTATGATAGTGAGAGACTTCCTGCCCTCAAACCTCTATGATGTGTATCGGGATTATTACAACAACACACCCCAAAAGCTTGAGATGATTGCCAAAGTGATGGCACTCACGGGGCTGTATTCTAAGCATTATCTCAAAGAAATGCCCTTTGAAGAGCTTGAAACCCTCTATCAGGACATAGTCCGCCACAACGAGCAGGAGGAGTATGACAAAAAGATGTTTCTCAAATACTCACAAGCCATCCAAGAGAGCGTGGATAACAATGATGATGAGGGCTTTAATGATGTGTGTTCGCGCGCGGTTACGCACCTCACGTCCAAGCAGCTCTCTATGCTCGTAGAATATATGAATGGGCAAAACCCCTTTTTTTTAAGCAAGTTTGAATCTGTAATGCACGAATATAAGAAAAAGCTTAATATCAAGCATTAAGGAGCGGTAATGATAGTGAGTGTGAGCGCGCTAAATGCCCAGCTAAAAGCCCTAGTGGAGAGCACTTTTGTGCAGGTGCAAGTCCAAGGCGAGATCAGCAATCTCACGCTACACACCAGCGGGCATATGTATTTTAGCCTCAAAGACGCAGATTCTCAAGTGCGCTGCGTGATGTTCCGAGGCAATGTGAGCGCGCTAAAATTTGAGCCAAAAGAGGGTATGAGCGTGGTGGTGAGCGGTGCTGTGAGCGTGTATGCGCCGCGCGGCGAATATCAGATACAATGCAGGGGTATGATCCCAGAGGGCATAGGCGAGCTGACACTGCGCTTCCAGCAATTGCGCCAAAAGCTCCAAGATAAGGGCTACTTTCATTCCAAAAAGCCCTTGCCTGCCTATCCTAAGCGCATAGCGGTTTTGACCTCTCTAAGTGGCGCGGCACTCCAAGATATGCTAAAGGTGGCTAGGAAGCGATGGAATCTCACCAAAATCGTAGCCATAAACACCCTCGTGCAGGGCAAGGAGGCAAAAGATTCTATTGCGCGCAATATCGCGTATGCCGATGGGCTTTTTGGCACGCCGCAGGGCTTTGATGTAATCGTCATAGGGCGCGGTGGAGGGAGTATCGAGGATTTGTGGGCGTTTAACGAAGAGGTGGTAGCCGAGGCGATACACCGCGCACGCACGCCTATCGTGAGTGCTGTGGGGCACGAAGTGGATACGGTGATCTCGGATTTGGTAGCGGATTTGCGCGCGCCCACGCCCAGCGCGGCGATGGAGATGATACTGCCAGATTCACAGGAGTGGCTTATGCGGCTTGATGATATGCGCGCGGTTTGTGAGGGTGCGTTTGTCGCTATGCGCGCGCGCAAGCAGGAGATACTAGAGCACCTTTATGAGCTCATACAGACTAGGAGCGTGCGCGCTAGAATCAAGGCGCGCAGTGAGCAGCTAGAGCTTTTGCGCCACTCCCTCCATAATGCAATGTCTCTCATCCTCCAAGACAAGGAGCTAAGGCTCTCTGTGCTGCGTGATGCGCTCACATTTGGGGCATTTGTGGATAATAAGCAAAAGCTCATACAATCTCTGCAATACGCGCTAAATGCGCTCAATCCGAAGCATACAAAAAAGGGCGTGGCGCAGGTGCTAAAAGATGGCGCAGTGGTGGAGCTAGAGAGCGTGCGCAGCGGGGAAGTGGTGGAGCTAGTGGATACCACAGCGAGCAGGAGAGCGGAGATTTTGTAGGGAGTGGGAGTTGGATTGTGTGTTTGTGCGTTTTTAAAAATCTCTTTAGATTCTGTGCTTAGGTTTTTGAATCTATAAATGTATGCTCACGCAAGCGGCAGCAATTTGTCAGAGACAAATTGCGGTAAAAATGTGGAGTCTAGTTGGGTTTATAGAATCTGCGCCATTGCTAAGTCGCGTTCCTGACGCGGCTAAACTAAAGATTCTAGAATCTCGCTAAAAAATGCAGTGTATGCTCGCGAGCGGTATCAAGTTTGTGAAACAAACTTGCATAAAATAATAGGCTCTAGCTCGGTTTATAGAAAATACGCCAACCCAAGCGGCGTTCCTGACACGGCTACACTAGGCAATCATAGAATCTCGCACTTAGATTCTATGTATGCTCGCGCAGCGGAGGGGGAGGGGCTTTGCCCCAAACCCCGATAACAAGATTTTTGCCCTAGCAAAAAACTTGCATTAAATGATAGGATCCAAAAACCGCTCATCAGAGAAACTATTGGCGTGCAGGTGTGTGAAGGCGTTTTTGAGGGATTTGAAAAAATCGGGATTTTTGGATTCTAATTGCGCGAGAAATTCCTTGGTATTGGCACGCGCAAAGGGGCGTTTGTCATCAGGTAGCCAATTTATGGGACAGTTGCAATCTGGCGCGATATAGATGGCATTGTGCGCGATAAAATCGATGATTTGCCGCTCACGCACAAAGAGAAGCGGTCGTATCACACTTAGTCCATTTTGTGCCTTGTAGCGCGGAGGCATCGAGCGAAGCGCGCCATTATAAGTGAGATTCATAAAAAAGCTCTCGGCAGCGTCATCGAGATGATGGGCTAGGGCGAGTTTGTTAAACCCGCCCTCTAACGCCTTAGTATAGAGCGCGCCTCTACGCATACGCGAGCAAAAGCTGCAATACACGCTCCCCTCGCGCTTGTGCTCCTCTAAGATCTTATAAATATCGGTGCGGTAGAGCTCATAGGGGATATTTAGCTTTTCACAATACTCAAAGATATACTCATACTCCCCGCCGCGCCCATAATCCACGGTGAGTGCTTTGAACTCAAATTTGAAAGGTGCGTGTGCGCGCATATGCGCCAAAATCGTGGCAAGCAGTATAGAATCTTTGCCCCCGCTTAAGCCCAAAAGCACCTTATCGCCCTCTTGGATTAGGTTGTATTGGGCGTTGGTTTTGCCCACGATGGAAAGGATTTTTTTGCTGATAGTGGGTGTGTGCATCACAAGCCTTTATGAGAGAAAATCACGAAGCGAAAGTGTAGCATATTTGGCGGGATAGAATCTTAAGTATTTAATCAGTCTTTAAGCGTTACAATACCGCCCTAGTCTTTGATGCGAGACGAGACATTTTACCATTTGGAGTTAGATTATGAGAAAAGTTATCGTTAGTTTGGCGTTGGTTGGCGTGCTGGGTGTAGCCGCACTAGAAGCCAAAACTTATGCAACAGTCAATGGAAGCCCCATCACAGAAAAAGATCTCGAGCCACTCACACAGGCAAATCCCAATATGGACTTTGACAAGCTGCCCGAGCAAGAGCGCGAGATGATCCTCAATGAAATCATCAATCAAAAACTCGCCCTAGATGCCGCCAAAGCCCAAAAACTCGACACTACCAAAGAATACACAAGCGCACTAGAGGCGTTTAAAAAAGAATTGCTCCTAAGGGCGTGGCAGCAGCAGCAAATGCAAAATGTGCAAATGCCAAACCCAAGTGAGGAGCAGCTCAAGCAGATCTATGAGCAAAACAAAGACAACTTCATCGATCAAAGTGGCAAAGCCCGCCATATCCTCGTAGCGACTGAAGAGGAGGCTAAGGCAATCATCTCCGAGCTCAATAAAGTCAGAGGGCGCGTCGAGCCAAAGTTTATCGATTTGGCAAACCAAAAAACCATCGATCCAGCTAGCAAGCAGCAGCAAAATGGCGGGGATTTGGGGAATTTTCATCGTGCGGCGATGATGCCAGAATTTTCTAAAGCTGCCTTTGATCTCAAGCCCGGCACATACACCAAAACCCCCGTGCAAACGCAGTTTGGCTACCATATCATCTACCTTGAGAGCAAAACCGAGCCAAAAACCATAAGCTATGAGCAGGCTAAGCAGATGATTATCCAAAATATGCAAATGCAGGCGGTGCGGCAGGCGATGGGAGAGAAGATTCAGGAATTGCGCCAAAAAGCCAAGATCCAGATCAACAAATAACCAAATCAACAAACAATTAAGGAGTGCGTATGCTAGTGAGCGGAAATGAGATTTTGCTCAAAGCCCATAAAGAGGGCTATGGAGTGGGAGCGTTTAACTTTGTCAATTTTGAAATGCTCAATGCGATTTTTAATGCTGCCAATGAGGCGAGCTCACCCATCATCGTGCAGGCGAGCGAGGGAGCTATCAAGTATATGGGGATTGATATGGCAGTGGGGCTTGTCAAAATCCTAAGTGCGCGCTATCCTCATATACCCGTCGCACTCAATCTCGATCACGGCACGAGCTTTGAATCTTGCAAAAGGGCTATTGATGCGGGATTTACCTCTGTGATGATTGACGCCTCGCACCATTGCTTTGAAGAAAATGTAAAGATGACAAAAGAAGTGGTAGCCTACGCACACAGCAAGGGCGTGAGTGTGGAGGCGGAGCTAGGGAGACTGATGGGCATAGAGGACAATATCTCGGTGAGCGAGCAGGACGCCGTGCTCGTCAATCCCGATGAGGCGGAGGAATTTGTCAAACAAACACAGGTGGATTATCTCGCACCCGCTATTGGCACGAGCCATGGGGCGTTTAAGTTCAAAGGCGAGCCAAAGCTAGATTTTGCGCGATTGCAAGAAGTCAAGCGCAGGACAAATATCCCGCTAGTGCTGCATGGAGCGAGTGCTATCCCAGAGTATGTGCGCGAGAGCTTCCTAAGCACGGGCGGAGATCTCAAAGGTAGTAAGGGCGTGCCCTTTGAGTTTTTGCAAGAAGCCGTGAGGGGCGGTATCAATAAGGTAAATACCGATACGGATTTGCGCATAGCCTTTATGGCGGAGGTGCGCAGGGTGGCAAATGCCGATGCGACGCAGTTTGATCTGCGCAAGTTTTTTGCTCCCGGTATGGAAGCAATGCAAAAAGTGATGGTAGAGCGTATGCAAATCCTAGGCTCTGCACAAAAAATCTAATCTCTATAAGGAGCTACAATGGCAATAGGTATGAGCGAGCTAAAAAAAGGCTTAAAGATCGAAATCGACAAAATCCCCTATCGGATTGTCGAGTATCAGCATGTCAAACCCGGCAAGGGCGCGGCGTTTGTGCGTGCTAAGATAAAGTCCTTTCTCGATGGCAAGGTGATTGAAAAGACTTTCCACGCGGGGGATAAGTGCGATGAGCCAAACCTCCAAGAGAAGAGTATGCAGTTTTTGTATCAAGATGGGGATTTGTTCCAATTTATGGACAACGAGAGCTATGAGCAGATCGCGCTCACTCAAGATCAAGTAGGCGATACTGCCAAGTGGATTATCGATGGCACGATTGTGCAGGTGCTTTTTCACAACGACAAAGCCATATCCGTTGATGCGCCCCAAGTCGTCGAGCTAAAGATTGTCGAGACTGCTCCTAACTTCAAGGGCGATACTTCAAGTGCTGGCAAAAAGCCCGCTACGCTCGAGACTGGCGCGGTGGTGCAGATTCCCTTTCATGTGCTAGAGGGGGAGAGTATCCGTGTCAATACCGAGACTGGCGAATATGTAGAAAAAGTCAAGTAATTGAGGGCTTTTATTTATTTAATGCAAGTTTTTGCTAGGGCAAAAACTTGTTGCCGCTCGTGGGGAGTGAATCCCCACTTCGCTCCGCTGTGCGAGCATACACTGCATTTTTTAGCGAGATTCTAGAATCTTTAGTGTCAGTGCGTCAGGAACGCCGCTTGGGCTAGCGCATTTTCTATAAACCGAGCTAGAGCCTATCATTTAATGCAAGTTTGTTTCACAAACTTGATACCGCTCGTGAGGAGTGAATCCTCGCTCGCTCCGGCTTACGCGTTCATACATAGAATCTAGGTGCGAGATTCTGTAATTGCCTAGTGCCGTCGCGTCAGGCACGCGACTTAGCAATGGCACAGATTCTATAAACCCGCCTTTTAGCAAAACAAAGCTCCCCTATACACAAGCCAAATCCCCGCGCTTGCACGCATAAGCCAAAAAATCTCTTTGTGTAGATTCGCCTCTATCACTAGTGCCTTTAGATTCTATCTTTATCGCTCTCATAGACACACTTAGCTACAATACACCTCTATCACAAAACATAAGGAGACATTATGATCACAATCAAAAATCTACGGATTGAGGACATTACACAGGGGCGTTTGGCGGGATGGTCGCGCGTGGTCGCTGATATCGATGTGGAGCATATCCCAAACCCCTATCACGATGAAGGCAACAAAATCTGGTTTGCCACGCGCACACAGGATAAGCATATGCTCTCGCACAGCTACGATGCGTTTTTGTTAATCCCACTCTATATCGCCATGACTCACAAGCAAGACTTGCACATTTGTGGCAAAGTCTCCAAACGCTTGTATAAAAATATCACGACTTATGTCCAAAGCATTCTTTGTGATTTTTCAGACAAACTCTCCAAAGTCAAAGTATCCGTCGATGGGTTTAGCGATGTGGATTCTCATACGGGGGGGGGGGAATTATAGGCACAAGCTTTTCGTGTGGGATAGATTCACTAAGCACGATTTATGATCACTATGCCAAGCAAGAAGATCCAGACTACAAAATAAACGCGCTATTTCTCTTTGACTGCGGGGCGTATGGACACTATCGACTTCCCGATACACACCAAAAATACCTCTATGAATACCAATCCAACAAACCAATGGCAGATGAGCTCCACCTCCCCATATACCAAGTGATCTCCAACATCCACGCTTTCCCACGCAGTATGGAATGGGGCGGTCATGGGTTTAATGCTGGTGCATGGGGGATACTTGCCACAAGCTCGTGTATGCTAAGCCTTCAAGGGACGCTCAAAAGGTATTATATACCTAGCGCCCTTGGTTATGAGGAGATAAAGGCCTTTGGCAAGCATTACAGGGACTATGATATGGCGTGCTTTTGTGAATCCTATCTCGTGCCGCTACTAAGCACCGAGTCGCTTGAACTCATCGTCGATGGCTGCCAATACAAGCGCACACAAAAAACCCAAAACATTGCAGAATGGGAGTTTGCTAGAGCGCATCTCAATCTCGCGTGCAAAAGAGATGGGATAAACTGCGGATACTGCTGGAAATGTATGCGCACGCTCTGCGCACTAGAGGCTATGGGCAAGCTCGAGGAGTTTCAATCCATCTTTAACCTATCAGCCTATCGCAAATACGCGTTTTTAAACAAATGCCGCGTGCGCTGCGAGCAGGCAAGCAATCCGTTTTCTAAAGACATCATAGAATGCTATGAGGCACATGGCTATGCTGTGCCATCGCTGCTCTTTGCGAGGGCGTATCTCTTCGCACGCAAATGCGCGGGGTTTGTGAAACGAAAAATACTCAAAAAGTAGGGGTTTTGTAAAAAAATTTGTTACTTTTTGGCTATGTTTGGCTATAGATTCTATAAATCTTTTGGGATTTTAAGCAAACTCACACATTTTGCCCCCTATAATGCAGGCAGATGAGCCCTACAATCACATGCGCAGGCCACGCGCAGGGCTCAAAAGCAAAAAGAAACAAACGACAAATCACTATAAGGTTTATAGATGTCTAGCCACGCACCAGAGCACACCACAGCCCACACCCCAGAGATCGTGCGATCTCACGCCACGCAGTCAAATATTTCAGAATCTCACGCTACACAATCCCACATTTTAGAATCCAACACTGCGCATTCTCCCGCCAATCCTTACGCGGATTTTCTTAGCGCGCAGATATTTTCTAAAGAGCAGCTAGAAATCCTAAACGAAGTCAATGAGACGCGCCTAGATTTCGCACCCCTGCAGAGCACTAAGACGATGATTATCGCGCCCAAAATCGCAGTGGTGGGCAGTGGGGAGATTGCGCAGGAGTTTTTGCACACACTCTCTGAATCTACCCAAACCCGCGGATTAGAGGATTGCGAGATTTTTGCGGTGCTGCCAGAGAGCTTTGTAGGGCTCAATGGCTCTTTGGGGCATTTTAGTATCCTCTATACCCAAGATTCTCAAACCCTTAGCTTAGAAGTCGCGCAAGTGGTGTTTTTCACCAAATTTGCGAATGTGCAGCACTCTAAAGGCGTGCATTGGGTGAATGAATACCATAGCCCAAAAGAACTTTTAGAATCTCTGCATAGCTTTATAGGCGCATATAGCTACACAAGCTCTATTGTCTTTAGCCCTAGTCTTTGTGAGTTTTGGCATCGCCGTCCTAAGAGCCAAAAGAGCAGTGAGGGTGTGGGCGATAGCGGGTATTGCCACAAGTGCAGTGATGTGTGCCAGAGTTTTGGGGTTTTTAGAGAGGACAAAAAGGGCGAGATCGTGCTCAGTAGCCCTGATTGTATAGCGTGTGGGGATTGTGTGAGTGTATGCCCCACGGGCGCGCTGCAGCGAGAGAGCGAGAGTTTAGAATCCCTCACCTACCAAGCCCAGATGTATAAGGGCTCTATCCCTATCCTGCACGCCCAAGCACACGCGCCAGAAGTGATCGCCGCGCTCAAAGCCTCTCCAAACCCCCACGCCCTGCCCTTTGTGCTAGGGCAGCCCCATATCCTCAATGCCACCTCGCTGCTTAGCATAGTCCAAGAAAGCGGAGCGAGCGTGATCGTGTATGCCCAGCCCTCTAGCTATGTGCGCGAGGGAGTGGATTCACTAAATGCGCTAAGCGAAGCGGTGTTTGGCACTAAATGCGTGTTGCTTGCGCACGATGAGGCGGGATTGCGCGCGTGCTTGCAGGAGGCGTGCGTGCTGGATTGTGTGCATTACACCTACACGCCTCGCGCCGATGAGGGGGCAAAGGAGATATTTTCACAACGCGCGTATGCGTGGGTGAGAGGCGGGGCGTTTGGGCGCGTGAGTATGCAGCATAGCGGCAATGTGCTTATAGATTCACAAAAATGCACCTTATGCCTTAGCTGTGTAGATGCGTGCAACACCAAGGCGCTCATTAATGAGGGCTCTAGCTTTAGCCTGCTCTTTAAGCAATCGCTCTGCACGGGTTGTGGGTATTGTGCTGATACTTGTGCCGAGCAAGTCATACGCATAGAATCTAATGTGCTTGATGCGCAATCTGAGAGCTTTGCCTATGAGCAAAAAGCCTATGATGAGCCCTTTAAATGCGTGGAATGTGGCAAGGTTTTTGCTACGACAAAATCGATTAAAAAGATAAAAGATATTTTACTTCCCACTATGGCGGGCGATATTATCAAGCAAAGGGGCTTAGAATGCTGCGGGGATTGCAAAATCAAGCTCATCTTTGGTCCCAAAGATCATACATAAAGGAAAAATATGCAAGCAGCAAATGCACTCTACCAAGCGCGCGCTTTGTATTATGATTTTTTTGCAGGATTTTTCCTCTATGAGCTCGTGGGTGTGCGCAAAGATTTGTTTTTAGAGCAGATTGACATCTTAGCCACTTCGCCTATTAATGAGTCCGATGGCGAGTATTTTGCTATGCTTAGAGCCTATATCGCTAAGAGCGATTCTAAAGAGATTTTGCGAGAATACACACAGACTTTTAACCTCCCCTTTAGCGCACAGAATCTGCCCACACAGGAGAGAAGCAAACAAGGGGGCAAAAAGTCCAAAAAGCCTAAAATCCCAAATCCCCAAATCTTTCTCTACCTCTCGCATTATCTCGAGGGCTGCCTCAATGGCGAGAGTTTGCTAAGAGTGCGCACGCTTGTCAAAAAGACGCATTTTCGTCTCAATACACAGGAGTTCAAAGAGAGCGAGGAGCATTTTGGCTTTTTACTTTTGCTTATGCGCCATTTGCTCCAAGATTTAGACAAGCTAGCAGAGAATGAGCAGCTCACTAGAGAGCTTTTCACCCAAGCCATTGCGCCTATGGGGCTGGCTATCGCCGAGGCGTTGGCTAAGAGAGAGGATTTGGTGTGCTACCACCTCGTGGGCTTGCTGCTCGGGAGTTTTTTAGCCCTCGAGGGGCATATCAACTCATAGAATCTATGGCGGTATTTCCACGCAAGTCTTTAGCCCTAAAGATTGGCGTGGGAGTATCCCAAATTTTTCACAAGGAGGCAAATATGTCTAGTGCGCAAGAGAGCAATGTGCATAGCTCCCGCCGCTCGTTTGTCAAAACCGCAGCGCTCGGGGGCGCAGTCGTGGCAGTAGGCTCTGTCGCCTTAGGCGGGTGTTCTGGAGAGCACAAACAAAAGGAAGTCATAAAGGGCAAGAGCAAGAAGCAAGAGGTGTTGTATCGGAGTGATACGAAGTATTGGCAGGAATATTTTTCCGTCGCCAAATAGTGAAATTCGGCTTGCACGCAATCTTTAAATGAGTGCGGCGGCTCGGCTTGGTCACTTACGCCTAGTAAGCTCCCTTCGCCTCGCCTTGCGCAACATTTAAATCTTACGCACAATCCTAGAATTTCTGGCAAGCCTTGATAAGATTCTCTAAAGTAGCAGATTCTGAATCTATGGCTTTAGATTCTAAAAATGTGGGTTTGGAATCTAGAATCTGAGCTTTTATGAGATTCCGAATCCGCTTGAGATTCCACGCTTGGCTTGCCCCTTGGCATTCTAGGATTTGAGATGAGAAATCGGGGTTGTGCAGTCGCGAACGAGGAGATAAGACTGGAGCGTCTATCGACGAAGTGAGCGACAAACTCCACGATTTATCGCTCAAAGCCGAATGCCCTGTATGAGAGAATCTGAATTAACTTAAAAAAAGGAGAAGTAATGAGTGAAGCAAATCCAAAACGCAACGCCCGTCGCTCATTCCTCAAGCTCTCTGCCCTCGCGTCAGTAGCGGGCGTGGGCAGTGCTTTTGGCAATGATAGCGAGCGCGTATTGCGTCCAGCAAGTGAGGCGGAGCTAAAGGAGCAATATCCTGATGCAAAACGTGTAAAAACGATATGCACACACTGCTCTGTGGGCTGTGGCATCATCGCAGAAGTCAAAGACGGCGTGTGGGTGCGCCAAGAAGTGGCACAAGATCACCCAATCTCTCAAGGTGGGCACTGCTGCAAGGGTGCGGATCTTATCGATAGAGCAAGGAGTGAGACACGACTTCGTTATCCTATCCAAAAGGTAAATGGAGAGTGGCAGCGCACTACTTGGGATTCTGCGATGGATAGCATATCTAAGCAATTGCTCCAAATCCGCGAGGAGAGCGGGCCTGATGCGGTGATGTTTTTAGGAAGTGCGAAATGCTCCAATGAGCAAAGCTACTACATTAGGAAGTTTGCAGCGTTTTTTGGGACAAACAACATAGATCATTGCGCGAGAGTTTGACATTCCCCTACAGTTGCCGGTGTGGCAAATACATTTGGATATGGCGGGATGACAAATCACTTAGGCGATATGATGTTTTCAAAGTTTATCCTCATCATCGGGGCAAATCCTGCGGTAAATCACCCCGTATCGATGGTGCATATCCTGCGCGCCAAGGAGCGAGGGGCTAAAATCGTAGTAGTCGATCCGCACTTTAGCAAAACTGCGGCAAAATCTGATGAATACCTCAGAATCCGCAGCGGGACGGATATAGCCTTTATCTATGGTATGTTGCACCATATCATCGAGAAAAAGCTCTATGATGAGCAATTCCTCAAAGATCGCGTGTATGGCTATGAGGAAGTGATGAAAGAGGCAAAAAAATTCACGCCCGAAGAAGCGAGCGATGTAACGGGTATCCCTGCTGATACGATCCGACGCATTGCCGAGGAGATGGCAGCTGCCAAACCCGCCACTGCGATATGGAATCAAGGGCTTACCCAGCACACAGTCGGGACTTCCAACACGCGAATCGTGCCCATATTGCAAATGTTTTTGGGTAATATTGGCAAAAATGGTGGCGGCGTGAATATCCTTAGGGGGCACGATAATGTGCAGGGCGCCTCGGATATGAATAACCTCGCAGATTCTCTGCCCGGATATTATGGCTTGGGCGAGCCTGCTTGGCGGCATTTTTGTAAGCATTGGGGTGTGGAATACGACTGGATGCTCTCGCGCTTTAAAAATAAAGAGATGATGGGCGCGACGGGCTTTGCGCATTCTACTTGGAAATTTGGCGTGCTTGATGAGGAAAACGCCGCAAACAACGGCGGCACAAAGCTGCGAGCACTCGTAGTCATCGGCTCTGGTATGACGACAGTTTCCTTGCTTGATTTGCAGCGCAAGGCGATGGATATGCTAGATTTGGTGGTGTTTATCGATCCTTATGTCAATGATTTGGCGATTTATAGCGATCGCAAGGACAATCTCTATGTCCTCCCTGCAGCTTCACAAATGGAGACAGCGGGCACGGTGGCAGCGACAAACCGCAGCTATCAGTGGCGTAGCAAGGTGATGGAGCCACTCTATGAATGCCGCGAAGATCAAGATATTTTGTTTGACTTTGCCAAGCGAATGGGCTTTTTGGAGGAGTTCCAACGCAGCCTCTATGCTATCGCCAAAAAAGAAGGGCGCGATGAGTTTATATGGCCTGATGATGCTAATACCGAGCTTACGCAAAGTATCCGCAGCATAGGCTTACAAGGTATGAGTCCTAAACGCCTCAAAGCGCACCAAGAAAATTGGCATATGTTTGATAAGGTGACGCTTGAGGGCAAGGGACCATTTAAGGGCGAGTATTATGGACTGCCTTGGCCCTGCTGGAGTGATAAGCACCCCGGAACTCCGGTAATGTATAACGATAGCATTCCTGTTATGCGCGGCGGTATGGGCTTTAGGGTAAATTGGGGCGTAACCTCGCCCGATGGCGTGAGTATGCTCTCACCCCATAGCCTGCCAGATTCTAAAATCGCAGGGCACGCGCCTGTGAGTGCAGAAAACGCAGAATCTCTAGGTATCAAGCTCACAGACGCGGAGAAGGAAGCGGTAGCGGGCAGCACCTTTGCCCTTGGTATAGGCAATAACATCCTTGTCGAAAAGGCTCTAGAAGCGGGACTCTGCCCCTATGGCAATGGTAAGGCACGCGCAAAAGTGTGGAATTGGTACGATCAGATTCCATTGCACAGAGAGCCGCTGCATTCTGTGCGCGGGGATTTGGTGGATAAATACCCAAGCTTCCCAGATAAACAGAATCTCTTTAGGGCAAATATCAAATACCGCACGCGCCAAAAAGAGCGCGATTGGGTTAAGGAATTCCCCATTAATATGCTTAGCGGGCGACTTGTGGCGCATATGGGGACGGGCGCGGAGACTAGAAGTGCTAAATACCTCGCAGAAGTCCAAAGCGAGATGTTTGTAGAGATCCACCCTGATAAAGCCCTTGAGATGGATATCAAAGATGGCGATATGGTGTGGATCTATGGCACGATGGATACGCGAATTTTAGTGAAAGCTAAGCTATCTTATCGCGTGGATTACAATAGCATTTGGCTGCCGCAAAACTTCTCGGGTATGGATCAGGGCAAAAACCTCCTACACAAATACCCAGAGGGCACGCAACCCTATGCTATCGGTGAATCTGCCAATATGATTTCAAGCTATGGGTTTGACTACAACTCGGCTTGTCCCGAGACAAAATGCGGGCTTTGCCGCATAGAAAAAGCATAAGGGGGAGCGTATGAGCGAAAATATACTAAGTGTCGGCTTGAATGACGCAGGGCACGCGCGTGTGAAGTTTTATTGCGACGATAGCAGATGTATCGACTGCCACGGGTGTGATGTAGCGTGCAAAGAGGCTCATCATCTCCCCGTGGGGATCAATCGCCGCAGAGTGGTAACGCTCAATGAGGGCATAGAGGGCGCGGAAAAATCCATATCTATCGCCTGTATGCATTGCGCTGACGCACCTTGCGCGAAAGTCTGCCCCGTGGATTGCTTTTATATCCGTGCTGATGGGATCGTGCTACACGACAAAAAAACCTGCATAGGCTGTGGATACTGCCTCTATGCCTGCCCATTTGGCGCGCCGCAATTCCCCAAATCCGATGTGTTTGGCTCAAGAGGCTCGATGGATAAATGCACATTTTGCGCTGGCGGTCCCGAGGAAACACATAGTGAAGAGGAGATGAAGCTCTATGGACAAAACAGAATCGCTGAAGGCAAAGTGCCTGCGTGTGCGGCGATGTGCTCGACTAAGGCATTGCTCGCTGGTGGCAGCGATGATGTGAGTGCCATCATCAGGGAGAGGACACTACACAAAGGCGAGGGCGCACCAAAGATCCCCTATACTTGGAAAAAAGCCTATGGCGACTCATAAGGAGGCGCGATGAAAGCAATACTACGATTAGGGTTTGTCTTAGCCCTAGGCTGTGGAGCACTCCTCGCTGCCCCAAATGATAGCTATGATATGGAGCAAAAGGGCGAGGTGGATATGTCTTATAACAAACATATCTATGGCACGCCACAGATTGAGGCTATCAAGAATTGGGGGCTTGGCACACAGAGTGCGGGCGTGATAGAGGGAAGCGTCATAGAGGGCAAGGGTGGCAGTATCGAGCCCCTCACTATGGGAGAGCCCATCGGGGGGATTCGCGGCTGGAATGGCTTGGGCGAGCTTTTTACGATGCTGCAAGAAAAATACTTTGCCATTATTTTCTTATGTGTGCTGTTGTTTGTGCCATTGGCGTTTTTTGGGCATTACAAAATTATCGGTGCGCGCAAATACAACCACCACAACAAGCTGCAAGTCTTTAGCAAATACAATATCATCGTGCATTGGTTTGCTGCCCTGCCCTTTGTGCTTATTTGTATCACGGGGCTTATGATGATTTTTGGCGACAAGCTCGGTGGCGGTGCGCTCATTAGGTTTGCGCGGGATTTGCACGGGCTTAGCACGATTGTGTTTGTAGTGTTTGGGTTTTTGATGTTTTTGATGTGGGTTAAGGACTGCTTGCCACGCAGCTATGATATCAAGTGGTTTATGATAATGGGCGGCTACCTTGATAAGCAAAATCGCATTATCCCCGCGCACAAATTCAATGCTGGGCAAAAGATGTGGTTTTGGCTCGCGACCCTTGGCGGCGGCGTGATGGCATTTACCGGCGCGCTGATGTTTTTCCAATGCACCGATATCAACACCCTGCGCCTCGTGGCTATCGTGCATAATGTCCTAGGCTTTGGCGTCATAGCCCTACTCATCACGCATATTTATATGGCTGCCTTTGCTATCGAAGGCGCGATGGAGGCTATCATCAATGGGCGTATGGGCGAGGAAGAGCTCTCAATGCTCCATAGCGTGTATTATGAGGAGCTAAAGGCAAAGGGCAAGCTAGATTCTATGCGCGTGGGATAGGGAGTCTATCCCTATTATTTCATGCAAGTTTGCTAGGGCAGACTTGCTATTGCTTGCGGGGGAGTAAATCTCCACTCGCTCCACCTGCGCGAGCATACATTACCTCTTTTTAGAATCTAGATTCAGAATTTTAAAATTTGTCCTCATAGATTCAAAAACATTAATGGATTTAGAATCTAAAAACTCCGTTTTCTAAAGAAACTTCGTTTTGTTATGAGTGATAAGAATCTTACAGAATCCACACCGGAGCTAAGAGGGCAAGCCAAGCACAGAATCTAAAAATATAGAATCTATCGTAGGATTAGAATCTAGTTTCAATCTTTTAGATTCTGAGTTTGAATCTAAAAAATGAAACTAGATTCTATGTTCTCCCTAGATTTTTATGAGACTAGATTCCATAAACACCTTAGATTCTAAGCTTTGTTTCTTTTGAATCTTAGTTGGATTTTTTGGGGTGAGTTTTGAATGCTTTAAACAGTAGTGGCTGCTCCAAGCCCGCCAAATCTGCGCAATGGCTACCCGCTTTGGCCAATTTAAGCGCAGGGCAAGTAAAAAGAGCCATCTCTATGCGTCAAAAGCCAAATGCCCACAACACAGAATCTAACACGCTACAATCCACACTCCGTGCTAAGCAAATCCAAGCTCATCGCGCTCGTATCAGCGGTGCAAGTCGCGCAAGGTCCGCATTTTGGCGTGTGGGGCGTGAGGCTTTGGCGCATAGCAATGTATTTGGGCGAGCTAAAGAGCGTAAATAAATCCATCTCGCGCATATCGCCCATAATGAAGTCCTTGTGCGCCTCCACATCGCTACGCAGGTGGCAGCAAGGCATCGCGAGGCAATTATAATCCACATAAATACTTCGTAGCGGGAAGTGGCAGCCATAATCGCGCACTTTGCTCTCGCGCTTGCTAATGCTATCTATCACGCCACCGCGATCGATCCCGCTTATCTCTGGATTCCAACAACGATAGAGCAGATACTCCACGCCCGGATATTTGAAAGTGATACCATACTCTTTTGGCGTATCAATACTCACTTCATACTCTAGCCCCAGCTTATCAGCCATTTTTTGCATTGCGGGTTTTAGCACCCTAGCCTTATCAAAGCTCTCGTTTTTCTTGAGATAATAGCTCATCAGCATATAGCTCATACCCGCCTCCCTTAGCTCATCGAGATACTCGCGCGTGAGGTAGTCGCCATTGCTAAATATCCCTAGCTTTGCCTTAGGCAGCCTGCTTCTAGCTTGCCTCAGACGCTTTAGGATAAGCTCCCTATCAGCTAGCGTCTCATTAAACCTATGAAAATTCAGCACGCCCTCGTATTCTATCTCGGCGAGATTGTCGATACAGCGCAAAAACACAGATTCTGGGAGCTCGATTTTTTGCTTCCTATCGATGAGGGAGTTTGGGCAAAACCAACAGGTGCGGTTGCAAAATGCCGAGATTTCTAACTCGATGACGCGTAGATTGTCCTTAAGCAGCTTCTTAGCACTCTCTCTGTCGTGCGTGGGGGTGGTGAGCGCAGCGTAGCGGCTAAGCACATTTGGGAGATTTTCCCTGCACCACCGCTCGTGCTCTAGTCTATCTCTGTGGCGATATTCCGAGATGGATTGTCGCCAATGCAGCGGCAGGGCTTTGCGATAAATTTGCTTGATAAATGCAGTCATAATCTTCCTTAAAATGGATTTGTCAGGAACACAATTCTATTTTTTTTTGTAAAACGCTTAAAGCGCGCGCGGCGATATTTTAAAAAAGGCAAATTTTGGATACAATCGCCGCGGAATTTTCACAAAAGGCAGGGTGTGCAGAGGGAAGCGAGTAACGCGTATAAGCTTATCAACAAGCACAAAAAGGCGTATTTTGATTATGAGATTTTGGAGAGTTTGGAAGCGGGGATTGTGCTTTTGGGCAGTGAAGTCAAGGCAGCGAGGGCAATGAGAGTTAATCTCAAAGATAGCTTTGTGCGCCTCATCAAAGGCGAGGCGTTTTTGTTTAACGCACACTTTAGCCCGCTCTCCCACACAAACGCGCATTTTCGCCCCGATGAGAGGCGCGTGCGCAAGCTCCTGCTCCATAGGCGACAGATTGATAAATGGTTTGGCAAGCTCATCACACAGGGCTTAGCCATCGTGCCCCTTAGGATATACTTTAATCACAAAAACATCATCAAGCTTGAAATCGCCCTTGTGCGGGGCAAAAAGCTCTACGACAAGCGAGAATCGCTCAAGCAAAAGGAGCTCAAAAAAGAGGCGCAAAGTAGTATGAAAAATGTGTTGAAAGGATTGTAATGCAGGCAGTAGTGGATTATGGCGTGTTGGGGGTTTTGCTGCTTTTGAGTATCATCGCTCTTGGCGTGGCGATAGAGCGGTATTTGTTTTTTAGGAATATCAATGTGGGTGAGTTTGGGGATAAGCGGGTGCTAGAGCTCGCGCTGCACAAACGCCTCACACTCATCGCTACGATTGGCTCAAACGCGCCATACATTGGGCTTTTGGGGACGGTGTTTGGGATTATGGTAACCTTTGTGGAGATCGGGAATAGCTCGCTTGTGGATACGCACGCGATTATGTCGGGGCTCTCGCTCGCGCTCAAAGCCACGGCAGCGGGGCTATTTGTCGCGATACCATCAATCGTGTGTTACAACTTTTTGCTCCGCAAAGCCGAGGTGATCCTCACACAATGGGATATCGCGCACAATCCCACGATACGCCCCAAGGGCAACTACGACATCTAGCAGGAGGTGGTATGAAAAAAATCGATTCGCTAAACCTCATTCCCTTTATTGATATTATGCTCGTGCTGCTTGTCATCGTGCTCACAAGCGCGAGCTTCGTGCAGCAAAGCAGGATCGAGGTGGAGATCCCTAGGCTTGAGCAGGGCGCAGAATCTAGCGCGCACACAGAATCTAGGGAAGAGATGATAGTCATCGATAAGCAAGGGCAGTATTTTGTGCAAAACAAAAGGCTAGATTCTCACGAGCTAAGGGCGTGGCTAGAGCGCACGCCTAAGCAAACCCAAATCATCATCAAGGGCGATAGGGAGAGCGGACTGGAGCATTTTTTGGAGCTAAGCACGCTTTTGCAGGTGCTGGGGTTTGAGAATGTGTATGTGATTACGCATAAGCTTACTCCGAGTGAGTGAGATTCTAAAATTCGGCTTGCACGCAATCTTTAAATGAGTGCGGCGGCTCGGCTTAGTCACTACCGCTTAGGTAGCTCCTTTCGCCTCGCCTTGCACAACATTTAAATCTTACGCACAATCCTAGAATTTTGACTAAGATTCTAAAATAGCCTTAGATTCTGAATTTGCTAGCAATCTCATCAAGGCTTTGCCCCAATAAAATGTGTAGCACGCAAGTGCATACCGCCTCTCGCCCTTGTCGTGGTGTTAAAAATGCGTTAAGAAAATGCAGTAGTGCATTTTTAGCATTTTTAACTAGACAAGGAAGCAGCGAGGCTCTCCCCTTGATTGCCGAAAAGACCCAACGGGTTGCAAGCAAAGCGCAGCAAAAACAGCGGCGCTTTATTCTTTTCGGGGCTAAGGGGAGCGGGGAGGGGATAAACCCCTTTCTTTTTGCGCAAACAAGAGGCTTTGTTAATCTAGGGAATATTCGTGAGAATGTGAATCTAAGAGGCTAGATTCTGAATCTATTTTGGATTCTATGTTTCCTTAGAATCTAGATTCTGTATTGCGTTAAATAACATCAAATTACAAGGACAAAATAATGACAATTTTTGGCATAAATATCCTCTTCACACTCTTTATGATTGGACTCTTCATATGGGACTACAAAAGCTATGCGCGCGGGATTCACAAGGATTTTAAGTCCATCATTATGAGCACGGGAGTGCTAGGGACTTTTGTGGGGATTTTTGTGGGGCTTTTGGAGTTTGACACCGCGCAGCTAGAGAGCTCCGTGCCCCTGCTGCTTGATGGGCTAAAAACAGCCTTTTACACATCGATTTTGGGTATGGGGCTCGCGATTTTGCTCTCAATCATCCAAAAGCGCGCACCCATAAAAAGCGATGAAGAGAGCAACCTAGAATACCTCGCCGCTCAAGCCCAGCACTTAGCGCATTTAGGCGTGCTGCCACGCATTCACACGCACCTAAACTCCCTGCCCACCACAGATGAGCTCCACAGCCTCTATGAGCGCAACAATACCTTTGTCCAAGCCCAATTTTCCCTTATCAACCACACCCTAGAGCAAGCCGTCTCACAGCTCGCCAAAGGCGCGTCCCAAGAGCTTATTGCAGCCTTAGAATCTGTGATAAAGGATTTTAATGCCAATTTGCAAAATCAGTTTGGCGAGAATTTTAGGGAGCTAAATAGTGCGGTAGCAAAGCTCCTGCAGTGGCAGGAGGAGTATAAGGGCTTTGTGCAAGAGAGCAAGGCATTGCTAAAAAGCACCCAGCAAACGCTCCAGCACGCCCAAGACGCCCTCACCCATAGTGCCAAAAGCCTGCATAACATAGCCGAGCAAAACGCCAAGGCACAGGAATTCTACACAAACAACCTACGCCTTTTGCAATCCTGCCAATCCACCAACCAACAGCTAGAATCTAACCTCGCAGCCATTGCTAGTCTGCAGCCAGATTCACAGCAATGCCTTGAAAATCTCCAAGTGTTTTTCGCGCGCGCCAAAGAGGGCAGCGAGACGGCTAAGGCAGAGATTCACACGCTGATAGAAGGCATAGAAGCCTATAGCAAATCCCTTAGTCAAAGCCTGCAAAACCACCTCCAAGAGAGCGCAACAGAGCTTAGGCAGAGCGTGGATTCACACACAAGCCTGCTTGCCACCACCCTGCACACTCATAGAGAATCTCTCGCACAGCTAGGCGATGAGAGCCTCTCAAATCTCAAATCTTTTAGCAAAGATATGCTAGCCCACAGCACGCGGAGTGTGGAATCTCTGCTAAAAGATTCACTACAAGCACTCCAAGGCAGCTTTAGAGAGCTTATGCAGCACACAGCCTCGCTTGCTAGGGACTTTGGGAAACAGGCAAAGGGGAGTTTAGATTCGCTTTTCGCACAGATTGAAAGCCTTCAAAGAGAGAGCCACGCGCTCCACACACAGAGCCTTGAGGGCTTTGCGCAGCTAAAAGATACGATCATCTCACAGCACCAAAAAATCCTAGAGCTTTTTTCCACGCAGCTCTTAGCCCTGCAGCAAAAGCACCAAAAAGCCCTAGATAGCGCACTTAGCAAGGATTTGCAAACCTATCGCACGAGTATAGATTCACTCACGCAAGGCATCACAGAGGCTAAGATTCAAAGCCTCGAGCTAAGCAAAAGCCTGAGCGCAAACCTCCAAGAGCAGCACCAGCACACAAGCAACCACCTCAAATCCCTAGCCCTAGAATACCTCAAGGTGCTCCAAAAACTCAGCAAAGAAACTCTGCGCCTGCCTAGAGAATCTAGCGCGCAGATGATTGCGGAGTTTGGGGAGTTTCAAAAACAGATCATAGAATCTATGCGCCAAACTCAAGGCGGCATAGAGCACAACGCTGCGCAGATAAGCCATCTGTATGAAGCTCTCGGGCAACATATGCGCCAAGCCCTGCAGGATAATGCCGCGCTCTCGCACGATATGCGAGATTCGCTGCGCGATCTCGATAAGGCGATGAGTGCGAGCGTGGATAGCTTTTGGCAGAATTATGAGTGGTTTTTGGAGCGTATCAAAGACATTATGGGCACAAGGCGATAAATATGGACAAAAAATCCTCGCATAATCATTGGATTAGTATCTCTGATATGATGGCAGGGATTATGATGATTTTTTTGCTCATTATGATCTCTTTTATGCTGCTCTCATACAAAAACCAAGAGGAGCTAAGCAAGCAAAACAAAATCCTAAGTGAGATCAATGAAAAAATGCGCTCTATCGCCCAGCATTACTCCAACCTCCAAGCCGAGTTGTATGTGGATTTGCAAAAGGAGTTTGCCAAGGATTTAGCGCGCTGGGACGCGCAGATAGATATGGACAATACGATACGATTTAGAGAACCTGAAGTGCTCTTTGATACCGGCGATAGGTATGTCAAGCAGAGGTTTAAGGATATTTTGGATGATTTTTTCCCGCGCTATGTGCGCATACTCTCACTCCCCAAATACAAGACAAATATCGAGGAGATACGCATCGAGGGGCACACCTCAAGCAGTTGGCAGAGTGCGAGCACTTTGGAGAGCAGGTATCTGGGGAATGCAGAGCTCTCGCAGGCTAGGGCGTTTGAGGTGCTCAAATACTGCTTTAACCAAAAGGCTATAGATTCACAAAAAAATTGGCTCATTGAGGTGCTGCGCGCCAATGGACTGAGCTTTGCTAAACCGCTAGAAGATGAGAGCAAATCGCGGCGCGTGGAGTTTCGCGTGATCACAAAGGCGGATAAAAATCTCCAAGCCATCGTGGATTTGAGCAAGGAGTTTGGGGCAAAATAACTTTTTTTTAAGCATTATTGTGGAAAAATTGCGAGTTTTTAAGTTAGCACAAAGGAATGATGATGAAAAGGACTTACCAACCACACAATACCCCGCGCAAGCGCACACACGGCTTTCGCGCGAGAATGAAAACCAAAAACGGGCGTCGAGTCATTAACGCAAGACGCGCTAAGGGCAGAAAGCGACTTAGCGTATAAGTGCGTGTATGGGGGCGTTGAAGGTAGATTCCCTAAAGAATAAGCGCGAGTTTGACTGCGTCTTTAGGAATGGCTCTCGCTTTGACACCCCATACTTTAGCCTCTATATCCTCTCTCTAAAATCCCCAACCCACATAATTCCCCCCAAGATGTTTAGAATCTACCAAGGCATACGAGCGCGCAAGGCTGATGTGTATTTGGGACTAAGCGTATCACGCAAGATAGGCTGCGCGCCTAAGCGCAATCTCTACAAGCGCAGAATGCGCGCGCTGTGCCAAGATGAGAGCTTTAGGGGGCTGTGCGTAGTGTTTGTGCCAAAGATTCAGATTGCAGAACTTTGCTATGGGGAGTTTGCAGCGATGTGCCACAAAGCCCTCAAATACACCCAAAAAAAGCACCAAAAGCGAGCAAATAGTGCGTAGATGGCTCTCATCGCTACTGCGCCTAGGGATTAGAATCTACCAAAAAAGCCTCTCGGTATTTTTGGGGAGGCAGTGTAGATTCTATCCGAGTTGCTCGCATTACGCGCTGTGGCTCTTTGACTTTGATAAGCCGCTTGTGGCTTTTG
Organism: uncultured Helicobacter sp.; assembly: GCA_944326445.1. Taxonomy (GTDB): domain Bacteria; phylum Campylobacterota; class Campylobacteria; order Campylobacterales; family Helicobacteraceae; genus Helicobacter_F. Next base: position 229,372 of record CALVDZ010000001.1, read on the forward strand.
GCAAATCCTGCATGCGTATCCTCTCGTGCAATCCCCTGCACCCCGGCGGGATAGACTACCCCAAAATGCGCCTTAATCTGACGCTTAGAGGGGATTCGCGAGCGTTTTTACAAAAGCGTATCAAATATTGGCTCATACCCTATAAAAATCCTATGTTTTTGGCTACAATTGCATACCCAAAACAAATACACAATCTATTTGTTATAATTAAGTCTTTTTAAAGGTTAATGATGCACTACCCCAATCCAAACCAGCATAACAACGACAACACGCCGCTAGGGCGTATTATCCTCGTGGTGGCACTTAGTATCGCGTTTTTTGGTATCTATATGGTTCTTTTCCCACCCAAGCAGCCGCCCAAACCCACACAGACACAAACCACTCAGAATCTAGAGAATGCCAAAGCACCCGCTCAAGGCACACCCGCGCCAAATAGCCTCGATAGCCTTGAGGACACTAAGGCACAAGAAGCCCGCACGCACGATCTCGCGCTTAAAGATTCACTTATCGCCATTATCCAATCCCAAGATTTTGAGATAGAGATCGACGCGCTAGGGCGTATCCGCCAAGTCTCGCTGAAGGACAAAAAATTCACACACGATGAGCAAGAGAGCCTCTTTAGCATCATCGGATCCCTGCTAGGATTTGGTAGTAGCAAAAAGGAGCATATCGAGAAGCTACCACTTTTTGGGGATTTGGAGCTAAAGCCCCTTGAGATGCGCTTTAGCGATGGTGTGATCAATCAAAAAGCCTACAACACCCCCTATGTGCTCCAAAACTCCCAAAGCCCGCGCATAGACTTTAGCGGCGAGTCCCAAACTATCGTGCTCACACAGAATCTAGGCGAGGTGCGCATTAGCAAGACTTTGACTTTTTATCGCAATCTAGCCTATGATGTGCGCATAGAGGTAAGCAATCCAAATATCGAGTATTTTATCAGCAATGGTATGCGTCCTATGGGCGATAAGGATACTTACGCCTTTAGAGGCGTGCTACTCAAAAAAGAAGATGGCTCAATCCAAAAGCTCGAAGATGGCGATGGCGAGCGCAGGGACTTCCCCAAGGCGAGCTTTGTCGCGAGCGTGGATCGCTACTACACGAGCCTATTTTTCACGCCCGATGTGGCAAAGGGGCTGTATGTGAGCTTAGATTCTGATAGGAGCAAAAACCCTATGCCCTATGTGCGTGCCAATGGAGAGAGCGTGCTGCAGGGCTATATCGGTCCTAAGGATTTTAAGATTTTAGAATCTATCAACCCAAGCCTTAGCGATGTCGTGGAATATGGGATCATCACATTTTTTGCACGCTGGGTGTTTTGGCTGCTAGCGTGGCTGTATGATGTGTGCGGGAATTGGGGCTGGGCGATCGTGCTTTTGACCATCATTGTGCGCATCGTGCTCTATCCGCTAAGCTACAAGGGTATGGTGTCTATGCAAAAGCTAAAGGACTTAGCACCCAAGATGAAAGAGATCCAAGAACGCTACAAGGGCGATCCACAAAAGCTCCAAATGCATATGATGGAGCTGTATAAAAAGCACGGAGCAAATCCGCTGGGCGGGTGTTTGCCGCTGCTTTTGCAGATTCCGGTGTTTTTTGCGATTTATCGCGTGCTTTATAACGCCATCGAGCTCAAAAATTCCGAGTGGATTTTGTGGATTAACGATCTCTCAGCAATCGATCCCTACTTCGTGCTGCCGGTGCTGATGGGGGTGAGTATGTATGTCTCCCAACGCCTCACGCCCTCAAACTTCACTGATCCGATGCAAGAGAAAATTTTTAAAATGCTGCCGTGGTTTTTTATGATCTTTTTTATCATTTTCCCATTCCCAGCGGGGCTTGTGCTCTATTGGACGGTAAATAATATCTTTTCTATTATCCAGCAAATCTCTATCAACGCTATGCTAGAGCGCAAAAAACAAGCAGAGATCGCCCAGCACCACGCACAAAACCACTTCAAAGAGCACAAAAAGGAGCACAAAGGAGGCAAGTATGAAAAAAATCGTGGCTAAGACGCTCCAAGACGCGCTCCTAAAAGCCTCCGAGGAGCTGCGCTGCTCGGTTGTGGATTTGGAATATGAGATCGTGCAAAACCCTAGCAATGGGATTTTGGGCATAGGGCGCAAGGAGGCTATCATCATCGTCGATGACAAAGCGAGCAAGCCCCCACACGCGCAAACCACCCAAGCCACCCAACACGATGATACAAATGATAAAAATCCCAAAGCCGCAGAGATTCCCACACAAGTAGTATCTAGCCTGCACGAGGTGCAGGAGAAAAGCTTTGATGAAGCGATTTGGGGAGAAACAAAAGCACAAGATACAAAGCCTCACAAGCACGCTAGCTCAAGGGATTCACAAGAAGCTACAAATTTGCAAGAAGAGGCGGATTTAAAAGAGGTAAGAGATTCACAAAATCCACAAGCCACACACGCTTTGCGTGAAGCGACGCCAAGTGCGCTAGATTCTCTATCACATAGCGAACTACCGCCCAAAAGGGCGCGCACCAAGCAACCTTACTCCAAACAAGCCTTTGATGAGATCGAGCGCGAGATTGTGGAGCTCTTTAGCTACCTGCCTTTTGAGATAGATTCTATAAAAGTGGAATTGTATAAAGAAAATGTCGTAGCCGTTACGCTCAATGGACCTGACTGCGCGCTACTCATCGGCGAGAAGGGCTATCGCTACAAGGCGATTTCTTATCTGCTTTTTAATTGGATAAATCCTAAATACGGCTATGGCGTGCGCTTAGAGATCGCGGAGTTTTTGCGCAATCAAGAACAGATGATAGATGCCTATCTCGATGGGATTATCAAAATCGTGCGCACCAAGGGCGCGGCACAAACCAAAGTCCTTGATGGCGTGCTCGCCTACATCGCGCTTGGCAAACTGCGCGTGATTTTCCCGCAAAAATACATCTCATTCCGCAACAATGACGAGGGGCAACGCTACATCGTGATAGAAGACTTTAAACCCGTGTGATGCAGCTAGATTCTACAATCGTGGGCATTTCCACGGCTTCTGGGCTAGGGGCGATTGCTATCGTGCGCCTAAGCGGTGCGCGCGCGTTAGAGATCGCTCTTGCGCTCTCACACCGTACCGCTCTTGCGCCACGCCACGCCACACTTAGCTATGTGTATGATGGCTCTGCTAAACCCATAGATCAAGCTATCTTATTGTATTTCAAAGCCCCGCGGAGTTATAGCGGCGAGGATATTTGCGAGATTCACTGCCACGGCGGCGCGGTGTGTGCGAGGCTTGTGGTGGAGCGCGCGCTAGAGCTTGGCGCGGTGTGTGCGCGCAGTGGGGAATTTACCAAACGCGCGTTTTTAAATGGACGCATCGATCTCGCCCAAGCCCAAGCGATTGCCGGGCTTATCAACGCACAGAGTGCCTCTAGCGCACAGATTTTGGTGCGTCAATTACAAGGCGAAGTGAGTGCGTTTGTGGAGCAAGTGCGGGAGCGGCTTATCGAGCTGCTTGCCTATAGCGAGGCAAATATCGACTATAGCGAGGATTTAGATGAGGACACAACGCTAGCGATGAGCACAAAGCTAGAATCCCTGCGCCACACACTGCAGGTGGTGCAGAGAGATTCTACACACAGGGCGGGGGCTATCGAGGGCTTTAGGCTCTGTATTGTGGGCAAGCCAAATGTGGGCAAAAGCTCCCTACTCAATGCACTTGTGGCGTTTGATAGGGCGATTATCTCGCCGCTAGCGGGGACGACGCGCGACACGATAGAGGAGAGCCTCTACATACACGGCACGCTTGTGCGCCTCATCGATACAGCTGGAATCCGCCACAGCGAGGATAGTATCGAGCAAAGGGGCATAGAGCGATCCATCGCGGCTATGGAGAGTAGCAATATCATCATCGCGCTTTTTGATAGCTCGCGCGCGCTAGATTCAGAGGATTATGCCATATTAGATAGGCTCAAAGCCCAAGGAGCCCACACGCTCATCGTGCTAAATAAAAGTGATATGCCAAGCGCGCTAGATTCACAATCACACGCGCTGCTTATGCGCACGCTCCACGCCTTGCCCCATCAGGCAAGCCCTAGCCTTTTAGAAATCTCAAGCAAATGCGGCAAAGACGAGGCGTTTGCGCATTTAAGCCCACATAAGGTGCTTGATGCAATCGCCAAAGTCCTAGAGGGCACGCAACAAGGCGATGCGCTTTTGCTTAGCTCAGGCTATCAGCTCACGCAGATTAACGCCACGCTCGATGCGCTGCTCCAAGCGGCACAAAAGCTCCAAAGCGGCGAGCTAGAGCTCTTTTCTTATCATATTAATGAGGCGATTGCTGCTATTAGCGCGATCAGCAAGCCCTATGAATACACACAAATGCTTGATGCGATGTTTGGGAGTTTTTGCTTAGGGAAGTAGTCGTGGTAGCGTTTTGATACGCCGCGCGTTTTTGTTATACTTAAAGCAAATCATTAAAGGAGCGAAAGTGATTTTGCAAGTGGAGATACAAGAGAAAAATAAAGAGCAAATCATCAGTGCCATTAGGCTACTGCGCGGCGTCAAGGCGGTGCAGGAAAATCAAAACACAAAAGCGACAAAAACCATAAAAACCACAAAAGCCATAAAAGCGACAAAACCGCGGGAATTTGCAGAAGTGGTGGAGACAAAGGCGGATTACAAAGCGTGGCTAAAGGCTAGGGAGGATTTGGCTAGGGGCGATGTGATAGACTTTGAAGAGCTTAAAAAAAAGTATGGCTATGGCGTATAAAGTCAAAACAAGTAAGAGTTTTGATAAATTCTTAGTCAAACATAGTGATATACGACACAAAGTCCTAGAATCCTTTGAAACCATCGCACAAAATCCCTACCAAAACAATCTAGACATAAGCAAACTCAAAGGCGAGAGCCACAAATACCGCCTGCAGCTTGGCAAATACTGCTTTTTGTATGAGATTATCGATGAGATTATCCTCATTTATGCCTATAAAGCGGATTCTAGAGGCGATGTGTATAAATAGTTTTTTAAATAGTCCCAATTAGGATTTGTGGCGTGGGGATTGTTTTTGCCTGCATTGAGAAATTACCCAGCAAGGTGGCTTTAAGCTTTAAGCAAAGTTGGATTATAATTGCGCTCTTAATGTCAAGATTATACAAAAGTGAGAATCTATGAACCAAGTGCAAATGTTAGTCCTAGACTTTGGGAGTCAATACACGCAGTTAATTGCTAGAAGGCTTAGAGAATTTGGCGTTTATACGGAAATCGTGCCCTACTTTGAAAAGATAGAATCTATAAGAGCCAAAAATCCTAAGGGCATAATTTTGAGCGGAGGACCGGCAAGCGTGTATGAAGAGGACGCTTATAAGCCTGATTCTAAGGTGTTTGAGCTAGGAATTCCCGTGCTTGGAATCTGCTATGGTATGCAGTATATTGCTTATCATTTTGGCGGCGAGGTGGTGAGGGCGAAAGAGCAGGAATTTGGCAAAGCAAGATTAGAGCTTATAGAAAATGGCTCCTTGGAGGGGCATTCAGCTTTTAGCGATAAATCGTTGAATCTGCACTCGGATTTTCAGTCACTTACTACTGGTAAGCTCCCTCAATCCTCGCTTGATAGCAACGATTTCTCATCTAAAATCTTAGAATGCCAAAAAAATGGCATATTGCAGGGAACTCTTACGCAAGATACTAGAATTTCAAGTAATGAGACAAAATTTAAAAATACTCAAGAGACAACGCCACTCTTTAATGGTGTAAAAAATGATTCTATTGTATGGATGAGCCACGCTGACAGGGTGGAGAAGATTCCACAAGGCTTTGCGGAGTTAGCAAAAAGCGGCAACACGCACTACTGCGTTATAGCGGATTTTAATCGTCAAATTTACGCCTTGCAGTTTCACCCCGAAGTCGTGCATAGCGAGTGCGGCGCACAGATTCTAAAAAATTTTGCAGTAGGCATTTGTGGGGCAAACACAGATTGGAATATGAAAAATTTCATCGCTTATGAGATAGCAAAAATCCGCAAAATCACGGGGCTAGAATCTAATCCACAAGAGGCATAGCGGGAGTGTAGATGCAAAGATTCCAAAACCTCTTTTGTGAAATTAAAGATATAAAAGAAAAGAAGCGGATTTTTGCCTTGTGGCAGGAGAGCTTTGTCAGGGCTCATAGCTTTATGGGGGAGGCTTTGCTAGAGCGTATCGCTAGGGATTTGTGGCAACGCGTGCAAAAGGCGGAGTGTTTTTTGGCGCAAATCCTTACGCAAAGGGATAGCACAGATTCTAAAGGCAGCAAGGATTCTCTCACAGCCTTTGGAATCTACACTCTGTGTGGGGATAGCTGCCATTTTGAGTGCTACCTCATTGATAGGAATGTATCACAAACTAAGGTGATACAGGCATTCTGTGCGAGCATCAAAGCCACGTATAGCAAGGTGCAAAGATTCCTCACACAATGGGACACACGCGACACAAAGGGCTTGCAAGCCTTTAGCAAGCTGGGCTTTATACAGAGTGCAGTTAGCGAGGATACATTAGATTCTAAAGATATGGTGGCATTGTGTTTGGAAGCTGACAAAGTGGATTGGGAAGATTCTAAGGTTATAGAATCTAAAAGCAATCAAGGGCGAAGCATTACAGATTCTGACATTATAGAATCTACGAAGCCAAACGACAGGGGATTGGTAGATTCTAAAAGGAGAGATTTTCAAGGGCACAATGTTTTGGATTCTAAAAACACGCAGCCAACAGGCGATTTGCAGGCGGAAGGATTTTCGAGGGATTTTGGTGGTTTTTCAAGTGAGTGTGCAGGGAGCTACCTAAGCGGTAGTGACCAAACACGAACGCAGAAATCCACCAAAAGCACCGAAAAGCCAACGCCCCTAAAGAGATGTGGCTGGATTTATCAGGGTTATAACACTAAAGACTACGCCACGCAAAAACTCTACCAAAACTACCACGACTTTGAGTGGGGAGTGCCGCAGTATGAGGATAAGCGGCTCTTTGAGCAGCTCGTGCTAGAGGGTATGCAAGCGGGGCTATCGTGGATTACGATTTTAAAAAAGCGTGAGGCTTTGCGGGCGGCTTTTGGGGGCTTTGAGCCTGTTATCGTGGCGGGGTATGATGAGGCAAAAATACAATCCCTTATGGCAAATACTGCGATTATCCGCAATCGCGCCAAGATAGGATCGGCTATCAACAACGCCAAGCGGTTTTTGGAAGTGCAAGCTGAGTTTGGGAGCTTTGCGAGCTTTATCTGGAGCTATGTGGGTGGGAAGCCCATCATCAATCATTTTGAGAATCTAGCGGAGATCCCCACACGCACGTCGCTTTCTGATACAATCACTAGGGATTTAAAAAGGCGTGGCTTTAGCTTTGTAGGCAGCGTGGGGATTTATGCCTTTATGCAGTCTGTGGGGATGGTGTGTGATCATTTGGTGAGTTGTGCGTTTCACCCCGAGAATGCGGGTAAAAAAGAGGGTTGCAAACCCTATATCTTAGAAACAGAGCGAGTGTATTTGCGACGCTATAGAGATGAGGACTTGGAGGCTTTGCATAGAATTTTAAGCGATGAAGAGACGATGTATGCTTGGGGGCACGGCTTTAGCATCGATGAAAGTAGAGAGTGGCTAGAGAGGCAACTTGCAAGCTACCAAACACAGGGCTTTGGACGCTGGGCGGTGGTGGATAAAACAAGCGGAGAGATTATCGGCAACGCAGGGCTTAGCAAAGAGAGCATAAGCCTTGATGGCGTTACAAAAAGGGAGATTGTCGAGATAGGCTATATCTTGGCAAAAGAGTTTTGGAAACAAGGACTAGGCACAGAGATAGCCCTTGCAGTAAGGGACTATGCCTTTACAAATTTAGGCTTAAGCAAGGTGTATTGCCTAGTAAAAACGGATAATATAGCCTCTATAAAAGTCGCTAAAAAGCTTAAAGGGGAGCTTTTGGGTGAGCATATCAAAATCTATCAAGGCAGGGAGTTGCCACACTATGTCTTTGAATGCAAAAATGCCGAGATTGTGTTTGAGTGCGAAAGAGTGGATAAAATTTAAAAAATATAATACATATCTAAACGAATGTTGGGAGGTAGAAAATGAAAAACACACTCAATTTTGAATCCTTTTTAAAAACCTTAAAACCAACAAATAGAAATTTGAGTTTTTATGTGGATTGGGACAAGTGCTTAAAAAATAAAGATAAAATTTCTATAAGCCTCAATCATCTAAATTTCTTGCTTGGCAGAGATTCTAGCGAGATAAAAGAAGCTATCATTACACTTTTTAGCGAGTATAAAAAGGCTTTTGAGATTTTGCCACTTTTACTTGCTGTGCGAGATTTTAAAGAAAGTGTGCTAGATAAGCTAGGCTTAGAATCTAGTATGCAAGAGTATCTAAAAAGTCCGCAAGGTGTGTATGATTTTATCTATGAAAGTGGGCTTTTAGAAATCTTTGCTGATAAAAAGATAAAGGATTTAAATGATTTTGTGTTTGGTATAGAGGTAGGACTTGATAGCAATGCGAGAAAAAATCGCAGTGGCAAAGCTATGGAATCTCTAGTCTCTAAAATCTTTAAAGAATCAAATTTAAATTTTAAAGAACAAGTCGGTGTCAAAGAATTTAAAGATTTACACAAAAGTTTTGGCGAGGATATAAAAAAATTTGACTTTGTAGTCTTTGGAAAAAATGAGCAATATTTTATAGAATGCAACTTTTACACAGGCGGTGGAAGTAAGCTTAATAAAACTGCTAGAGCATATATAGAATTAGCACAAAAATTTGAAAATTTTAAAGATAAAAGCTTTGTGTGGATTACCGATGGGCAAGGTTGGCTGTCTGCAAAAAATAAACTACAAGAAGCCTATAAAAGTGTAGAAATCTATAATCTAAGCAATATTTCAAGCTTTATCAAAAAGGCACAAAATGAGTTCTAAATTTCAAAACCCCGCTTTCACAAGCTCTGATTCTTTGTTTTCTCTATATCAGGGCGATTGCAACGAGCTTTTACCACATTTTAAAGAAAGCTTTGATTTAATCTTTGCCGATCCGCCTTATTTTCTATCAAACAATGGCTTAAGCATACAAAGCGGCAAAATTGTGAGTGTAAATAAGGGTGAGTGGGACAAGGGCGAAAAGATAGACGATGTTGATACTTTTAATATGTGTTGGATTAGCAAGGCTAAAGAAGCTTTAAAGCCTACAGGTAGCATTATGATAAGCGGCACATATCATAATATCTTTTCACTTGGACTAGCTTTACAAAGGCTTGATTTTAAGATTTTAAATATCATTACTTGGCAAAAGACTAATCCACCGCCAAATTTTAGCTGTCGTTATCTCACGCATTCTACAGAGCAGATTATTTGGGCTAGAAAGAGTGCTAAACACAAACATATCTTTAATTATGAACTTTTAAAAAAGCTAAATAATGACAAACAAATGCGTGATGTGTGGAGTTTTTCTGCGATTGCACCTTGGGAAAAGGCAAATGGCAAACACCCTACACAAAAGCCCCTAGCCCTTTTAGTGAGACTACTTTTAATGGCAAGTGATGAAAATTCACTCATTTGCGATCCTTTTAGTGGCTCTAGCACCACAGGCATAGCAGCAAACCTTTTAAAGCGAAAATTTATCGGCATAGAAAAAGAAAGTGAGTTTATCAATATGTCTATAAAAAGAAAAGATGAGTTAGATTCTGATAGAAAAAGCATAGAATCTAGGATTAAAGATTTGATAATGTGTAGAAAAATGCAAAATTTGGATTTTAATTTATGATAGGAGGAAAGATGAAAGATAAAAAAACAATAGAGAAAGAAAAAAGTAAAAATACCGGTGCTAAAGTGCTTTGTGCTGTGAGTGGTGGGGTGGATTCTAGTGTCGTAGCCACGCTTTTATACAGAGCCATTGGCGAGAATGTAATCCCTATCTTTGTAGATACCGGGCTATTACGAAAAGGCGAGAGAGAAGCGGTTGAAAAGATGTTTAAAGAGAATTTAAAAGTGCCTTTGATAACAGTCGATGCGAGTGAGGAGTTTTTAGGGCTTTTAAAGGGCGTAAGAGAGCCAGAGCTTAAGCGTAAAATCATCGGTGAAACTTTCATCAAAGTCTTTGAAAGAGAGGCAAAAAAGCATAATGCTAAGGGCGAGATAAAATTCCTAGCACAAGGCACACTCTATCCTGATGTCATAGAATCCGTGAGTGTAAAAGGTCCTAGCAAGACGATAAAGTCTCATCACAATGTCGGCGGACTGCCTGAATGGATGAAATTTGAGCTTATCGAGCCGCTGCGTGAGCTTTTTAAGGACGAGGTGAGGGCTTTAGGGCGAGAGCTTGGTATGCCTGAATCTATGCTAATGCGCCACCCTTTTCCCGGACCCGGCCTTGCCATACGCATAATGGGCGAGGTTACGAAGCAGGACTTAGACTTGCTACGAGAAGCCGATTCTATCTTTATCGAGGAGCTGCATAAGTGGAATTTATACGATAAGGTTTGGCAAGCCTTTTGTGTGCTTTTAAATGTGCGAAGCGTTGGCGTAATGGGCGATAACCGCACTTATGATAATACCGTGTGCGTAAGGGCAGTGGAAGCCTTAGACGGAATGACGGCTACTTTTTCACACCTGCCCCACGAGTTTTTAGAATCTGTAAGCAACCGTATAATAAACGAGGTTGCGGGTATAAATAGAGTAGTCTATGACATCACTAGCAAACCACCCGGAACCATTGAGTGGGAGTGAGAAATGGATAATAAAACTACACAATTAATATGTTCTCTAGCAACTTGGAGAAGCTTAAGAAAGCAAAATAAAACACAAAATGATGTTCTTGAAGTTTTTTGTAAGGATATTGTTTGTCAATATTTTACCCATTCCTCTTTTAGCTCTAAAGATATTGCACAAGAGCTAAAGGATAATTCAAGAACATAACATGCTGCAATTCAAATAGGATAAATATATGTATTTTAAAATGAAGCCATCGTCTTAGTTTTCATACAGAATCTGCACACAATTTTTATAAACTTCCGGATTGTTAATAATGACTACCATAAGTTCTTTTCTAGTTCTTGTAATAGCCTGAAAAAGTGTTTGTGTTGCTGAGTAGTAAGAGCGACTCCTATAACCCAATCACCCATCATCTGTGTGATAAAAATCCTCTGTTATGGTTACTAGCACTTTATCAAATTCTTGTCCGATTGATTTATGAGAGCTTATGTTAGAATCAAAACGCACATCATCTAACTTTTCCTTATAATACATACTTGTTGTAAGATATATATGTTCATAACCTTTCTTTTCAACTAAATGTTTAATATACTCTTTTGCTTGATTTGTATCCGCCATATAGCGTAATGATATATTGTGATAATCTCCTTGATAAGAATTATCTGTTTTGATTTTTTGTAAATTAAACAATTTAGTAATAAAAGAAACGATTTCCTGATTATATCTAATTTTCTTACCTAGCTTCGTCCTATAATCTGCAATACTTTCAACATACTCAACAACTTCTTCTGCTTTATTATGAGGATTTAGTTTTTGCTTTACATCGTGAGAAAAAATGATGCATTTTTGATTTTTAGCTTTTTCTACAAATTCTTTTAATTCACTCAACCTCACCCTATGTACCTCATCAAAAATAATAATATCTATTTCGGGCTTTATATCATAATTAAAATCCTTAATTGTAGATATTTTCCAGCCATTTTCTTTGAGTGTTTCTATACCACCATTGCTAGAAGCACAATGAACAATCATAACTCCTTTTTCTTTTAAAGTTTTAGCCAAATGATAAATTAGCAAAGTCTTACCAGTTCCAGCTGAACCGGCAATAGAACATATGCTATAAGGATTACACTCTAGTTGCTTTAAGATTTCCTTTTCTATTTTTTCTTGATGACTTGTTAAAAAATATTTATTTTCAAGAAAAGACTTAGTGTTATTAAGTGGCGATATAAGGTAATTTGATGGCACAAATAAATCATTTGGACAGGCAATGTCATCTTGCACTTCCTTAAGCGCCTTGACTATTTCTGCAATATCGACTTTAAGCAATTCATTATTGTCATATTGATATACACTTTTATCTTCCGCTATAAATGTAAAACAATAGATTTTTCTATCCAAAAAAGACAGATAGTAATAATTTCTTTGTAGTTGCTTTAAAATTCTTTCTTCATCAATGTTTTTAGACTTTAATTCTATATTTACAATACTTGTTTTGCCTATCCTAAGTAGGTCAAATTCTTTATTGATTTGTGGTATTTTGTAATTTAGATAAAAATTTTCAACACAATGAAAATCTTTTTCTAAAGATAAAATTATATTGCACAACAAGCACAAATCCTTCTGCTCGTTGTCTTTTGTTTCTTCAAGTCCTGTGTATTTTTTTTACTTCGGGATTATCATTTACAAGCTCTAAGTTAATAATATTAGCAATATTTAATAAATTTATCTTTTTAAGCACCAATGTATTCCTAAAATAAAATTTTGTATTATGTAAGTATAACATATATCTTGATTTTATTTGGAGCATTGTAAATGATTTACCAAGAGATATTTGTTTTAAAAATGCAAAACTTGATTAAAGATTTAAAAATCCATCTTTATATTCATGGACAAATGGAAAATAATTAAGATTTATTTAGTAATCTCAAATCAATCTTACCTCCGAAGCAATATGGGAGGGTGTGGATTTATAAGGGGGAGCAGAAAATGAAAATTAAAGAGATACGAGTCAAAAATTTTAAGAGATTTGATGACTTAATTGTTAGGGGAGCAGAAAATGCTAAGTTGGTCATCTTGGTTGGAGTAAATGGAAGTGGAAAATCATCGTTGTTGGAGGCTTGCAATATTTGGCATAAACAAAAATATTATAGTATTATGGAAAATAGTTATCGCTAAAAGATTATTTTTTGTGAGGGGAGTTTGGAAGGGAATAAAAGAAAGAATTTTGATGCAAACATTTATAGTAAAATCTTTCAAAAGAAATATCCCAATCCCCACAATGGCGCGCATACATTTACAGAATCTACTCCAAAGATTTGGAATCTAATTGCATAGATTCCAAGGCAATTACAGAATCTAGTGCTTGGGTTGGTTTAGATTCTATAACGCCGCTAGTTGGCGCAGACTATAAACCAAACTAGATTCTACAAACCTAGCCCACTAAGATAGCTCTGCGCCCTCAGGTAGTCCTGCGGGATACCAATGTCGATAAACCTCGCCTCATACACCTCCCCGCTCGCGAGTATCTCCCCGTAATGCTGCGCGATAAAATCCTCAAAGCTAAAGATTTTTGGCAAGCAAAAGCCCTCAAAAATATCCCGCGATAGGCTATACACTCCCGCATTGATGAGGGAGTGTGCGGAGGTAGAATCTGTGCTAAAGCGCGTGATAAAGCCCTCTGAATCCAGCTCTATGCTCCCATAGCGCGTGTTTTGCATCAAGGTTAGGGCGAGTCTCAGTCGCGAGGGCGCGCGGTGGCGTGCCAAAAAATCCCTAAAATCTATCTCAAAAAATGTATCGCCATTGAGCAGCAGCACATAGGGGCTTTGGGCAAGCTTTAGGGCTTGGAGCAGCGCGCCACCCGTGCCCAGTGGGCTTTTCTCCCTAGCATAGCAAATCCTAAGCCCCAAAAACCGCTCCCCAAAATATCGCATAATCACCTCTTGCCTATACCCCACGGACAAAATCACGCGTGAAAATCCCTCGCGCGCGCATTTGCTAAGGAGTATCTGCAAAAATGGAATATCGCCTATGGGCGCCATAGGTTTTGGGATCGCTTCGCCGATATGGCTTCTTAGCCTCGTGCCCAGCCCTCCAGCGAGGATTATCACTTCGCTATTCATAGAGTTTCCACCCCAGCGCGCCCTCTTTGACAAAGCTAAAAGGCACGCAATGCCCGCTAAGCGCATTAAGCGCGTTAGTGAGAGATTTTTTGTATTGGGGCTCTACCATAAAAAACATAAATCCCCCGCCGCCCGCACCGCTTACCTTGCCGCTATATGCGCCATTTTGTAGAGCTATGTCGTAGATTGTGTCGATATGGGTGTTGCTGATATTGTGCGCGACTTTTTTCTTATTTTCCCACGATTTGCCAAGCACCTTGGCAAACGCCCCCAGCTCGCCTTTTAGCAGATGCTCTTTCATTATGACAGAATCCCGCTTCACTCTGTGCATCGCCTCAAGGCTTTTTTCTTGGTGCAGGATATTGATTTTTTCCTCCTCGATGAGGCTCGCGCTGCGCGTGATATTAGTAAAGTAGAGCACCATAGACTCTTCAAGCTCGTTGATGATAAATCGCTTGATACGCAGGGGATTGACGATGACTTTCTTATCCTCATAGAATTCCATAAAGTTGAATCCGCCAAAAGTCGCGGCGTATTGATCCTGCGCGCCGCCCACTATGCCCACCTCTTCGCGCTCTATCTCATAGGCGAGCTTAGCTATGTCGTATTCTCCTAGCGGGAGATTGATCCATTCACAAAAGGCTTTGAGTATCGCCACCACGAGCGTGGAGCTCCCGCCAAGCCCACTGCCACTAGGCACATCAGAATAAGTGTAGAGACTAAAGCTAAGCGGTGGCAGGGCAAACATCGCACAAAGTTTGTTGTAAATCTGCTTATAGAGCGCAAACTTATCTCCTGCCCCCCCCCCTATATGTCCTAAATGAGAGCTAGAGGGGAGCAAAAGGCTCTCTTTAGTGTCAGCAATCTCAAAGTAAATGTGTGAATCTGCGCGCTCAAGGATTGTGCAATGCACATACAAAGAAATCGTGCTATTTAGCACCAATCCCCCATAGCGCGCGCTATAGGCTTCTATGTCAGTGCCGCCCCCGCAGAGTCCTAGTCGCAGTGGGGCTTTGGAGCGGATTTTTAGCATAATGCCTCCTTGTGAGTGGGTGTGTTGGATTTTAGGGCTTTTTGGAGCACTGCGCCATAAGCCTCCCAAGTGTAGTGGGCGCGCACAAGTGCCTTGGCGTTGGCTTTTAGGTGTTGGTAGCCTTGTGTGTTGTGCGCTATGTCGTGTATGTAGTGGGCGAATTCTTGCGCGCTATGGGCGATTAGCAAATGCTCATTGTGCCGCGCCTCTTTGATAGGATTTGCCCCAAGGGGATTGGTGAGCACGATTTGCCCTAATGCCATAGATTCTAGGATTTTGTTTTGTATGCCCGCGCCGCTTTGCATAGGGGCGATGACGCACAGGCACGAGCACAGAATCTCATAGGGGTTTTCCACATAACCCGAGATATGTATGCGCGCGCTTTGGAGCTTTGTGAGCTCTTTGGTGGGATTTGCCCCTAGCACGATGAGATTTATACGCTCGCTAAGCAGGGGCATTGCGTGTTTGACAAACCACCGCACCGCCTCGATATTGGGACGATAGTCCATCTTGCCAAAAAAGCATATCGTGTGCTTGTAGCGCGTATCATCGTATGCCATACTAAATAGCGCGGGATTTACTCCGTGTGGCGCGAGCAGGGCATTGCCGAGGTGCTCATACATTTGCTGCTCTTTGTGGTTAAAAAAGAGGCTTGCCCCAAACTCCCGCACACACTGAGATTCAAAGCGTTGCAGGCGTTTATACTCGATTTTGTAGATTGTCTTCCATATGAGGGAGTGTGTGTTGGCGATGGCGTGTTGGTAATGATGGGCTAGTGAATCTGCCATATTGATGGCTTTTGTGGGTATGGGCAGGGCGTTGGCGTATTTGGCAGTGCGCACAAGCGCGCATAGGAGTTTTTGAATCTTATGCGTGCGCACGATCTCTTGTGCGTAGTGCTGCACATCGTGGAAGTAATAATACCCCACTTGCAGAGGCTCTTTGCCAAAAAGTGTTAGAAGGCTCTGAAACGCCGAGCGGTATTTGGATTTATAAAACACCTTGCAGGTTTTGCAAAAGGGCGCGATAGAATCTAGGGCATCTCTTTCTAGGGGCGTGTGCGTGATGGCGACAAAATGCACATCGTAGTGTCGTGAGAGGAATCGCAAAATATTGTAGTTTGTGATCCTATCTCCACCCACGAGCGGATAGGGGAAGCGCGAGGCGATAAATAGGAGACTCTCTCTCATACCGCCCTCCCATAGGAGGAGAGCGGCACACACGACACATACGATAAGGAGTAAGCACGACATAGCCTACCCCTTGGTGTAGTGCGTGATAGAGACTTTAGGGCTGCCCCCCCCCCCATTAGGAGTCGCGTATAGAGATCTTTTAGTGAATCTATCATTTTTTCTTTAGTGAAATGTTCGTAATATCGGGCTTTGGCGTTTTGGGAGAAGCGCGCATAGTCTTTGGCGATTTGCTCCACGGCGCGCGCGAGGGCTCTAGGATCTTTTGGAGGCACGACTATGCCACTATAGCCGTGCTCATTTACCCAATCCACGCCCGAGCCCTCTATCGCACACGATACCACGGGCATACCATAGCTCATCGCCTCGACTTGCACGAGTCCAAAGGCTTCGTTTTTGCTGATAGATGAGAAGATGAAAATCCCGCATTCCTGATAGAATCTAGGCAGACTCTCATCGGCGATAAAGCCCAAAAACTCCACGCGATCTTGGAGTTTGAGGCTTGCCACGAGCTGCTTTAGGCTAGATTCTAGCTCGCCCTTGCCCCCGATACAGAGGCGATACTCTTTGGGGAGGTGTTGCATCATTTTGATAGCGTATTCAAAGCCCTTGTATGGCACGAGGCGTCCGAGCGCAAAGAGTTGTGTGAGGTTGCGCTTAGGCGGTGGGGTTATGTGAGCGGGGAGCTGCACGCCAGAGGGGATTGCGACGCATTTGTGTTTGTAGGCTTGCAAAAATGGAGATTGCTCAAGGTATTTTGGGCTCGTGCCTATGATGAGGTTTGCGCGCCTTAGCAGCCACGACTGTAGGGGCATGTAGAGCTTTAGGAGATGTTTTTGTTTGATGATATCAGAGTGCCAATGCAAAATGATTTTTTTATCGCGCAAGTTCGCACACATTAGCGCGAGGTTTGCCATCGGATCGGGCAGGTGTAAATGGATAATGTCATAGCCTTGAGCAAGGCGGCGCAGTGTGAAAATCATCTGTGGCGTGATGGAGGTGCTAGCGAGCTTGCCATAGCTTTTGGTGCGATAGATTCTCGCGCCAGATTGGGCAATCTCATAGCCAAAATGCCAGCGCGTGTGCGAGCAGAGCACATCGCAGACAAACCCGCTAGCATTTAGCCCCTCGCAAATATCTTGCATAGTGGTTTCTATGCCTCCGATGGTGGGGGGATAGAATTTGCCTAAAAGGAGGATTTTTGCTTTTTTCATACGGCAGCCCTTGTGGTGGGGTTAGATGAGTGTAGAGGGGGCGTGCGGATATAGCCTATGTGGTAGGCGCACGATGAGAGAGAATCTATAGCGAGGGCTTTAGATTCTGTGGGTTTTGTGTTTGGGCGTATGATGTGTGCGAGAGGTGGCTTTGCGCGGTGGGTGTAGGGGTGGGCTATGGGAGCAGGGTGCGCGGCGAGAAAAATAGAGATTAGTTTTTTATATGCCCCCCCCCTTAATAGTCGTATATAAAGCTCTTTTAGTGAATCTATCATTTTTTCTTTAGTGAAATGCTCGTAATATCGGGCTTTGGCGTTTTGGGAGAAGCGCGCATAGTCTTTGGCGATTTGCTCCACGGCGCGCGCGAGGGCTCTAGGATCTTTTGGAGGCACGACTATGCCGCTATAGCCGTGCTCATTTACCCAATCCACGCCCGAGCCCTCTATCGCGCACGATACCACGGGCACGCCATAGCTCATCGCCTCGATTTGCACGAGTCCAAAAGATTCATTTTTGCTAAAAGAGGGTAGCACGAGAATCCCGTGTTTGGCGTATTTTTGGTAAAGCTGCTTGCTTGAGAGAAATCCGGGATTGTTGATACTCACTCTGTTTTCAAGCCTAAGCGCGGTTATGAGATTGTGTAATTCTTGCTTTAGTGCCCCATCGCCATTGATGGAGAGATGATAATCCTCTGGCAAAAACTCCATCGCCCTAATGGCGTATTCAAAGCCCTTATACCTCACAAATCGCCCCATTGCTATGAGCCTTTTTGGGTTTTTGGGCTCTAGGCTTTGGGGTGCTAAGCTTTGTGGCGCAAATGGTGTCGTGCCAAGCGGTATGGAGATGCATTTGTGCCTGTAGGCTTGCAGGGTTTTTGATTGCTTGATGTATTTTGGGCTCGTGCCTATGATTATATCGGCGCGCCTTAGCAGCCACGACTGCAGGGGCTTGTAGAGCTTTAGGAGGTGTTTTTGTTTGATGATATCAGAGTGCCAATGCAAAATGACTTTTTTATCGCGCAAGTTCGCACACATTAGCGCGAGGTTTGCCATCGGATCGGGCAGGTGCAAATGCAAAATATCATAAGAGCGGGCGAGGTTTCTAAGAAAGTAGATCATTTGGGGCGTGATGGAGGTGCTAGCGAGCTTGCCATAGCTTTTGGTGCGGTAGATTCTGGCTTTTGAGTCCAAAATATCGAGTTTGAAATATTTGCCAGAATTGGAGCAGAGCACATCGCAGATGAAGCCTTGGGCGTTGAAGGCGTCGCAAATATCTTGCATAACGCGCTCAATCCCGCCTAGATCGGGCGGATAGAATTTGCCTACTTGGAGGATTTTGGGGAGTTGTTTCATACAGCAGTCCTTGTGGTGTGGGGATAGAGAGAGTGGTTAAGAGGGCTAGGGCAAGCCTTGTGAGATCGCGCGAGTAGAGAATCTCGCTTAGGCGTTGTGTGTGGTGCAATGGTGCAAAGAAATGGGAAATGTGTGTGTTGCGGTGTGGGGAGAGAAAAATCGTGTAATGAGATGAAAAACTCTAGCCTATATCCCCCCCCCTTATTGGTATCTAGTAGGATTCTAGCGGCTTCTACAAACTCGCCCACGCCCTTATCCCAAAGCATTCTAGCAATGAGCAGGGCGCGAAAATCCTGCGCGCTCGGAGCGAGTGCGCTAGGCGTGGGTGCGCCGAGCGCATTTGGGGTGCTTGTGGTGCGCGTGTTTGGCGCGGGTGCGTTCAGAGTGGTTGCCTCTAGCGTGCTTTTGGCGAGTGTGCTTGGGGTGCTCGGCGTGGGCGCGCTAGATTCTGTAATATCAGCTACACAATGCACGCAATCTGGCTTTTGGGCGGGGCTTGTGTGTGCCTTGTGCGTGCGCTCTATAGCCCCGTGCGTGCCATAGTGTGGGCTAAAGTAGCGTGTATCCACGCCCTCACTATCGAGCAAAAAGGCTTGGGCGGGTGTGATGAGATTGGATTCTAAAAACTGCGCCTTGTCATCGGGATTGAGAAACCACACTTCTTTAGTGCCTCTAAGCGCGATTTTATACATTGCACACACGAGCGCGCGCAAAATCGCCCTTTTGCGCCCACCATCGATAAACACATAGCCAAGCCCCGTGATAACCGCGATATTTGGGATACGCAGGGCATTTGCCACTAGCGAGCCATAAATGGCGGGCTTAATCGTGTAATGAAACACCATCGCGGGCTTGAGGGATTTTAGGATTTTGCGCAAATTTAGCGCGGTTTTGAAGTCTTTTATGGGATTTAGTCCTTTAGAATCTATTGCTATGTGGTGCGTGGCAAAGCCGCACTTACGCAGAGCTAGGGCGTGAGAATCTAGGGGCGTGATGATGTGGATCTCATAGCCTGCCTTATGCAGAGATTCTAAGACATTGCGCCGGAAGCAGAGCATCGCAAACGCGGTATTGGATACAAAGACTAGGCGCGCCTTTTTGGATTGTGTGGATTTTTTGGATTTTTTAGAATCTATAGATTCTGTAGGTGTGGGGGCGTCCTTGTGGAGAGCAGGGGCGCGATGATAGGAAGCGGTGGTATCGTGATAAGAGGCGATGGCGTCGTGATAGGAAGCAATCACGCGTGCGATATCAAATCGCTCCTTGGCATACTGCCTGCCCGCCTCGCCCATTTTGAGAAGCTGCGTGCGGGAGAGGGCTGCTAGAGTTTGCAAGGCGTGTGCGAGGGCGGTTGGGTCTTTTGGCGGTATGAGGATTCCATTTTCTCCGATGAGGAGTTCGCCCTCGCTAGCAAATGGTGGCTTGATACATTCCTTGCAGCCGCTGACATTGGTTGTGATGATGGGTTTGCCCATACTCATCGCCTCGAGCAACACACGCGGCACGCCCTCTTTGTAGTAGCTCGGTAGCACCACGCAGGAGCACGATCCTATATGATCGCGCACCTCGCTAGATTCGCCTAGGTAGGTGATGAGGGCTTGTGATTCCCAAGTCTTTAGCTGCTCTTTTGTGATTGCTGATGGATTGGCGCAATCACTCGCCCCAAGGAGGAGGAAGCGTAGCATTAGGCAACCTCCCTAGAGAGGTTATTACGCTCCGTGAGGGCAGGATCTAGAGCTTGAGCCTGCCAAAACTTAGGATATAGATAAGGATACGCACATAGGTAAGGGAGCGATCCCAAAATCGCAGAGAATCTATGCAAGCGCGCAGGTAGGGCGAGGCGCGCCATAGAGAATCCCAAGAGGTGCGCCGTATGCGCCGTAGAGAATCTAGAGAGCGCGAGGTGTGCGAGGTGTCGTGCGGCGTGTGCGATGAGCACGCTAGATTCTGTCGCGTTGGTGGCTGTGTTAGATTCTGTCGCGCTAGATTCTCTAAATCCTGTGCTGCCCCCCCCCTCCGTGCTTATGCAGCTATCAAAGCGGGATTCTAGCACGATGAGGGCGCGGAGATGATCGCTCATCGTGCGGGCGATCTCGCGCGCGTGCGGGGTGTGGAGCTCCTCGCTTAGATTCTCTAATGCCTTGATAATGTGGCGCATATCGCGGATTTTTTTCTCACGCGCGCTTTGGCTTTGGGTGATGGAAGTGGCATTGAGACAATACACATACAGCCGAGCATCCACGCTCACATAGCTTTTAGCCAGACTAGCGAGCACAAAAAACTTGAGCATATCCTCTGCCATATTGAGCGAAGTGGGAATATCTTCAAAATAAGGCAGAGCTTGCTTGATAAGGGAAGCTTTATAGCATTTATCCCAAAGGGTAAATTTAGGAAAATGCTTGCTTTTTAGGAAAAAATTATGAGCTATCTCTGAATCTCGCAGTGGCTTGGCACTCCATTGGGTGGGGAGGATATAGCGTGCTTTGTGCTTGAGGTTTTCTAGCAGGCTAGCATTTTTGCTCCCTTGGTAGCGGGCTTTAAAATGCACAATATCGGGGAGGCTTTGAAGCGTGGTTGCGTCGCTAACGCTTTTTTGCGCTGCTTCATAGGCTCGCTCGCACGCAGTGGGCGTGAGATAATCATCGGCATCAAGGCAGAGGATATACGCTCCCTTGGCGACTCTCTCTCCTGCTAGGCGCGTTTGGAATAGCCTGAGGTTGCGGGGATTGTGGTGGATTGAGATTCTGCAATCTCTAAGGGCGTAAGCCTGTGCTATGCGCACAGAATCATCACTCCCGCAATCATCAATCACGAGAATCTCAATATCGTTAAAGCTTTGCTTGATACAAGATTCTAATGCGCGTGCGATGGAGCTTTGCGCGTTATAAGTGGGGATAATGATAGAAAAAGCGGGCGTGTGGCTCATCGATTTTGCTTTTTTTGAGATGCTGCGCTGTAAGGAGCGGATTTGCTATCATAGCTTACAAAAAGCGTGATAAAGGGATACATTGCGCGCTGCCTTAGATAGTGAGTGCATTGGGCTCTAGGACTTTTGCCTCGCGTATCTTATACACGCCCATAAGCACAAAGATCTGGGAGATGAGAAACACTATCCCTACGATAAAGCCAACAATAAGGAGGATAAACGCAAACGCCCCGCCAGAATCTACGGAATAATCCCCAAAGCCCGCGCTAAAGCCGATAACTCCCCCTAGTATCAATGAGGCTATCAGCGCGATTTTAAAGATTTTCCACGCGGTGAGGAACTCCCGGTTGCCCGTGAGGTATGCCATAATGTGGCTCATCTTGCGCGCATAGTAGATGTAGGCGATAGCATAGGCAATAGCGAATATGATGAGAAGCGGGGTTTGCAAGGATGTCAATATCCCTTGCAAAGCAAATATAACGCCCACAAAGAGCGCGACAAAAGGCGTGATAAATAAAAGAAAGTAGTATTTAAAAACCCGAGATTGCGTGAGTTTGGAGAATTTGTATAATCCTATAAGCCCTACAACGATACCAACGAGCATAGCTAGCCCGCCAAGCGCGTCGCTCACGATTCCAAATAAGTTTCCTACGATATAGATACCAATGCCCCATAGCATTAAGCTCCTAGCGGTTTTGAGCTCGGGGGTGCTATTGATATGATATGTATGCTCTGGCATAACGCTCCTTTGTGATAAATCTTTGAAAAACGCTTACGACAAGTCGCTATCAATCCTTTTTATCTAGCACTTCAAACGCTGGCAGCACTTCGCCCTCTAGCAATTCCAAGCTCGCCCCACCGCCTGTGGAGATAAAGCTCATATTATCCCGCTCGCCTGCCTTATCAATCGCATCGGCAGTGTCGCCTCCACCGATGAGGCTAAAGGCGTAGGTATCACTCACGGCGTGCGCGAGGCTAAATGTCCCGCGTGAGAACGCGCCGATTTCATAAATCCCCAAGGGTCCATTCCATATAATCGTTTGTGAATCCCGCACCACCTCGCCAAAAAGCCTTGTCGTCGCTGGTCCTATATCCACTGCCATATAGCCCTCGGGTATATCTTGAGCGGGAGTAACCTTGATATGCTCGTGTTTTTTGATATCATCGGTGCTCACGACATCCACGGGTAGGTAGATTTTGACTTTTTTTTCTTTGGCAGTATCGAGGATCTTGCGCGCTTCAGGCACGAGATCGTCCTCTACGAGGGATTTTTGCATATCAAATCCGCGCGCTTTTAAGAAAGTATTGCTCATCGCGCCGCCGATGATGATTTTGTCGATTGAATCTAGGATATTATAAAGTAGAGTGAGCTTGGAGCTTACCTTGCTCCCGCCTACGATGAGTAGCACGGGTTTAAGGGGATTGGCTAGGGCTTTGGCAAAGGAGTCGATTTCTTTTTTGAGCAGGATTCCTGCGACTTTTTCTTTGGTATATTTGGCGATACCATAGGTGCTGGCGTGTGCTCTGTGGCTCGTGCCAAAGGCGTCATTGACATACACATCACAGAGTGCGCCAAGCTTAGCAGAGAGCTCATCACTATTTTTTTCCTCGCCCTCGTAGTAGCGGATATTTTCTAGCAGTATCACGGCATTTGCGGTGCTGATGCTCTCTTGCAGGACTTTGACAGATTCTATACTATCAGCAAACGCCACTTCCTTGCCTAGCAGTCGCTCCACACGCTTTAGGATATGCTTGAGCGAAAACTCTGGCGCGTGCCCTTTGGGACGCCCTAGGTGGCTCACAAGTGTGATATTTTTGGCTCCATTGTCAATGCAATAATTTATCGTGGGCAATGCCTCGCGGATACGCGTATCATCAGAGATATTAAAGTCCTCGTCCATCGGGACATTGAAATCCACACGGATAAGCACGCGTTTATCGCGCACATCTATATCGCGGATACTTTTGACACCTTGCATAAGCTGGATACCGGCTACTTGTTTCATTGCTATCCTTTTTCTTAGTTTGGAGTGATTTGGGCGGGTATTTTACTATAAATTTGCTAGAGTTGTCCTCAAAAGCTGCCGAGTTTCTCGCCGCCGAGTATGTGAAAATGCAAATGTGGCACCTCCTGCCCGCCATCTGTGCCTATGTTGCTTAGGATTCTATAGCCGCTTTTGTCTATGCCTAGAGTCCTCACGACTTCTTGGATAAAGCCGCTAAGCTCCCCTAGCAATACAGAATCTGCCTCTTGGAAGTCCTTGACACATTTTTTGGGGATTGCAAGGATATGGATCGCTGCTTTTGGGGCGATATCATAAAACGCCAAAAATTTCTCATTTTCTAGCACTTTTTTGCAGGGGATCTCGCCCGCGACGATTTTTTCAAATATTGTCATTGCTAGCTCCTTATGTGTTTTTAAACATTATAGTATATCCTGCTTGTGAGGCTTTTGCCAAGTGTAGATGAGCTTTATGGCGATACTAAAAAATATCCCCTCAAAGATCGCGCCAAAAATGCACGAGATATACAGGGATTGTGAGATAACGCCAAATTGCAGTCCCATACTCGCTGTGATAACCAAAAATGTGAGCGGCATACAATCACTAAGGGCAAAGAGCAGGGTGTTTTTGAGACTTTTAAAAAAGCGCAAAAACACGAGCATAGACGCGCTGATACGGATAGCAAGCATACCAAAGATGATAAAAAGCGCGTGCAGCAGGATAGCGGGGGATTGCAGCACGCTGGGTATATCGATCGTCGTGCCCACATACACGAAAAAAAATGGCACAAAAAAGCCAAAGCCCATATCGTTTAGCTTCTGGGGCAGAGTGTGCTTGTATTTAAAATAAGTCGAGAGGATCACCCCTGCGATAAACGCCCCTAGCACCTTTTCTAAATGTATGCCGGTAGTGAGCACGATAAAGACAAGCAGGAGCATAAACACAAAGCGCAAATCTTGGGAGTTGGTATCATCGTGGGGGAGGAGGAGGAGCTTGAGATTAGGAAACCACCAAAATAAGATATTAGCAAGCTTAAAAACCCCCACAATGCACACCAAAAATATGCCAAGGATTAAGAGGTTTTCGCCTAGCTGCCAATTAAAACCATAGCGATATACACCCTCAAGCGTGACAAGCACGGCTATACTCACGACTTCGCCTAGGATTCCGATTTTTAGCGCGAGATTGAGCCAAGGCTTGTGCTTGCCATAATCGCGGATAAGCGCCATAATCATACCTAAGCTCATCACGGGCAAAAGCGCGATAAAGATAAGCGGCAATTTGAGTAGCACCACTGCCGCGCTTGAAAGCGCATAGAGGCTCAGAAAGTAAAAAAGTGCTTGATAGAGGAATGTGCGCCCCATAGAGAGGAAGGACTTCAAATCCACCTCAAGCCCGCACAAAAACATCAAAAACAATAAGCCGATATTTGCCACAATCGGGATATAGGCATTCTCTGAATCTATAAGCCCAAAATACCGCCCCGCAATACCTAGCAAAATCTCAGTAACCACGATGGGGATTTTTGTCGCGGTGCTTAGGGGCACAGCGATAGTGATGAGAATCGCGATAGTGACAAAGGGCAGAAGTGGGGCGATAGATTCTATCATTTTAGCCCTTAGTGCGGAGATTGAGCGCGCGCAAAAGTGCCTGTGGGAAAAGCCTGTATTCTAGCTCGTGGATTCTACTCTCAAAAGATTGCAAGGATTCTCCAGCGATTTTTGGGAGCTTTTCTTGGGCGATGAGCGCGCCAGAATCTAGCTCATCGCTCACCCAATGCACGCTCACACCGCCAAAATCCTGCGTGGAATAAAAGCTATCTCTAATCGCGTGCGCGCCCTTGTGGTGGGGCAGGAATGAGGGGTGGATATTGATAGCGCGTATGTGGCGGGTAAAGATAGGCGTGAGAATCCGCATAAAGCCACTGAGCACGCACAAACTAGGCTCATAGCGCGCAATCTCGCGCACGAGCAGCGCGTCATACTCCTCGCGCTCTAAGCCCTTGTGAGAGAGCACGAGGCATGGGATATGAAACTCCTGCAGGGCTTGTATGCCCTTGGCTTGTGGGTTGTTACACAGCGTGGCGACTACCTCGAGGCGACACACACGATCCTCCTCATCGACAAACTCGCGCAAATGCAGGGTGCGGATGAGGTTTAGCATATTGCTCCCTGTGCCGCTAAAGAGGATACAAACTCGGATTGTCTTCATAGGCTAATTC
Source organism: uncultured Helicobacter sp. (assembly GCA_944326445.1). Taxonomy (GTDB): domain Bacteria; phylum Campylobacterota; class Campylobacteria; order Campylobacterales; family Helicobacteraceae; genus Helicobacter_F. The sequence continues at coordinate 255,116 of CALVDZ010000001.1, forward strand.
TTTGGGGGATTTTGGGCAAAAAGCTCGGCGTGGGTTTGGCGCAAAGATTCTATACTCTTTATCATCTCTTCCACACCATAGGGGCTCTCATCATCATATTCTAGTGAATCTAATAACGCCTCATAGCACTCTAGCGCGTCCTCTAGTCTCTCTTTTTTTACCCCGGCATAATACAGCGCGACACTAAGCGTATCGATAAGCTGCGTGGCGAGCTCTTGGATAGAGATTTGTGAATCTTTTGTGTGTGGTTTGCTCATTGCACACTCCTTTTTGGGATTTATAGAATCTGTAGCTTTTGGAGGACTTGCTTTTTAATCTCTGCGTAGCAAAAGCTCTCTCTAAAGCCCTCTATCTTGCCGCCAGCAGCGTTTTTGTGTCCGCCACCATTAAAATACTCCTTGCTAAGCGCGCTCACATCGCATTTGCCATTGGCGCGTAGGCTCACATTGCCCTTGCTATTGACATCAAGGTAGAAATCATACTCAGCATTGGCACGCAAAAAGAGATTAGCCAGCACGCTAATCCCGCCCATACTATAGCTCAAAAATCCTAGCCTGTCTTGGAAGTGGATGGAGCACTCTTGCTTTTTGTCCTGCAGTAGCCTCACTTGGGCTTGTGAAGTGATAGAATCCATTGTTTGTGTGTGCGGATCGCCGCCTAGGATTTGCTTTTTGAGACAAAAAAGCGCGTTGTCAAACTCCACTGCGCCATTTTCTCGCTCTAGGAAGTCTTTGGTGGATTCTATGAGGCGAAATTTATAGAATCTATGCTCGCGTTCAAACATAAAGCGATTGAGCTCATTGCTAGAGCTAATCATACCCATAGCGACTTTGCCAAACTCGAAGTTGTAGCCATCCTCTAGCCAAATATCCACCGAGTTTGTCATCTCCACGAGATTGTGTAGCCACGGCTTACTAGCGGGGGTTTGTAGCGTGTAGTGCTCTAGGAGATACTCCCAAGTGATTTTGCTCGCACACCGCGTAGAATCTAAAAAATACCACGGATATTTATTAGCGCATTCCTGCCCGCTGATATGATGATCTAGGAGTGTAAGCTCTATCTCATAGCCTTGCTCTTTTAGATCTTGGACTTTTTGGTTTAGGTTCATAGATTCTGTAAGCGTGAGGTTTAAATCCGTGATTAGTATGAGATAAGAGAGGGGATTGTGGAGCTCAAACTTCGCGCTAAGCCTTTGGGTGAAGTCTGAGCGGATAGATTCTAAGATAGAATCTATCCGCACGCCCACCTCCTTGCCGTAGTTGGCATTAAAAAACACAATATCTTTAAAAAACTCCTTGGCAATAAATTGGCAAGTGTAGCCGTCCAAATCGGTGTGTGAGAGATGAAAAACTTTCATAAAACTCCTTATAGCGTCGCATCAATCTCAGAGAGTAGCTCGTATCTGATATGTGAGTCGATCTCGGCATTGCTTAGCACCGCGACATTGCCCAGATTGCTAAATTTAAAGCGATACTGCTCTATGAGATTAGCAATCCCTTTGCGCAATCGATAATCTACGAGCAGCACCACAGGCACGATACCACGATCGCTAAGCTTTTGGGCTTCTGAGGCTATGGCAGTGCTTAGGGATTCACTCTCATCGGCATTGAGCAGCAGGGCTCTGTCTTTGAGCTTGCCAAAGAGGAATTGCTCTATGCGCGCAGAGAGGATCATTGCTTTTAGGATATTGTCATCGGATTTATACAAATCCGTAATCGTCCTAGAAAGCCGCGCGCGCACCTGCTCCACGAGTGAATCTATATCGTTTTGTAGCACGGGATAGGCATCAACAAGGCTCTCTAGGATAGTTATCATATCGCGGATAGGGATACCCTCGTGTAGGAGGCTTTGGAGCACTTTTTTAATCGTGCTAAGTGAGATATTTTGCGCTTCTGAAACGATGGTGGGGTATTTGTTAGAAAGCTTATTTATTAGAGTTTTGACTTCATCGATAGTGATAAACTCCTCGGCGTATTCTTTGATAAGCTCGGTTAGGTGCGTGGTGATGACATTGGCAGGATCGATAATCGTGTAGCCCTGTATCGCTGCTTCGTCTTTTTGGGATATATCCACCCATAGCGCGTCCATACCAAACACAGGTTCTTTAGTCGGGATACCCTCGATACTCTCTTTATCCACCACCATACCCGCGTCCATCGCGAGCATTTTGTCTGGCATCACGCTGCCGCTACCTATCACGACGCTTTTTAAGATGATATTGTAGGTGTTGGGATCGAGATTGAGATTGTCCTTTATCCGCACTTGTGGGATCAAAAATCCATAATCGCTCGCGACTTTTTTACGCATAGAGCGTATGCGCTCTAGCAAATCGCCGTTTTGACGCACATCAACGAGCTTGATGAGACTATAGCCGAGGTGGATCTCTAGCACCTCGACTTTGAGGGCTTCATTGAGCATTGCCTCTTCTTGCTCGCGGATTTCCTCCTCGCTTTTTTGCTCTTTTTGTCTTTTGTGTCGCTCTATGTCCTCGGGAGTGGCGGTGGGCTTGGGAGATTCTGGAGTTTTTAGCTTTAAGTATTTATTGAGCCAAGATTCTATGATATGGAAAAAACTTTTAGAATCTTCCCTGCTGCCAAGCCACGCGATGACAAAAAAGAACACCCCCACAAACCCAAGCGAGATGGGCAATCCGGGCACGAGCGCAAACATACAGAGGATAAAGCCAACGATGAGCAAAATCTTAGAATTGCCAATGATTTGGGTAACGATGTCGTTTGCAAAGCTCTTATCGCTATTTTTTGCTGCACGCGTGGTGATGATACCCGTGGCGGTGGCGATGATGAGTGCGGGGATCTGCCCCACTAAGCCATCGCCGATGGTGAGGATCGTGAAAGTCTGCGCGCTTTGGGCGATGCTGAGGTTGTATTCAAACACGCCGATGAGAAAGCCGCCGATGATATTTACAAGCGTGATGATGATAGAGGCGATCGCATCGCCTTTGACGAATTTACTCGCTCCATCCATCGTGCCATAAAAATCCGCTTCCTGCTGGAGGGATTCTCGCCTTGCGCGCGCTTCCTCTTGATTGATAAGCCCTGCGTTTAAATCCGCGTCGATCGCCATTTGCTTACCGGGCATCGCATCGAGTGTGAATCTCGCTCGCACCTCGGTTACGCGCGTCGCACCATTGGTGATCACGATGAGATTGACAATCACAAGAATGCTAAAGACGATAATCCCGATTACATAATTGCCCTCCGCGACAAAGCGCCCAAAGGCGTTGATGATACTGCTCACATTGTCCGCGCCATTATAGCCCTCTGCGAGAATCATACGCGTGGTGGCGACATTGAGCGCGAGGCGATAGAGGGTGACGATGAGCAAAATCGTGGGGAATGCCCAAAACTCCGTGGGCTTGTCGATGTAGAGTGCCATTAGGATAATAAGCACCGAGAGTGCGAGAGAAATGCTAAGTAAAAAGTCTAATATGTGGCTAGGCAGCGGCACGATGATAATCGCCATAATCACGACGATAAAAAGCACGATACTCAGATCTTTGGAACCCATCAGCGTGCGCGCAAAAGGCATAATCTTTTGTGATAAAACTCTTTGGATGGTGTCTGCCAAACTCGCCCTTTTAGAGAGGATACAAATATTTTATGCCAAAGATTCTAACAACATTTATGTAAAACTTTGCTAAGTGAGGGCAAAGCTCTCGCGCTCTTTGTTTTTGAACGCACAGATATGTGTGTAGCCAAGGCTTAGGGCGAGATCCCTGCAAGCCTCATATCCCGCGCCTATGTGATCGATGCTATGGGCGTCTGAAGAGAGAGTGATGGGGATCTCTAGCTCTCTAGCCATTTTCAGAATCTCGCGCGATGGGTATTGCTCCGCGCAGGGCTTGCGCAGCCCCGAGCTATTTATCTCTAGCACGCAGCCATTGTCCTTGATAGATTCTAGGCTTTGGCGGAGTTTGGGGAGTAGGGAGGGCGGGGGAGGGTTGTTAAAGATTTTGAGCAAGTCAAAATGCCCGATGATTTGGAAATGTCTGCTTTGTGCCATCGCGATGATAGAATCGAGATAATCGCTCCAACATTGCGCGATATCGGTGTGCTTGTAGTGCCCGATAAACTCGGGATTATCAAAGCCCCAATCGTTTAAAAAATGCACCGAGCCGATGAGATAATCCACTTGTGAATCTAGCACGGCAGATTCTATGAGGTTTTCCCTGCCTTTGATAAAATCCACCTCCAAGCCCACGCGCACATCAATCTGCCCGCTATAGCGCGCCCGCAAGCCTCTAATCGTGGAGAGATACTCCGGAAGCTCGCTCAGTGCCATACGATATTTTGGATCAAACGCCATCGGCGCGTGGCAGGAAAAGCCATAGATATCAATCCCAAGCGCGATAGCCCTCTGCAAATACTCCTCGGGCGTGCCGCTAGCGTGGTGGCATAGCGGCGTGTGGTTGTGCAAATCAATGCGCATTTGATCTTGTCCTACTGCAAAAGATAATAAAACCATTCGCCACCAAAGCCATGGTTAAATAAAGACCACTCCCTTTCTGGATAGTCCCTTTTGAGTTGGAGATAGAATACATACATTTTGGAGACAATAGCGATTAAAGAACCTAAGATCAGAAGGTGCTTATCAGTGCGTAGAACCAAAAACAAAAAATATCCAAGAGGGATATAGAGATAAATCGAACTGAAGCGATGCAAAAGATGGACAAGTCCAATCTGCGCACAGAGTAAAAACATCGCATAACCTATAATAATCCATCGCCAAGCCGGATCGATTTTGTGACGATAATGCAGTCCCACTAGAATGATTCCTATGAGAATAATTGTTTTGATATTGTAGGGACTAAATTTTTCAACATATCCCACATAATACGGAAGTTTGCTAGTCAAAAAGTCGGGTATAAATGAAACATAAGAAAAAACAAGGGGTAAAAACGAACCTGTGCTTAGTAGCACACATCCTAATCCTATAATCCATAGCCCAATCTTATAGTGGTAGCGAAGTAGGTAAAAGATAGCAAAAAAAATCGGCGCAGTAACATGGCAGCAAAAGCCTATTGCTACAAATATGAGCATTTTTGGCTTGCTGGTTTGGCTAAGGGCAAAGAGGATAAAAATCGTGGAGTAAAGCTGGCGAAGCAAATGAGTGGACATGTAATAATAAAACATAAAAAGTGCTAAAAAAACGCAAAATGCCGCTTCTTTTTTGTCAAATTTTTTGACTTCATACATCTCAAGCCAAAGATAAAAAAGCGAGGCAATGCTAAGAGCATTTAAAAACATAAAACTTAGTGAATCCATATCCCCAAAAATAAATGTCCATAATGTCCAATACAGAGGAACAATAAACTCAATACCACTATTAAAACTAAAGATTGCATTAAACAAGTCATCATAGAGCAGTCTTTGGTATGCGCCATAATACCCAACAACATCCGATATAAAAGGCACATCGCCAAAGCTAATACAACCACTGATGATGATACATATTCCCAAGGCATATCGCGTGGCATTGCTGGGATAAAAAAATGCTAGCACAAAGAGTGCAATAGAGCTCGTAAAAAACGCGATAGGCGTGCTAAACATCAAAGTGAGATAACAAAAGCTAGTGACAAAAAATTCAAAAGTGGATTGCAGTCGTGAATATGGCTGCGATGATGGAGTGTGTTTTAGGTTTGTATTCATTGTTTTGCTCCCATATATAGCGTGGCGACATTGGCACTATAGCCTTTGAGGTGGAGGGTGCGCATACCGCACTCTTTCATAAGCTCCTCTAGCTCGCTCACACTCACAAAATTTTGCATTGATTGGGGCAGATAGCGATAGGCTTTGAGGTTTGAGGAGATGAGCCCACCCACAAACGGCAGAATCTTAGCCGTATAAAAGCCCATAAGTTTTTGCAGTAGCGTTGTGTTTTGGGGCTTGAAAAACTCCAAAATCACGATAATCCCGCCGGGCTTTAGCACACGCACAAACTCATCAAGTGCCTGCTTGTATTCTAGGACATTGCGCAGTCCAAAAGAGATGGAGAGGATATCAATGCTTGCATTCCCAAAGGGCAGGGCTTTTGCCTCACCTTTTAGCAGCTCGATTTTTGGAGTGCTAAAAGCGCGTAGCTTTTCGTGCGCGACTTTGAGCATTTCTTGGGAGGGATCGTAGCCATAGATTTGCCCTATATGCGCATTTTGGGGGGCGTTGTGAATCCACGCAGTGATCATATCGCCACTCCCACACGCAATGTCGGCTATCACGATGTTTTGGGGGTTTTGGAGCTCTTTAAAGGCGAGGCGGCAGGCTTCCCTGCGCCACGCTTTGTCAATCCCTAAGCTCATCGCGCGATTTGCCATATCGTATTTGGGCGCGATGGAATCAAACATATCGATAATCTGGCGTTGCTTATCCTGCATAGCTCACTCCATAGCCTCTTTTGCCCGCGTGATAAACGCCTCAAGGCTCTCAATCTGCTCAATGGTGCGCACGCTCGCAGTCCCGCCTAGGGAGTTGCGCGCTTGCATACTAGATTCTATACTAAGCACCGCGCTCGCGCCCTCTTTGATACGCGAATCTATGCTTTGGAGCTCTTCTTGGGTGAGTGTGCTGATATCTACGCCCTTTTTTTCTGCATACGCCACGACTTTGCCCGTGATATGGTGTGAATCCCTAAAGGGCACCCCGCACTCACGCACCAAAAAATCCGCCAAATCCGTGGCACTCAAATGCCCAACCATCGCCATTTTGCGCATATTCTCGGCGTTAAAGTGCGCGGTGGCGAGGCACTCCCGCAGAATCTCTAGCGAGATTTGTGCGGTGCGCACGCTATCAAACACGCTTTCTTTGTCCTCTTGCGTGTCTTTATTATAAGCAAGGGGGAGGGATTTCATCACGCTTAGGAGTGCCATAAGATTGCCAAAGCTCCTCCCGCTTTTCCCGCGCAGCAGCTCGGGGACATCGGGATTTTTCTTTTGCGGCATAATCGAGCTGCCCGTGCTATAGCTATCTGAAAGCGTGATGAACCCAAACTCCGCGCTACTCCAGAGCACGAGCTCCTCGCTGATACGCGAGATATGCATCATCAGCATCGCGATATCATAGAGCAAATCCAGCGCGAAGTCCCTATCGCTCACAGAATCCATCGCATTGAGCGTGGGTGCGCGAAATCCTAGCTCACGCGCCAAAAAATCCCTGTCGTTGCCATAAGGCGTGCCCGCGAGCGCGCCAGAGCCTAGCGGGCAGAGGTTGTTGCGCTCTAAGCTATCTTGGAATCTCTGCACATCACGCTGCAGGGAGCAGCACCACGCCACGATATGGAAGCCTAGATTCACAGGTTGGGCGTGCTGGAGGTGTGTCATACCGGGCATAATCGTGTGTGTGTGCTCGCGCGCGATATGGAGCAAAGTCTGCATAAGCTCTAAGATAGCGCGCGTGATGGAGGCGTTTACCCTAAGGGTAAAAAGCCGAAAATCTAGCGCGACTTGATCGTTCCTACTGCGCGCGGTGTGGAGCTTTTTGCCACTCTCGCCAATGAGTTGGGTGAGCTTAGATTCTATCGCCATATGGATATCCTCATCACTATTGCTAAATACAAACTGATTAGATTCTATCATCGCCGCGATTTGCTCCAAGCCACCTAGGATAGAATCTAGCTCGCTATGGCTTAAAACCCCAATCTTTGCAAGCATTTTGGCGTGGGCTTTGGATCCCTGTATGTCCTCGCGCCACAGCTGCCAATCAAAGCCAATGGAGGCGTTAAAGTCCTCCAAAAGCTTGCTAGATTCACTCTCAAATCGCCCGCTCCACAACTTCGCCATTGCACACTCCTAAAAGGGCTTTATCACGACAAAAATCACAATCGCAATGAGGCAGATTGTGGGGAATTCATTGTAAATTCTAAAAAATTTGCCACTTCTTTGGCAGCCTCCATCACCTAGTGCCTTGACAAAATACCCGCACAAAAAGTGATACACAACAAGCAGCACCACAAACAAAAGCTTAGCGTGAAACCACCCGCCATCGCGGAAAATCCCTGTGTTTGCTAGAATGAGTGCCACGCCGCTAAGGATAGTGAGCACAAAGGCTGGCATACCGATATAGACATACAATCGCCGCTCTTGGAGCTTGACAATGGCGATGAAGTCTTGGTTGTCTTTATTTTCGGCGTGATAGACAAAAAGCCGCGGGAGATAAAAAAGCATCGCCATCCACGAGATGAGCGCGACTAAATGCAGGGCTTTGAACCCCAAATAATGCGTGGCAAAAAATTCCATTTTGGCTCCTTAAAAAAGCGGTATTATAACTTATTTTTGAATGTCTCTAGTGCTTTTTGTGTCCCTTGGCACAAAATTTCTACGCCAGATTCCCTAAAGTCCTGTTTGACAATCGTGAGGGATAGGCTCTTGGCGAGATATTCTGCTCTAGAGAAGTGCGCATAGGGGACAAAAAGCGCGATGGTGTGCTGCTGCGTGAAGGGAATGAGGGCGTGCGTGGCTTTGGCATTGGCTATCGCGTCGTGTGTGGCGGCGGTGTAGGCGCGCACCAATCCCCCCACTCCCAGCAGCGTGCCCCCAAAATACCGCACGACTACGCAGGCTACATTGATGAGTTTCTCGCCCCTTAGGACATTGAGGCAGGGCACGCCCGAGCTGCCCTTTGGCTCGCCATCATCGCTAGAGGATTCTAGGATTTGGTAGCTAGGTTGCTTGGTGCTCTCATCGTGTGTGGGGTTGGTTTTTGCGCTCCTTAGGTGTGTTGATGATTTTTTAGAATCTCGCTTTTTGTTTGTTGGATTGTGCTTTTTGGTGTTTGTGGATTGTGTGAGGGTTTTGGAATCTGTGGAGCTAGATTCTGAATCTAACTCCAAAACCTTGAATCTAGGTTCTACGCCGCTTGGGCTTTGCCTTTGTTCATTGTTTAGAATCTCTTTAGATTCTGTAATTACTTTAGAATCTGTTGGACTAGATTCTGTAAATGTCTTAGATTCTGTGCTTCCCAGATTCTCCGCCTTAGATTCTGAATCTGCTTTGGATTCTGTAGATTCTAAGTTTCTTAGAGTCGTGTTCTCACGAAT
>CALVDZ010000002.1 GCA_944326445.1 uncultured Helicobacter sp.
ATCTTTTCTTAGATTCTGAATCTGCCTTACATTCCGCGCTTGGCTTGCCCGGGCATTCTAAGATTTGAGATGAGAAAAGTGGGTTATCAAGCGAGGATTGAAGGAGCTTACTAGAGGTAAGTGACTGAAAATCCGAGTGCAGATTCCCGCTTTTATCGCTCAAAGCGCAATGCCCATTACCCACAAGCAAATTAATAGAATCTAACACACCCCTTGGTATGTATAAATCTACTTCTTCCACACTAACCACCCTCTCCCCAAAGCCCATTTTCTTGCCAAACGCTACGCGCCATTCTCGCTTTGGGATAAACCACGATAGGACCTTATAGGCTAATCTCCTGAGATAATACTCTGGCATTGGGGCTCCTTGCTAAGATAACGCTAAATACAGAATCTAAGCGAGTAGATTCTGCGCAATGCAGGCTCACATCGCCGATACGCAAAGCTTGCTACAAACAAACTTGCGCTAAACACTGCTCTTTGGGCGAAAAGCGCTGATAACTTGCGTGTTTGGCTCGATATACGCCCCGCCTATGAGATCGATACAATAAGGTATCGCGGGGAACACCGCCTCTAAGCACTCCTTGATACTCTTTGGCTTGCCCGGGAGATTGAGGACAAGGCTCTTGCCCCGCACGCCCGCGCTCTGACGCGACAAAATAGCCGTGGGCACATACTTTAGGCTCACTGCGCGCATTTGCTCGCCAAATCCGGGCAGCATTTTCTCACACACGCTTTGGGTTACTTCAGGGATAATGTCCCTAGGCGCAGGTCCCGTCCCACCGGTAGTAACGACTAGATCACACGCGCATTCATCACACATTTTTTTCAAACTCGCTTCTAAGGGCACGAAGTCATCGCTCACCACCTCATACACGAACTCGCATTCATTGGCGATAAACTCACTTAGCACCTCCCTAATCGCCTTGCCAGAAATATCCTCATACACGCCGCTAGAAGCCCTATCTGATGATACCAAAATCCCTATTTTGATCCTTTGCACACGCACTCCTTGTCGATAAAATCTAAAATCTCTTGGGGATTGTTGAGATCTAGCACCTCCAAATCCCCCACACTCGCCACATCGATACGATCCCTTAACTCCCTATCTATGGCTATCGCCACGCCATAGGGTAGATAAGCGTGATCTAGCTCCCCGCGCGCCACGATGATACGCCTATAGGGCAGCGTCCTTAGCCCCTCGACAAACACATAATCACACGCGCCAAAAAACTCCAGCGCACGCTCAAACTCGCGCAACTCATACGCACTCAAAGCTCCTTGCACCCCACGCGCACCACTGCCTTGTGCCCTACCATCTCGCGCGCTATTTTCTTGCGCCACGCACGCACTCTCACTCTGCGCGCTATTTTTTTGCGCGCCATCGCCCTGCGCACCACTTTCTTTTTCTTGCTCCTCATCATCGCCCTGTGTGCAAAATCCAAAAATCACGCTTTTTTTGGGCGAGATAACCGCGACATTTTGCGCCACAAGTGAAAATTTATAGCTATCCTTGCGCTCCTTTTTGCCCTTTGTATCAAACTCCGCCTTGTCCTTTGGATCGTGCTTGATAACGCCCACGCTCTTGCCTTGAGCGCGCAAAATCTCTGCTAGTTTGCAAATAAGCGTGGTTTTGCCGCTATTGCTTTTGCCGCTAAAGGCGATGATTTGTGGCATCTAGCACCCCGCTGCCCTCAATGGGCGTGCTGCGACTAAGCGCAAACACCCGCCTATCGCCTATCACATCGTATTTCCAAATAGGCGCATTCGCCTTAAAATCCTCGATAAACGCCTCATAGAGCCCAAGTGCGGCTTTGCGTTGTTTGGAGATAACCGCGCACATATACGAGCTTTGCGTATGTGCCACATCGCCCACGGAGTGCGCCATCAGCAGCACTGCGCCTGCCTGCGAGGCTTTTGCCTGCCAAGATTCAAACCACTTCTGCAGTAGCGGCTCATACACATCAAAGCTTAGGGCGCGCACAAGGGCTTGCGTGCTAGGTTGTGATGAGATGGAGTGCGATGAGGCGGGCTCTCCCTCCTTAGATTCTCTCCCTTGGGATTCTGCCTCTTTGGATTCTTTTGCGCTAGATTCTGTAAGCTCTCCCTCTCTAGACGCCTCTTGGCGCACGATACCGGTAAAGACACACATCGCGCCGCAGTTTTGCTCCCTAGCAAACGCCTCCCACGCCTCATAAATCTCGCTTGTGGGCAGCGCGCCCTGATACAGGCTAAGATAGCGCATCACCCACCGCACACAGGGGGCAGGATAAGGACTCTATCGCCATTTTTAAGCACGAAATTCTCATCTTTGATGATCTCATCATTTACCGCCACCGCGCAGATTCCAAGCCACTTGCTAAGCTCTGGCTTTTGCGCTAGGTGCGCTCGCAGCTCCCCTAGGTTTGCCACTTCTAGCTCGAGGGGCTCCTGCGCGCTCAAAGGTCCCAAAAATTCTATGCGTATCATTCCTCTGCCTCCCTTTTTAAAATCTCACACCAAAAAATCTCACACCAAATCACGAAACACCAAAAGTGGCACAACCGCGCCCTTTGGCAAGCTCGCGCCATTTTCTTGCAGTATTGCAAACGCCGTGTGCGCACCGAGATTTTCAATCATCGAGCTTTGTAAAGTCTTTTTGCGCGCAAAGCTCGCATACAGCTTGCCCTCGCGCAGCTGCACATCACACGCGCGAAACTCCATCCGAGAATCCGTGCGCACCGCCTCATCGAGCAAAGTCGCCTCTAGCACGAGCTGCCCCGCACTCCCGCCGCACAATCGTGCGAGGATAATGCGCCCAAAGAGCAGGAATGTCGCTGCGCACGAGTTGGGGTAGCCGGGCAAGCCAAAGACATGGGTTTGCTTGCTTCCATTAGTGTAGATTCCATACGCTACGGGCTTGCCGGGCTTTAGGCGCACGCCTTTAAACACCATTTGCGTCTCTTGGTCCATAATGTCTTTAGTAAAGTCAAAATCCCCCACGCTCATACCGCCCGTGGTTAGCAAAATATCGCATTGCGCGAGGGCTTGGCGATAGAGTGCGCGGATAGAATCCACATCATCGCCCACTTTTGGGTAAAGTATGCCCTCGCCCCCTAGAGATTCGACAAGGGCGTTTAGCAAGTGGTTATTGACACTTCTCAAAACATTGCTCGAGTGGCTCTCCTCCCCCACCTCGATGATCTCATCGCCTATGCTCAAAATCCCTACTTTAGGCTTTTGCACCACCTGCACAAAGACTTGATTCAGATCTGCTAAGAGCCCTATCTCAAAGGGCGTGATACGCGTGCCAGATTCTAAGAGCTTTTGCCCTTTGGTGTAGTTTTCTCCCACTTGGCGCACCCATTGCTTAGGGCTAATGGCTTGATTTTCATTCTTTAGCTCTATGAACTCCCTGCCTTGGGAGCAAATCTCATTCACATCTTCTTTGAGTATCATCGTATCCGCGCCCTTAGGCATTCTCGAGCCTGTATAAGTGCGGATTGTGCATTTAGATTCTAGCTCAAACTCCCGCTGCGTGCCTGCGTTATTGGTGGCTTGGATACGCAGCCCCTCACTGCGCAAAGATTCTATATCCGCGCTCGCTATGGCATAGCCATCCATACTCGAAGTGGGCACGGAGGGGACATTCCTAGGGGCGAAAATATCTTGGGCTAGGTAGCGATTGAGGGCTTGGGTAAAGATAAGCTTTTGGCTAGGGAGGGGAGTTAGAGGGATATTGTGTAAAATCTCTAGGGCTTCATCATAGCTAATCATCGTGCGCATACTTCACTCCTCACAAACTCTAAAAAACACACATTGTAAAATATTTACCTTAAGCCTAGGATTAAGGCACCTAGGACACCCTTAGAGCAAATGCCCCATTTTGTGCTTTTTTATCTCCAAATACTGCTTGTTGTGCTCATTGCAGCCCACGATGATACTTTGTCTGCTGACTTTGGCGTATTGCGCTAGAGAATCTACTTTAAGCGGGTTGTTAGTCAGCAGCTCAATCTCCCTAATCCCAAAGGACTGAAAAATCGCGCTCACAATCTCATAATTCCTGCAATCACTAGGCAAGCCAAGCTCGAGATTTGCCTCTATCGTATCTCGCCCCTTATCTTGGAGCGCGTAGGCATTGACTTTGTTAAAAAGCCCTATGCCCCTGCCCTCTTGGCGCAGATACAGCAGCATACCGCCCTCTTTGTGCGAATGAATTGCCCTCATCGAGTGCGCTAGCTCCTCGCCACAATCGCATTTGAGCGAGCCAAACACATCGCCTGTGAGGCATTCTGAATGCAAGCGCACAAGCGGGATTTTGCCCAAATGCTGCGTGAAAACCACGAGATGCTCTCTAGGAGAGGCTAGGGGGATTTGCGCTGCGTGCGTGCCGCCGCCCTCTAAATCCTGCGCGCCCTCTAGATTCTGTAAATCCCGCGCCGCGCCTAATCCTAAATCCTCCACATACTCTCTAAAACTCTGAATCCAAAATGTCCCATATTTGGTGGGAAGCTTGGCTTTTTGTGAAACTTCAAAACGCATAGTATTCCTTTAATCTAAAATAAATAATGCAAACTTAGCACGATACCGCTATCCCCTCGCCGTGAGCGCGTGGGGCTAAGGCGTGTGTAAAAGACATTTTTGCTAATCCCAAATCGCCTATCAAGCTCCGCAAGCTCAATAAGCGCACCCACGGGATCCATAGCAATGAGTGCAAAATCCCCAAAGGATCGAGATCCTAGCAAGGTGCGATCGTGCGCGTAGATATGCACACTCGCTTGATAAAACAGCTCTCCCAAAAGCGCGCCAAAGGCGGGAGTGATGACAAGATCCTGCCAGCTAGGCACCTCCGCAAACGCCTCGATACCAAACTCCCAAAAAAATGTGCTCGCCACAAACGAAAAGAGCACGCTCTCAAACCACCCATAGCCCGCCTTCCTAGGCTGCATATAATACACCGCGCCCCAATAAGGATGCCCAATCCAATTGAGCAGCCAATCGTCCTTGTCCGCCACGAGTGCCTTTGAGACATTATCGCGCCAATTCACGTCAAGGTAGTAAATATCCTCTTTGTTCCAGTTGGTAACGCTCTCGGGCATCAGGTATAAAACCCCAGCCCCCGCGATAGAGCCTAGCAGCACCACGCCACTACTCAAGCCCACATACGGGGCGTTTGGCTTAGATTCTGTATGCGGAGTGAGCTTGCCATAATCGATTTGGGATTGCGCACAGAGCACAGAGAGTAGCGACACACACGCAAAAACACACCTTAGCAACCACAGCCTTTGTCTTTAAAAGTCTAAAAATCTCAAAAAGAGAAGCGCGATTTTACTATCTTTTGTCTAACGTGATGGATACGGCGGGGGCAAAATGCTATAATCACGCAAAAACTAGAGAAGTTGGAAGGAGGAGTTGAGAGATGGCAATCATCGGGCATTTGGAGCAGTTTGGGGAGTTTTTCGCACGCCACCCTGCACTTGCGGAGGTGAGGGAGTATCTCACGCAGGCACTCACGATAGATTCAGCGCTGCATCGGCGTATCATCGCGCTACAAAGCAGCGCGGAAAGCGAGCGGGTGGAGATAAGCTACGATCTAGGGAGTGGCGTGCGCGCTATCGAGCAGACTTATCCTCTCAAGCCCCGCGCGCAGGCGTTTTATGAATCCCACAGGGCGTTTGTGGATTTTCAGCTATGCGTGGCGGGGGCGGAGTGCTTTGAAGTGGGGCATATCGCGGATTTCACGCCGCTTGCGCCCTATGATGAGAGCAAGGATCTCATTATCTACCACGCCCCCACGATGCCGCCACACCGCTTGTTTTTCCATAGCGGGATTTTGGGAGTGTTTTTCCCTCAAGATGTGCATGCGGGGGGATTGGAGTATGAGGGAGATTGCGAGCACGCACCGCTATTTGCGCCCAAAAAAGTTGTGCTCAAAGTGCCTGTTGGGTTGTTGTGAGTGGTATGGGCAGAGGGGCAGGGGGGCTTTGAGCGAAAAAGGAAATTCGGCTTTCCTACGGGAAAATGGCTCCTTGGGTAATCATTGCGTAGATTTGGCGAGTTTGGGGATAGTCACTACCCTCTAGGTAGCTCCCACCCCCAAACCCGCCAAAAACTCCACAAGCACCACCGCAATGACTAATTTTTTGTTTGCAGTGGTAAGCTTACAGAATCCACACCAAGCGAGGCAAAGCCAAGCGCGGAATGTAAGGAAAATATAGAATCTCGTGTGGGCTTAGAATCTAGCCTCACAGAATCTCGTGCAGATTCAGAATCTAAAACATTTACACAATCCCCCACTTCAAAAAACTTTGTTCAAGGCTTTGCTAAATATCAATAATAGTGCGTGCGCAAGCACGAGCCGAGCAGAATCTAAAGATTCTCAATCTTTAGATTCTGCCATTTTTGCACAGCAAAAATCAAATAAAATGTGTAGCACGCAAGTGCATACCGACACTCGCCCTTGTCGTGGTGGCAAAAATGCGTTAAAAAAATGCAGTAGTGCATTTTTAGCATTTTTAACTAGACAAGGAAAAAGCGAGGCTCTCCCGCCAAAAGATATACTTTTGGCTGCCGAAAAGACCCAACGGGTTGCAAGCGCAGCGCAGCAAAAACAGCGGCGCTTTATTCTTTTCGGGGCTTTAGCGAGCGGGGAGGGGATAAACCCCTTTTCTTTTTGCGCAAACAAGCGATTTTGAGAATCTAGGGAATATCCGTGAGAATGTGAATCCATTGGGCTAGATTCTGCAATTGCCTTAGATTCTGTGTTTCCTAGAATCTCTGTTTTAGATTTTAAGTTTCTTAGAGTCGCATTCTCACGAATATTTTCTAGTTTCTTAGAATCTTGTGTTTTATGCGAGAGGGGGGAGGGGCTTGAATGTGCAGGTATGGGCGAGTGGCTTTGCCACGCGCGCGAAGTCGCTCCCGATTTGGGCGGGCGGGTAAGAACTCTTTAGCCTCTCCCACCCCGACGACGCTTTTTGCGGGTGCTCCGCACGGGATTTTTGATTGGATTTTTGCTGCGCAAAAATGGCAGAATCTATTAGCATAGATTCTGCTCGGCTCGTGCTACCGCACGCACTATTTTTTGAATCGGGCAAAGCCTCGCTAGGATTTTTTGAAGTGGTGGATTCTGTAAGTTGCTTAGATTCAGAATCTAAACTTTCTTTAGATTCTGAATCTGCCTTACATTCCGCGCTTGGCTTGCCCTCTTGGCGTGGTGTGGATTCTGTGGGGTTGCTACTGCAAGCAGCAAAATTAGTATTTGCGGTGTGGCTGTGTAAGCTTTGTGGATTTTTTGGAAGGTTAGCGGACAAACCGAGCGTGCCTTCCAAAAAATCCACAATCTTATCGCATTGCAAGCCTGCGGAGCCGTTTTCCCGAGTGCAAGCCAAATTTCCAAAATTATCTAAAAGCTCACACACCAACTCATCCATCCCCCGCATTGCTATCCCCTCACTCCCACCCTGCGGGACAAACAGCACGCGCTCGCCATACCGCGCTCGCTGCTGCGCAAACACCTCGCGCGCGAGAGTTTCTAACTCCGCTACCCTGCTCCCAGCGGGGGCAAACACAAAGCGCACATTGTGCTCTAGCCCAAAGGCGAAGTTCCCCATAGGATTCTCGCGCAAAAACCTCGGGGGTTGGGGCGTGATATACACAAATTCCTTGCCGCGCGCGCTTGTGAGTGCTGCTAAAACCTGCATTGCGTTGGATTGGTTGCCCCCAAAGCTCACAAAAACCTCGTGTTGTGAATCTAAGAGGCTCAAAAACTTGCGCGCCTTGTTGCCATTAAAGCCCGCGATACCAAAATCTAGCAAATCATCGCGCTTGATAACTATCTCTTTGCCACAAAGTGTGATACGCCCCATCGCTCTCCGTTTTGTTTTTCTTTTGTCTTTGCTTGGTATGTTGGCTAATTTACCAAAAAAGAGCTTTGTGCGCACAAAATTTAAAGCTTTATGCGCTACAATTTAGGGCTTGAAACAACCACCGCAATGCCACAAAGCCCAAGCCTATGGGGTTAGAGGCATTAGCGAGAGCACACAACCCACACAAAGGATTACTATGCTATGCAAAATTCTCACACTCCCCATACGCGCACTGCGCAGGATTTGGCGGCTTTGCGCACCTTGTATCAAGCGCACGAGCAAGCCCACTAACTGGCACAATCTCCGAAGCTTTGAGCCCATATCGCGCCTCTTTGGCTTTGATAGAGGCACGCCCATAGATAGAATCTACCAAGAAGACTTTTTGCGCACCTATGCCGCGCACATACAAGGCGTGGTGTGTGAGATCGCTGAAGATACCTATACCAAAAAATTTGGGCGCAATGTCTCACAATCCCACATCCTGCACTACACGGCGGATAACAAAAAAGCCACGATTGTGGGGGATTTGACAAAGTTTGAGAATCTGCCTCAAGGGATTTTAAACTGCTTTATCTGCACGGTTACGCTGAACTTCATCTACGACTACAAAAAGGCTATTAGAGGGATTTATAATATGCTAATGGGGGGGGGGGGCAGCACTGGTCACCGTAGCTGGGATCGTGCAAGTCTCTCGGCACGATTATGACAACTGGGGAGATTATTGGCGGTTTATGGAAATGGGGATTAAGCGGGATTTTGAGGAAGTCTTTGGCGTGGGAAATGTAGAGAGCGTAGTGTATGGCAATCTCTTAGCACTGATGGCGGAGTTTCAGGGCATAGCTGCAGAGGAGCTCACCCGTGAGGAGATTATGCACAAGGATTTAGAATACCCCATCATCATAGGCATCTTTGCCAAAAAACCAAACTAAAGGAGATAAATGCGACAAACACTGCGCAGCGCGCTAAAACAATACATCATTGAGCGACTTTGGCGATTAGAATCCAATAGGCGAGTTTTTGAGGGCAATGCCGCGATTTTGATGCTCCATAGGATCGCGCCCATAGATTCAGCCAAGCTCCCTATCAATGAAGCCCTCAAAGTCTCGCCCGAGTTTTTGCAATCCTTTATCACGGAGGCAAAGGAGAGGGGCTATAGCTTTGTCAGTCTCGATGAGCTCGCACACAACCTCACAGAATCTAAGCCTTTTAGCAAGCTACTATGTATCACGATTGATGATGGTTATAAGGACAATCTCACCTATGGCTATCCTATCTTTGAAACACATCGCGTGCCCTTTTGTGTCTATGTCTGCACCTCGTTTCCAGAATCTAGCCACAATATGTGGTGGTTTGGTTTAGAGGATTTTCTCTTAGCCAATAAGGGGGGGGGGCAATACAGAGATTTAGCACAGATACAAGAGCTATTCCTCTCTTTACGCACACAGATTATCCAAAACTCCACGAGCTACACGGATTCTCTAGCTATTTGCCAAAAACTCGGTATCACTTATAATCCCCGCACATACGATTCTCTCGCACTTAGCTGGGAGGACATAGCACAACTTGCCACAAGTCCTCTTGCTACGATTGGCAATCACACCCATACACACCCCATTTTTAACCGCCTCACACCCCAAGAAGTTACCAATGACATAGCGCAAGCCCAAGAGTTTTTCAAAGCACACAATCTCGCACCCAAGCACTTTGCCTATCCTTTTGGTGGCAAGATAGAAGTAGATTCTGCCTACTTTGGTATCCCACAAGAACTTGGCTTTGTGAGTGCTACCACCACGCGTATGGGGAGTATTTATCCTAAACACAAAGACTTTATGTATGCCTTGCCACGCTTTATGCTCACAGACACTTTTGCCCTACGACACATTTACCGACCTAGACGACAAAGAGTTGTTGTATCTTAAGCACAAAGGAGCTGTTATGATAGACATAGACTTAGACAAAATAGAATTAGAACCAAAGGACAGAGCAGCATTGCAAGCACTCCTAGATTCACAAGACCCAAATATTAGCGATGATGTGGAGCAAATGTGGTATCTACTCAACCAAGTATGGGTAACAATGGGCTGTGATAACAAGAATCTTGATTGGGAAAAAATAGGAGCGTATTATGCACACCCAGTATGGATTCTAAATGGGCTCTTCACGCAATATGACAAACTAAGCTTTAGTATCCGAGAATCCATTGCGTGCTATATTGCCAGCAAAAACTTTAAAAAAATCTGTGATTATGGCGGTGGGTTTGGCACACTTGCTGGAGAAATTGCCAAAGTCTGTCCAAATGCACAAATTGAAATCTATGAACCATTCCCAAGCGTGTATGGTAAAAAATATATCAAAAACTTTGCAAATATCAGGTTTGTGGATAGGCTAGAATCTGGGCGGTATGACTGCCTCGTAAGCACCGATGTGCTAGAGCATGTCGATGATCCGATGGCGACCTTTGGGGAGATGTTAGAATCACTAAAGCCTGGTGGCGAGGCACTCATAGGCAATTGCTTTTATCCCGTGATAGAATGCCACTTGCCCAAAAACTTCCATTTTCGCTACACCTTTGACTTCCTCGCGAGATTTTTTGGGCTAAGAAAACTTGGAAAGATAGAGGGTGCGGAATATGTGCAAATCTTTGCAAAAACAAGTAGGGCTTCTAAAATCCTAATTGGGGGGGGGGGCAGCACTGAGCAAAGCTATCTACCCATTTATCCTAGCCCTAGAGCCGCTGCGTCCGCTTGCTAGAATCGCCAAAAGAGCGATCCTAAAACACAGGAAGTGCTAGCATACCGCTCACCACCAAAGCGTTCAAAATATCCACAAAAAACGCACCAACCAAAGGCACGATGATAAACGCCATATGGCTTATGCCATAGTGGTGCGTAACTGCCTGCATATTTACCATAGCCGTGGGAGTAGCACCTAGCCCAAAGCCGCAATGCCCAGCAGAGAGCACGCACGCATCATAATCCCTCCCACAGAATCTAAAAGTAACAAACACCGCATACAAAACCATCACAACCACTTGCGCCACCAAAATCACAACCATCGGCAGTGCCAAGGACACGAGATCAAGGATGTTGATATTCATAAGCGCAAAGGCTAAGAAAAGTGCCAAGCTCACATTGCCCAAAACGCCCATCTCTCTATCAAACACATAATGGATACGGCTTGCAGCGAGGAGATTGCGCAATGCCGCTCCGATAAAGAGACACCACACAAAAGTAGGGATAGTCAGAGGCGAGCCGCGTAGTGCGTCTGCGATGAGCGTGCCACAAAGCAGGCAAATGGCAATGAGCGCAAGGGATTCTACAAATGAAGTAGCAGTGATGAGCCGCACCTTTGTGGGCTCTTCAAAGATGTTTTCACGCATATTTTCAAAGTCCTTATTGTGCGCTTTGGGATCGAGTTTGTGGCGTTTCATCAGATAATGCGCCACGGGACCGCCTATGATGCCCCCAGCGATCAGCCCAAAAGTCGCACAAGCCATAGCCACGCCATCGGCGATCGTGAAGTGATACGGAGAGGCTTTAAACACCTCTGCCCACGCAGCTCCGGTGCCGTGCCCTCCGCTCATCGTGATAGAGCCTCCCAAAAGCCCTATGAGCGGATTTACGCCCATCAGCTCGGCAAGGAGGACGCCCACGACATTTTGGGTAACCAAAAGCCCCAGCACCACGAGCAAAAACACGATGAGAATCTTCCCGCCTTTTTTGAGCGAGGCAAAATCCGCACTCAAGCCAATGCTCGCATAAAATGCTAAGAGCAGTGGCTCTTGCAGCGACGCATCAAAGCTAATCTTAAAGCCAAAATAATGCGCCAAAATAAAAAGCCCAATCGCCACGATCACCCCACCCACCACTGGTTCTGGGATATTGTAATAGGACAAAAACCCGATTTTAGAGACGATAAACCGCCCAAGGAGCAGGACAATCACCAACGACACCAAAGTGGCATAAAAGTTCAATTCCATAACGCCAATCCTCGCAATACTTGAAAATATAAGGAGCAAAGTATAGCCAAAATCCTCTAAATACTTTGGATTCTGTGATGAATTTAGAATCTGTAAGGTATTTAGATTCCAAATCTGCTTTGAGATTCTCTGTGTTGGGGATTGTGTAGATTGCTAGATTCTGAAAAGTTAGATTCTCTATTTTGTTTTTGTGAATCTTAGAATCTGTGGAACTAGATTCTAAAGCTTGCTCTTATGCTCGCCCTAGCGCAAAAGCCCCTTTAGCCAACGCAGGTGTGAATCTCTATAAATGCCAAGCATATAAATAGCCCCAATAGCTAGCGCGCAGCCTATGAGCGTGCGCACATCGGGGGTTTCATCAAGCATAAAAAACGACAGCACAAGCGCAAAGACGGGCACAAGCAGCAAGAAACTCCCGCCTTTATGCACGCCTAGCACCTCTATGCCTTTGTAAAAAATGCTTGTCGCCACCACTACAGAGAGCACACTCACGACCAAAAAGCAAGCCCAAAATACAGAATCTGCCTCCGCTAAACTCGCCCCTATCCCCTCTCCTAGCACGAGATAGGGCACAAAAAGCAATGCGCTCACAAAAGAAACATAGCAATTAAACTGCAAGGGGTGCAAAAGCGCCCTTTTGCTCGTCAGTGTTACCAATGTCCAAGCAAACGCAGCACCGACAAAAAAGAGATTGAAAGGATTGAGCAGTGAGGAAAAATCCTCGATATGGAGCAAAAAAATCCCGGATATGAGCCCAAGAATTAGCCCGAGCTTCTCGCGCGCACTCACATACACGCCGCCAAAAAGCATACTAAGCAATGAGCCAAAAATGGGCGAAAGCGTCGTGGTGATCACCCCCGCGCGCCCCGCGTCGCCAAAAGTGAGTCCTTGGAAAAAGAGCAAGGAATACAGGGCATTGCACACTCCCGCGACGCACACGAGGACAAATTGCGCTCTAGAGAGCCTAAAAGAAATCCTAAAAACTATCATCAAAGGCAGGATACACGCCCACACTAGCGAAAAACGCATAAGCGCGATAAGATAGGGGTGGGCTTGGTGGGTAAGGATCTTTGAGCAGGGCCAAGATAACGCCCAAAGCAGCATAGCAAAAAACATCGCTAATGTATAAAATCGCTCCGTGCGCTCCACGCGCCCTCCTTTGGTATTTTGCGCGATTTGCAGCACTCTTAAAGCCCTAAAGACTTGCGCCCCTTTTTTGAGCCCTAAAGACTTGCGCCCTTAAGCCTTTAGCTGCGTGCGCTCTCCTTTAGAATCTTCAAGCTGCGCGCTGACATTCTCTAGGTAAAACACCACAAAGTCTGGATTATTCACATCTGTATAGATTTGCTTCACAACAGGGTATTTGGCAAACATCGCCTCCTTAGCATCGAGGTGCTGGGCTACTCTAGCCTCCCCGCGCAGACGCAAAAAGCTCCCATCTTGCGCGCACGCACAATACTCTATGCCCGGGTGGCTTTGGATATGCTTGTAAAAGTTTTTGGTGCTCGCAGTGGCGAAGTAGATTCTGTCATTGTGATAGAGGATACTCTGCACGGGGCGCACTCGTGGATTGCCACAAGTGCCCTTAGTGCTCAAAAAGCCCAATCCACAACTATCGATAAACGCTACGACTTGGGCTAAGGTGCGCATACTACTTCACCGCACCAAGTGCCGCGTCGTAGTTTGGCTCATTAGTTATCTCACTCACGACTTCTTTATGCACGATTTTGCCATTTGGATCCACCACAAACACCGCGCGTGTGAGCAACCCCGCTAGTGGAGAATCCGCTAGCACCACGCCATAAGCCTCTCCAAATGCCTTAGCCCTAAAATCACTCAACGCCACAACTTTGTCAATCCCCTCTGTGCTGCAAAATCTCCCCTGTGCAAAAGGCAAATCAAGCGAGATGACAAACACCTCGGTATTGGGCAGGCTCGCGGCTTTTTGGTTAAATTTGCGTGTCTGTGTAGCGCACACGCCGGTATCCAGTGAGGGCACGACATTGATGATTTGGTATTTACCACTTGCTCCGCCCACGCTTTTTGCGCTCAAATCCCCCGCGACAAGCTCGACTTTGGGCGCGCTATCGCCCACATTGACTTCTTTACCTTTTAGTGTGGCAGCATTGCCATGAAATGTAACAGACATTTTCTCTCCTTAAAATTTATTATTTGGAAGTAGCCTTAAGTAAAACCTTGCTACAATCCAAGCCTTAGATTTTATAAAGGGATTTTAATTGAATCGTAAATCATACCTGCTTGATACTTCCGTGATTTTAGACGACATACAAAACATCGTGTATCTCTACCAAGACGGGGCAAACACCCTCTACCTCTCTGACACTATCATCGATGAGCTTGATAAGAAAAAGGAATTGATGAATGAAATGGGGTATTTTGTGCGCGAGTTTTTTCGCAATCTCTACACGCCCGAGGATTCTAACACTGCTATAGAATCTAAGCAATCTAAACCTTTAGATTCTAGCCAAAGCACCCTAAGCACGCACAGCGATAATGAAAATACAGAATCTAGCACTAGCATTCATAAGCCCCTAGGCTCAAATGAGGTTTTGGATTCTAAAAAATCCCCTGTATGTGCGCGCAGCGTAAGCATAGAGGATTTACTCCCTGCTAGCGGCAAGCAATTTTCACAGAGTGAAAATACAGAATCTAGTTCGGTGTATAGAAAAGGTATTAGCCCAAGTGGCGTGCCTGACGCGCTGACACCAAGCGACACTTTAGATTCTAAAAAATCCTCTGTATGTTCGCGCAGCGGAGCGAGCGAGGATTTACTCCTCGCAAGCGGCAAGCAATTTTCACAAAGTGAAAATTGCAATAAACATAACGACTACATCAGACAAATCTATTTTTTGCACAACTCCCGCCATATCCCCATCACGCTCATTTATCGCCCGCATTATGACATACCCTATGAGGAGCGCAGCCTCAATGACACCAAAATCATCGCGATTGCCAAAGACTACAATCTCACGCTTCTAACCAACGACATCTCGCTAAAAATCCGCGCCCTCACGCAAAATCTAAACGCCCAATCACTCTTTAGAAACCGCGTAGAAAATCCCGAAAAAATAGACTTTTGGCAAACATTTGAGATTCACAAAGATGAGAATCTAAGCGCGCTAGAATCTAGCGAGGCATTTAGTAGGCTAAAAAATTGGAGCTTGCTAGAGCTCATCGAGCTTGATAATACCGATAGCTCAATGTATCGCACGGGCAAAAAAAGCTTTGGCTTTAAAATCAATGGAAAATGCGAGATAGCCAACCTCGATGAGATGATTGAGGACAACAAGCCCTACATCACGCCCGCAAACTTGGAGCAAAAAATGCTCTATGCGATGCTGCTACACCCCAAAAATCTCATCAGTATCGTTACAGGAGCCACCGGCAGCGGCAAGACGCTCATCGCGCTGCAAGCGGGGCTAACCCTGCTCAAAAACGGCAGTGTGGAGGGTATCATCTACCTGCGCAACACCGTCACAGCCACCGACAAAGAAGCCGAGCTAGGATTCCGCAAAGGCGATGAGAGCCAAAAGCTAAGCTATTTTATGTATCCACTCTATAGCGCGATAAATTGTATGATTGACAAGCTCCAGCAGGGCTCGCTGGCTAAGCGCATAGAATACCGCGGCGAAGTCAAAAGTATCGAGAAAATGGAAGCCACCGAGTATTTTTTGCAAAAGCACAAGATCGAAGTGCTAGACATCGCCCACGCGCGCGGCATTACCATTGCTAATAAATTCATCATCTTTGATGAAGTCCAAAACGCCTCAAACGCGACGATTAAGCTCATCGGCACGAGGGTTGGCGAGGGAAGTAGGATCGTGTTTTTGGGGGATTGGGCGCAGATAGATCACCCATATCTTAGCAAATTCCGCAATGGCGCGCTAAGCCTGCTCCAAAAAGCCGTAAGCGATGATATGATAGCCGCTATGCAGCTACGCCAAACCATACGCAGCGACATCGCGCGGTGGTTTGGAGATTTTGAGTAACTCTAGCCAATCGCCTTTGTTTTGTGCGCTAAGATCCCCGCGAGATTGAGCGCGAGCGCCACGCACAGCACGAGGATAATCCCATATGTGTAGCTCCCGGAGTGATCGTATAAAAATCCTATGATAAAAGGACCGCTAGCAGCTATGAGGTAGCCAAAGCCCTGCGCCATAGCTGAAAGCTTCGTAGCCACGGCTACCGAGCCACTTTTTTGGGAGATAAAGAGCAGCGCGAGCCCAAACACCCCGCCCATAGGTATCCCAATGCACACGATAGCCACATACATCGCCCATTCACCCTCCCCAAAGAGCACGCACGCATACCCCACCACATACAAGCTACACAAAAACGCCATATAGAGGCTTTTGTGCTTCTCGCGCAGCACCCCTAATAGCAGCGGACCAAAAAACGCCACGGGCACGCACACAAACTGCGAATACAGCAAAATCTTAGCACCATATTCTAGCCCATAGCCCTTGTGTGCGATGATGGCGGGCAGCCACGCAAAGGTGCTATATGCCAAAAACCCCTGCAAACCAAAGAAAATCGTGATTTTCCACGCGCTCACCTCACGCATAAGGCTTTTTGCGTATTTTTTGCGCACTTTGGTGCGTGAGATTCTGTGGTTGCGTATCTCTGGGAGGTAGAGCAGGAGGGCGAGGGTGCTAAAGATGAGCCAAAACGCCAAGGCGTGCGGCACGCCAATGCTATGGGCGAGCGGCAGGGCGAGCCATATGCCAAGCACGGAGGAGAAATTGAGCACAAACGAATACAGCGCCATCATCGCCGTGGTTTTTTTGGGAAACTTCTTTTTGACAAAGCCCGGCAGCAGCACATTTGCCACCGCTATCCCCGCACCGATAAACGCCGTGCCTACAAACAATCCCCCAATACCTCCATAACTACGCACAACCTCGCCCAGCGCGATAGCACAAAGCGCGCTAAAGAGAATTTTGATATTAGAAAAATACGATACGATAAATGAAATGCTCCCAAACGCCACGATAGGAATCGCGCTCAAAAGCCCAAAGGTAGCCGATGAGATGCCATAATGCTCCTTGATACTCTCCACCATAGGACCTAGCGCGTTGATGGGCGCGCGGAGATTGAGCGAAATCGCCACGAGTATGGCTAAGCTTAGCCAAAAATACCATCTTTTAGACATTATGCCCTCCTATTTTTGCAAGTTTCACGAGCGTGAAACTTGTTATCGGTAATGTGAGCAGAGCCCGCATTACCTCCGCTTACGCGTTCATACATTGCATTTTTGGCAAGCTTATAGAATCTTTTAGTGTAGCCGCGTCAGGAACGCGACTTGAGCTAACACCTTTTCTATAAACCCGCCTTTATTTTATGCAAGTTTGTTTCACAAACTTGTTGCCGCTCGTGGCAAGTGAATTGCCACTCGCTCCGCTGCGCGTTCATACACGGCGTTTTTTAGCAAGCTTATAGAATCTTTTAGTGTAGCCGCGTCAGGAACGCGACTTGAGCTAACACCTTTTCTATAAACCGAGCCTAGATTCTATCATTTAATGCAAGTTTTGCTAGGGCAAAACTTGTTATCGCTCGTGGGGAATAAATCCCCACTTCGCTCCGCTGCGCGAGCATACACTGCATTTTTTGGCGAGATTCTGTGGCTTCTTAGTGTAGCCGCGTCAGGAACGCCACTTGGGCTAGCACATTTTCTATAAACCGAGCTAGATTCTATCAGAATGCGTTAGAGAATCTAAGAAACTCAGCAGAATCTAAAGATTCTAAAGCTTTAGATTCTGCCATTTTTGCAACGCAAAAATCCAATCAATATGTAGGTGCGATAGCACCAACCGCCTCTCGCCCGCTTCGTGGTGCGCAATCGTTGGAGCAAGGAGGCAGCAGTGCCTCCGCAACGATTGCGCTAGAAGCGGGAAAGCGAGGCTCTCTCCCCGTTTGCCGTGCCGAAGGCTTGCAAGCAAAGCGCAGCAAAAACAGCGGCGGCTTTTTCGGGGCTTTAGCGAGCGGGGAGGGGATAAACCCCTTTTTCTTTTGCGATACACAAGATTCTAAGAAACAAAGAAATATCCGTGAGAATGCGAGTCTAAGAAACTTAGAATCTACAGAATCTAGCGCGGAGATTCTAAAAAATGGGCAAGGACAGAATCTAAGTAATGTGGAACTTGGGGAAACTAAAGTAGATTCACAATCTAGGGCATTTACAGAATCTACCTCCACAGATTCACAAACACAAAGCCAAGCCCCAAACAACGCACAAAGACAGAATCTAAACCCCAAACAATCCACACAATCCCCAACACACAGAGAATCTCAAAGCAGATTTAGATTCTAAAATCATCACAGATTCTAAAAAGCTAGATTCTACAATTGCCCAGCACCATTATGCTGCCACAATCATCACAAACCCCTGCCGCGTGCCACTTCGCACAAAAGCACCAAAGCAATGCTATAATACCAAAAACAAAAGTAGGGGCAATGCGCGCAAAAACTTACCAAATGAAAGTTTTGAAAATCTCTCTATGCTCTATCGCTCTGCTGTGCGTGCTTATCGCGGTATATGGCGTGCATAGATTCTATGCGCTCGATTCTCTGCTTGCCTCCCTCACTAGCCCCACCTCAAAAGATCCCTTTCAATCCCAATATAGCAAAATCCTCCTAGATCGCAATGGCGAGCTTCTAAGCGTGTTTTTAAACCCAAATGAGCAATGGCATATCAAATCCACTAAGCCCATACCCCAAAAGCTCCAAATCGCGGTGCTAGAGTATGAGGATAGGCGGTTTTTCTCTCATATCGGCGTCGACCCCCTCGCCATTGCGCGCACTCTGCGGGATAATCTCTCGCGCAGCAAGCGCGCGGGGGCTAGCACCATCACTATGCAGGTGGCAAAATCCCTAAATCGCCAGCCCCGCACCTACAAAAACAAAATCGATGAAATGCTCTACGCCCTGCGGCTTGAGCGCCTCTATAGCAAAGATGAGATTTTGCAAATGTATCTCAACAACGCCTCCTATGGGCGCAATATCATCGGGTATAGCGGCGCGCTCCTGCTGTATTTTGGGCTAGAGCCCTCGCACGCCCAGCAGCTCACTTGGGCGCAGGCAGCACTTTTGGCAGTTTTGCCAAACGCTCCGGGGCTCATCAACCTAGAAAAAAACCCAAAAGCCCTAGAACGCAAGCGCAACGCCCTCCTGCAACGCCTGCACGACAAGGGGCATTTTTCGCGTGAAGTCCTCTCCCTAGCCCTTCGTGAGCCACTCCCCCACCAAATCCAATACCGCACAAACCTCGCGCCACACCTCGCCCTACGGCTTATAAGAGAGTCCAAAAATGCGGATTCTGCGATTTTATCAAGTAGCATAGACAGACAGATTCAGCAACGATTTGAATCCCGTGCCAAGCAATACGCTGCGCTTTTGCAAAAAGAAGGGATTGCTAATCTAAGCGCGCTCCTTGTGGATACACAGAGCAAGGAGGTGCTCGCCTATGTGGGCTCACAAGATTTTTTGGACATACAAAATTATGGGCAAATCGATGGTATCCTAGCCCTGCGCTCGCCCGGCTCCACGCTCAAGCCCCTGCTGTATGCGCTAAGTATCGATGAGGGGCTCATCGCGCCCCACTCCAAGCTCATCGATGTGCCGATGTTTTTTGGCACCTTTGCGCCCCAAAATGCCTCTAAGAAGTATTATGGGCTCATAAGCGCACAAAGCGCGCTACAAAAATCGCTCAATATCCCTTTTGTGCGGCTTTTGCAAGAATATGGCTATGAGAAATTCTTTTTCACACTCAAAGACATTTTGCATTTTAGCGACACTAACTACACGCGCTATGGGCTCTCTCTCATCTTAGGCACTAAGGAAATGAGCGTGGAGCAAATCGCAAAAATCTATCTGGGCTTGGGAAATTATGGGGTGTTTGAGGATTTGCACTATCAGCGCGATGAGCGCCTTGCAAATAAGCGGTTTGTGAGCGAGGGGAGCGCGTATCTCACGCTTAGGGCGATGGAGCAGCTCTCGCGCGTGGGGCTTGAGAATCTGCACAAAGACAAAAAGATTTTTGCGTGGAAAAGCGGCACGAGCTATGGGCTAAAGGACGCGTGGGCAGCGGGCACATCGCCGCGATACACGCTTGTGGTGTGGGTGGGGAACTTCACTGGCGAGCCAAATGCCAATCTCTTTGGGGCAAGAAGCGCGGGGGGCTTGCTCTTTGAGCTGCTTGGGGAGCTAGAGGGGCTAGATTCAGACTTTAGTGCGCGGGGTGTGCGCCCTATCGCACTCGATTCGCTCACGGGCTATCGCCTAACCCCCGAGCTAGAATCCCTCGCCCTCCCCGCACTCCATGCCCTCTACCCTACCCACGCCCTGCCGCTGCGCCCTTCGCCATTTATCAAGGTGTTTTGGAGCGATGCGCAAGGCAGGGAGCTGCACTCGCTTGATAGCGGGTTTGAGAGCGCGAAGCAAACTTGGGGCGTGGAGCTGCCCACAAATGTTTTGTATTATTACAACACGCAGCATATCGACATCGCCTCGCACCTCAAAAGAGCCTCCAAACAAAGCAGAGTGCTGAAGTTTATCTACCCCACCGATGGCTTAAAAATCATCGAGCCCATCGACTTTGAGGGCAGGCAAAACCTCATCGTGCGCCTTGCAAACCTCAAAAACCAGCAGTTTTTCCTCTATGTGGATTCAGAGCTGCTCCCCACGCCGCAAAGCACGAGCTTTACTCTCACGCTCACGCCGGGTATGCACCATCTCTATATCATCGGCGAGGACGGCGCGCAAGATTCTATAAATTTTGAGCTCGTGCGCTAAGTGGTGGCAATGCAAGTCTTTGCTATGGGAATTGCCATCGGGCCTTGGGACAGAATCTATCATTTAATGCAAGTTTGTTGCACAAACTTGATACCGCTCGTGGCAAGTGAATTGCCACTCGCTCCGCTGCGCGAACATACACTGCGTTTTTTGGCGAGATTCTGTGGCTTCTTAGTGCCGCCGCGTCAGGAACGCCGCTTGGGCTAGCACGTTTTCTATAAATTTAATGCAAGTTTGTTTCACAAACTTGTTATCGCTCGCGAGGAATGAATCCTCGCTCACTCCGCTTACGCGAACATACACTGCGCTTTTTAGCAAGGTTACAGAATCTCTTAGTGTAGCCGCGTCAGGAACGCCGCTTGGGCTAGCACGTTTTCTATAAACCAAAGATTCTATCAGAACATGCCATAGAATCTAGGTTTTTTGGATTGTGTGTGCTCTTTAGATTCTGAATCTGCTCGAGATTCTGTAAAGTTTTTGGAGTTTGGATTCTGTGTGTTTGAGAATCTATGTGGCTAGATTCTGTAATGTCTTAGATTCCGCAATTTTGTTTTATGAATCTTGATTGGATTGTGCGAGGGTAGATTCTGTGCAATGGAGTTGGCAGTCATATCGATATTCACAGCCTATTGGTGCATTACACTCGAGCATAATCAAGCAAGCCCATAAGCCCCCAAAGCACCAAAGTCCGCAAGCAAGCCAAATCCACCCACATTTTTATGGCAGCAGCCCTAGCCCCTCAGCACAGAGATTTTGCCACACTTCCACGCCCTCGCCCCCTAGCTTTTGACAGGATTCAAAGCTCTCCCTAGCGCGCGCATAATCACTAGCATTTTTGTCATTAGAGCCCTGCAGATAGAGGGCTTGGGCGCGCGTGGATTGCGTGATATCTTTTTGCAAAAGTGCGCCAAGTATGGTGTTCGCATCTCCCCACGCCCCAAGTCGCATATAAGATTGTGCGAGGGCGAGCTCCACATACGGCGTGCCATTGCTCGTGCTATGGAGTGCTTGTAGGCGCAAAATATCACGCGCATACAGCTCGATAGCAGTCTCCTCCTTTTGTGCCTGCGCGCCTTTTAGCAGCTCTAGCTCCACATCTATCATACGCGCATCATCGCCCAAATGCTTGTGCAAAAATGTATAAACCTCCCGCGCCTCATCAAGGTTTTCTAATGCCATTAGGTTTTTAAAGAGCACAAACCCCACATCATAGCGCGCGCTTTGCCCTAGCCCGCGTGCTAGCGTGAGCGCATCGCGACTTGCGAGCACGGCTTGCTTTGTCAAGCCTAGCTTATCGAGGTTGCGCGCTTCACGATAGAGAATCTCTAGCCTTTTACTCATATCACTTTGTGCTTGCGCCATACCCTCGATGACTGCTTGGGCTTGACTATTGAGCGAGAGCTCATAGAGGCAGTCAAAAATCCTTAGATTCTGTGCCTCATCAAACTCTCCTCTATCGTAGTGCGCAAAATACTCCGCGATTTTTGGGCAGTCGTTGGACTGCTGGGCTTTGAGGATAAGCTTTTGGTAGCTTTTGTGGGCGAGCTCCTCATTTGGCGTATCTAGGAGTTCCTCATAGCGTCCCTGTGCAAAGAGGATTTGGGATTTGAGCTCTTGGGCTTTTTGGGCAATGTCAGTATTTGGGTATTTTTGCATTAGATACTCATAACGCTCTATTTTTTTCTCGTCCTCATCGCCCACGCCCACAAAAAAGAGCAGCTTGTCATCGCGCTCCTTGACTTCTTGCGCCTTTGGTTTGTTGCCAAATTCCTGCAGGAAAAGTGCGTTGAGTTCGTGGGATTTTTCATACTGCTGGGCGTTTTGGTAGTATAGCGCGGCTTTGTCGAGCACCTCCTCGTGCGAGAGTATCAGGCTATCTTGGAGTTGGGTAAAGAGCGACTCGCTCATCTTTGCCGCACTCTCCCACATCTCGCTTTCTGCGAGCAATCGGATAAAGCCCTCGACTTTGGCAGGGTTTTTGCCCAAAAATTGCGGATAGGCGAGCATAAGCGTATCGATGAGCTTTTTTGCCTCGGGCTTTTTGTGAGATTGTATATAAAACTCACTCCAAGCAAGCGCTATCATACCCGCGCTATCGAGATCTTTAGCCTCTTGATAGGCTTGCACAAAAAGCCGCATAGCCATTGGCGAATCTGAAAGCCCATAATAATTTTTGGCTAGCTGCATTTTGGCTAGGGGCGCGAAGCGCGAGCTAGGATACTCGCTGATAAGCCGCTCGTAAAAATACTTAGATTCTACGCCAAAGCGGATATCGTTATACGCATTGCCCACATAATAGAGCACCTCTGGGATATGCATATCGGTAGGATAGCGTTTTACCCATTTAGTCCCCATATCGATGATAGCATCGGCGTTTTCTTGGGGATCTATCTCTTGGAGTGCCTTGAGGCGGTAATACATCAAATCTTTGACAAAAATGCTCTCTGGAAACGCGCGCAGGGTTTCATCAATCGCCTTTATCGCATCGAGATAGAGCGCGTTTTTCATCATATCCTGAATCCCGAGATAATAAGTAAAATCCTGCCCCTCCTCAAACTCTAGGGGCGCGCGATTGACATCTAGCTCGTGGATAAATGTCTCTTGGTTGTGCGCTATAGACACGGGGAAGTTTAAGCCCTTGGCAGCAGTGGAGCTCGATGAGAGGAATGGAATGCGCTCTTTGTAGCCCACAATCTGCCATTTTTGGGATTTTTTGGGACGCTCTTTGGGGATAGCCACTTCATCGCGCAAATCCACATAGGTGTTGAAAAGCTTGGCAGAGAAATTGGGCTCGATATAGAGGTAGAGCTCCCCATCTATCACGCGATTCCAAAATTTAAAAAATACCGTGCTTGTAGGGGCAAAGCTCGCCATAGGCGTTTTTTTGACCACACACACGATGCGTGTAGCCTCGCCTTGGGTGTTGTCAATCTCTTGGCACTCAAAGGGCTCACTATGCTGGAGATTGAGGACAGAGAAGTGCGCGCCATTTTGCTTGCCGTAATTTATGCTCACCTCAAGCGCGCCACTTACCCCTGCCAAAATCCACGCACAGCACACAAAAATCCGCAGCAATCCCACTCCTTTTGCTAAGCTTTGTGAGTGTGTAAGCAATTTTTGCGCCACTTTGGCGAGATGAGTGGGTTTGGATTTGGTGATTTTGGAAGTTGGGTTCTCCCACAGGAAAATGGCTCCGCAGGCTTGCAATGCGATAAGGTTGAAAAATTTCTAAAGAAACTTCGTTTTCTAAAGAAACTTCGTTTTGTGAAAGGCACACACGACGCTTTGGCTTAAGTGAGCACAACGAAACAAAAAACATTTAAACCTTACGCACAAAGCATAGCTTCCTTAGAAAACAAGACAAAGCCGCAGTTTCTTTAGAAAACCCTAGAATACTAAGGGGCAAAGCCACGCGCGAAATCTCAAGCGGATTTAGAATCTAAAGAAAGTTTAGATTCTAGCTTTAGCAACTTAGATTCAGAATCTAGCTCCACAGACTCTAAGGCATTCATAAATCTACCCCAACAGATTCAGAATCTAAATCAATTACAGAATCCACAACGCTAAAAAATCCTAACGAGGCTTTGCCAAATAAGATAGATAGTGCGTGCGTTAGCACGAGCCTAGCGCAATTGCAAAATTGCGCCATTTTTGCGGAGCAAAAATCCAACAAAATGTGTAGGTGCGATAGCACCAACCGACACTCGCCCGCTTCGTGGTGTGCAATCGTTGAGAAAAGGAGGCAGGAGTGCCACCGCTGATTTTTCTAAAGAAACTTCGTTTTGCCTAGACAAGGAAACAGCGAGGCACTCTCCCCGATTGCGCAAAAAGAGCCAACGGGTTGCAAGCAAAGCGCAGCAAAAACGCGGCGCTTTATTCTTTTTGCGGGCTTTGAGAGTGCGGGGAGAGGGGAATACCCCTTTTTGCGAAAAAACAAAGCAATACACAGAAGCTAGAAAGTATTCGTGAGAACACGACTTTGAGAAATGGAAAAATGCAGAATCTAAGCAATACGGAAATTACAGAATCTAAAGTGGATTCAGAATCTAGATTCAGAGTTTTGGCTTTAGATTCAGAATCCAAAGCAGATTCACAATCTCATCAAAACTTAGAATCTAGCCTCTTAGATTCACGCTCTCACGGATACTTCCTAGATTCTCAAAATCGCTTGTTTGCGCAAAAGAAAAGGGGTTTTCCCTCTCCCCGCACTCTCAAAGCCCGCAAAAAGAATAAAGCGCCGCGTTTTTGCTGCGCTTTGCTTGCAACCCGTTGGCTCTTTTTGCGCAATCGGGGAGAGTGCCTCGCTGTTTCCTTGTCTAGGCAAAAATGCTAAAAATGCACTGCTGCATTTTCTTAACGCATTTTTCTAAAGAAGCTTACGCTTTGCCACACACGACAAGGGCGAGAAGCGATATGCGCTGCCGCGCTACACATTTTATATGATTTTTGCTGCGCAAAAATGGCAGAATCTAAAGATTCTCAATCTTTAGATTCTGCTTAGGCATCGTGCTGGCGCACGCACTATTATTGATATTGGGCAAAGTCTTGATGAGGTTTTTTGAAGTGGGGGATTGTGAATCTGTTTTAGATTCTGTGAGATGGGATTTTGTGTTTGAATCTCTCAATCTAGATTCTGAATCTATTGGAGTGGATTATGTGATTGTTTTGGATTCTATGGAGGGAGGTTTTAATTTTCTGAATTTAGATTCTGAATTTGAATCTAAAGCATTGAAACTAGCTTCTATGTCTCCCCCTAGATTTTGAATCTATTGGGCTAGATTCTAAATTTTGTTTTTGTGAATCTTACTTGGTTTCTTGGGAGTAAATTTTGTGAAGCTAGATTCTGAATCGATTCCGTGGGGCTCAAGTCTGAATGTAAGCCAAAATAAATCTCTAAAACTAGCACCTACATTTTGAGTGCCAATCAAGCTTTATCAGTTTTTAATCGCCAAAAACCCCATAGCGCATAATCTTATCGTAACGCTTTTTCATATACTCTTCATCGTGTTCAAGCTCTGCAAGGGATTTGAGAAAATATGTCTCTATGGCTTTTGCCGCGCCTGCCCTGTCTCTGTGCGCACCTACCGATGGCTCAGTAATCACATCATCAATAAGCCCCATTTTTTTAAGCTCATCTGGAGTGATTTTGAGTGCCTTTGTAGCAGTCTCTAGCTTAGTTGGATCGTTCCACAAAATCGCCGCGCAACCCTCGGGCGATATGACGCTAAAGACGGAGTATTGCATCATCGCGAGCTTATCGGCAACTGCAATGGCTAGCGCACCACCGCTTCCACCCTCGCCAATGACGACAGAGATCGTGTGAGTCTGCAATGCTGCAAACTCTTGGAGATTTTTAGCGATAGCCTCGCTCTGCCCCCGCTCCTCGGCACCCACACCCGGATACGCGCCAGAAGTATCGACAAGCATAAGCACGGGAAGTCCGAATTTTTCTGCGATCTTTGCAGCACGCAACGCTTTGCGATAACCCTCGGGGTGTGGCATACCAAAATTACGCATTAGCTTGTTTTTCGTTCCTCGCCCCTTTTCTTCCCCTATCACCACAGCGGGCTGGATACCGATTTTACCAATGAAGCACACTATCGCCTTATCGTCATGAAAATGCCGATCGCCACAGATTTCGTATTTGTCTTTGAGTATGAGATCAATATAATCCATCGCATAAGGTCTATCGGGATGACGCGCAAGCTGCAACTTCTGATAATCACTCATATTGCCATACACTTGAGCGATCTCCTTATCGAGAGCCTTTTGTAAAATCTCTTTAGCTGCGATATCGCCACGAATATCCGCAGATTCTATATCATCTTGTAGGCTTTTTATTTTTTGCTCAAAGTCAAGGTAAGTAGCCATTCCCTAACCTTAAGGCTTTTTGAAAATTACCACACCATTGGTCCCACCAAAACCAAAAGAATTACTCATAACGGCACTGACATTCGCCTGCCTTGCAACATTTGGGATATAATCGAGATCGCACTCCGGATCGGGGGTTTCTTGGTTTATCGTAGGTGGTAGCACTCCCTCTTGCATCGCCATAATCGATATCACAGCCTCTAGCGCACCCGCTGCCCCTAGACAATGCCCAATCTGCCCTTTTGTAGAGCTCACTGGAGGGACATTTTCCTTAGATCCAAACGCGCTTTTAAGTGCCATAGTTTCAAAAAGATCATTATAGGCAGTGCTCGTGCCGTGGGCGTTGATATAGTCAATCTTTGTATTTGCCATCTTAAGCGCAGCTTTTATCGCACGCAGCGCACCTTCCCCGCCGGGTGCGGGCGTCGTGATATGATTTGCATCGCCACTCTCGCCAAATCCAGCGACTTCTGCATAGATTCTCGCTCCGCGCACCTTAGCACTCTCATAATCCTCCAAAACCAATGCAGCCGCTCCCTCGCCCATCACAAAGCCATTTCGATCCTTGTCAAATGGTCTTGAGGCTTTTTGGGGTTCATTGTTTCTATCCGAGAGTGCTTTCATCGCCGCAAAGCCGCCAATACCCACAGGGCATATTGCAGATTCAGAGCCAATCACAAGCATTTTGCCCACTTCGCCTATCATAATCGACTTCGCCGCCTCTATAATTGCGTGAGTGCCCGCCGCACAAGCTGTAACACTTGCGAGATTAGGCCCTTTGATACCAAACTCAATAGAAGTAAAGCCGCCAAGCATATTCACAAGCGCGGAGGGGATAAAAAACGCGCTAATCCTTCTTGGACCCTTTTCAAAACATACGATAGAATTTTTCTCGATGTTACCAAGTCCGCCAATCCCCGCACCAGAGCTCACACCAAAATCATCAGCGATACTCTCACTCACCTTGCCATCACTACCAAGCAGTCCAGAATCTAGCATCGCTTCTCTTGAAGCCTTAAGTGCTAGCTGGATAAATCTATCCGCCTTTTTGACTTCCTTAGGATCCATAACTTCCTCGGGGTTAAAATCCACGATCTCCCCTGCAATCTTCACAGGAAAATTCTCCACATCGAAGCAAGAAATTCTTTTAATTCCACTTTTGCCCTCAACGATAGCCTTAAAAGAATCGCCTCTATTAAGTCCTAATGAATTTATCATTCCTAGTCCCGTTACCACTACCCGACGCACATATTCTCCTTGTGTGATTTTGTGAAAAATGTAAGCAATAAATAAAAAGGTAGATTCCCTAATAAATAGAGAATCTCAAATGCTACTTCTTGACTTTTTCAATGTAATCTACGACATCTTTAACGGTTTTGATAGCTTCAGCATCTTGATCTGGAATCTCAATGCCAAACTTCTCCTCAAGTGCCATAATCATCTCTACGACATCTAGTGAGTCTGCATTAAGATCATCGATAAAGTTAGAATTTTCCTTTACCTCATCAGCATTCACACCAAGCTGCTCGACAATCACTGCCTTTACATCATCAAATAGTGCCATAAACTCTCCTTGTGTTTAGAATTGACTTGCATACAAGCTGGGATTATAACTTAAGAAAAGCAAAAATAAGCTTAAACTTTGTGAGCAAGCTACATATACAGCCCGCCATTTACCCTTAAAACTTCGCCTGTGATATAGCTCGCCTCATCGCTTAGCAAAAACGCCACGGCATTTGCGACTTCCTTTGCCTCACCAAAGCGCGCTAGAGGGATATTCTTGATATACATTTCTTTAATCTCGTCTTTGAGTGTGTCTGTCATATCTGTGCGGATAAATCCCGGTGTTATGCAATTACAGCGCACATTCCTAGGTGCTCCCTCATAGGCAAAGCTCTTAGTCATCGCGATCATTCCGCCCTTGCTCGCAGCGTAGTTTGTCTGTCCGGCATTGCCTTTTTCGCCCACGATAGAGGAGATATTTACCACAGCCCCAAACCGCTGCTTACTCATTGTCTTTAGCGACTCGCGTGTGCCGATAAATGCCGACTTTAAGTTCGCTTCAATCACACCCATAAAGTCCTGCGTGCTCATTCTGATAGCAAGCTTATCATTAGTTATCCCTGCATTATTGACGAGATAGCTTAGCTCCCCATCACTCTCTACAATCGCCTTTATCGCATTCAAAAAGCCCTCTTCATCTGTCGCATCAAATTGTATAACCGCTGCTTTTCCACCATTAGATTCTATCTCTTGCTTAAGCGCGTCCGCGATTTCGGGCTTGCTGCGGTAGTTTATCCACACCTTTAATCCATAGCCTGCCAACACCTTGCAGATTTCTGCACCTATGCTTCTGCTCCCGCCCGTCACAAGGACATTCTTACCAGTAAAAGTCATAATATTCCTTTATGAAAAAATGTGATGATACCATCAAGGGGTATTATAACCAAATCAATGAGTAGATACAATGCAAACGACAATGAAGGGATTTGTGTCATAAGAATCCTAAGAGGGAACCCCCTTACAGATACCCACGGCACACAAAAATCTAAGCTGCTCTGCTGTGTTCCCACCCTGAAGCGTTGTCCTAGAAACTCGTTGCATGGGTCTATAAAGGAGCGGGTGGCATTATACACAGACTAGACTTAAAGAAAAATATAAAAAATAAAGCTTTTTAGTGGGTTAATGGAGAAAAGAAAGTGGCGTCACTAGCTTTCGCTAGGTGCCTTTGGGTAACAAAATCTATAACCTCTGCGGCGCACCGTCTCGATCGTGCTGATACCCAGAGGCTTGTCCATTTTTTGCCGAATCTGATTAATCGCTACTTCAATCACATTTGGAGTTACGAGCTCTGGCTCCTCCCAAATCGCGTCTAAGAGCTGCTCTTTTGATACGATCTGATCACGATGCCGTGCTAAATGCGTAAGCACCTCAAAAGGTTTGCCTTTAACCTCGATTTCTTGTCCCTTGTAGGTGATTTTTTCCTCATCTGGGTTGATCACGAGATCCTCAATCTCAATCACACTCGATCCCCAAAACTTCAATCGCGCTTCCACGCGCACGAGCAACACTTTCATATTGAGCGGCTTTGCGATAAAGTCATCAGCCCCGTCCTTAAAAGCCTCAATCTCACGCTCCGCGTCAGCCTTATCAGAGATGATGATCACAGGCGTTCGCGGGGATTTTTCTTTGACTTGAGAGATGATTTCCACGCCTATGCCATCAGAGAGCGTATATCCACTCACGACTAAATCATAATTACGGATACTGATATAATACTCCCCATCTTTGATATTTTCAGCCACATCTGTTTGATAGCCGCCAGCACTCAATGTCTCGCTTAGTGCCTTGCTTAGCGTCGTATCGTCTTCTATAATCAAGATTCGCATCGTCTTCCCTTCGAGATTTTAGTAAATTGCTTAAAAAAATCTTGGGCATTATAACACATAAAATGATTTTTTGTTAAAAAAATTTAAGAAAACCTTATAAAAAGGCTTTTAATGCCTTGTAGCGGAAAGAGTTCTCACATACAAAAAGAAACTTTTTCAAATGCCACAAACCATCGCGCATAGGATAATAGCTGTTTTCTTCTAAGACAGAATCTTGGAGATTTAGCCCCGTTTGCTTGAGATAAAAGGCATTAAACTCCATCTTTTTAGCCGTGCGCAAAAGCGTAGCATCATACTCGCCACGGGGCCAGAGCAAATGCGTAGTGCGCACCCCAAGATGCTGTGAGATAAGATCCTTTGAGAGCTGCAAATCCTCGTGCCACGGCTTAGCCACATAATTTGAAAGCTGATAGGTATGTGTCATAGAGCCGATACTGACAAAATCTCTCACTTGTGCTAATTCCTCCCATGTGCAGACTACCGAGCGAGGATTCTCACTCAGTGCTAGCATCGCTTCATTATGCGCCACATCAGCATCTTGTATGCCCATCGGGTTTTGCTGCTCCTGCTTTGAAGCCTCATCAATCCACTCCGTAGCGATAAAAACCCCCACCTTTGCCCAATAATGCTGCAAAATCGGCACTGCGTTGGTATAAAAATCCCTCCAAGCACCCTCAAAAAGTATGAGCACATATCTCTGCCTGCTAGATTCTAAGGACTTTGTATCGCATTTGAGTGCGACATACTCATCAAGGCTCAAAAACTCATAACCTCTCTTTTTGAGATATGCGATTTGTCGCTCAAACTCCCCCACGCTCACGCTTTGGGATTCTGCCCTATCCCGAATATGCTGATAGCCAATAATAGGTATATTTTTCATAGATAATTTACCAACGACATTTGATTGATACGACTTGTCGAAGCCAAGATGGCATTGTAATTTGTCGTGAGGTTTGAAAAGTGATTGTAGGTTTGAGCCATATCTGTGCCAATGTTATCGTTTTTGATAGAGGCGATTTGCACCTTAAGCACCTCATTGCGTCGCAAAGCATTCTCAAAACTCCTTCCGTGCGCGCCATTTTGGGCAATCATTTTTTCTATGTGATTGCTAAAATGCCCAAAAAGCTCAATGCTATTTTGTATGCCGATATTGCGCATATCTGGGACATAATTATCCCCATACATATCGGGACGATAGATTCCATTACGCACAGCCTTAATCATCTCATCAAGCCCATCAAAAAAGTTAATATCTGGCTGATCGATGGTTAGGGCATTATTTGCGTTAAAGCTCAAAAAAGTCGTGTGATTGTGCAGTGCGTCTTCTGAAAAGTCATTGCTTTTAGCATTATAAATCATAAACTTCATCCGCGATATAGAGCGCATTTCATCAGAGATTTGTATGCGTCCTTGCGAGGTGAGATTTACCTCTATTTTGCCTTGCTTGGCTTGGAGCAGAGATTCAAAGGCTCTCTTACCCTCTTGAGTAGGCACGCCATTTTCAAACCTAGCAGCGGCGAGATAGGCTTGTGAATCTTGATTAGAATAATTTAGCGCAATGCCAATGGCATCCATTAGCTGCCTATAAGTCATATCATCGGCTTTTGTGATACTCACCACGGGTGGCTCATCGTGTGGATTATAAAGCGGGATATGGATCTCTTCACCACTCTTTGAACCTGGCAACACAAGGAATGATCCCTCTTTGTTACTTAGCATAACGCGCGCTTGGAGCGGCACGCCATTATGATCGCTAAGGCTTAGATTATACACCTGCCCATCGATACTCCCTCCAGCGACTTCAGAGAGCTTTGTCTCATCATTGGCAAATCCCATACCACTGCTTAGAATCTGCTGCACATTGGATATAAGCTTTGAGCCACGATTTTCAAACGCTAGCCTGTCATACTCTACCTTATAATCGCTCCTAAGCCCATTGCGCAACTCCCCACCGCCATAAGTAGAGAGCGAGAGGCTAAATCCGCTCTCGCCATTAAATGGCGGCTCATAGGTATCTTTGTCTTTGTTTTTGACATTTTTATCTCTAAAAACAAGCTCCCCGTGGATCATCTCGCCCTCTAAGCCACCCCCAAAATGCGCGCTCACTTGCTTAATCACATCGCGAAACTGCATAGAATCGTCAATGCTGATTTTTAGAGATTCTATAGGCTCGGGGTTTATCTTGCCTTCAGTAGTATTTGGGCGTGTGCCGGCAAACACAAGCATATCGATCCCCTCAGGCAGCACATCACGCAGTTTTGTGGTAAGGGTAGCGGGCGCATTGTCT
The DNA here is from genome assembly GCA_944326445.1 of uncultured Helicobacter sp. Lineage (GTDB taxonomy): Bacteria > Campylobacterota > Campylobacteria > Campylobacterales > Helicobacteraceae > Helicobacter_F. The sequence continues at coordinate 32,185 of CALVDZ010000002.1, forward strand.
TTGGTTAAAAATGTCGAGGGGATTTTTGAGATTCTATGATCATAATTATCGCGCAAGCCCGCAATTGTGTGCTGCGAGTATTCCCCCATAAATGGGCTTTTCTGAAAGCTCGTAACCCTCGCACCCATAGAGGCAAGCTCATCGAGATTTTCCACATCGGCGTTGCTTGAGATGAGATGAAAGTCCAAATTCGCATTACCCGGTGCTAGATTCTTAATCTCTATTTCCCCCCAATAATTCAAGCTCACATCTACGACTTTATTCTTAGAAGTATTGCCAAACTCCCTGCCTATCTTATCGAGTAAATCCTGCACCCTCGTGGCATTTTTCTCATCGCCAAACCCCACATCAAAGGCAAATTTGCTCTTAAAGCTCGTGCCATCGGGGCGCACGCCACGCATATAAAAATATTCCTTGCCATTATTATCAGTAATCCTATCATCATCGCCTAGCAAATCCCGCAAGGTATCCGTGCTCTTAATATACACTTCCTCAGGGATATCGCCGCGGCGGATTCTATCCATAATGTCGGGATTGAGCTTGCTTTGGTTGAGTTTTCTTATATTGGTTGTGATGGTTTTGTAACTATCAGAATCTCGCCCAAAAAACAGCTCCTCGCCCGTGATATTATAGGGCATAAGATTTTTTGAGCTTATAAGGGCTTCTAGTCGCTCGTTGTTGCCTTTATAAGTGCCATCGGGCTCAAAAGGGCGGATTTTGACATTACTCCCGGAGAAGAGAAACTCCCCGCCAATGGAGGTGTTAGCAATACTAATCATATGCTCTTTGAGCTTTTCCAAATCCCGCGCAATCGCCTCCCGCGAGACAGGGGAATGTATATCATTAGCCGCTTGGATGAGCTTGGTGTTAAACTGCATGGCGGTTTGGGAGAGCTCTTGGAGGGCTTTGTCGGTATTGAGCGTGCGCGTGTAGGCGGTGTTGGAGTTGTCAATGCCTTGATCGAGGTTTAGCTCCTCGTATTCTAGCTTTAGATTCTGATTAAACACTGAGCTATCTTGATAGCCGTATTGAATCTTTAGCCCAGAGGCGATTTTGGTATTGATATCAGAGAGCTTGCTCTGCATCGTGCCTTGGTAATAATTCATTTGGTTGTATTTAGTCCCAAAGGTAATACGCATTCTCTAACTAACCCCCTAGCTAAATTTTAAGCTACATAACTATCGAAATATGCCTATAAACATTTAAGCCCTAACCGACAGCATCACTCCCAAGCTTTAAGCAATTTTGATACCCAAATTTACTCCAACCCACTCCCTTGAGAAAACGCGGCGATTTTGCAAATGGCAAATAAAGCATTAATAAACATTGTGTAAAATCCACGCGTTTTTAAGTCCCTAAAGAGCATTTTTCACTCAAAAACACAACAACTCTTTACATTATAATAGAATCTAACAGGAGCAGTTAATGAAAAGCGTATATTTAGACAACAACGCCACGACTATGGTGGATCCAAAGGTAAAAGCACTTATGGAGCCATTTTTTTGTGAATATTATGGCAACCCAAACTCTTTGCACAAATTTGGCACACAAACCCACCGCGCCATCCACGAGGCGATAGAGGAGCTCTATAAGGGCATCAACGCAAGCGATGAGGACGATATCATCATCACTTCTTGCGCGACAGAATCGAACAATTGGGTGCTAAAGGGCGTGTATTTTGATCTCATTCATAATGGCGATAAAAAGCATATCGTTACCACCGAAGTGGAGCACCCAGCGGTGGGGGCGACTTGCAGCTTTTTAGAATCTCTTGGCGTGCGCATAACGCGCCTACCTATAAATAGCAATGGCAATATCTCGCTAGAGCAGGTGCGCGAGGCACTCTGTGAGGATACCGCGCTTGTTAGCATTATGTGGGCAAACAACGAAACGGGGCTTATTTTCCCTATAGAGGAGATTGGTGCGCTATGCAGGCAAAGAGGCATATTATTCCACACAGACGCGGTGCAGGCTATCGGCAAAATCCCTGTGGATGTGCAAAAAGCAAATGTGGATTTGCTAAGTTTTAGCGCGCATAAATTCCACGGACCAAAGGGCGTGGGCGGGCTCTATATCCGCAAGGGCGTGGAGCTAACCCCACTCCTGCACGGCGGCGAGCATATGCGCGGACGCCGCAGCGGCACGCTCAATGTCCCCTATATCGTGGGTATGGGCGAGGCGATGAGGCTAGCGGTAGAGAGCCTAGAGTATGAGGATACGCAGGTGAGGGCGTTGCGCGATTATCTAGAGGACGAGCTCCTTAAGATAAAAGATGTCTTTGTCGTGGGTAGCCGTGAAAACCGCGTGCCAAACACCACGCTTATTAGCGTGCGCGGGATTGAGGGCGAGGCGATGCTCTGGGACTTAAACAAAGCGGGGATTGCCTGCTCCACGGGCAGCGCGTGCGCGAGCGAGGATCTGGAGGCAAATCCCGTGATGGTGGCTATCGGTGCGGACAAGGAGCTTGCGCACACCGCGATTAGAATCTCGCTAAGCAGATTTAATACCCGCGAGGAGATAGAGTATATGCTAGAGGTGTTTAAAAAGGCGGTAGAGAGACTGCGCACTATCTCTAGCTCGTATGAGTAAATCTCACGCTAGACACAGAGGACTGGGGCTAGATTCTAGGCTTTTACAAATCTTTAGAATCTACAGAGATGTTGCACAAAATCTCATAATAAGCCCCTTAGCAAAGCCCGCAAAAAAAGCTAGTGAAAGAAGGAATTAGCAAAAGGTGGCGCGTAATGAGAGAGATTCTCTACTTGCTTTATCGTGCGCTTATAAATTGTCGTTTGCTTACCCTTAGAGTAGCACGCGGAGCTACCCTAAAGCTAAGCAAATCTATCACAGGGATAGAACGCTAAATCTCATAACATTTTAAGGAAGAAATATGGCAAAAAATGACTTACTCGGTGGTGCGCTCTGGGACGCATATAGCAAAAAAGTTAGTGAAAGAATGGACAACCCCACGCATTTGGGTGTATTGACGCAAAAAGACGCAGACGCAAAGGGAGCTAAACTCATCGTAGCGGATTATGGGGCGGAATCTTGTGGCGATGCGGTGCGGCTGTATTGGCTCGTAGATTCTAATGATGTGATTATTGATGCGAAGTTTAAGAGCTTTGGCTGCGGGACGGCAATAGCAAGTAGCGATATGATGGTGGAGCTCTGCCTTGGCAAAAAGGTGCAGGACGCGGTAAAAATCACCAATCTCGATGTGGAGCACGCACTGCGCGATGATCCCGATACGCCCGCGGTCCCGGGGCAAAAAATGCACTGCTCGGTAATGGCGTATGATGTGATAAAAAAGGCTGCGGGAATGTATCTAGGCAAAGATGCGGAGGATTTTGAAGATGAGATAATCGTGTGTGAGTGCGCGCGCGTGAGCCTCTCGACTATCAAGGAAGTAATAAAGCTTAATGACTTAAAAAGCGTAGAAGAGATCACCAACTACACCAAGGCTGGGGCGTTTTGCAAAAGCTGTGTGAAGCCCGGGGGGCACGAGAAGCGCGAGTATTATCTCGTGGATATCCTCGCTGATGTGCGCTCTGAGATGGAGCGCGAGGCTCTCAAAGAAAATGTCGCAAAGAGTGCGAGTGGTGCGCTAGCGTTTAAAGATATGACGATGGTGCAAAAGGTAAAGGCTGTGGATTCTGTGATTGATGCGCAGGTGCGCCCGATGCTAATGATGGATGGCGGGAATATGGAGATTTTGGATATTAAGGATTCTAGTGATGGACATATCGATGTGTATATCCGCTATCTTGGGGCGTGTAGTGGCTGTGCGAGTGGAGCGACTGGCACGCTGTATGCCATAGAATCTGTCCTGCAGGAGAACTTAGATTCTAGTATCCGTGTGTTTCCGATATAGCGCATAGAGGGCGATATGGCAGACAAAAACGCGCATTTAGGGGCATTAGATAGCTTCCGAGGGATTGCGGCTCTTAGCGTAGTGATCTACCACCTCTACATTATCTCTGCGGTGAGCGAGTGGGAGTTTTTTAGATATTCCCATCTGTTTGTGCCATTTTTCTTTGTGCTTAGTGGCTTTGTGATCGCGTATGTGTATGACAAAAGCTCCTTTAGATTCAAAGATTTTATGATTGCGCGAAGTTTTAGAATCTTGCCGCTTTATTACATAATGCTTGCGTGTTTTCTAGCCCTAGAGTGCCTGAATTATGTGCTGTATTATAAATTTGGATTGTTTTTTAAAAACATTCCTTTTAGCGAGGATAGGGGCTTAGATCAGATTGTGCCAAATATCTTGCTTTTGCAGTCTTGGCTGCCTTGGACTTATCCGCTCTCGTTTAACAACCCCGCTTGGAGTCTGAGCGTGGAGTGGTATCTCTATATTTTCTTTGGAATCTTGATGTTTGTGCCTAGATTCACGCGCTATGGGGTGTTTTTGCTCTGTGCGAGTTTGGCGTATTTTCATCTTTTGGGATTTTTGAGGAGTGAGAGCCTCTCTGGAGTCTTGTATTTTTGCAGTGGGGCGTTGGTGTATTGGCTTTTTGCACTTTGCAAACTTAGAACAATCCCGCCCCTCCTCCTCACGACTTTGGAGATTCTCCTCATCATCTTAAGCGCGTATATCATTGCTCACAACCACGCGCAATACGCGGTTTTTGTCTTTGGCGCGTTAGTCTTTGTCTTTGGGTTTAGCTCGTATCAGCATAGAAGGGTAATTGGGGGGGGGGGCAGTCGCCTCTTTGTTAGAATCTAGATTTTTCCTCTTCTTTGGCACCCTCTCATATAGCATTTACATTTCACACTACTTTGTTATCAGCATTATCAAAGCGGCGATGAGCCTACTTGCCAAATACGGCTATTGGGAGATGGTGCGCCTTGATGAAAAACTCTATATCGATTTTGGCAATCCCCTTATCGCAAACCTCTATCTTGTGCTAAATCTCTGTGTGGTGGTGGCGTTTGCCTATCTCTTGCACACATACATAGAAAAGCCCTCCATCGCCCTTGGCAAAAACCTTCTCAAAAAGCGCACATAATAATCTTTTTAGTTATTTCAAGCTACAATCTAGCCCCTAAATCGTAGCAAAGGAATGTGATGGGTATTAGCATAATCTTTGGTGGGGCGAGTTATGAACACGAGATTAGTATCGTGAGTGCGGTGGCGATTAAAAAAACACTTGGGGCGCACATAGGGCATTATATTTTTTTAGACGGCGAACATCGATTTTGGCTCATTCCTCATACCGAGATGAAGTCCTCATTTTTTGCCAAAGGCTTGTATAAAACAAAAGCCAAAGAGCTTTTTGTAGCCAATGGCGGATTTTACCACCCACAAGGCGTATTTAACAAACCAAAGATTCTCAAAACGGGCATTCTCTATAGCCTCATACACGGGGCTGATGGCGAGGATGGCGTCTTAAGCGCGCTGTGTGAGTTTTTTGCTATCCCCTATATCGCGCCGCGCGTGCAGGCTTGCGTGCTAAGCTTTGACAAAGCCCTCACCAAGCTCTTTGCAGCCCAAAGGGGCGTGCTCACACTCCAATCCCAAATCCTCACACAAAACCAAACACCACACCTCACTATCCCCTACCCCGTGATTATCAAGCCCACAAGGCTTGGCAGCTCACTTGGCGTGAGCGTGGCGACAAATGAGAGTGAGCTGCGCTATGGGCTTGATAGCGCGTTTGAATACGATACGCGCGTGCTTATTGAGCCATTTATCCAAGATGTCAAAGAATACAATCTCGCAGGCTGCAAAGTCGGTAATGAGTGGATATTTTCCCTCATTGAAGAGCCACGCAAAAAGCAGTTTTTGAACTTTGAGGATAAGTATTTGGATTTTGCGCGCACCGAGCAGGTTTTGCGGGCGGATATCTCTAGCGAGCTTGAGCGAGAGATTGAGGAAAATTTCAAAAAAATCTATGCCGATGCGTTTGAGGGCGCGCTCATACGATGTGATTTTTTTGTGATTGATAATCGCGTGTATCTCAACGAGATTAATCCCATTCCCGGCTCTGGCGCGCATTATTTGTTTGAAAATTTCCCAAGCACGCTCCAAGCCCTAAGTGAGAATCTCCCCTCAAGTAAGCGCATAAAGCCAAGCTACAAATACATAGAGCAGATTCAAAGAGCCAAGGGCAAATAGCGCGATGGCATTAGCACGCATTCACTACCAAGGCAGCGCATTCCCCATCAGCTATGATCTCCACAACCTAAGCATTCCAAGCCCCCGCGGGGTGCTTGTGTTTTTGCACGGATGGGGGAGCAATAAGGAGCTGATGAAAATCGCTTTTGGGCAGAGCTTTAGGGACTACACACATCTTTATATCGATTTGCCCGGCTTTGGGGCAAGTGCCAATGAGCAGATTCTGCACACCCACGATTACGCACAGATTATAGAATCTTTGCTTAGCTACATACGCACGCATTTTAGCGAGCTAGATTCACAGGAGTTTATTATGGTGGGGCATTCCTTTGGGGGCAAGGTAGCCACTCTGCTTGCAAAAGAGCAGCTAATCCTCCTAAGCAGTGCAGGAATCCTCACGCCCAAACCCCTCAAGGTGCGCGCCAAAATCCTCCTAGCAAAGCTTTGCAAAGGGCTTGGGATTAGAGCAAAGTTTTTGCGCGCTCAAGACGCGCACAATCTCAACGAAGCGATGTATCAGACATTTAAAAATGTGGTTGATGAGGACTTTAGCCAATCTTTTAAGCAATGCCGGGCGCAAGCCTTTGTCTTTTGGGGCAAGGACGATAGTGCCACGCCCCTTAGCAGCGGGGAGATGATCGCCTCGCTGCTGCCTCAAAGCCAATTTTTCCCCCTTGAAGGGGATCATTATTTTTTTCTCAAACAAGCTAAGCTTATAGAATCTCTCTATCACAAAAGCACACAAGGAGGCTAAATGCAAACGCATTATATTTTGGTTTTTGGGAAGGTGCAGGGCGTGGGGTATCGGAAATTTGCCAAATACCACGCCGACAAACTCGGAATCCTCGGAAGCACGCGCAATCTCGAAGATGGTAGCGTAGAAATCTACGCACAAGGGGAACAAAAAGTGCTCGAAGTGTTTATGCAATACCTCCATAGCGGTCCAGAACGCTCCGATGTGGTGCATATACAATCCCAAAAAATTGCGCCACGCGAGTTTAGTGGGTTTGTGATTTTGAAATAATACAGAAGTGAGAGAGAATGAATATAGAGGATTTTATCGGCATTGTCGCGAGATTTTTGCTAAGTTTTGAGCTCGCGTATTACCTCATCACGCTTTTGCAGTGGTATAACTATAGCTTTTATCGCGTCGTTTTTATGCACCACAAATTTATGTGGCATATATGGTTTTTTCTCCTGCCCTTGGTGCTTTCTATCGCCTTGCAGATTCTAGAACTCAAAGAATATGTGATGGTGGTAGCAGTGCTGCTACTCATAGCACTTGTGCTCTGGAGACTAAAGCAGGATAAGCCGCTCAAGGTTACCAAACGCGTGCAGCGGTTTTTTGTGCTATGCTTTATTTTCGTGCTGCTTGATGAGGGCTTGGGGATTTTGTTTGAGACTTCTAATCCCTTTGTGCATATTCTGCCCCTGCTCTTTGCAGTAGTTATCTCCAATCTCTATGAGCGCGTGCTGCTCAAGCAATACAAGCAAATCGCCAAAGACAAGCTCGAGATAATGAGTCGCCTAAAAATCATCGCCATCACCGCGAGCTTTGGCAAAACAAGTATCAAAAACTTTCTCTTTCAGATTCTAAGCGCGCATTTTAGCGTCTATGCCACGCCGCGCAGTGTCAATACGCTCACGGGTATCGTAGCTGATATCAATGAAAATCTCGACTACACCGCTGATATTTACATCGCAGAAGCCGGAGCGCGACTAAAGGGCGATATCGATGAAATCGTGCAGTTTTTGCACCCACAATACGCCGTGATTGGCGAGGTGGGTGCGCAGCACCTAGAATACTTCAAAACCCTAGAAAACATCACCAACACCAAGTTTGAGATTCTCAACTCATCGCGCCTAAAGAAGGCTTTTGTGTTTGAGCAAAACACCCTCCCAAAAGACTTAGATTCTAAAAAGGCAAAGCTGCTTAGCTTTTATCCCACGGATTGTAGGAATATCAACGCCACGCTGGAGGGCACGAGCTTTGAGCTAGAGTATAAGGGGCAGTGGTATGCCTTTAGCACGCAGATTCTAGGAGCCTTTAATGTCGCCAACATCGCTGCTGCGGTGAGTATGGCACTAGAGCTTGGTATGCGTATGAGTGATATCCAACACAGCGTGAGCAAATTCGAGCCCGTGCCACACCGCTTGCAAAAGATTCTCACAAACCAAAAGCTAATCCTTGATGATAGCTTCAATGGCAACTTTAAAGGTATGTTTGAGGCAGCGCGCCTCGCCTCTCTGTATGAGGGGCGCAAGGTAGTGGTAACCCCGGGCATAATCGAGAGCAACATAGAATCTAACGCAGAGCTTGCCAAATATTTTGATGAAGTCTTTGATATCGTGATTATTACCGGCACGCTCAATGCCAAAGTCTTCTCTCAAAACATCTCGCGCGCGCAAAAAATCATTCTCCACAGCAAAGAATCCCTAGAGAGTATGCTCAAATCCTGCACGCTGCCCGGGGATTTGATCCTCTTTAGCAATGACGCCCCCAACTTCATCTAAAGGAGAGTGATGCACACCATCTACGCCCCGTGGCGCAAAGAATACTTCGGCTCACAGGAGAGCTCTTGTGTGTTTTGTGCTATCAGCTCCGCGCCAGATTCTGATACACAAAACCGCGTATTCTACCGCGATGACTTCTGCTTTGGCGTGATGAATCGCTTCCCCTACACTCCCGGGCATTTTATGCTCATCCCCCACGCGCATTGCGACTCCCCAGAGCTCTTAGATTCTAAGACTTGGGCGCATATACAGAATCTAAGCCAAAAAGCCTTTGGGATTTTATACGAATATGGTGCGAGCGGGATAAATATGGGTATGAATGTCAAAAAAGCTGGGGGCGCGGGGATACCAGAGCATATCCATATCCATTTTGTCCCGCGATATGTGGGCGATACCAACTTTATGACTTCTGTGGCGAACGCACGCACCTATGGCGTGGATTTTGATGAAGTTTTTGAGACAATCTCAAGGCTTGCAAACAAACACCTAAAGGAGAGATGATGGCTAGGCTATGGCGGATTCTGTGTCTGTGTATGGGGCTTGTGAGCGTGGGTATGGGCGCAAACGATCGCTACAATGCTATGCTTTTTAGCAACAACTACACCGAGGTGCGCAAGGGAATCTCACTAGGGGCTGATGTGGAGGCGAGGCTGCGCGGGAGCACGCCTCTGTATGACGCCGCGCGCAAAGGCAACCTCGAGATCGTAGGGCTACTCATAGAGCGCGGCGCAGATGTCAATGCCGTATGCCACGGCGAGACGGCACTGCTCAAAGTCGTGGCACTAGGCAATGTAAAGATGGCGAGCGAACTCATACGCAAGGGGGCTAAAGTCAATGTGGCTGATGAGCACCTAGGCAACACGCCCCTGCACTATGCAGTTCTCAAAAAAAACACTGCGATGATAAACCTCCTGCTATCTAATGGTGCGGATATGTATGCTGAGAATAAGCGCGGGGATACGCCAGCGCGCGTAGTGCTTGCCAATAGGACGATGCCCGCGGTGAGTATTGAAAATGGCGATATCACGCTGCGTGCCAATGCCTTTAACCTAGGCAAGGGAAGTGTGAGCCTAAATATCACTAACAAAACAGAGGAGTTTATCACAGTCACTTATGTCGCGCTTTATGTCGATGGGGATTTGGTGAGTGAAGTGGGTATGAATAAAAAGCTCGCGCCAAAGGTGGGGGCTTCCGTGGGGGCATTGAGCGTGCCACAAGAGACTTATGAGGGAGCAAAAATCCGCAAATCCGGCGCAGCAAGCGTGAAATATGGCTTCGCAGTCGAATACGACATAGGGGGCAGATCGCGCAGCCTGTATAAAAACACAAAGACAGAGTTTCAGCTCTGGTAATTTTGGGTAATAAATAATAAAAATTATCGTTTGTTTAATGCGCTATCTTATAATCCCTCGCATATTTTATACAAAGGAGCAAAAATGATTGATTTAGCAATTATTGGTGGTGGTCCTGCTGGACTTAGCGCGGGATTATACGCGACAAGGGGCGGTGTGAAAGATGTCGTGCTGTTTGAAAAGGGTATGCCGGGCGGACAAATCACAGGAAGCAGCGAGATAGAAAACTATCCGGGTGTGAAGGAAATCAAAAGCGGACTAGACTTTATGGAGCCTTGGCAGGAGCAGTGCTTTAGGTTTGGGCTCAAGCACGAGATGACAGAGGTTAGTATGATAAGCAAAAAGGGCGATGTGTTTGTCATCACGCACGCCGATGGCAAGATTACAGAATCTAGAGCCGTGATTTTCGCAGCGGGTGGGCGTCCAAAACGCTCTGGCGTGAAGGGTGAGGACGCATTTTGGGGCAGAGGCGTGAGCACTTGCGCCACTTGCGATGGATTTTTTTATAAAGGCAAAGATGTGGCGGTGCTCGGCGGGGGCGATACCGCACTAGAAGAGGCGATTTATCTCTCTAGAATCTGCAACAAAATCTACCTCATCCACAGACGCGATGGCTTCCGCGCTGCACCTGTGACAATCGAGCACGTGAAAAGTAATCCCAAAATCGAGATCATCACGCCCGCAGTGATTGAGGAAATCAAGGGCGATAATAGCGGCGTAACGGGCGTGAGCATCAAGGATACTAAAAGCGGGGAAGTGCGCGATTTGGCAGTGTTTGGGGTTTTTGTGTTTGTGGGCTATGATGTCAATACACAGATTTTGAGGCAGCCCGATGGCACTATGCTCTGTGAGTGCGATGAGTGGAATAGTATCAAAGTCGATCTCTCGATGAAAACCAACATACCCGGGCTCTTTGCCGCGGGTGATGTGCGCGTGCAAGCCCCTAAGCAAGTCGTGTGTGCCGCGGGCGATGGTGCTACTGCAGCACTGCAGGCTATCGCATACCTAGAGCACCACTAATCCCCACAGACAAGGGCAGGCAGCAAAGCCTGCGCCCTTTTATCTCCCCTCATATTTTAGATTCTCTACGCCTTGTGTGCCCAAATCTTCTCACATTAATCTAGAGATTGGGCAACTTTGCTAGCCTTGTAGATTTTCCTGCAGGCAGGCATTTTCTAGATATTTTACATTGCGATGTCCTCTAGCAAATATCGTGATAGGGTGGGCATTATAGAGATTAGCCGCCGAGCAATCCTTAGGGAATCTATCCCCGCACAAATCCTCCCGCACAAAAAACGCATTCACCCCATTGATACCCGTAGCCACGAGCCTATATCCCTTATCTTTGCCAAGCTTTGTGAGGGATTCTAAAGACGCGCCGTGCTTATCCGTGCCATTCCACATATGCGAGGGATTGTATGGCATAACCCACTCCATCGGCGGTGGGAACTTCGCATTCATCTCTACGACAATCACGCGCGGACTGATGGCTTTAACTGCCTTAAAGATATGGTAATCATTCCCATCTATATCAATAGAGAGCAAATCAATATCCCCAATCCTAACCGCCCCCGTGCGAGCAAACAAATCATTGATATTTTCTGCGGTGATAAATTCATTTAGGAGCGTGAGCCGCCCTTGCGCTAGCGGGGTTTGGAAATTCTTCCTAATCTCTTTGCAATACTCCGCACTCCCCTCGATAAACACGCCGCTCCAGCCCTGCAGCAGCAAAAAATGCGAGTTGCACTCTAGCCCATCCTGCACGCCAAATTCTATAAAAAAGCGATTTTTCGCCCCAATGCGCCTAAAAATCTCAGCCAAGATTCCATCCTCATCGTTTTGGCTATACACCTTGTAGCCAAATCGCTCAAGTCTCTTTGTATCCTGATATTTTGGAGTATTTAGGATACTCTGCAGCCACAATTCTTGCTTGCAGCGCAAAATATTATGCTGCATCGCTAGATGATGGTGCAAGAAATTGAGTGCCCTTTTGGGTAGGTTTAGTTTTTGTAGTTTTCTTTTTATACCAAAGCCCATATGCTCTCCTTGTGTTGGTGTGCCGCGCAATTTACAAAAAAAACAATTACCAAATACGCTTTTAGGTTCTAAGCATTTAAAAAGCTTGGTAGTGGGATAGAATTTGGAGATTGGAGCTTATTTTGTTGTATCGTGCTAATGACGCAGGCTTGATAGAATCTAGCTTTTGGGTTTTTGTAAGCGCTAAGAGTTAGATTCTATGAGGCTTTGCGTGTGGAGTTAGATTTAGGAGTTCAGCCCACACAGAATCCAAAGCTATTTTAGAATCTACCCCAACAGATTCAGAATCTAAACAGCTTATAGAATCCACAACGCCAAAAAACTTGTGTGAGGCTTTGCCAAATACAATCAATGGGCGCGATAGCGCAAGCCGAGCAGAATCTATGCCAATAGATTCTGCCATTTTTGCAAAGCAAAAATCCAATCAATGTGTAGGTGCGCTAGCACCAACCGCCCCTCGCCCTTGTCGTGGTGGCGAAAATCAGGAAAAAGGTGGCAGCAGTGCCACCGCTGATTTTTCTAAAGAAACTTCGTTTTGCCTAGACAAGGAGATAGCGAGGCACTCTCCCCCGATTGCGCAAAAAGACCCAACGGGTTGCAAGCGCAGCGCAGCAAAAACAGCGGCGCTTTATCTTTTTCGGGGCTGGGGAGAGCGGGGAGAGGGGAATACCCCTTTTTGCGAAAAAACAAAACAATACACAGAATCTAGAAAGTATTCGTGAGAATGCGACTCTAAGAAACAGAGAATCTACAGAATCTAACGCGGAGATTCTAGGAAGCACAGAATCTAAAGATTCTAAAGCAGATTCAAAGACGATTACAGAATCTACAAAAGCAAATGTAGAGAGCACGCAATCAAAAGCAGATTCAGAATCTACAACATTTACAGAATCTAGCCCGATAGATTCTCAAACACGCACAGAATAAGGAGATTCTAAACAACACATAAAGACAGAATCTAAACTCCAAAAACCTTACAGAAATCTAACGCAGATTCAGAATTCGGCTTGCGCTTGCGCACGCACTATTATTTGAATTTAGCAAAGCCTCGCTAGGATTTTTTGGCGTTGTGGATTCTGTAAGTTTTTTAGATTCTGTTAGGCTAGATTAAACCTTTCTTAGATTCTGTATTTTCTTTACATTCCGTGCTTGGCTTGCCCTCTTGGCGTGGCGCAGATTCTGTGGGATTGCTATTGCAAACAAAACTAGTCATTGCAATGGTGCTTGTGGAGTTTTACCTCCGCGATCTCCACATCTGCCACACCAGCAGCACCACACCCACATCAATCATCACATCAGCAAAGTTAAAAATCGCAAACTCAAAGCCATAGTGCCAAAACACATAATCCACCACGCCCCCGTGTATGAATCTATCTAGCACATTGCTCGCACCCGCGCCAAAGATGAGCCCAAACGCCGCATAATGCCTCTGCAAAAGCCCCCCATAGAGCACAAACCCAAAGAGCAAAAACAGCATAGCCACCTGAATGTATTTGAGATACGCGCCCAAAAACGCAAACATCGAAAACGCCACGCCATCGTTATACACCAGCGCCCTGCCACCAAGCGTAAGCACGCTACAATCCCAGCTAAGCCCTTGCAAAAATAGGTATTTTAACCACTGATCAAGCCCAAAGACTACGCACGCTACAAGGAGCATCACAAGGAGCTTTGCGCGGGGCGTGCGAGGCGCGCAAAACACTCGAGATATGGGATCTGTGTGCATTAGCCTAGCTTTTGGGTAAGGAAGTTTGCGAGCTCTTGAATCTGCGTTTTTACACTCTTAGCACTCTTGCCCTCTACTAAGATTCTAAGCTTGTTTTCTGTGCCAGAGTAGCGCACGAGATGGCGATTGCCAGATTTGCTGATAGAATCTAGCATAGCCTTAAGCCCCGCAATCTCCTCTAGCGGGAGCTTTTGGGAGACATTGAGATTTATCATCTCGCTTGGATAGAGTTTGAAGGGATTGAGCGCGAGGGAGGATTTTTTGCCACTTTGCTTGAGATAGGCGAGCACCTGCAGCGCAGAGACTAGCCCATCGCCCGTCTTGGCATAATCCCCAAAGATAATGTGCCCGCTATTCTCCCCGCCGAAGTTTAGCCCATATTTTTGCATAGATTCTATGACATATTTATCGCCCACATTGCAACGCTCTAAGCCTATGTTGTGGCTTTTTAGAAATTCCTCTAGCGCGAGGTTGCTCATCAGCGTCGCCACGATTTTATCGCCCCTTAGGGTGCTACTTTGCTTTTGGTAGAGAGCGAGCGCACCGATGAGCTTGTCGCCATCCACGACTTCACCCTCATCATCTACCACCACGAGCCTATCGGCATCGCCATCGAGTGCGAATCCTATATCAGCACGATATTTTTTGACTTCTTGGGCGAGGATTTGGGGGTGCATCGCGCCACATTGATCGTTTATGTTATATCCATTTGGCTTGTCGTTTATCATAATCGCATCGGCACCCAGCTCCCTAAAAATCGTCGGTGCGACTTTGTAAGCCGAGCCATTGGCACAATCACACACGATTCTCATACCTTGCAGTGTCAGGTGCTTGGGAAAAGAATTTTTGATATGCACGATATAGCGTCCCACGACATCATCGATACGCTTTGAGCTCCCTATCTCATAGCCAGTTTTTAGCGAGGTGCTAAGCAGCTCTTTGTCGTAGTAGTTGTCCTCTATGCACTTTTCAGAATCCTCATCGAGCTTGTAACCTAGATGGTTAAAAAACTTTATCCCATTGTCATCAAAGGGATTGTGGCTCGCACTGATCATAATCCCCGCATCGCAGCGCATATCCTCCGTCAAAAACGCAATAGCCGGAGTGGGCATCGGACCGATTTGGATCACATCATAGCCCACCGAAGTGAGGCTTGAGACGAGCGCGTTTTCTACCATATAGCCACTGCGGCGCGTGTCCTTGCCCACCAAAATCCGCTTACTATGGACTGCCTTAGCTCTCTGCTGGAAATAAATCCCCGCACTCGCACCCAGCCTAATCACAGAATACGGCGTGAGGAAACGCCCCGCCTTGCCACGCATACCATCGGTGCCAAAAATCTTTTGTCTCTTATCCTTAGCTTTTTTCTCTTGGCTCATTACTCGCTCCTTGCATTGGTTCATTGGGATTTATAGAATCTCAGTGGATTCTAAGGCTTAAACTCTCTTTAAAAAAAATTTTGGCAAAATTCTGCCCTAAATTTTTTTATAAAAGGATTAACGAACCCATGGCAAATCACAAATCGGCACAAAAACGCATTAGACAGACTAAAACTAGGACAGAGCGCAACCGCTACTACAAAACCAAGCTCAAAAATATGGTGCGATCCCTCCGCGAAGCAGTAGAATCTAAAGATATAACAAAAGCCCAAGAATGCCTAAAGGTGGCTAATAGAGAGATTCACAAGCTCGTGAGTAAGGGGATTTTGAAAAAAAATACAGCCTCAAGAAAAGTATCACGACTAAATGCAAGTGTCAAAAAAATCGCCCAAAGTGCTTAAAAATTTTTAGTATGCTTGTGTTATGCCCACACCTTAGGCGTAGCACAGGCGTAGATTAATACAAAACCACAGAAATTTTAAAGAACAAAAATGCTAGTTAATAAACTCGAGCCCATCATCGCACGCTATGATGAGATCACTGCCCTCCTACAAACCCAAGAGATTCTAAATGACATCACAAAGCTAAAAACCCTTAGCAAAGAACAAAGCGATATGGAATCTCTCGTGCAAAAGGCGCGCGAGTATCTAGCGATTTTGGAGCAAATAGAGCAAAACAAGCAGCTCCTAGAGGACAAAGAGCTAGGCGAGCTCGCCAAAGATGAGTTAAAAGATCTCGAGGTGCGCTCAAAAGAGATACAAGAAGAGATAAAAATCCTCCTTATCCCCAAAGATCCTAATGATGACAAAAATATTTATCTAGAATTGCGCGCCGGGACAGGTGGCGATGAGGCGGGGATCTTTGTGGGCGATTTGTTTAAGGCGTATTGTCGCTATGCGGATTTGCAAAAATGGAAGGTAGAAATCATCAGCTCAAGCGAGAATAATGTCGGGGGGTATAAGGAAGTCATTGCGCTTATTAAGGGTAAGGGCGCGTATTCTAAGCTCAAGTTTGAGGGCGGCACGCACAGGGTGCAGAGAGTCCCCGAGACAGAATCCCAAGGGCGCATACACACTTCTGCCATCACGGTGGCGATTATGCCCGAAGTCGATGATGTGCAAGTCCATATCAATCCAAGTGATTTAAAAATCGAAGTCTTCCGCGCGGGCGGGCACGGCGGGCAGAGTGTCAATACCACAGATTCAGCCGTGCGTATCACGCACATACCCACGGGCATTAGCGTATCGATGCAAGATGAAAAATCCCAGCACAAAAACAAAGACAAGGCGATGAAAATCCTCCAAGCTAGAATCTACGAAGCCCAGCTCCAAGAGCAGCTAGACCAAAACGCCGCCGCGCGCAAAAACCAAGTGGGCAGTGGCGATAGGAGCGAGCGCATACGCACCTACAACTACCCCCAAAACCGCCTAAGCGATCATCGTATCAATCTCACGCTGTATTCCCTAGAGGAGATTATGCTCTCGGGTAATCTCGATTTGGTGATAAACCCCCTCATTGCCGCGGCACAAAGCGAGGCTATCAGTAACCAATCATAGATTCTGCGTTTTGTCGCTAGATGAGTGAGGGAATTATTTAAAGGAGGTGTTTATGACACAGGTTGGGATTTTTGGAGCGAGTGGGCGTATGGGGACGCTGCTTGTGCAGGAGACACAAAGCGATAACGATATGAAGCTTAGCAGCGTGTATGCGCGCGATGGTATGCAGGAGCTGCGCGCTCGCGATCTGCCCGTGGCAGGCAGTGTTGAGGAGTTTTTGCGATCGTGTGCGTGCGTGATTGACTTCTCTTCAAAAGAAGGCAGTCTAGAGCTTGTGCGCACTGCACAGAATCTAGGGCTGTATAAGCCTATGGTTATCGGCACGACGGGGCTTACACAAGAGGATTTTACGCAGATTCAGACACTCGCTCAGCACTGCCCTATTTTGTATGCGAGCAATATGAGTATGGGCGTGGCAATCCTCGCTAAAATCTCTGCGCTTGTTGCCAAAACGCTCAAAGATAGCGATATCGAGATTGTCGAATACCACCATAGGCACAAAAAAGACGCACCCAGCGGCACCGCACTCACGCTCGCACAAGTCTGCGCAGAGGCTAGAGGACTAGACCTCCAAAAGGTGCGCATAAGCGGGCGTGATGGCATCATAGGGGCGCGCAGCAGAGAGGAAATAGGCGTGATGAGCGTGCGTGGGGGTGATGTGGTAGGTAAGCACAATGTAGGCTTCTACCTCGATGGCGAGTATATAGAACTCTCACACAACGCCACGAGCCGCCTGACATTTGTCAAAGGCGCGATAAATGCGCTCAAATGGCTCATCTCCAAGCCAAATGGGCTCTATGGCATACAAGATTGCTTGTAAGATTAAGGAATTTTAAGGTAACCTAACGGGTTTCACTTCACATTATAAACAGAAAGGATGTATTATGTTTTTAAAAATACTAATAGCAGGTTGTTTGGGTATGGCTTCTCTCAACGCCGCAGTGAGCGGGATCTACCTCCTCCCCAAAAACGACAAGGGCAAGGAAAGCGTGACAGAAATCTTTGAGAAAGATGGCAAGTTTTATGGCGTGGGCTTTGCAAACAAAGATGGCAGCATAAATACCGAGCTAGATTCTAAAAACCCTAACAAAGCCTTACAAAACCGCCCTGTGCGTGGCTCGGTGTTTTTAGAGATGAGTTGCAAGAGTGATGAGAGTTGCGTAGGTAGGATATATAGCTTTGATAAGGGCAAAATCTATCCCATCAAAAGCAGCTTAAAAAACGACAATCTTTCTATCAAAATCGATGTGCTTTTTGGCCCCACGCTAGAGTGGCAAAAACTAAGCGAGCAGCAGGCAAAGCCCTTTGCAGATAAAAGGCTTGATGTGCAGAGCCTTGATACAAAAAATGGAGTAGGCAATGAATAAGCAAAATTATGATGTTATCATCATTGGTTCAGGACTTGGGGGCTTATCATGTGGAGCGACTTTGGCAAAAAATGGTAAAAAAGTGCTTGTGCTAGAGCAACACGAGCTAATCGGAGGCTGTGCGACTTGCTTTAAAAGAAAGGGAATGTTAATCGATGCGGGACTGCACGAAATGGACTTTGGCAGCGAAAAAACCGATATGAAACACATAGTTTTTAAAAAACTAGGACTTTTTGAGAAAATCACGCTTGTGCCGCTGCCTAGTGCGTGGAGCGTGAAAGTGCTAGATTCTAAAAGCGGCGGGGCGGATTTTGATGAAGCAAATTCTAACAAGGCAAAAACACAAGACTTTTTAATCCCGCATAAAAGCACAAAAGAGGCTTTGATAAGCTATTTTCCGCACGAAAAAAAGGGCTTAGAAAAATACTTTAAAAAGCTAAATTTCCAAGCAAGGCTAAACTATAAATTCCCCTTTGAGATGGGCTTTTTGGAATTTTTCTTTGCGCCCTTGCATACGCTTTTTTTCCTAACTCTAAGTGCCATTAGACAAAGAAAAGTGGGCGATATGCTTAATAAGCTCATCAAGGATTCTAAGCTTAAAAAAATCTTAAATATCAATATGGCTTACTATCACTGCGATGCGTGGAGGTTTAATTGGAATTTTCACGCTATCGCACAGGCAAACTACTATCATCAGGGCGTGTATATCAAAGGCGGCTCACAAAGCCTATCAGACGCTTTGGCTGAGATCATCAAAGAAAATGGCGGCGAGGTAAGGGCAAGGTGTGATGTGAAAAAAATCTTACTTGCTGATAAAAAGGCTGTGGGTGTGGCTTTTGTAGATAACACGAACTCTGATTCTAAGGCTAAGGGAGTGCAAGAGCTTTTTGCTGAAAAGATAGTGGCAAACTGCGATCCTAGGATAGTTTATGAGGAGCTTTTAGATTCTAAGGTTAGCAGGGCAGATTCTAAACTCACGCAAAATTTTACTGCCAAAACCTCCTTACTTTCCGTGTATATGGTGTTTGATACGAATTTAAGCAAGAAATTTAAGGATATGGACTACTCAACCTTTTGCATTGATAAGGAGTATTTTGACAAGCCTTTTGATAGGGAGGGTGAAAATATGTTAGCCCAAGATATAGAAAAAAGAGGTTTTGTTTTTGTGAATTACTCTAAAATTGATAGCGGCTTAAGTGAGCGTGAGGATAGATACTTTGGTGTGATTACTGCCTTAAGTAGCTATGAAGAGTGGGAGAATCTAAGCAAAGAGGAGTATAAGGCGAAAAAAGAGCGTGCAAAAAAGGCTTTTGAATCGAGGCTTGAGGCATTTTTTCCGGGCATTATGGAGCATTGCATACATTCTGAATTTGCCACGCCAAAGACTATAGAGCGTTACACTAGGGCTAAAAAGGGTGTGCCTTATGGTTGGGATCAGGACTTAGAGGGCTTTTTTGCTAGAAGCCGCTTTAAGTCAAAAAGTGTGAAAAATCTTTATTTTGCCTCTGCTTTTGGGTTTCCGGGCGGTGGCTTTACAGGGGCTTTACTTTCAGGCTATAGAACGGCTAGAAAGATGCTAGATCCATACTTTTACCCGAGACAACTTGGCCTTTGTGTGCTTTTTGGCGTGGTAGCAAGCACGCTTGTGATAGAGGGGATAAAGCTTTTGTTAGGGTAGCTTTGTCCCATAAAGCCTAAAACACTATGCCTAAAAATTGGCGTTCATTGGGATTTGCCCCTCAAATGAGAGACTTGCACGAAAAAGGCAAAATGCAACCAAACAATACAGAATCTACACAATCTCAAGAGGCAAAATACGCGATGTGTCTCGTGGAGCGAATGCGGAGACATTGCGCAGGAGTGGGGATCGCACGCATTTGCGCTCCATTATGGTTATGAGGTGCAAAAGGTGCGTGAGGGTGAGGGTGCAATCACCTACCATCTTTCTAAAAAGTAGGTGCGTATGAGTATCTACCTCGATAATGCCGCCACAAGCTTCCCCAAAGCCCCGGGCGTGAAAGAGGCGGTGTGTGCGTTTATGGAGAGCGTGGGGGCAAGTCCTGGGCGCAGTGCGCACGCCCTCTCTATAGAATCTGGGCGGATTTTGTATCAGGCACGGCGCGCTCTAGCGGATTTGCTAGGCTTAGAGGATTGCAAAAGGGTGTTTTTCACGCACAACGCGACAATGGCGATAAACACGCTTTTGCAAGGCTTTTTGCGCGCAAATGATGTTGTGGTTACCACGCAAATGGAGCACAACGCGCTGATGCGCCCACTTAATGCGCTCAAAACACGCCTAAACCTTGAGATTAGGCAGATTCCCTGCGCGCAAGATTGCACGCTTGATTTGGAATCTGCTAGGGAATTGCTAAAGGGCGCGAAGCTCCTAGCCTGCGCGCATATTAATAATGTGAGTGGCGCGATGATCCCCCTAGGGGAGCTTAGCGCACTAGCACGCAGTGAGGGCGTGGCGTTTTTGCTCGATGGCGCGCAAAGCGTGGGGTGCGTGGATATGCGCAATGTGATGGAACAAGTGGATTTTCTAGCTCTTAGCGCGCACAAGGGGCTTTTGTCGCCTATGGGCGTGGGGGCGTTGCTAGTGGGCGATAGTGTGGCGTTTAAAGAGCTAGAGCCACTCATCTATGGAGGCACGGGCAGCGCGAGCGAGGAGGAGATTCAGCCCTTGTTTTTGCCCGATAGGTTTGAGAGTGGCACGCCAAATATGCACGGAATTGCCGGGCTTTGCGCGGGATTAGAGTGGATAGAATCTAAGGGCGTGCGCGAGATTCACTCCCACGAGCTAGATTTACGCGCGCACCTCACGGAGGGCTTACAGGACATTAAGGGCGTGAGATTCTATAAAGTAGCAAATCCCGCAAACGCCACGCTTTCACTAAGTTTTGAAAACAAAAGTATCTCAGAAGTGGCGATGAGGCTTGATAGGGAGTTTGGGATCTGCGTGCGCGCAGGATTGCATTGCAATCCCGCCACGCATAGAATCTTAGGCAGTTTCGCACAGGGTGGGAGCGTGCGCCTAAGTGCTGGGGTGTTTAACACACACGAGGAGATACAATCCTACCTAGCAGCCCTTAGCGCGATTGCTAAGAGCTAGGGGACGCTAGAGATAAAATCTAGCCAAAAGCTAGCACTACCCCATCAAGTCCCGCTTCTAGTGGCAATAAGCAAAAAGTGCGGATACCAAAGCTTGGGCAGGTAGAAATACTGCACCCCAAAGCCTAGTGCCTCTAGCTCCGCACTCAAGGCTTTGGGGTAAATGCTACGCACGCGCTCGCCGTTTATGAGCAAATCGTGCATTGCATTGGCGAAATTCCCAAAGCGGTGCGTGGCGTCGATATCCTTTATCACGATATAGCGCGCGTGCGGGGCGATCGTGTGCAAAATGCCCTGCCACGACTGAGAATCTAAGTGATGGAGCACATCGCTAGCAAAAAAGAGAATATTAGCGTGGGAATATGAATCTAGGGATTGTGCGCCTTGGGCGGATTGCGTCGCGTCGCCAAATCGCAGGGAGGATAAATCCGCAAGGCAAGTGATATTTGGGTATGTGGGAGTTGGCTTGTAAGTCTTATAAAGAGAATCTATTGCAATTACCCCCCCCCCGGACTTGGCTTAGCCTCTTAGCAAAAAACTCGCTCCAAAACAATGTGCCAGCCCCAAAATCTAGCACACACTCCAAATCCTCCCATCGCACATAGCTATCTAAAAGATTCTTAATCTCCTGTGTGGGGAGGACATAGCCCCTTCCTATCTTGCGTAATGTATCTAGTGAATGCGTGCCAAAACCCATAAAAACTCCTTGTGTGAAAATAGAATGCCATTATAGCACCTCCCAATTGACGCAGGGCTTAGGGCTTAAGGTTGCGCACATACTCCTCATACGCCTCAAGCAGCATATCACTATCGCTCTCCCTTGGCTGCCACTCCAAAAGCTCCATAGTGCGCGCTATATCCACGATGTATTGCTCATCAGCTATCATATACTGCTCCCTATACATTAGCGGTGCGCCAAGAGATTCTAAAAGAGCTAGGAGCGCCTTAACCCCGCGCGCATAGGTGGGCACGAGGATAGAGCGAGATCCTGCGTGCGTAATAAGCGTGCCCAAAAGCTCTCTAATGCTTGGGGGATTGTGCGAACCTAGGTTTAGCTCGGCGTTTGGAATCCCTTTGGCAATCGCGCACACAATAGCCCGCGCACAATCCCGCACGCTTATCATCTGGTAGCAATTCCTGCCACTGCCAATCATCGGCACAGGCAGGGAGTGGCGCACGAGCGCAAAGAGCTTGGTTAAAATCCCATATCGCCCAGCTCCCACGATGATACGCGGGCGGAAAATCGTGGCATTTAGCCCTCGCTCTCGCGCAGCAAAGATGAGGGATTCAGACTCTACCTTGCTACGCCCATACCACCCAAATGGCTTGCGCTGATGGCGGGAATCCACGGGCAAATATTGGGGCTTGCCATACACCATATCGGTGCTAAAGTAGATGAGATTTTTGCACCCACACGCGAGCATTGCCTCTAGGACATTATGCGTCCCGCGCACATTGACTTCCCTAAAATAGTGCTCCAAATCCCTCGTGGGTGGCTTGGGCGCATAGGCTCTAGCGGCGAGATGTATCACGATATCTTCAGACACAAACTCCACAGGGCAACCCTGAGTAATATCACACTGTATAAACTCCACCTCATCAGGCAAGTCCTTAGATTTGTGCAAATCTAGGCACACCACTTGGGGCGCGCTAGATTCTGTAATACTAGATTCTATACCGCCATTAGCAGCGATAGAATCTAAAATCGCCCTAATGGTATAAACGCCCACAAACCCACTGCCACCAATCACGATATAGCGCATAGCCTATCCTTTCGCCATCGTGAGGCACACAAGCCCTAGGCATATAAGCGCGATTCCTAGGATTTTTAGCCCCCCTAGCGGCTCGCCAAAGGCAAAATACGCCACCACCGCAGAAAACACAAACCCTATGCTAAGAAAGGGATAAGCGACGCTGACATTGACTTTGGCTAGCACGATGAGCCACGAGACTATGCTCACTGCATACACGCCCATACCGCCGATGATGTAGGGGTTTAGCACACCGCGCAGGACAAACTCTAAACTCAAACTTAGCTCGCCCAAGCTACTCATACCTTTTTTGAGCAAAAGCTGCGCGGTAGCATTGAGCAACACAGAGAACAAAATAAGCGGGATAAAAACTATCATCAAAACTCCTTGTGTGTGAGATAAAGTGGAATGTGAATCTGAAGCAAGAAAGAAGTGCCAAAAAAGCGAGGGAGATTCTGTAATCGCGTGGCGGGGATAAAGAGTGAGAATCTATAAACGCGCGCAGACAGGGGCGATGCGCTAGTGCTTTTGCTAAGAAGGCGGATAAAAAGAGATGTGTGATAAAAAATGAAGCAAAAAAGTGGATAAAAATGGGCTAGGTATTGTCTTTTAAGGAGTGTATTTCCCCCCCCCCCGAGAGTGGTTTTAGAATCTTCTACCTCTCTAAACACCCAAAATTTTTGCAGAGGGTAGGAAAATAGCGGCACACTAAGTGCGATACACAAACTCACAAGCACATACGAAAATCCCTGCCCCACAAGCGTGATGAGCTGCCCATAGGCAAAGATGAGGCAAAGCAGCGCGAGGTATCTAGGCAGCATCACGCTATGTCTAGCGCGCACGCCAAAGGCGTATCTCATCTGTGCAAAATACCCAAACACAAAACTTGTGAGATTGCCCATAAAGGTAGCGATATGCGCGCTGCAAACAAGCGCGAGCGCGTTTGCGACGAGATAAAAAATCGCTGTCGCCAAGCAACCTATGAGGATGTATCGCCCTAGCACGCCGCGCGCCTCTTAGATTCTAAAATCATTACATACATTGCCACCAAAAACGCCGCGATAACAAACACGCAAAAAACCACGCCCATATTCATCGCCCAATGCGTGCTAAGCTCTGGATTGAAGCGATCAAAGAGGGGCTTAAACACGCTCTGCCCGCGCCACAAAAAGAGTGCCAACACAACCATATAGCACAACTTCCTAACACCAAGCGACACAGACGCAAGGCAAATGGCAACAAAAAGCATATAATGATCGTATCCCAAATGTGGCAAGCTAAGGAGTGAAAGCACGATAGAGCCCGCTATCACGAGATTATCCCTAGGCTTTAACCTCCACACTAACACCACAAAACTCACATAGACACACACAATCACTAGTGAGAGCATAGAATATGGCGTGCCAAAAAGCTTTTGGGAGAGACTCATCAAATCACTTGGACCACCAAAAGCACCCTCACGCATATAGTGATAGGCATTGACTTCAGAGAGGAGATGGAGAATCTCAAAAGGCGAGGTGCCGACTTTAAGTCCAAACAAACACACAAACCCAAATGCCACAAGCGCGCTAGCAAGGACTTCTTTGTAATAGCCACAAAGAAAAAATCCAAGCAAAATAGGCAAGCCAAAAGAATGCTTGATACACACGAGGCTCAGTCCCAAAACCACAACCCAAGGCTTGTGTCTAAAACGATAGGCTAAACTCACGCCAAAGCCCACGATGATGGCACTTTGGGCATTGCCTATGACATTGCCATAAGTGTAGCCTAGCAGCACCAAAACCGACATAAGCCACAAAAAAATCCTCGGCACGCCCGCGCCATAGAGCAAAACGATAGTCGCGACAAAAAGCGCGATATTGCAAAGCCCAAAGGCGACTTTGGCGCTCTCCCAATCCAAAAACGCAAAGGGCATCATCAAAAAATACATAAATGGCATATAATTTGGGCCATTTGCCATAAATCTATCTCCTTGTAAGAATGCTAGATAAGGGTTAATAGAATTCCCCCCCCCCCCCGAAGTCCAAAGCTGCACCGCGGGATACCACTGCATATCCAAACTACTCTCAAGCGCGCCCAAAAAGCTATAATACGAAGCCCTAAGCGCGAGCAATGCAAAAACTATCCAAAAAACAACATAATAGCGATTATAAAGGCTTATCAAGCCCCCTATTGCCTTACTTTTGTCCATACTCTGCTCCTTTGTGTGATGTATTAAGATTTTTAAACACGACAAAATCCTCCGTATCAAGGATCTTTTCATACGGCAGCGTGCCAGCTTGCAGCTCTTTGAGTGTGTGCAGGGATTGCTCAAGATCTTGGCTTATGATATGTGGGCGTTTAGATTCACTAAAAAACGCAGAATCTTTGCGTAAGATGATAAAGTCCTTTGGCACAAAAGGGAATGTATGGGGCTTTTTGCTCCACTCCTCATAGACAAAGCCCTCGGGATTTAGTCGTCCATAGGGTCTATAAATGTGCTTTGGCTCTAGCCCAAAGCGCAAATACGCAAGTGGCGTATCGATAAGCAATGTAAATGGCGGCTCCATAGCCTCAAAATACGGGGCTAGAAGTGTGGCAAGTTTGTCGGATTGCTCATAAATGGCTTGCAAGTCGCGTGGGTATTTCTCAAGCACCCGCGCATATGCGTGGTTATAAATCCCACCAAAAATCTCTAAAGCTATAAGCATACTAAATGCCCCCCCCCCGAGAGCTATTTTGGCAAGTGCTCCCTTGGAGCGCGCCCTAGATTCTGTAAATGCGGCATTTAGGGCAAGCACAAAGGGTATAAAGAGCAAAATCCCAAAGCAAATCGAGCTAAAGTAATAAACCTCCCAAGCCTTATTGACTTGCACAAAAAGATAGAGCATTGAGATAGCAAAGCTAAGAGCAATGGGGATAAACACATCATAGCGCTGCCAATCCTGCCTAGCGCGCCCTAAAAGTATCTGCAACGCCCTAAAGGAGAGCATAGCGCACACAAGCACGAGCACGCAAAACACCACAAGTGCAAAATAATAAAAATCCACGACTTCAAAGATCTTTTGGGCAATACCCACATCGATATATGAGCCGTGATTGGTGGCATTGCTATTCATATTACCCCTAAACATACTAAGCCACGCCAAAAAGCCCCTAGGGTGCAAAAGGTAGGGATTGGTAACAATCCACAGCACAAAGATAGCCAGTGTGGCTAGCGCACTCTTTTTGACAACCTGCAGCAATGTGCGCACGTCAGGACTCGTGGCAAAGAGATAAAAGATATAGCCATACACAAGGGGCAAAAACATCACGGCTTGGAATTTCGCCGCGCCTAGTGCTAATCCAAAAAGCACAATGCCATAACGATAGAATCTACCAAAGGCAAAGTTGTCCCTGCACAGATAATACACACAGCAAAGCAGCAAGAGGGCTTGAAAAGTATCGGGCTTAAAGGTATAGCCCACTTTCCAAAAGCCCGGCATAGCCACCGCAAAGACACAGAACAAAAGCGAGAGCTTTGGGCTTAGATACAGCCGAGCGATTTTGTATATCATCGCAAGCAGCGCGATAGCAAAGAACGCGTTTAGCATTCTAGGAGCATAAATCGCTAGCTCATAATTAGGAAAAATCTTAAAAGGTAGCACCACGATGAGGTTTGCCACATACCACAAAAATCCGTAGTTATAAAACTCAAAGGCAAAAAATTTTTTAATATCGTGCTCTAGCAGTGCCTCATACATCTTTTGGAGTTGCAAAAATTGGGGAAACTCATCGCCCATCGTGTATTCCAAAAACTGCACATCGACATACCGCCAATTGATATACGCAAAGACTCCAAAAACACAAAGTCCCAAAAGCCAAAATGCCACATTAACTCGCCTCATACACACTCCTTATACTTTAAAATACACAAGTCCCACAAAGCACACAAGCCACAGCAAGATCACGATTTGCAAAAATCTATCGGTAAGTAGGATTTTAGAAGGATTGGAGCTGCGCTCCTGCACAAAGGTAATCTGTAAGTAGCGAAAGATTCCAAGCAGCACGAACAACGAGGTAAAATACAGCTTATCCGTGCCAAACCTCTGCTCCACCGCCTCATCGATACTATAAAAGATATACGCCACCATCACGAGCGAAGCCGACACGCTCATCGCCACATCAAGAAACGCACGATTGTAGGATTCTATATTTTGGCGCATTTTCTGCCCGCTTTTCTCAAGCAGGACGCAGTCATCGCGCCGCTTAGCCAAAGCCAAAAAGAGTGCTAGAAGAAAGGTAACAATCACAATCCAATGTGAAAGCGGGATAGAGAAGCAAATCGCCCCAATCCAAAGGCGCAGGATAAAGCCAAGCGCGATGATAAACACATCGACAATCGCGATATTTTTAAGCCAAAGGGAATAGAGGATATTAAGGATTACATAAAGAATAACGGGAGAAAAAATCGTGGCAGGAGAGGAACTCATAAGTAATGCCCCCCCCCCGAGTGCTAAAATGAGCATAAGCCAAGCGCCCGCTCTCACGCTCACTCTACCGCTTGCGATGGGGCGGTGGCGTTTGGTGGGGTGGAGCCTGTCATAACGCCTATCGATGATATCATTGAGACAATACACGCTACTACACACCAGACTAAAGCCCAAAAACACGCCCACCGCCACGCGATAGTCAATCTCCCACATACCATAAATATTAAAGGCGAAAAACAATGGCACGAAAATAAAGAGGTTTTTACTCCATTGGTAAGGACGCGCAACGCGCAGCAAATCTCGCAACATAATTTCTCGCTTTTTGGGGTTTGTGGGCGAAGTGTAGCTCACAATCTCTAAGGCTTTGCTGAAAGCCAACTACACAAGTGCTTGCCTTGTTTGAGCAATAAAATCTATGCAAACGCCACATCGCATTAATGAGGTGGTGGCGTCAAATGCGATTTGGATTCTAAAATGTAGCGAGCGCGTAAGCGGAGGTATGGGGCTTTGCTCGCATTGCCATACACAAGCTTGCCGCGCAAAACCTGCACTAACATCATACAATCAGCGTGAGAATCTCCTCGAGTGCATTCGCGCGAAACTCCACGCTCGCAGGCGGCAAGCCCTCATACTCCAAAAGCGTGTGTGTGAGCTCGCTAGATTCTATAAGTTTGGCATTTTGCACGCACGCAAAGAGGGCTTGTTGGTTAAAAATATGCTTACCACTGATGAGCCTTGTGCCAAAAAACGCTGGCTCTAGCGGGTTATGCCCGCCCACTTTGGGCACGAGCGAGCCACCAAGCACCACGACATCACTTATGGCATAGAGATTGACAAGCTCCCCTAGCCTATCTGCCACGATAATCTCGCCCCTAAGCTCGCTGCCAAGCTCGCTTAGCCGAGTAACCTTAAGCCCCATTTTGCTAAGCATCTCACACACACTCCCAAATCGCTCTGGATGGCGCGGGGCTAAGATGAGCTGGGCGTGCGGATAGACTCGCTTAAACTCCACAAAACTCCGCACCACTAGCTCCTCCTCGCCCTTGTGCGTGCTAGCCCCAAGCACGATGAGCGGCGCGCTCTTGTGATATGCTCTGCTTACCTTTGGGGGATTGAGCATTTTGAGATTGCCAAACACGCTGACATCACGCGCACCGAGTGCTTGCAAACGCTTTTTGTCCTTGCGACTTTGGGCAAGCACCATATCGATATTTGCAAAAATGCCTTTATAGAATCTCCCAAATCGCTCATAGCTTTTTTGGGATTTATCCGAGATTCTGGCATTGAGCAAAAAAGTCTTTGCACGCGTGGATTTGGCGATAAAAAATAGCATTTTCCACAGCTCTGCCTCCATCACCACGAGGCTTTTTAGATGAGTGAGCTT
This sequence comes from uncultured Helicobacter sp., assembly GCA_944326445.1. Lineage (GTDB taxonomy): Bacteria > Campylobacterota > Campylobacteria > Campylobacterales > Helicobacteraceae > Helicobacter_F. The sequence continues at coordinate 60,928 of CALVDZ010000002.1, forward strand.
CCTGCGCCACAGAGGCAAAAAAATCTCAAAGGGCAAAAACTTCACGCACACCTGCGCTGGGAATGCAGCCCTAAAGAGCTTGTGCGCCTCTGCATAGCCTGTGTGGGTAATCGTGGTGATAAGCACAAGCGGTGGCTTTGGGCGATTAAGCAATGCTATGATGATGGGCTCTAGCGATTTCACCTCCCCAAAGGAGCACGCGTGAAACCAATACTGCGGCTTAAAGGGCAGCTTAAAATGCGCGCCAAAAAACCGCTGCGGGATAGAATCTTTATGCTTTGTGCGCAGCACGCTCGCCACTAAAAAGGGCAGAGCCACGATATACACGATAATACAAAGCAGCATATACACATAGGGAAAATGCAGATAATACCTTTTCACAGCCTTCCTTTAATGCAGTTCATAGCGCAATCAATGCGCCTCTAGCCTATCTGCCTAAAAGCGCACCTTTTGCCACCAAAAAGCACGCTAATGGCGTCATTTTCACACGCAATACTTTGGGGTATCTCCCACGCCTGTGGTGTGAGTTTCACAACCTTGCACTTATCGCGCAATACAGAATCTAGCGCGTAATTTTTGCGCGCATTATCACTCACAAAGCTCTGGAGATTCTCTAGCTTGTCATAATGCGCAAACACACTCGCTAGCACACTTAGCGCAACGGGCGCAGAAAATATCCCTCCCGGGGCGTGCGCGGAGTATTTTTTGCTCCGTAAATGCGGCGCAGAATCTGAGCCAAAACTCACCTTTGGGTGCGCGCTCAACGCACACAGCAGCAGTGCGTCTCGATCGCTTGGTGTCTTTAGCATAGGCTTGCAAAATAAATCGGGCTGCATCAAGCCACCTAGCACATCATCAAGGCTTAGCAATATATGGTGCAAAGTCAGCGTGGCGTAGAGGTTTTCATACTTCTCTAGGCTCTCTAGTGAGCGCCTATCGCTCATATGCTCGATGATGATTTTTAGCCGTGGGAAGCTACGCGCCAAAAACTCATACACTGCCAAAAACTCAAACTCGCGCTCCATACAATAGCCATTGCTCTCGCCGTGGATTGAAAGCATAAAGCCCAAATCCTGCGCTAAGGAGAGAATCTCAAGGATTTTCTCGCTCACCACTTCGCGCACGCCATTTTCGCTGCCTGTGGTTGCGCCCTTTGGGTAGAGCTTGAGGATTCTAATCCCCTGCGCGCTGGCTTCCTTAAGCTCCTCTAGGCTTAGGTTTTCGTGCAGATACAAAGTCATAAAGGGCGTGAAATCCTCACTAAGACGCATTATCTCATCACGATACGCCACAGCCAAGGCAGTAGTAGTGATAGGGGGATTGAGGTTTGGCATCACCACACCAAGCGCAAAACTGCGTGCGCTAGAGGGCAGCACAGATTCTAACATCGCGCCCTGTCGCAAATGCAAGTGCATATCAAGCGGATTGAGTAGCTCTATATCCCCAAACTCCCTAGATTGCGTAAAATCCTCAAAAAATCGCTCAAAAAACACGCTCATCGTTACTGCTCCGCCTATGCGCTCATTGACATTGTGCAAGGAGATCGAGCATTTTTTGTTTATAGAGCATTGCGCTCTCTTGGGAGCGCGCCTCAAAGCGACTCACAAGCACGGGCGTGGTATTGCTCGCACGCAAAAGCCCCCACCCATTCTCAAACACCACGCGCAAACCATCGATATCAATCACTTTAACAATCTTTGGAAAGTCGCTTGGTGGATTTGCCAAACGCTCCTTAAGCTCGGCGATAAGGGCGAATTTGCGCTCCTCTGTGGTGGCGATTTTCTCCTCTGGAGTGGAAAACATCTTAGGCAGGGCAGCGATTTGGGATTCTATCTCTTGGGGTGTGGCTTTGATAAAGAGCTCTAATGCCCTAAATGCTGAGTAAATCGCATCGTCATAGCCAAAATACCGCTCTTTAAAAAAGATATGCCCGCTCATCTCCGCGGCGAGATGAGCCCCTAGCTCTTTGAGCTTAACCTTGAGATTAGAATGCCCAGTTTTATACATCACCGCCTTACCGATTTTGTCAATCTCATCATACATTATGCTTGAGCACTTCACCTCGCCGATAACAACAGGCTTAATCCCGCGGCTTGCCATCTCACGCGCAAAGAGTATGGCGAGCTCATCGCCCTTGTAGCTATAATTTGTGCTCAGCAGTGCTAGCCTGTCCGCATCGCCATCAAAGGCAATGCCTATGGGGATTTGCTGCTGCGCCATAGTGGTTTTGAGATCGTGGAGATTTTCCTCCTCGCTTGGATCTGGGTGGTGGTTAGGGAAAGTCCCATCTGGCTCGAAATACAAGCCCTCATACTTGATATGTAGATTCTCTAGCACTTGCTTTATCGCCACGCCTGCCACGCCATTGCCACAATCAACCGCGATAGGATAGGGAAAATGCGCGAGATGACTAAACTGCTCGCTTAAAAACGCAATGTAAAAATCTAACGCGGGGAGCTTGTGAGAATCCTTGCTATAGGAGATAAATGGGTGTGAATCTAGCTGCGCGATGAGCTCCTGCCCAAGCTCCCTTATCGCCTCGCCATAGAATGGGGCATTTTGTAGAGTAATCTTAAAGCCGTTATACTCAGGGGGATTGTGCGAGCCTGTAATCATCACAGAATTTTTGCACTGCACGCCATTGATGGTATTATAAGTGGCAAAATACGCCACGGGCGTGGGGATAAGCCCAAGATCATATACCTCTATATCAGCGTTTTCAAAGCCACTTTTTAGCCACCCAAAAAGTATCTGGGAATGCGTGCGTGCGTCCATACCGATACTCACACTTCTTTCCCCAAGCTTTTTAAGTCTCTCGCCCAAAAACCTGCCGATATTAAACACCACATCTTGCGTGAGATCCTGCCCAAAAATCCCGCGTATGTCGTATTCTCTAAAGATTTTTTCCACTTCCTTTGCACTCATAATCTGCTCCTTTATCTCATAAGAATTTTGAAAAAAATTTTACAAAAACTTTAGCAGAAATGCGATACAATTTGCCAAGTTTTGGCGTTTATTTTGGAAAAACCACTGCGATTTTTAAGATTTTTGTGCAAGGATTAAGATGCGATTTAACCCCGTGTTGCGAGATCTCGCTTCCTACGAGGCTGGGAAACCCATAGAATTAGTAATGCGTGAGTATGGTATAAAGCGCGAAGATATCATCAAGCTCGCAAGCAATGAAAACCCTTATGGCACTTCTCCACAAGTCTTACAATCCATACGCCTTGAGGATATGAGCCTCTATCCTGATGACTCCTATTATGAGCTAAAAGACGGCTTAGCAGCGCACTATGGCGTGGATTCTCAAAACATCATCATCGGTTCTGGGAGTGATCAAATCATAGAGTTTTGTATCCACGCATTGCACAAAGAGGGGCTTAAGATTCTGCACGCGGGCGTTACTTTCGCAATGTATGGAATCTATGCCAAACTCTATGGCGCACAAGTGCTAAAAACCCCCGATAACGCGCACAATCTCGCGCAGTTTTTAGAATCTTACCAAGCCCACAAGCCCGATATTATCTTTTTGTGCGTGCCTAATAACCCGCTAGGGGAATGCCTAGAATCTAAGCAGATAGAGGACTTCCTCGCACACATTAGCCCCGATACGCTCGTAGTGATAGATGGCGCGTATCAAGAATACGCCGCCTACAAAGACAGCGCAAGGAGTATCAATCCCGCACATTTTATCAGCACATATCCCAATGTCCTCTATCTAGGCACCTTTTCAAAAGCTTATGGACTAGGCGGTATGCGCGTGGGCTATGGCATAGCCCAAGGCGAGATTATTACCGCCTTGCACAAGGTGCGCGCACCCTTTAATATCACAACGCTAAGCCTGCAGGCAGCCATCAGCGCGCTTAAAGATCAAGACTTCATCCGCTCCTGTGTCCAAAAAAACTTCGAGCAAATGGCACGTTATGAGGAATTTGCTAGGACGCAGGGAATCGAGTTTATCCCCTCATATACTAATTTCATTACCTACCACAGCGAGCAAATTGAGAGCACTAAACTCTGTCAATGGCTCTTAGAGCACGGGGTTATCGTGCGCGATTTGGCGAGCTATTCTCTAAATGCCTTTAGGATAACCATCGGCACGCAAGAGCAAAACACGCGTGTCCTTGCGCTTTTGCAAAAATACCTTGGGCGATAGCTAGGAGTGCGGTGTGAATTTGCAACTCATCTTAGAGCAAGTTTCTAAAATCCTTGGACGCATCAACAAAAAACAGCGCATTATTATCCTTGCTACCATCGTGGTGCTCATATCTTTTGTTACCTATCTCGTGCTTTTTAGAGTGGATACCAAAAACGAATACGAGGGCTATTCTGTGCTTTTTAATGGCATAGATCCCGCCGATAGCGCGCTGATTTTACAGAATCTCCAGCAAAACAAAATCCCCTATAAAATCCCCACGGATAACACAATCCTAATCCCAAGTGATAAGGTCTATGAGCAGCGCATAAATCTCGCCTCGCTTGGAATCCCAAAGCAGGGCAAAAAGATAGGCTTTAGCGATTTTATCGAGAACCAAAACCTCGGCGATACGGATTTTAGAGAACAAACCAAATACCAACTAGCCGTGGAGGGAGAGCTCACAAAGACAATTGAGAGTATCACGGCTATCGAGAGCGCGAGTGTGCTCATCGCCCCGGCAGAAAAATCCGTCTTTAGCAAGCAAAATATCCCGCCAACAGCCTCGGTGAAGATTCAGCTAAGGCAGGGTATGGATCTCACCCAAGCCCAAATCATAGGTATCAAAAACCTCGTAGCTGCCGCAGTTACCAACCTCACGCCAGATAGGGTAAAAATCATCAACCAAGATGGTGATTTGCTCGGCGAGATTAATGAGTTTAGCGAGCCATCAGGTATGATAAAGCTCGCGGAATTGCAGCGCAAATACCAAATGAATATCGAAAAAAATTATGAGCATAAAATCATCGAAGCACTCAAAGCCATCGTGGGCGATGAAAGCAGGGTGCGCGCGCAGGTAAGTATGGAATTTGACTTTAGCCAAGTCAAGCAAACCCAAGAGCTTTTTGGCAACAATGTCGTGGCGGCACAGCGCAACATCGAGGAGTATGAAAAGGGCTTGCGCGAAACTCCCATAGGCGGCGTGCCCGGCGTGGTGAGCAATATCGGACCTGTGCAGGGGCTTGATGACAACAATATCCTTAATGAGAAGCGCAAAACCGATGAAGCCACGAATTTTGTCGTGGATAGGACAGTGAGTGAGATAAAGGGACCTATTGGCACATTAAAGCGCATAAGCACGGGTGTGGTGATCGATGGGACGTATCGCGAGATAATCGATGAGGAGGGCAACAAACGCCTAGAGTATGTCCCTCGCAGCGAGCGCGATCTCAAAGAGATTGAGGATATTGTCAAGGGCGTGATTTCTTTTAGCGAGGAGCGAGGGGATTTTGTCAAAGTCTCAAACTTCGAGCTAAACGCCGCCACGGCTAATTATCGCCCAAAAGATTCTTGGGAGAGCTTTTCAGAGCAGGTTGAAAAATACCTAGGACCATTTTTGCCACTTATCAAATACTTCATCGTGGCAATCGTGCTCTTTATCTTTTACAAAAAAATCGTCGCGCCCTTTGCCGAGCGTATGCTAGAAGTGCAGGAGGAGGAAGACGACGAGGTGGAATCCCTCCTGCGGCTTGATGAGGATGACGATGAGGATCTCAATAGATTCAGTGAGCTGCGCAAGCGTGTGGAGGATCAGCTAGGCATAGGCGGTGGATTCAATGAAGATGAGGTAAAGTATGAGGTGATTTTGGAGAGAATGCGCAATGTGATCTCTGAAAAGCCCGAGGAAGTCGCCTCGCTCTTTCAAACGCTCATCAAAGATGAGCTAGAGATCAACGCAGCTTCATAAGCCTAAGGAGAAGTGATATGGCGATTAACCTTACCCCGCGTCAAAGAGCCCAATATGATGAACTCTCTATGTCGGAGAAAATCGCGATTTTGCTCATACAGCTAGGCGATGAGATCACAAGCGAGATATTCCGCCATCTTGATATAGATTCTATCACCGAGATTTCTAAGCAAATCGCCCAGCTTGGCAACACCGATAAGAGCATTGGGGCGGCGATACTAGAGGAATTTTATGTAATCTTCCAATCCAACCAATACATTAATAGCGGTGGCTTGGACTATGCACGAGACTTGCTAATTAAGGCATTGGGACCAGAGGCTGCTAAGGCGATTTTGGACAAGCTCGCCAAAACTATGCAATCTGCCAAAAACTTCGCCTATCTCGCCAAGGTGCGCCCGCAGCAGCTTGCGGACTTTATCATCAACGAGCACCCCCAAACCATCGCCCTAATCCTCGCGCATATGGATCCAAGCTCTGCGGCAGAGACTTTGGGGTATTTTTCTGACGATTTGCGTGCGGAAGTGGCGATTAGAATGGCAAACCTCGGGGATATCTCGCCAAATGTCGTTAAAAGAGTTTCAGCAGTGCTAGAAAACAAGCTAGAATCTCTCACGAGCTACAAAGTCGAGGTGGGCGGCACGCGCTCTGTGGCAGAGATGTTTAACCGCCTAGGGCAAAAGGCAGCCAAGGCGACTATCGCGCATATCGAGCAAATCGATGAGCAGCTCGCCACTGAGATCAAAGAGATGATGTTTACTTTTGAGGATATCAACAAGCTCGATAACAACGCCATTAGGGAGATTCTCAAAATCGCAGACAAAAAAGATCTCACGCTCGCACTCAAATCGGCTAATGATGAACTCAAGCAAAAATTTATGGCAAATATGAGCCAGAGGGCGAGCGAGCAGTTTATCGAGGAGATGCAATTCCTTGGGGCTGTGAAAGTGCGTGATGTAGAAAATGCCCAAAGAAAAATCGTCGAAGTCGTGCAAACCCTATCAGAGCAGGGCTTAATCCAATTAGGCGAACAGGACGATGTCATTGTTTAATCAAGAAAATATCATCGGCACACAGAGTGCGCATAACCATAAAATCAGCAAGTATGAGTTCAAATCCATCACGCAGCCTAGTCATGAGCCCACACTGGATCAAGCACCAGCGCCTGTGCCCCAAGAGATCACGCCACAAGCACCACATACAGAATCTCCAAAAACCCCAAGTCTAGAAAAAGAGCTCATCGATCGCCTTTTGCAAAAAAGCGATGAGCTTTCAGATTCACTGGCCAAGCTCCAACTGCAGTTTGAAAAAGCCCAAGAGCAGGCACACGCGCAGCTTAGCACCGCCAAAGATGAGGCTTACAAAGAAGGTTATAACCAAGCAAAAGAGGAGATTAAATCAGAAATACAAGATGAGTTTAACGCCCAAAAGAAAATCTTAGTAGATTCTATCATCACGCTAGAAAACGCGCTCAAAGATTCCCAAACCCATCTCCAAAATCTCGAAAAAGAGCTAAGTGCCATCGCGGTGGATATCGCAAAAGAAGTGATTGTCAAAGAGATAGAAGAAAATAGCCAAAAGATCGCACTCACGCTTGCCAAGGAGCTTTTGGGCTCTATCATAGACGCCACCGATATCACACTCAAAGTCAATCCACAAGACTATCTCTACCTTAAAGAGCAGCTAGAGAGCGCGCAAAAAGATGGAATGCAAAAAATCACTATCCTCGCTGATGATGCGCTCAAACCCGGCGGGGTAGTCATCATCAGCAATCAAGGCAATATCGATGGGAGCATTATGACGCGTTATAAAAATATGAAACAATCCATTTTAGACAATATGAGAGAGATATGAACACCCTATCTATGCAGCTACAAAACGCAGAGCAGGCAGCCAAGGCACTTTTAGATTCTAAATCCGTGCGTGCGATGAATCTCGCAGAGCTAGAATGCCTAGCTCAAGGAATCCGCGCCAAAATCCTGCACACAGTGAGCAAAAACGGCGGGCATCTAAGCTCCACGCTCGGTGCGGTGGAACTCATCGTAGCTATGCACCATATTTTTGATTGCAAAAGCGATCCCTTCATCTTTGATGTCAGCCACCAAGCCTACGCGCACAAGCTCATCACGGGACGTTGGGATAGCTTCTCTAGCCTGCGCACCTTTGGGGGGATTAGCGGATTTTGCAACCCTTCAGAATCTAGCGATGATTACTTCATAGCCGGGCATAGCTCGACTTCTATATCGCTAGCTGTGGGTGCTGCCAAAAGCTTTGCGCTCCAAAAAAGTGCGCGTATCCCAATCGCACTCATCGGCGATGGCGCACTTAGCGCGGGGCTTGTGTATGAGGCGCTCAACGAGCTTGGGGCGCGCAAATACCCCGTGATTATTATCCTTAACGACAACGAGATGAGTATCGCAAAGCCCATAGGCGCGATTAGCAACTACCTCTCGCAAGCCTTTGCCTCCCCTGCGTATCGCTCTATGCGTGCAAAAATCAAAAAAGCACTCTCGGTAATGCCAGAATCTGCCTCATATCTCGCCAAAAGACTTGAAGAATCCTTTAAACTCATCACGCCGGGCTTGCTCTTTGAGGAGTTGGGGCTAGGCTACATAGGACCTATTGATGGGCACAATCTCGAGCTTATCATCTCGACTTTACAAAAGGCAAGAGAGCTAAGCGCACCCGTGATTATCCACGCACAAACCACCAAGGGCAAGGGCTATGAGATCGCTGAAGGACGCTTTGAAAAGTGGCATGGCGTTAGCCCCTTTAACCTTGATACGGGCAAAAGCACCAAAGCCCCAAGCGACACGCCCACACCCACACAGACTTTTAGCAGCACGCTTTTGCAAGCTGCCAAGGCTAATCCAAAAATCGTGGGCGTCACCGCCGCTATGCCCTCTGGCACGGGGCTAGATGCGCTCATCACGCACGATCCCCATCGCTTTTGGGATGTAGCCATAGCCGAGCAGCACGCTGTCACCTCTATGGCGGCTATGGCAAAGGAGGGCTTTATCCCCTTTGTGGCGATTTATTCGACATTTTTGCAGCGCGCCTTTGATGAGATTGTCCATGATGTGAGCATTATGAGTATGCCGGTGCGCTTTGCTATCGATCGGGCGGGGATTGTGGGCGAAGATGGCGAGACGCACCAAGGGCTGCTAGATATCGCGTATTTGCGCGCTATCCCGCATATGATCCTCTTTGCGCCGCGCGATAATGCCACACTTGCCAAAGCCATAGAGTTTGCCATAGCCTGCGATCACGCTCCGAGCGCGTTTCGCTATCCGCGCAATGCATTTGTCTTACCCAATGGCGAGTTTAGTGAGTGTGCCTTTGGCTTGGGCAAGGCAGAGATTTTGCAAAGTGGCAAGGATATTTTGCTCATCGGCTATGGTAATGGCGTGGGAAGAGCGTGGGCATGCTCGCTCGCGCTGCAGGAGAGGGGCTTTGCGCCCACTTTGCTTGATTTGCGCTTTCTTAAGCCCCTAGATACGCAGATTCTCACAGAGCTTGTGTGTGCGCACGATTATGCGTTTGTCTTTAGCGATAGTTATTATTTGGGTGGCGTGGCGAGCGCGATTATAGAATCCCTCCTGCAAACCAACGCGCGAGAGCATATCGCCAAAATCGTGAGCTTTGAAGTGCGCGATGCGTTTGTGCCACACGGCAGGAGCGATCTAGTCGAGCAGTCCCTAGGACTAGACACACACTCCCTTGTGCAGGGCATACTCAAAGCCCTGCGATGATATTTGCCTTGATACTTGCTTTGAGATGAGGCTGCTTAGAGCCTCGCCCTAGATTCTAGCTTTGGGACGCGATACCAAGGCATTTTTAGAATCTAAGATTTAAAGCCTTAGATTTAGAATCTACTCTCACAGATTCTAAGCCATTACAGAATCTAGATTGAGAATTTTAGAATTCATCCTCACGGATTTAAAAAGCAATCAAGATTTAAACTAAGGCAGATTCTAAACCACGCACACAATCCAAAGTAGATTCAATAGAAAGTAAGTTTAGAATCTAAATCGATAGATTCACAATCTAGGGAAAATATAGAATCTAGTTTCAATGCTTTAGCTTCAAAACCAGAATCCACCTCCATAGAATCTAAAACACTCACACAATCCCCCCACTTCAAAAAATTTGTGCAAGGCTTTGCCCAATTTAAATAATGGGACGCGTGAGCGCAATGCCTAAGCGCAATTGTAAAATTGCGCCATTAATGCAGCGCAAAAATCAAATAAAATGTGTAGCGCGCAGCGCATATCTCGCCCTTGTCGTGTGTGTTAAAGCATAAGCTCCTTTAGAAAAATGCTAAAAATGCAGGAGTGCGTTTTTAGTATTTTTCTAAAGAAACTTCGTTTTCTAAAGAAGCTTGCGCTTTGTCTAGACAAGGAAGTAGCGAGGCTCTCCTGCCAAAAGATATACCTTGTGGCTGCGCAAAAAGAGCCAAAGGCTTGCAAGCTAAGCCACAGCAAAAAGCAGCACTTTATCTTTTTGTGGGCTAAAGGAAACAGGGAGGGGATAACACCCCTTTTATTTTGCGATACACAAGATTCAAAGAAACAAAGAAGTATCCGTGAGAATGTGACTCTAAGAGGCTAGATTCTAAATTTGTTTTAGATTCAGAATCTAAATCGCCAAATCTAGATTCTGAATCTAATCTGAATCTACCTTAGATTCTATGTTACTTGGATTCTGTGTTGTAGATTCTGTGGATTCTTTGGTGCTTGGATTCTGTGATTGTGTGTTTTTAGAATCTCGCTAGATTCTGTGCTTGTTTCAGAATCTATTGGATTAGATTCTAAATCTGCGTTAGATTCTGTGTCGCTTAGATTCTATCTTTGCTCATTCTCTAGAATCTCTTTGGATTCTGTGCTCTCTAGATTCTGTGTGTGAGAATCTGCGAGGAATTGTGTAGATTCTATGCCACTTAGATTCTGTATTTTCTCATTTCTTAGAGTCGCACTCCCACGAATACTTCCTAGATTCTGTGTATCGCTTGTTTTTGCAAGAGGGGGAGCGAGGCTTAAAATGTGCAGGTAGGGCTAAGTGGCAGCCTAAGCGCGCGAAGTCGCTCCTCCTCATTTTTTTACAACTTGGGGTGGGCGGGTAAGCACTCTCTAGCTTCCCCCCACCCCGATTGAGCTTTTTATCGGTGCGTTCCGCACACTGAATCTATCTAATTGGATTTTTACGCTGCATTAATGGCAGAATCTATTGGCATAGATTCTGCTTAGGTCTTGCGCTATCGCGCCACATTATTTAAATTGGGCAAAGCCTTGATGAGGTTTTTTGAAGTGGAAGATTCTATGGTTGTTTTTAATTTAGTTTCTGAATCTGTTGAAGTGGATTGTGTAAGTGTCTTAGGTTTTGTGTTTTAATCTCTGAATCTAAAACCTAAGCTCTGTGGAGTTAGATTCTGCAAAGGCTTTAGAATCTATACTTTGTTTTTGTAAAACTTGAATGGCCTTCTTTGTGGATTGTGTAATTGGCTAAAATCTGTAACTTGCTTTTGTGAATCTTGTGAGATTCTCTAAAGGCAAAATCCTGATTTACAAACCTAAGCCCTAAAGAGCTTAAGGCATTTTGCGACAAAGAGCGCAGCGAGGCTAATGGTTAGAATCTTAAACACCACCACACTTTGGAAATGCATAGATTCAAACTCCGGAGTGCTGGCATCTGGAGCAGCTAAGATATAGGGCATATAGTAGAGATTAAACAACAAAATCATCATAACACTCACACCCGCACTAAGCATAATAATAATCCCGGAAGTGCGAAAAAGTCGCGCCGCAAAGAGCTCAAAGACAAAAATCACCATTCCCACGATATAAAGCAAATAAGAGAGCTTCTGAAAAATAAGTCCCATCAAAACACCGCTCTGCTCCTTTGTGATGGGCATATCCAAAATCGCATCGGCTTGAAAAATGATGGGCGCACTCATCGCACCACACGCTACCATCGCCCCGACACACACCCCAAGCAGGAGCAAATACGCTGAATCTATACCGCGGAATGCCATCTAGTCTTGTCCTTGGCGTATGAAAGTGGGCATATCGTAGTGAATCTCTGTGATCCCATCGCCTCCTGAAGCACGACGGATATCCCTACTCTGCGAGAGTGATGAGGGGGTAGGCGCGCTAGAAGTCATCTTGAGATTTTCCACGCTCTCTTGGGCTATAGAAGATTCTATCACCTCATCGGCAAAGCCCGTGGCGATAAAGGTAATGCGGACATAATCCTCCGGAAAACTCTCATCGCCATAAACTCCGCATTTATAGTCCGTATCCTCTGTCGCGTATTCGCTAATCCTCTCAAGCACTTCATCGATTTCCTCTCGAGAATAATCCGGGTGGATCTCTAAGCACACGATGATTCCCTTAGCATTGGTTACATTGATATTGCCCATCATCTCGGAAGCAAGTGCGTTATTGAGTGCCTCATTTGCAGCATTACCACCCTGCGCCTCGCCCATACCCATAACTGCAAGTCCCTTGCCACCCATAATGTTTTTAACATCGGAGTAATCAATATTCAAACTTCCGACAGATCCGCCGCCCAAAATGGTGTTTGCCAACCCCTTGACTGCGTTAGAGAGCACGCTATCGACTTTCGCCATAGCCTCTCTGTTGCCTATGCCACCTTTGGCAGAGATTCTGTCATTTGGTATGATGATGATACAATCACTCTGATCTTTGAGCTCCTTTTTGCCCATCTCCGCGACTTTGGCGCGCTTTTTGCCCTCATACTTAAAGGGCGTGGTGGCAATGGATATGACTAAAGATCCCATCTCCCGCATCACTCTAGCGATCACGGGTGCAGCTCCTGTGCCTGTCCCGCCGCCCAAGCCCGTGGCGATAAAGACGATATCATACCCCGCGAGCAATTCTCTAATCTCCTCTTCACTCTCCACCGCAGCCTTTTTGCCCTGCTCTGGATCTGCGCCCGCACCCAAGCCCTTAGTAGTCTTTTTGCCTAATTGGAGTTTAATGAGTGCTTTATTGTGTCTAAGATGCTGGGCATCGGTATTTGCCGCTACAAGCATCACTTCGGGGTGTATGCCATGGGAGATGAGATAGTTTATCGTGTTGCACCCACCACCGCCTACGCCGATTACTGCGATACTACCGGGCTGCTTCTCTGGCATCTCGATAGCAGTTCCAATCTCTTGAATATCCAAAATATTGCTCTCCATCACCTTATCCTCGTGTTAAAATAATTGACTCAACCATCTCCAAAAGCGCCTGATGGGATTGTCGCCTCCAGCTTCGGTATGATCTGCCTCTACATCGGCGCTTTGGGTTTTTTGTTTAGCCCGTGGGGGCAAAACCTGCTTTTTTATCTGCAAATCCTGCACATTCCCCTCTTGATGATTGTTATACGCAGGAAGGTTGCTTGCAGCTTTTTGCACGCCGTGGTTTTTGCGCACTTTGATGGTGTTTTGCATCGTGAGCTCGTAATTGGTAAAATGCCCCGCGGCATAGAGCACGAGCCCCACTGCAGTCGCCATCTCCAAATCCTTTAGTATATCAAACGCACCATCTATGCCCGCAGGAGTGCCTATCCTCACTGGCAGCGGATGCATTATGTTTTCTTGATGCAAATACTGCTCGAGATTTTTGAGCTTAGTCATACCGCCCGTGATTACCAAACCGCCGCCTATCTGATCACGCATCTCACTGCGCTCTATGATATCTCCTAGCACTTCAAAAGTCTCGCGCACGCGCGCCTCGGCGATTTTATGCAATGTCGTAACCGGAATGAGCTTGTTTTCGGCATCTTTGCGAGAGATATTAAGCCCTCTTTGTGCATCGCCCTCTTGGACTATCATATCGACATACTCGACTTTGAGCTTTTCTGCCACCTCACGCGTGACACCTAGCACTTGAGCAATATCTGAAGTGATATGGGCTGAACCCACGGGGAAGTAATTCCCATAGCACATCGACGCACCGCTATACATCATCATATCGCAAGTCTGCGCACCCATATCGATACACACCACGCCCTGCCTGCGCTCCTCTGGTGTGAGGGCAGCGATGGAGGAGGCATAAGAGCTAAGCACAATATCCTCGACTTCAATCTCGCAATTTGTGAGCACCTTTTTGAGCGTTTCCACCACGGCTCGCTTCGCCATCACGACATACGCAAAACACTCCATATTTTCGGCATTCATAGAGAGCGGATCCTCGATGGGCACATTATAATCTTTCACCACAAATTTATAAGGCAGGACATGGATAGCTATGTAGTTTCTCTCAAGCCTTGCGTTATACACGCAGTTTTTCATCAGTCGCTCAATATCTTTGAGCTGAATCTCACCACGCTCTGCTGCTATATTGACGACTGCACTTGTCTTGGTGTATTCTACATACGCGCCCGAGATGGATACAGTCGCCTTTTTTGCCTTCACACCCGCCATATTGGTGGCTTTTTCGAGGGCTATTTGGAGATCCGCACTCACTTGCTCGATATTGGTGATGATCCCTTTTTGCACGCCTTGGGACTCGCACACGCCCCAACCCATAAGGCGAGGCGCACCAGCAGTGCGTTCTGCGATAAGTGTGTGAATCTTGCTCGAGCCGATGTCGATGGCTAGAATGATATTGTTAGGATTAAAGTTTTCTTGCATACACGCTCCTCTACTCAAGCTCCATAAAAATCTTTGGCGGATAGTGCTTGTTGAGATAATCGCCAAAAAGCATCATATACGCCTGCTGCTTAAAATACCCACTCACCGAGCCTAGCCCTTGCGGCGTGCCTAGCTTTTGATCTGTGATTTTATACAAGAGCATTTTTTGTCCCATTGGCAAAAATCCACTTTTAGATTCAGATTGGAATATCTGCCCTAGTGCCTCCACAAACTCCATCGGGTTTATACCTAGATTCACAATCTTCTCAATCTGTGCCTGCGAGAGAGAATCTAGCGACCAAAAGCCTATGTCCATACCCTTGAAGCTATTCACTTCCTTTTGTGCGATCTCGCGCAACACCTCTGCCTGCTTAGTAGCCACCACTTGGGCTTTTGCCTCATCTTTTGCTTCCTCATAAGCCTTTGGCTGCGCTGGAATCTTATTGATAATCTTTAGTATCACATACCCATCATCTTGCTCGATGGGCTTTAGTGTTTGTCCTTGCGTGGCGTTTTTGAGCGTTTTTATCGATTCAGCCCCGAGCACGATGCCCTGTGTCTGCGCAAAATCCTCATCAGCAAGCTCGATTGCGACTCTCTCGCCCTTTAGCTCCCCGTCTTTAAAGGGCGCATAGCTCCTGCTCGCACTTTTCCACGCCTGCTCTTTGCGCTCTATGCTCGCAATCTCCTCTTTTATGGATTCAAAGGCGGGGATATTGCCATTTTCATCGGCAAACGCCCCCTTGCTAGTTTCATAACGCTTTTGCACATCTTCTTGTGTGATGGCTTGATCCTTGGCGAGCACCCGCACATATTCTAGCTCCACTCGCTCGGGCTTTAGCCACTGCGAAGTGCGTTGCTCCCAATACGCCCTAATCTCCTCATCACTCACTTTAATCTTTGGAGCTTCCAACACCTTGACTTCAAGCCTATCCTCTATCCCCGCTGGCAGAGCTAGGCTCAACTCCTCTGCCCTAGAGGGCGCGCCCACCATAGACAAAAATCCCGCAAACACCTTTTGGGCTAGGATATTGTTTTTTAGCTGCTCTTCATAATTCTCTGTGCGTAGCCCCATAGAGCGCACGATTTTTTTATACATCTCATCGCTAAAGACACCATCTACTATGAACGCCTCGTCCTGACGCAGAGCCTCAAACACCTCCTCATCGCTCACCTGCAAGCCCAAATCCTCGCCAAATGCGCGCAATTGCGCTTGGGCGATGAGCTTTTGGAGTGCTTGTATATGCAGCCCCATAGCCTTTGCTCGCGCCTCGTCAAAGTCCCCTTGTAGCTTTTGCATTTGCTCGTTATACAGAGCTTGGTATTGCGTGCGATACTCGCTCATACTGATTTTTATATCGCCCACACTAGCCGCCCTATCGGCACTAAGGCTAAATCCGCCGCCACCCCAAGAGATCGCCCCCGCACCGATAAAAGCAATCGCACTAATCCAAATCGTGATCACAAGCCACTTTTTATGCCTTTGCATCCAAGTTATCATTACACAAAACCTTATGGAATCTAAAAATTTCAAAATAGCGGATTCTACACCAAATACGCTTTAAATTGGATTATTTACTACATTTTTTACAAAAATCTTAGCAAGCGCGGCGCAAAATACGCAAACTAAAAAAGCGTGTTTGACTGCGGGAATTTGAGCAGCTCATATGTCTTATGCGTGGCAATCCTCCCTCGTGCGGTGCGCTCCACATAGCCATTTGCCAGCAAATAGGGCTCGATAACATCCTCAATCGTGCCTTGATCCTCACTTAGCGCAGCCGAGAGGGCGTTTAGCCCCATTGGTTTGCCGCGATTTTCTGCCAAAAGCTCCAAATAGCGCAAATCTAAGCTATCAAAGCCCAAATCATTCACGCCTAGCTGCTCTAGCGCATAATGCGCGCGTTTGGCAGTGATACTCTGCTCCTTTGCCACTTGGGCATAGTCCCGCACGCGTCTTAAAAGCCGCAGCGCAATCCGCGGCGTGCCACGCGAACGCTTGGCAATCTCCTTGCTCGCGGGGGCGTCTATGTGTGTGTTGAGCTTGGCACTCGCCATTTGCACGATTTTATCCAGCTCATCTATGGAGTAAAACTCCATTCTAAAATTCATACCAAACCTATCGCGCAGGGGGTTTGAGAGCATTCCTGCGCGCGTGGTTGCCCCGATGAGTGTGAATCTAGGCAAATCGATCTTTAGCGTTTGGGCAGCAGGTCCCGAACCGATGATAATATCAAGCCTAAAATCCTCCATAGCTGGATAGAGAATCTCCTCTATCGCGGGGCTTAGGCGGTGAATCTCATCGATAAATAAAATATCGCCATCACTTAGATTTGTCAAAATCGCCGCCAAATCACCGCTTTTCTCAATCATCGGCGCAGCAGAGACTTTGATATTTGCCCCCATTTGGTGAGCGATGATATGACTTATAGTCGTTTTGCCAAGCCCGGGCGGTCCAAAAAACAAAATATGATCCAAGCAGTCATTGCGCAGTCTCGCAGCCTCTATAAAAACTTGTAGATTTTTTTTGATACTCTCTTGCCCGATATATTCCTCCCACACGCTAGGGCGCAGGCTGCTTTCATTATCCTCAAATTCTATGCTCTCTACTTCCACCACGCGATCAATACTTAGTTTTTCCATACCTTAGTAGCTTTCCTCATTATTTGGAAATGTCTTTGCGCGCACATCATCGACATATCGCTGCATCGCTTTACCCAAAAACTCCCTGCCATTGGCATAATGGCGCACAAACTTGGGCTTAAACTCGCTAAAAAACCCAAACGCATCACTCCATACTAAAATCTGCCCATCACAATCCACTCCAGAGCCTATGCCAATCGTTGGCACACTCACTTGTTGCGTGATTGTAGCAGCGACCTCCTTTTTCACACCCTCTAGCAAGATTCCAAACGCCCCCACGCTCTCTAATTCTTTAGCAAGCGCGATGAGCTCCCTCGCCTCCTCCTCATACTTGCCTTTGATCTTATACCCGCCTTCAGCGCGCACTGATTGGGGCTTTAGTCCGATATGGGGCATAATCGCAAAGCCCTCCTTGATAAGAGATTCTATAATCCCTATCTTATCGGCATTCACCTCGAGCTTGAGGGCATCGCAACGCGTTTGTGTATAAAACTTTAGCGCGTTTTTGAGTGCCTCATTGACATTATAATAACTCCCAAAGGGCATATCCGCCACGATGAGCGCACGCCTAGCCCCAGCGCACACCGCCTGCGTGTGATATATCATCGCATCCATACTAATCCCAAGCGTATCGCTGCTAGCATTAAAGCTCATATGCAAGCTATCCCCTACTAAAATCATATCCGCATACTCATCAAAAATCTGTGCCATCAGCGCGTCATAGGCAGTGATTGCCACGATTTTTTGGGCATTTTTTTTGTAATTTTTAAAAGTAGAGAGCGTTATTTTTTGCATTTTTTTCTCCTTTTGTTTGGGGGTTTTTGAGTATATAGCAAAAAAAACAACAGCCCCGCGCCCACAAACATCACGATACTTAGAATCTGCCCCATCGAGAGCCCCAAAGTGCCATAATAGCCCATCTGTGAATCCGCCTCTCTAAAAAACTCACACACAAAACGCGCCAATGCATAGCCCATACCATACACCACACTCAAATACCCATCTTTTTTACAGAATCTAAACGCCCACGCCATAAGCACAAACACCACTATCCCTTCCAAAAACGCCTCAAAAAGCTGGCTAGGATAGCGCAACTCCCCATCGACTAAAACCCCCAAAAACGCTAGCACAGAATCTGCCTCTATCACGCGCCCAAAAAGCTCGTGGTTTAAGAAATTGCCAATCCTCCCAAGCACATACGCAAGCGGTATGGAAAATGTCGCCAAGTCCAAATAGCGCAACAGCGGCTGATTTTTGAGCCTGCAAAACACAATCGTAGCAACCAAAAACCCAATCACACCCCCGTGGTAGCTAAATCCCGAGATTCCTACAAACTCGCCCTGTGCGTTGAAGGGATTAAAAATCTGCCAAGGATGGGTGAGATAATACACCCCATCTCCATAGATGAGCACATACCCAATCCGCGCGCCCAGTATCACGCCCACCTCTGCCCATACGAAATAACTCTCTAGGCTTTTAGATTCTATACCAAAGCGCGCAGGGAAGCGTCTGAGCAAGAACGAAGCGATAAAAAGCGCCAAAAGCAGCGCGCCCACATAGCACAGCCCATACCAATGCACCTTAAAGCCAAAGAGCTCAAAGGCGATGGGATCAAAGCTCTCATAAAAGAGATTCCACGCGCTTAGCTCCCTCACTCACTCCTCCTCTTTTATCTTAATCACAAACAAATCCACCAAGTCCAAATCCTCAAAAAACGCAAACATACGGAAGCTATCCACGATAATCTCGAGGGGAAACTTATCATAAAGGCGCAGCTTGCACAAAAAGCCTAGCACATAGGAGCTTAGCGGGTGGGAACGCACGAAGTAGATTCTAAACACATCGCCTTGCAAGCCATATTTGCCCTCTTTGTCGTTGCTAGCAAACGCCTGTATGTAGCACTCTAGCTCTTGCTTAAA
This sequence comes from uncultured Helicobacter sp., assembly GCA_944326445.1. Taxonomy (GTDB): domain Bacteria; phylum Campylobacterota; class Campylobacteria; order Campylobacterales; family Helicobacteraceae; genus Helicobacter_F. Next base: position 80,007 of record CALVDZ010000002.1, read on the forward strand.
ATCCAAAAACGCGCCATAGCTCTTTATCTTGCCCACGATTTTTATTGCTTGTATGCCATCTTGCAAGGCTATTTTTGAAATCTCCACTAATTAGCTCCATTCGCTCTGTATGATTATCCTGTGTGATTCTAGTCTCTATGATTTTGCGCGCAAATTTTGTAGGATTGTAGCAGGAGATACTTTAGAAAACCCAAAAACAAATGCCACCCCCCTCTTTTCCCTCTGCTATTTGCATAACCTCGCGCTTTGTTAATCAACCACGCCATCGCGCTCATTGCTTATATCGTGCAAAGCCTTGCTTGGGTTTTGGTGTTGTGGATTGTGTGATTGTTTTAGAATCTGCGTTGTTTGGAGCTTGGTTATGTGTTTGTGAATCTGTGGGGAGATTTGTAGATTCTGTATTGCTTAGATTCTGTCTTTGTGCGTTGTTTAGAATCTCTTTGGATTTTGTATGTGTTTGTGAATCTGTTGGGCTAGATTCCGTGAATGCCTCTGAGTCTGTGGAAATAGATTCTGAATTTGCCTTAGATTCTATCTGTGTTGGAGATTCCATAAATTCTTTGGGGCTTAGATTCTGCATTTGTTCATTTTTCAGAATCCCTTTAGATTCTGTGATTATTTTAGAGTCTATGTGACTAGATTCTGTGAATGCTTTAGACTCTGCACCCCATAGATTCTGTGCGTGTTTTAGAGTCTACCTTATGTAAATCTCGGTTGTGTTTGTGAATGCAAGGAGCTTTGTAGATTCTGTATTGCTTAGATTCTGAATCTAGCGAGTTGGTTTCTACATTTTGCTTTTGTGAATCTTGAGAATCTATGGAGTTAGATTCTATAATCACCTTTAAATCCGTGCCCCCTAGATTCTGTATTTTTTCATTTTTCAAAATCTCTTTAGATTCTGTAAATGTTGCAGAATCTATATGGCTAGATTCTATAAGTTGCGCGTCTTTTAGAATCTCCGCGCTAGATTCTGTAAATGTTTTAGATTCTGAATCTGTGCTAGATTCTGTAGATTCTATGTTGCCTAGATTCTGTTTTTGCTTGTTGTTTAGAATCTCTTTGGATTCTGCGCTTCCTAGATTCTGTGCGCGGGAATCTGTGAGGAATTGCACAGATTCTATGCCATTTAGATTCTGTATTTTCTTGTTTTTTGGACTCGCATTCTCACGAATATTTTCTAGATTCTTAGAATCTTGTGTATCGCAAAAGAAAAAGGGGTTTATCCCCTCCCCGCTCGCTAAAGCCCCGAAAAAGATAAAGCGCCGCGTTTTTGCTGCGGCTTGGCTTGCAACCCGTTGGCTCTTTTTCGGCAGCCACAAAGTATATCTTTTGGCGGGAGTGCCTCGCTGTTTCCTTGTCTAGTCAAAAATGCTAAAAATGCACTCCTGCATTTTCTTAACGCATTTTTCTAAAGAAACTTCGTTTTCTAAAGAAGCTTACGCTTTGCCACACACGACAAGGGCGAGTGTCGGTTGGTGCTATCGCACCTACACATTTTATGTGATTTTTGTTCCGCAAAAATGACAGAATCTAAAGATTTAAAATCTTTAGATTCTGCTCGGCTCGTGCTTGCGCACGCACTATTTTTTTGTATTTGGCAAAGCCCTGCTAGGATTTTTTAGCGTTGTGGATTCTGTGAGTTTTTTGGATTCTGAATCTGTTGGAATAGATTCCGTAAATGCCTTAGATTCTGAATCTGCACGAGATTCCGCGCTTGGCTTGCCAGAAATTCTAGTATCTTGCGTAAGATTTGAGTGTTTTTCAAGGGGCGGCGCAGGGATTTTACTAGGCGTAAATGAGCAAGCCGCCCCGCTGAAATCACTCAAAGATTGCGTAAGAGACGAATTTCCTTTATCGCTAAAAGCTGAATGCCCACACAAGGAGCCATTTTCCCACACATTACAAGCCCAATTTCTAAAATCACCCAAAAAGCCCTACAAACCAAACTCCCTTGGCAGCGCGGAGATAATCTCATAGCCTAGCAGGCGGATTTTGTGCGCGTGGAGCAAAAGTCGCCGCGCCGACACGCCACCATAGAGGCTATCGCCGATGATTGGGTGGTGCAGGGAGCTTAGATGCACGCGGATTTGGTGCGTCCTGCCCGTGGGGATCACGACTTTTAGCAGCGTTTTTTTGCCCACTACGGATAGAGGCTCGATGTGTGTGATCGCCTCCTGCCCGTTTTTATCGATTTTAGAGCGCGCAAAGCCCCTTTTAATCGTGCTAATTGGCTTATTAATACTAAGAGATTCTGCGATGATCCCGCTCACAATCGCTTGATATTCCTTATACACCTCGCGTTTTTTAAACGCCTCCTTGGCTTTTTTGCTAAACGCACTGCCCTCTTGTGTGAGCAAAATCACGCCGCTTGTCTCCCTATCGAGCCTATGGAGCAGCACCCAACCATCGTTTTGGTAATGCGATTGTAAGTCATAGGATTCTATAAACGCAGGCTTATCTATCGCTAGCAGATTCTCATCGGCAAAGAGCACTTGGGGCTTTTGTATCTCCATAAGGCTAAAGCTCGTATTTTGGGGCAGCTCGGTGCGCGCAAGCGTGAGCTTTTTGCCATTAGCTAGCACCAGCCCCTTATCGATGAGGGCTTTGGCTTGACTATGAGAGAGGTTTTTTTGCGCGGCTAGGAGCTTATAGGCTTTTTGCATAGAATCTAGCTCTGCGTATCCACACTCTCAAAACTTACGCGCGTATCTTGGCTAAAATCGCATTGAAAGTCGCGCTAGGGCACATCACCGCCGCTGCTTTGGCGTCATCAAACTTATAATACCCGCCCAAATCCACGCGCACGCCTTGAGCGTCGATAAATTCTTGATGGATTTTGGATTCATTTTGGCTCATCTCTTGGGCGATAGGAGCAAAAAACGCGCCCAAATCCGCGTCCTTGCTCTGCGCGCCAAGGGCTTGGGCAAAATACAGCGCGAGATAGAAGTGGCTTGTGCGGTTGTCGTCCTCTTTGACTTTGCGTGAGGGAGCTTTGTTGCTATCAAGCCATTTGGCAATCGCCTCATCGAGGCAATCCGCGAGAATCTGCGCCCTTGCATTGCCACTCTTTTGCGCAAAAAACTCGAGGCTAGCCTGCAGCGCCAAAAACTCGCCCAAGCTATCCCAGCGCAAGTGGTTCTCCTCCACAAGTTGGCTCACTTGCTTTGGCGCGCTTCCACCCGCACCGGTTTCAAACATCGCGCCACCTTTGAGCATAGGCACGACTGAGAGCATTTTGGCACTTGTGCCAAGCTCCAAAATCGGGAATAAATCCGTGAGATAATCGCGCAACACATTGCCCGTGATAGAGATCGCATCTTTGCCAGCGCGGATAAGCTCGAGGCTCTTTAGGCACGCCTCTTTGGGCGCTAGGATTTCTATATCTTTGCCACACTCTTGCAGGCGCGCTCTTATGAGGTTTATCATTATCTTATTGCTTGGGCGTTTCTCATCGAGCCAAAAAATCGCCTTAGATCCGGTAATCTCCGCTCTCTGTATGCCCAGATCGATCCAATTTAGCACCGCATCGTATTTGACTTGATTGGCGCGATAAATGTCATTGGTGCGCACTTTGTGCTCCAAAAGCACAGAGTTATTGCGCTCATCAACCACCCTAAACACCCCATTGCTAGGCGCGATAAAAGTCTTATCGTGCGAGCCGTATTCCTGCGCCTTTTTTGCCATCAGCCCGACATTAGAGACGCTCCCTAGCACGCTTGGATCGAGCGTGCCGTTTTTGTGCAAATCCTCTATAACCGCCTCATAAATCGTAGCATAGGTTCTATCCGGGATACACGCGTTGGTATCGCGCTCCTTGCCCTCTTTGTCCCAAAGCCTCGCGCCATTTTTGAGCATAGCAGGCATCGAGGCATCGACGATCACATCGCTAGGTATATGGAGATTGGTAATGCCTTTTTGTGAATCCACCATCGATATGGGTGCGCGCGTAGCGAGAATCTCATGGTATTTTTGCAAAATCGCCTCTTTTTTGCTACAAGATTCTATCTTACTAAGGAGCTCGGAGAGCCCGTTGTTTGGATTAACTCCTAAGCTTTGGAGCTCCTCGCCAAACTCGGCAAATAAATCCTTAAAATACACCTTAAGCGCGTGCCCAAAAATCACAGGATCGCTGACTTTCATCATCGTGGCTTTGAGGTGGAGGGAGAAGAGAATATCCTCTTTTTTCGCATAATTAATCTGCTCTTCATAGAATCTCTCTAGTGCCTCCACATCCATAAAAGTCGCGTCCAAAATCTCATTTTGCTCGAGCTTAATGCCACTTTTTAGCACCTGCATTTTGCCATTTTCATCGATAAACTCGATTTTGGCACTCGTGGGCTCGGTGATGAGCACAGCCTGCTCATTGGCAAAAAAATCGCCCTCACTCATATACGCGACACGACTCTTGCTATTTTTGTCAAATGACACGACTTTATAAGGGTTTTTCTTAGCATATTCTTTCACGGCTTTGGTGCAGCGCCTATCGGAGTTTCCTTGACGCAGCACGGGATTGACTGCTGATCCGAGTACCTTTTGGTAAGCCTGCTTGATGGCTTGCTCCTCTTGTGTCTTTGGCTCATCGGGGAAATTTGGCACATTATAGCCCTTGTCTTGGAGCTCTTTTATCGTGGCTTTGAGCTGGGGGATTGAGGCGGAGATATTGGGGGTTTTGATGAGATTTGCCTCGGGCTCATTGACGAGCTCACCAAGCAACGCAAGCGCATCAGGCACGCGCTGCTCTGGTTTGAGAGATTGTGGGAATTGCGCAAGCACACGCGCGGAGAGTGAAATGTCTGAAGTCTCTATCTCTATGCCTGCCTTGCTCAAAAACGCCTTGACAATAGGCAAAAAAGAATATGTCGCCAACGCTGGGGATTCGTCTGTGAGTGTGTATGTGATTTTCATCCTAATCTTCCTTTGTGATAAATTTAAGTCTGCCAAGCCCTTAGAGTATAACAAAATCTCGCCTAATGCTTATACAGATTCATAAGATTTTTGCCCCAAAGCGTTGTGGGTGTTACTTTTGGGCAATCGCTTTTTGTGTTTGGAAGCGGCAATACCCCAAAAGGCAAATAAGCCTTGCGGGGCACACAGAATCTATAGAGCACAGATTCTGTGTGATACTAAAATCCACAAAACCACTCACACACCACAATCCCACTTATCACAAATCCCCTAAAGCCCCCTACTCCAAAGTCCCCATATCTATCACATAGCGGAATCTTGCCCGCCCACTCGTGAGATTCTCATAAGCCTCATTGATTTGGCTTGCGCTGATGATCTCCGTCTCGGGATAGATTTTATGCTTCAAAGAAAAATCTAGCATTTCTTGGGTTTCTTTCATACCGCCGATGAGTGAGCCATAGACTTTTTTATGCGCATTAAAGATAAGCCCCGCTGCCCCGATTTTGGGCTCAACCTCTGTGGGTGGTAGCCCGACTATGCCCATTTCCCCACCTAGCTTTAGAAGCTTTAAGTAATCCGCTATGTTATAAGGCGTGGGAATCGTGGAGATGATGAGGTCAAATCGCTCTCTCACTACCTTAGAATCTGTGCTATCATAGAGCTTTTTTGCCCCCATTGTTAGCGCGTCTTGCTCTTTTTTCTTATTGCGCGCAAAGACATAGACTTCCGCGCCCATTTGCACGGCGTATTTTACCGCCATCATACCTAGCCCCCCAAAGCCCGCCACAGCGATCTTATCTCCCGGCTTTACTTGGCTAAATTTTAGCGGCGCATAGGTGGTAATCCCCGCACAAAGCAAGGGCGCGACTTTCTCTAGTGGCGCATCTTTTGGCACAGTAACGGCGAAGTTTTCACTCACCACGATATTGTTAGAATACCCGCCAAAAGTAGGTTCATTATTGTGAAAATAATCATAGCAGTCATAAGTCGCCACCATTCCGCGTTCGCAATACTGCTCATTGCTCGCCTTGCACGCCTCACACTCTCCGCAACTATTTACCATACAGCCCACACCCGCATAATCGCCGATTTTGAACTTGCTTACCTTGCTCCCTACTGCCACGACTTTGCCCGCTATCTCGTGTCCGGGCACCATAGGGTAGATTCCCTCCTTCCACTCACTGCGCGCAGAATGGATATCACTATGGCAAATCCCCGCATACAAAATCTCGATTAAAATATCCTTCTCGCCCAACGCGTGGCGGGAAAACTCATAAGGCTTAAAGGTATCACTTTTATGACTTACCGCATAGCCTTTGGCGCTAATGCGCTTGCCTTCTTTTGCCTCACTCAAATTAGAATCTAATAGCATATTGCCTCCTTAAAAAATAAAATGACAACGCAATTATAAAAGATGAGAGCTACTCTAAGTCAAGGGGATTTGTGTATTTTGGATTCTTAAATCACAGAATCTATGTGGCTAGATTCTGTGAGTGCCTTAGTTTCCATAAATTCTTTGGGGCTTAGATTCTGTCTTTGCGCGTTTTTTCAGAATCTAAGCAATTTACACAATCCACAACGCCAAAATCCCAACAAGGCTTTGCCAAATATCAATAATAGTGCGGTGCGCAAGCACGAGGCCTAAGCAGAATCTAAAGATTCTGAATCCATTTTTAGATTCTGTCTGCATTGTAGATTCTGCAGATTCTTTGATTGTTAGATTCTGTGTTTGTTCTTGTTCAGAATCTCTTGGGCTAGATTCTGTAAATGCCTTAGATTCTGAATCTGCTTTAGATTCTGCGCTTGCTTCAGAATCTGTTGGACTGGATTCTATGCTTGCCTTTGAATCCGCACTAGATTCTATAGGTTCTAAGTTTCTTAGAGTCGTGTTCTCACGGATATTTTCTAGATTCTGTGTATTGCTTTGTTTTTTCGCAAAAAGGGGTATTCCCCTCTCCCCGCTCTCCCCAGCCCCGAAAAAGTCTCCACTGTTTTTGCTGCGCTTTGCTTGCAAGCCTTCGGCACGGCAAACGGGGAGAGTGCCTCGCTCTTTCCGCTTCTAGTGCAATCGTTGCGGAGGCACTCCTGCCTCCTTTTTCCAACGATTGCACACCACGAAGCGGGCGAGGGGTGGTATGCGCTGCCGCGCTACACATTTTATGTGATTTTTGCTGTGCAAAAATGGCAGAATCTAAAGATTCTAAATCTTTAGATTCTGCTCGGCTTGCGCTATCGCGCACATTATTGATATTTGGCAAAGCCTTGATAAGGGTTTTTGAAGTGGTGGATTGTGTGAGTTGTTTAGATTCTGAATCTAGTGAGTTGGTTTCTAAAATTTTGCTTTTGTGAATCTTTAGAATCTATGGAGTTAGATTCTGAATTTACTCTACATTCCGCGCTTGGCTTGCCCTCTTGGCGCGGTGTGGATTGCGTGGGGTTGCTACTGCAAACAACAAAACAAAGTTTCTTTAGAAAATTAGTCATTGCGGTGGTGCTTGTGGAGTTTTTGGCGGGTGCGGGGGTAGGAGTTACCTCATAGGTAATGACTGCCCCCAAACCTGCCAAATCTCTGCAATGATTACCCAAGGAGCCATTTTCCCTCCCCACACATTTACTTAAGAAAAGCTATAATGCACCCTCACAATAAATGACGGGAGCTTGTGAGACAGGCTGAGAGTAAGCTAGAGCTTAGACCGAACCGGACCTAGATAATGCTAGCGGCGGGAATGTTTATCCACCTTATCTACTTTCCTTCTTACCATAGCCCTGCGTTTATCATCACAACCACAAGGATTAGACTATGAAAACACAAATGGCGTATGCAAAAGAGGGCGTTTTTACCACACAAATGCAGGCTGTCGCGCAAAAAGAGGGCGTGAGCGAGGAGTTTTTGCTAAGCTCCATCGCAAAGGGCACCATCATCATCCCTGCTAATATCAACCACACAAGCCTCGATCCCCACGGCATAGGCGCGGGACTACGGACAAAGGTAAATGTCAATCTGGGCGTGTCTAATGACTGCATAGACTACACTGAAGAGATGCAAAAGGTCACGCTCTCCCACGACTTTGGGATAGAATCCATAATGGATCTTAGCAATTATGGCAAGACAAGCCACTTCCGCGATGAGCTTATCAAGGTTTCTAAAGCGATGATAGGCACGGTGCCCGTGTATGACGCCGTGGGATTTTTGGAAAAAGATTTAAAAGACATTAGTGCCAAGGACTTCATCGATGTGGTGTATCATCACGCCAAAAGCGGCGTGGATTTTATGACAATCCACGCGGGGATAAACTCGCGCGCGGCGTTTATGTTTGAGCAATCCCACAGGATCACCAATATCGTCTCGCGCGGGGGCAGCGTGCTCTATGCGTGGATGAAGATGAAGCAAGCCGAAAATCCCTTTTATGAATACTTTGACGATTTGCTCGAGATTTGCGCGCGCTATGATGTTACGCTCTCTCTAGGCGACGCCCTGCGCCCGGGCTCTACGCACGATGCGAGCGATACCGCCCAGCTCGGCGAGCTCCTAGAGCTCTCACTCCTTACCCAAAGGGCGTGGCAAGCCAATGTGCAGGTAATGATCGAGGGACCCGGGCATATGGCAATAGATGAGATAGAATCCAATGTCAAGCTCCAAAAGCGTGTGTGCAAGGGCGCGCCCTTTTATGTGCTAGGACCGCTCGTTACAGATATCGGCGCGGGGTATGATCATATCAGCGGTGCCATAGGTGGCGCAGTCGCGGCGGCAGCGGGGGCAGATATGCTCTGCTATGTTACGCCCGCGGAGCATTTGCGCCTGCCCAACCTAAACGATGTGCGCGATGGTATCGTCGCGACAAAAATCGCCGCGCACGCCGGAGATATCGCCAAACTCCCCAAAGAGCGCGAGATAGATGATAAGATGAGCGAGGCGCGCCAAGAGATCAATTGGGGCAAGATGTTTGGCTATGCCATCGATGGCAAAAAGGCGCGCGCGATGTTTAATGAGCGCAAGCCCGAAGAGCTCAACTCCTGCTCGATGTGTGGCAAAATGTGCGCGATGAACACGATGAACACAATCCTAAAAGGCGAGGAAGTGAGCTTGAGCTAGGGCGAGATTCACAGGGCTTAGATTCAGTGCGCGGGCGTGAATATGGGCGTTGTCTCAAAAGGGAGCAAAAAGCGCGCAAATTTGTGCTACAATTTCGCCCTTTACAAACCCAAATCCCAAAGGACACCTATGCTAATCCTAGGCATATCAGCATACTACCACGATAGCGCGATCGCCCTCCTAGAGGACGACAAAATCCTCTTTGCCATCCAAGAGGAGCGACTCTCGCGCAAAAAGGGCGATGAGCGATTCCCGCGCCTTAGTATAAAAAGCGCGTGTGGGTTTCTCTCTAAAAGCATAAATGGGGGGGGGGGCAGTAGATAAAGCCCCCGCACAAAATGCCCCTTTTTTAGAATCCACTACCCAATCTACTACAAAATCCACCGCCCACGCCACCCAAGAAACTTCAGCCAATCGCCAAACCTCCTACGACTTAGATTCTATCGATGCCTTTGTGTTTTATGATAAGCCGTTTTTGAAGTTTGAGCGGCTTTTGGAGACTTACTTCACCACTGCGCCACGCGGTTTTTTGAGCTTTCTTAAAGCAATCCCTATCTGGCTTAAAGACAAATTATTTCTCAAAGAAACCCTTGCACGCGAGCTCGTCTGCGTGTATCGCGAGCTTTACCCACACAAGTCAAAAGCCCAAGTCAAAGCTTTCAAACAAAAAGTGCTTACCAATCTCTACTTTAGCGAGCACCACATCAGCCACGCTGCTAGCGCGTTTTATCCAAGCCCCTTTAGTGAATCTGCCATACTCGTGATGGATGGCGTGGGCGAGTGGAGCACCACGACTATCGCTAAGGGCAGTGGCAACCATATCGAGATTTGCCAAGAGCTGCATTTCCCGCACTCGCTAGGACTGCTCTACTCGGCTTTTACCTACTACACGGGCTTTAAGGTAAATTCTGGGGAATACAAAGTAATGGGGCTAGCCCCCTATGGCGAGCCCAAATATGTGGATCTCATCAAATCCCACCTCATCGACATCAAGGACGATGGGAGCTTCGCGCTTGATATGCGGTATTTCTCCTACACCTATGGGCTTAAGATGACTAATGCCGCCTTTGATGCGCTCTTTGCCCACCAACAGCGCAGCCCAGAATCCCGCCTCACCCAAGCCCATTTCGATCTCGCTGCCTCCATACAAGTGGTTACCGAGGAAGTAATGCTAAAACTCGCGCGCCACGCGCTCAAAACCACAGGTTCTAAAAACCTCGCCCTAAGCGGTGGCGTGGCACTCAACTGCGTGGGCAATGGCAAAATCTATAAGCAGCTCAAAGCCGAGGGGCTTTTGGAGAATATTTGGATACAGCCTGCGAGTGGGGATGCGGGGAATGCGTTGGGGTGTGCGTTGGCTTATTACCACATCGAGCAGGGCAAGCCTAGAGGGCATTCAGTATTGAGCGATAAAAGCGGGAATCTGCGCTCGGATTTTCAGTCACTTACGCCTAGTAAGCTCCTTCAATCCTCGCTTGATAACCCACTTTTCTCATCTCAATCCTTAGAATGCCCGGGCAAGCCAAGTGCGGAATGTAGGGAAAATACAGAATCTAGCGTAGGCTTAGAATCTAGTTTTGTCAGTTTAGATTCAGAATCTAGCTCCACAAATTCAGATTCTAAGCAGCTTACAGAATCCACTACTTCAAAAAACCTTAGCGAGGCTTTGCCAATTCAAAATAGTGTGCGCGATAGCGCAAGCCGAGCAGAATCTATGGGAATAGATTCTGCCATTTTTGCGGAGCAAAAATCTGATGAGAATATGTCGCACGAAGTGCAAACCGCTATGCACAGCAATGACAACAAACTCCCCGGTTTTTCGCTAAAAGACAACGCGCAAGGAAAAGGGACGACAAGTGGCGCAGTATTTTTCGATGATTTTAAGAGCTATCAAGCGCGAGGCGCAGGGAGCAAGCTCGGCGGCAACAATCAAGCGCGAGGCAAGGAATTTACAAAGAGCACCAAAGAGACAAGCGGCAGTATTTTAGATGAAAAATCGGGGTTGTGTAGTTGCGAGCAAGGAGATAAGACTAGAGCGTCTATCGACGAAGCGAGCGACAAACTCCCCGATTTTTCGCTAAAAGACAACGCGCAAGGAAAAGGGACGACAAGTGGCGCAGTATTTTTCGATGATTTTAAGAGCTATCAAGCGCGAGGCGCAGGGAGCTACCTAAGCGGTAGTGACCAAGCCGAGTGCGCAGATTCTCTTAAAAGCGCGAAAAAGACAAGCCACGAGGATTCTATGCAGGGCTCGTATCTGGGCTTATCCTACACCAACACCGAGGTAGAATCCGCCCTACAAGCCCAAGGCGCAGTGTATGAGCGACACGAGTTTGCTACGCTCATTGAGCTTACCGCGCGCGCACTCACACAGGGCAAAGTCATAGGCTGGCATCAGGGGCGTTGCGAGTTTGGACCCCGTGCATTGGGTGCGCGCTCCATCATCGGCGATCCGCGCAACACCACTATGCAAAAGACGATGAATCTAAAAATCAAATACCGCGAGTCCTTCCGCCCCTTTGCACCCAGCGTGCTAGCAGAAGGCTTAAGCGAGTGGTTTGAGCTAGATTGCGATTCGCCCTATATGCTGCTTGTGGCACCCGTGAGTCCGAGCAAATGCTACCCGATGAGCGAGGCAGAGCAAAAGCTCTTTGGGATTGATAAGCTCAATGTCGTGCGCAGCGAGATCCCAAGCGTCACGCACATTGATTATTCCGCGCGGATTCAGAGTGTGCATAAGCAGACTAATCCTCGCTATTACGCGCTTTTGCAAAGATTCTACGAGCTCACTTCCTGCCCCGTGCTTGTCAATACGAGCTTTAATGTCCGCGGCGAACCCATCGTGTGTAGCCCGCAGGATAGTTTTGCGTGCTTTATGGGCACGGAGATGGATATGCTCGTGATTGAGGATTTTGTGCTCTATAAGGACGCGCAGAGTGGGGAGAATAGGGAGAGATACCGAAATATAAAGGATTCTTATGAGCTAGATTAGTAATCATTGGCTATTGCAAAATGGGCTAAATTCAGTATTTGCGCGCTTTTTAGGGAGTGCGGCGGTTCGCTTCACTGCGGCGTATGTCTAATACGCCTCATTCGCTCACCTTGCACAACCCTAAAAATCATCGCAAATCCTTAGAATTTTGTGTGGCACCTTGTAGCTTGGAATTTGGTGTAGATTCATATTCAGAATCTAATTCCACAGAATCTAAGCAATTTACACAATCCACAACGCTAAAACCCTTATCAAGGCTTTGCCTTTGGCTTGGTGTGGATTCTATGGGCTTACCACTGCAAACAAAAAATTAGTCATTGTGGTGGTGCTTTGGGAGTTTTGCGGGGATTTGGGGGTAGGAGTTACCTAGAGGGTAATGACTATCCCCCAAATTCTCGCAATCTATCAAATGACTACCCAAGGAGCCGTTTTCCCATACAAGAGGCGTATTTTACATTACAATAAAAAGGAGCAACGATGAAAATTTTGAGACACCCAACATTTTGGGCACTACTAGGCATAGTGCTCATACCCGTGATACTTAAACTCCAAGGCATAGCACAGAGAATCTTTGAGCTAGAAATCGTGCCATTTGCGTGGATTGGGCTGTATTGGTTTGTGTTTTTGGTAGCACTGAGCATAAAAGCTGCTAAAAACTCTCGCGCAAAGCTCATCTATGCGTATGTGAGCGTCCTACCGCTGTGCTTAAGCCTAGGGGAGGTGTGGGGCTATGTGAGAGATTCACAGACTGCCTCTAATGCACAATGCCACCCACAAACCTCGGGCACTTACAATAGCGAGTATTTCACGCCAGATTCTATCACGGGCTACAAGGCAAAACCCAATGTCCGCGCAACTTCACTCAAGAAAAATGACGATGAAGTCCTCTATGATGTCAGCTACACAAGCAATGACTTTGGCTACCGACATACGCCCAACTCAAACACAGATTCAAAACATTGTCTTTTGTTTTTTGGCGATAGCTTCACCATCGGTGAGGGCGTCAATGACGACCAAACCCTACCCTATTTTCTAAACCAACACGCGCAACTTAAGGTTTTTAATTTCGGATTTCACGGCTATGGCAATCATCAAGCCCTAGCTCTGCTTAAAAGTGGAGAAGTGGCGCGCATCACACAAGGCTGTGAGGACTATATCGCCTTTTATGAAAGCCTGCCCGGGCACATTCAGAGGGCAAATGGCTTTAGCCCTTGGGAAGACCTCAACGCACCGAGATTCACGCTTGCAGGCGATACACTCCTATGGAAAAACCAGCACAAAAATCTTTGGGACAAAGTAGCTAACAAAATCTTTTTACAACTTGATAAAAAAAGTTATCTTTTTAAGCTCACACGTCCAAAATACGCCTATGATGAGCGATACAACGCGCTGTATTTCGCGATTTTAGACGAGATAGATTTGGCTTTGCGCACGCAGTTTGGCACGGGATTGCACTTTATCTTATGGGATAGCCACGACCTTAGCAATGAAACCGAGATTACAGAATCTAACGCCATTACCGCGTGGCTTGAAAATCAAAATTTTAAGTGGTTTTTAGTAAGCGAGATATTGCCACAATATACAAAAAATCGCCTGCAGTATGGGCTTCATCAGTGTGATACCCACCCAAATGCCCTCGCAAATGAGCTCATCGCGAAGTTTTTGGCTCATAAGATTGATAGCGGGGAGATCGCCACACGCCCCGCACACACCACTACACCCGCACAGGAGGCGCGCGATGTGGAGTGATGAGAGGCTAGATTCTAAAAGCATTGCTTCAAAAATCTTATGCAAGGCTTTGCCAAATACCAATAATAGTGCGTGCGCAAGCACGAGCCGAGCAGAATCTAAAGATTCCAAAGCTTTAGATTCTGCCATTTTTGCGGAGCAAAAATCAAATAAAATGTGTGGCACGCAAGTGCATACCGACACTCGCCCTTGTCGTGTGTGGCAAAGCGTAAGCTTCTTTAGAAAAATCAGAGAAAAGGTGGCAGCAGTGCCACCGCTGATTTTTCTAAAGAAACTCCGTTTTGCCTAGACAAGGATACAACGAGGCACTCTCCCCAATTGCCGAAAAGACCCAACGGGTTGCAAGCAAAGCCACAGCAAAAACAGCGGCGCTTTATTCTTTTCGGGGCTGGGGAGAGCGGGGAGAGGGGAAACCCCTTTTCTTTTGCGCAAACACGGGATTCTAAAAAAATTAGAAAATATCCGTGAGAATGCGAGTTTAAGAGGCTAGATTCTAAGTTTTGATGAGATTATGAATCTACCAGTAAGCCTCATCAAGGCTTGCCGGGCATTCTAAGATTTGAGATGAATTTTTAGGGTTTTTTCGTTCCGCTTCGCTACACATCACTGCAAGCAGAACAAGCGAGGATTGAAGGAGCTTACTTAGAGGTAAGTGACTGAAAATCCGAGCGCAGATTCCCTAAAAAGTCGCCAAAAGCTGAATGCCCAATGTCCAAAACCTAAACCAAAAGGAGCAACTATGAAACCAACACCCACCACCAAAGATTTACGCACTTTCCTCACAATCTGGGCGGCAATCTTTGCGCTTATTGCGCTTTTCCCACTGCTAAAAGACGCCAACACGCCGCGCCTATGGGCACTCATCGCCTGTGGCATTAGCCTCGCACTCTTAGCATTTCCGCGCGTCATCACGCCCGTGTATCGCCTGTGGATTATCCTAGGCGAGGGCATAGGCTTTGTCATCTCGCGCACTATCTTAGCGATTTTGTTTTTTGGAATCTTCACGCCCGTGGCACTTTTCTTTAGGCTCATAGGGCGTGATGTCTTAGCCCAAAAGCCCGACAAACGCGCACCAAGCTACTTCAAGGCGCGCGCCCAACAACCCCAAAGTATGAAAAACCAATTTTAAAGGAGGCGATAATGGGAATCTTAAAAGAACTTTGGCAGTTTTTGAAAGTGAGAAAGAAATTTTGGCTTTTTCCTGTGATTTTGGTGATGCTTTTCCTAGGCGCACTCATCGTGCTATCCCAAGGAAGTGCCATCGCGCCATTTATCTACACGATATTTTAGCCCGCTAGCCACAGCGAGATTTGGGGCACATAGGTGACAAGCCCTAGCCCAAACACCATAACCACAAGCCACGGGAGGATAGAGAGGACTACATTTTTGAGATCCATACCTGTGAGGGAGCTTGCCACAAAGAGGTTGAGCCCCACAGGCGGGGTGATCATACCTATCTCCATATTCACCACCATAATAATCCCAAAATGCACAGGATCGATCCCTAGCGACACCGCGATAGGCAGCAGCAAGGGCGTCATAATCATCACCACCGAGCTAGGCTCCATAAACTGCCCCATAATAAAGAGTAGGATATTTACCGCGATTAAAAACACCCACCAACTCATATTTTGGGCGATGAGAAACTCGGCGATATGATGGGGTATGCGCTCGCTTGTGAGAAAATGTGCAAACACCACCGCCGTCCCGATGATAAAAAATATCATCGCTGTGGTAATCGCTGCGTCTAAGCACACGCCATACAAGTCTTTGAGCTTCAAATCCCTATACACAAACACCGAAACGATAAACGCATACACCACCGCTATGCCCGCTGCCTCTGTCGCTGTGAAAAGTCCGCCATAAATCCCGCCAATCACAACCACAATGATGAGCAACGCCCAAAACGCACGCATAAACTGCTTAAACCGCAGACTCAAAGGCTCGGGCTTTTGTGCCTTGTAGCCTAGTCGCTTCGCCCCGATATAGGTCCAAAGCATCATCATACCCCCAATCATAAGCCCGGGGACAATCCCTGCCTTAAACAACGCCTCGATAGAGACGACAATCTCCTTGCCATCAAGCCCGCTAAGCCCGCTTGCCGTAACGCCATAGACGATCATCACTACTGAAGGCGGAATGAGTATCCCAAGACTTCCTGCACTTGTGATAGCCCCCACCGCATAGGACTTAGGATAACCTGCCTGTTGTATCGCCAAAAACATCACCGAGCCAATCGCCACCACGGTAGCGGGCGAGCTCCCACTCACAGCCGCGAAAATAACACAAGCCAAAATCGCGCTCATAGGCAACCCACCGGGCAAATGCCCCACCATCGACTTGGCAAAGTCTATGATTCTCTGTGCCGCACTGCCCTTGCTTAGCAGCGAGCCCGCTAGGATAAACATCGGGATAGCCATTAGTGTGGGCTTAAACGCCGATATAAAAATCTCTGGAATGCCCGTAATATCGTGCGAGGTAAAAGCCATCATCGCCACCATAGCACTGATACCTAATGCCACTGCGATGGGCACGCCAATGAGGATTAACCCAAATAGCACGATAAATAAAACCGCTACGCTCATTTCTCTGTCCTTTTTTGTCATTATTTTAATGCAATTTGCCTTTGGCAAATTGCTATCGCTCGTGGGGAGCGAATCCCCACTCGCTCCGCTGCGCGTTCATACACTGCGTTTTTTGGCAAGTTTATAGAATCTTTGGTGCCACCACCTCATCAACGCCACTTGGGCTAGCACCTTTTCTATAAACCCGCCTTAGATTCTATCTATTGCAAGCTTGCTTCACAAACTCGGGGAATGCCGCTTGGCGTTTGCTAGATTCTATACACCAAACGACAAAAGCCACCGCGCTTTACGCAATTCCCCGCTTCACGCCTTTTGGCGCGCCTTCGTGCGCAAATGCGTGACACTCTCTCCGCCAATCCCCCAATTATCCGTCTCCACCTCTTCGATGATGACAAAGGTGGTGGCGCGGTTTTTGCCTAGCACTTCAGAGACAAGCCTAGTCGCGCCCTCTATCAGCCGCTCCTTTTGCTCTTTTGTGGGCTCTCCATTTTCACGCGTTATTTTGATATTGATATAGGGCATTGCTCACTCCTTTATCGCCACATCGTGCATAATCTCATCTTGCGTGATTTTCACCACATCCTTAGCGTCCATCCACGAGATTTCATAGATTTTTTCAATCACGCGATAAGTCGCACCCAAAAAAGAGAGGGGCAAACACACGAGAAACACCCATAACGGCACATTATGCAGGGCTTCAGAATACCGCCCAAGCTCATAATTTAGCTCACACACCAAATATCCCGCATACGCCATAAACGCCAAAAAGCACGCGCTAATGATATACGAAAACAGCACGCACGCCTTAGCTAGCGCAGACGGGAAGCGCTCCACAAGTATCATTACTGAAATATGCACGCCCTTGCGGAAGCCATACGCCGCCCCAAAAAGCGCGCTCCAAATAAAACAATAAGTCGAGACTTCCTCGCCCCAAGTCAGCGAGTGAATCCCGGGAAAAAAGCTCGCCAAAAAGCGCGTAAAGACATTAACCGCCACGATAGCCACGCCCGCTACTAGCCCAAAAACTGCGATATTTTTGTTGATACTAGCGATGAGGACATCAAGGATTTGAAAAAATCTATTAACCCCCGGGCTTAGATGCGCCCATTTAAAGGGCTTTTGCAACAGCAATAAAAACGACTTCAAAACAAACCTTTCTTTTTAAACTTACATCGCAATGCCCCGCACTGCGTTTCTACAAAATCACAGGGAGCACCCCGCTTTATCCTCCCAATACACGCATATAGAATCTAGCTTGCTTAAGTCTCACTAGATTCTATGCGCTAGGAGCTAGCTAACCCTACTTTGTCTCACTCTGTCTCGAGCGTTTTTTGGATTAACTCCTGCCCGATTAAGTCATAAAACTTCGGATAGATGGCTATCATCACATCTTGCCACTGCTTTTTTTGCTCATCATTAAGCGTGTAGATAGTGAGTTTGCCCGGATTTTCTTTAGCATACTTCTCGAGGTTTGCAAACAGCACCGCCTCATCACGCTCGCTCTCCTCGCGCTCAAACTTCGTCGCCTCATCTAATGCCTGCTTTATCACATCTTTCAAATCCTCTGGCAACTCATTCCAAAACTTCTCGCTAGCCACCACGAGATAGCCCAAATACCCGTGATTTGTCATCGTAACAGACTTTTGCACTTCATAAAATCGCGAGTTGTAGAGGTTTGAGAGCGGATTTTCCGCACCATCGACTACGCCCGTCTGCAGCGCAGAATACACCTCGCCAAAATTGATATTTTGCGGATTTGCCCCGATAGCCTTCATCTGCTCTTCTAGCACCTTAGAGCTCATAATGCGGATTTTCTGCCCCTTAGCGTCGCTTGGCAGCACGATGGGATTTTTGTTGGTGCTAAATTGCTTAAAACCAGAATCCCAATAGTCTAGGGCGATAAAGCCCTTTTGTGCGATTTTTTCTTTAAGTATCGCCCCCACTTCGCCATCCATCACATTGTGCAAATGCTCATTATCACGGAAGATAAAGGGCACGTCCCAGAGATTAAACTCCTTGACAATGGGTGTGAATTTTGAAAAGCTTGGGGCTGCCATTTGGACATTATTGCGCTTAAGCTCTTGGAAAACTTTATCATCATCGACAAGCTGCGCAGAGGGGAATACCTCCACCTTTAGCCTACCACCGCTTAGCTCCTCTGCTCTTTTGGCAAACAAATCCGCTGCCTTGCCCTTGGGGCTACCTGAGCTCACCACATGGGCGAACTTTATCGTATAGACTTTCTCCGCATTGCCTGCGCTAGATTCTGTCTTAGAATCTCCCTTAGAATCCCCACAAGCGACAAAAAACCCAGCGACAACCAAACTCATCGCAAAACCAAAAAACTTTTTCATAAGCCTTCTCCTTTGATTTAGGTGTGAGTTTTGATTGTAACCCAAAAAAATCAAAAAACTTCATAAAAATAAACATATTTTGCGAGATGATTTGCGCGGGATTTTTCATTTTTACACATTGCCACCCGATACATTTATGATACAATCCCGCCAAATTTTGCTATAAAGGCGATATATGGCACACTCCACACTCCCCATAAGCGCGACGATACTTGTCAAAAACGCCCAAGATACTTTACGAGAATGCCTAGATTCACTACGCGAATTTGATGAGATTATCCTCCTAGATAATGGCAGCAGCGATGAGACACTCACAATCGCACGCGAGTTTAACGCCACTTATGGCAATCTAGTAATCCACACAAGTGGGTTTATCGGCTTTGGCGCGCTAAAAAATCTCGCGGTGAGTTATGCGCGCAATGACTGGATTTTTAGCATAGATTCTGATGAGGTGCTAGAATCTGCCACTTTGGCGCGATTAAAAGAGCTCTTTGGCGTGCCAAAAGGCGCAGATTCTAAGGACAGAGATTCTAAAACCTCAGAATCTAGCGCGCTAGATTCTCAAACTCCCCAAACCCCACAAACCCCGCCGCCAAACACCCTCTTCGCCCTGCCACGCAAGAATCTCTATAAGGGCGAGTGGATAAAGGCGTGTGGGTGGTATCCTGACTTTGTTACGCGCATTTTTCACAAAGGCTACACGAGGTTTAATGATCATCTCGTGCATGAGAGCATCATACTCCCGCAGGACTCCAAGCTAATGCGCCTAGAGTGCGGGCTTAGACACTATGCGTATGATAATATCACACACCTCCTCCAAAAGCTCCAAGCCTACTCAAGCCTCTGGGCGGAGCAAAACACACACAAAAGCGCGAGCCCACTAAAAGCCATCACTCGCTCGATTTGGAGCTTTGTGCGTAGTTATGCTTTCAAAAAAGGCTTTTTGTATGGGTATAAGGGCTTTATCATCTCCGTGTGCAACGCCCTTGGCGTGTTTTTTAAATATATGAAACTCTATGAAATCAAACTCCCCAAAAAACCCCACTCCTGCTCGCTCATCATCACGACTTATAATCAAAAAGAACGCCTAGCCCTCGTGCTAGATTCTGTGCGGGATTTGGCAGTGCTACCCACCGAGGTGCTCATCGCCGATGATGGCAGCAGGGAGGATACAAGAGAGCTCATAGAATCTTATGCGCGCGACTTCCCCTGCCCTCTTAGGCACATTTGGCACGAGGATAGAGGCTTTCGCTTAAGCGCCATACGCAATGCCGCCATTAGGGAAGCAAAGGGCGAGTATCTCATCATCATCGATGGCGATATGATCTTACACCCTTTCTTTGTCGCTGATCATTTAGCCTTTGCCGCGCCTAGAGTATTTGTGCAAGGCTCGCGCGTGATTGTGGATTCGCCCACTTCAGAATCTATGCTCCAAGAGCGGCAGGAAGGCGAGAAAAGCGAAAAAAGCGCGTATAAGCGCGTCTTTGCTCTAGGTGGGCTTAAAGCAAAGCGGTGCGGGCTTCTCTCCCGCCTTGTGTATGCCACCTCACGCGTGGATTCTAAGGTGTTTGCCAAAAGAGAGCTTATCAAAGGTATCCGCGGGTGCAATATGAGCTTTTTTAAGTCTGATTGTGAGGCGATAAATGGCTTTAATGAGGGCTTTGTGGGCTGGGGGCGCGAGGATAGCGAGTTTGTGGCGCGATTTTTGTTTGCTGGCGGGGCTTTGAGACGGCTAAAGTTTGGCGCACTCGCCTATCATATCTACCACCCCGAAAACACGCGCGATCTGTTAGAATCTAACCACCAAATCTACCTAGAAACCATACGCACCAAGGCGACATTTTGCCAAAAGGGTTTGCGATGAAGCCGCTGTGTGTAATCGTGCCCATCTTTAATACCGCTACATATCTGCGAGAGTGTTTGGATTCACTAGCGAGGCAGAGCTATACAAATATCTGCTTTGTGCTCATCAATCAGCCAATTTGCTCAAAGCCTTTGAGGCGATTGCTGCATTTTTCACACGCCACCACATTAGCACCATCGGGCTTCCCACGCATATGCTGCGCACACAAGCCAAGTCCTTTGTCCAAAACGATGGAGAGTTTTTGGATTTTAGAGCGCGCATAGAGCGACTACAAATCCCCCAACCCCTCCAAGACAAAGTGATCAAAGCACTTTTACAATCCACCAACGCCCGCGACTTCCTCCAAGCCACAATATCGCTCAAAGAATGGCTTAGGAGCAACTTTGGCATTCGGTTTTCTAAAAAGCAAAATATCATAAGCTTTTTGGCAAAACACTCTATGAGGGCAAAAGGCTCTAAGGGCGAGATTCTAAAAACAGCACTTCTTAAATACACAAAAGCATTGTTTATAAAGCAAACATTTCACACAGCACGCCGCTAAGCTCTCGCGCCACATCATCAGGCAACTTCCCGATTTTTTGGTGCAATCTTTGCAAGGACACACAGCGGATCTGATCGCAAAGTATTTTGGCATCTTTGTCTAAAAGTCTAAAGCTAATCCGATAGGGTGCGTCAAAGCTCTTAGAAGTGATGGGTGCGATGAGTCTTGTGCTAAGAGAGTTTAGTGCATTTGGCGAGATAATCACACACGGGCGAATCTTTTTAATCTCGCTGCCTATGGTAGGCTCGAGATTTACCCAATACATTTCAAAGCGATTAGCTTCTTTAGCAAAGTGGCTAGGCATTACCATTCCCAATCATTTTCACAATCAACAGCCTCAAAATCCCGCATAATTGCATCGCTATTATCCTCTGCGCTTCCCACACCGCGCTTAGTAGCCTCCTCCCAACCACTCCGCAGCTTTTGCACAGGCTTTAGGAGCAGCCCCTCCTCCACCACGACTAGCTCAAGCTCGGTATTTTCTAAGCGCGCTTGCGTGATGAGGTGCTTTGGGATTCTAATGCCTTGTGAATTGCCAATTTGTATAAGACTTGTCATCAGCACCCCTTAAACGAAGTAATTACAAAGTAATTATACCACAAGCAGCCCTTTGCCTCCAAGATTCACAGCAAAGCTGCTCTAAAACAGCACTTCCTCAAAAGCCCTGCGTGCGCGCTCTATATCAAAGCCCTTAGCGATATTTAGGGACTTAGATTCTAATGCCTCTCTGCGCGCGCTATCCTCATAGAGGCGGCGCATAGCATCTGCCAAGCTCTGCGCGTCTTTGGAAGCGAAAAACTCCGCACACTCGCCAAGCTCAGAATCTATAAGTATCTCCTTGCTTGTGGGGATATCGCTTGCGATGATTGCCTTGCCCAGCACGCAAGATTCAGCCAAGACTAGCCCATAGCCCTCATAGTAGCTTGTGAGCATACAGACATCACACGCTTTCATATACGGGTAAGGATTTGTTTGGAATCCCAAAAACTTGACATTGCCAACCCCTTGAGATTGTATGCGCTCAAGCAGCTCTCTTTTATACCGCTCGCCCTCGCCTATGAGCCAAATATCATACTCTAGCCCCTCCTTTTGGAGTATCGCGTTTGCATCTAGGAGCGTCTCTAGCCCCTTTTGGTGCGTGAGCCTCCCCACTTGACAAAAGCTAAATCGCTTCTTTTCCACCTGCCTTACTTGCGCCTTTGCCCTGATAGATTCTGTATTGATGGGATTATGGATTACCACGATATGTTTGTGTGCTAGCTCTGGATAGAGGCGCAGGAGCGATTCTCTCACATAGTGCGACACGCAGATGAGTGAATCTAGCGCGAGATACGCTGCTAGCTCCGCCTCATCACGCACGCCATCGCGTATCTCCCAAAGCGATATGTGGATATAGCCGATTTTTTTGCCGCCATTTTTTTGCGAGATATATATCGTGCTAATGCCCTCCAAAAAGCCGATATTGGCATCATAATGCTGCGGGACAAAGCGATTGAGAAGCTTTGGATTTTTGAGCACACGCCGCTTCCAAAATTTGTTTAAAAACCGCACTTTGCCAAAAATATGAGGGAAGCTAAAGACTTTGTGCAGATGCTCCTCGCACCAAGCGAGATACACATCTTGGCGTTTTCTCTCTATTAGGAATAAATCAATATCTCTTTTAGGATCTAATCCCCCCCCCCGAGAGCGCGCTATGCTCCCAAGATTGAAAAAAATCCACCAGCACTCTCTCAGCTCCGCCACCGCCGATACCAAGCATACATACCAAAATCTTCATCACCACTCCTTAGGGCATAATCTCCCCGCGCATATTTCCTAAAAACCCTTTAAGAAACCCTAAACCCATAAGCAAACCTTAGCCAAACTTTGGCTACAATGCGCCCCATTTCACTTGCGCTAACACAAAGGACAACTATGCAAACAGATTCTAGGATTTTTGTCGCGGGGCACAGGGGACTCGTGGGCTCGAGCATACTGCAGGTTTTGCAAGAGCGCGGCTATTCTAATCTCCTCACTAAAACCCACCAAGAGCTAGATTTGAGCGATTTTGGGGCGGTGGAGAGATTTTTTAGCTCACACAAGCCAGAGTATGTGATCCTCGCAGCTGCCAAAGTCGGCGGGATCGCAGCAAACAACGAGTATCGCGCGGACTTCATCTATGAGAATCTCGCTATCCAAAACAATGTGATCTTCCACGCCCACAAGCACAACGCTAAAAAGCTCCTTTTCCTAGGCAGCTCGTGTATCTATCCCAAAAACGCCCCCCAACCCATCACAGAATCTTCCCTCCTCACCAGCGAACTAGAATACACCAACGAACCCTACGCCATCGCTAAAATCGCGGGGCTTAAAATGTGCGAGAGCTTCGCACTCCAATATGGTTGCAATTTTCTAAGTGTGATGCCAACCAATCTCTATGGCGATAATGACAACTTCAACCTCCACACCTCCCACGTCCTCCCCGCACTCCTACGCAAAATCCACCTAGCCAAGCTCCTCGCACAAGGCGAGTATGAATCTGTGCAACGCGATGTGGGCTTAAGTGGGAGTGAGCTAGAGGAGTTTTTGGCGCGTTTTGGGATCAGCGCACAAAGCGTGCAGATATGGGGCAGTGGCAAGCCGCGCAGGGAGTTTCTCCACGCGCTAGATATGGCGAGGGCGTGCGTGTATGTGATGGAGCACATAGACTTTGAGAATGTGCGTGGGAGCGCGGCAGAGGTGCGCAACACCCACATAAATATCGGCTATGGCAGCGATGTGAGTATCGCTGAGCTCGCGCAGATGATTAAAACCATCGTGGGCTTTGAGGGCGAGCTAGTCTTTGATAGCACCAAGCCCGATGGCACTTACCAAAAGCTAATGGACTCAAGCAAGATCCAAGCACTCGGCTGGCAGCCCACTATCGATTTAGAATCTGGCATAGCGAGCGTGTATGCCCACTATCTCAAGAGCTATGGGGGCAAGTGATGAAACCAAAAATCGTGCTCAAAGTCGGGAGCTCCAATATCTCCAATGGACAGAGAATCGATGAGGACAAAATCGCTGCTATCGCAAGGCTCATTAGCGAGCTACGCGCGCGCTATGATGTCCTGCTCGTGAGCTCTGGCGCGGTGGCTAGTGGCTACACACGCCTCAAAATCGATAAATCCCTCCTGCCCAACAAACAAGCCCTCGCAAGTATCGGGCAGCCACTACTTATGCAAACCTACCGCACACGATTCCAAAAATATGGCATAGAAGTCTCACAAATCCTACTCACCCAAAACAACTTTGATTCGCGCACGCAAACGCAATGCGTCAAGGACTGTATCGATACGCTCCTAGCACATAGCATTTTGCCCATCATCAACGAAAACGACTCCACTGCGCTTACGGAATTTGTGGGCGATAACGATCGTCTAAGCGCGTATGTGGCGCATTATTTTGGCGCGCAGCTGCTTGTGATTTTGAGCGATATTGATGGATATTTTGACAAAAATCCCGCGCTAGATTCTAATGCCAAGATACGCCCGCAAGTAGAGCGCATAGATCCAGCAGAGCTAGAAGCCCCACACACGCCAAATGCGAGCTTTGCTACCGGCGGGATTGTTACTAAGCTTATGGCAGCGCATTTCCTACTGAAACGCGACAAGGCGATGTTTCTCACTAATGGCAACAATCTCGAGGTGTTGCGCGCCCTGCTTTTGGAGGGCAGACAGACTAGCGGCACGCTTTTTGGGACACTGCCAGAGGCGATTTGCGCGCTAGATTCTGTGCGCTAGGATTTGGCGATGAGAATCTTGCTTGCTGGCACACCGCACTTTGCCAAAGTCGCCTTTCAAACCCTCCTCCAAGCCGAGCAAAAAGACACGAGGCTAGAGCCCATCGGACTCCTCACCCAACCCGATAGAATCTTTGGGCGCAAAAAAGAGCTCAAAGCCCCGGAGACAAAGGAATTTTTCCGCGCACAATTCCCTAGCCTCCCTATCTTTCAACCCGAGCGCATAGATTGTGAAACCATAGAATCTATCAAAGCCCTAAAGCCCGATATAATCGTCGTCGTGGCGTTTGGGCAGATCCTGCCACAGGCATTTTTAGATATCGCCCCTTGTGTGAATCTCCACGCCTCGATTTTGCCGCATTTGCGCGGGGCTAGCCCGATACAGGAGATGATCCTCTCACAACCGCGATTTTTTGGCGTGAGCGTGATGCAAATGGAATTGGGACTAGATTGCGGCGCGGTGCTGGGCGTGGGCTATGTGCCAAATAATGGCGAAAATTTAGAGAATCTAAGCGAGATCCTCGCCAAAAAGGGCGCGCAAGTGCTCCTAGGCGTGCTAAAGCGCGCCCAAATCCTCGCGCCACTGCCCCAAAGCCACGCAGATTCTACCTACTGCACCAAAATCACGCGCCAAGATGGGCTCATCACGCTACGCAACGCACAGGAAGTCTATCGCAAATACCTTGCGTATTATGGCTGGCCCAGCGTGTTTTTAGAATCTGGCTTGAAACTCACGCGTATTTTGGGCTTTGTGCCACAGGGGGCGCATAGAGCCGGGGAGATTTTACAAATCCTCCCACAAAGCGCGCTCATAGGCTGCAATCAGGGCTATCTGGAAGTGGCTAGCGTGCAACCACCTAATAAAAAGGAAATGCCAATCACTGCCTATCTTTTGGGCGCGCGACTGCAAAAGGGGCAATGCCTAGAGGAATAGGCTGCGTGGGATAGAGCGCGGTAATAATTAAAGAGATACAAGCGAGATTAAGGCAAGGCTCAAAGCGGGATATAAAGCAAGGCTAAGAGATGCAAAATCTTTGGCAAAATCCTTGACAAACGCCCCTTTTATGTCCCATTTTATGAGTTTTAAAGATTTTTTTGCTAGAATTGTGCCTCATTTTGTGCATTTTAGATTGAAATTTTGAACTTATTGGAGCAGCGATGGCGACGACCCTACTTGCGATTCAGATTGTTTTAACCCTACTCATCACTATCGTAGTTTTGTTACAAAAAAGCTCGAGTATCGGGCTTGGCGCATACAGCGGGAGCAACGAAAGTATGTTTGGTGCCAAGGGACCATCGGGATTTTTGGCTAAAGCCACGATGGTTTTGGGATTTTTGTTTTTAGTCAATACCATCGCACTTGGCTATATGTATAACCGCCAAACAAGCGTGGTGGATAGAATCCAACTCCCCGCCAAAGGCGACTCCACCCTCGCCCCACTACCCACCCAACCCACTAGCGGAGCGCAGAATCCACTAGATTCACAAAACCAATTAAAGGTGCAGGAGGGGAACAATCCCTTCAGCTCTAGCGTGCCCGCCGCACCGAGCGCACCCGCAACCACAGACAACAAATAAGCCACCCAAAGGAATGCAATGAACGAAGAGATACAAAAGATTTTGCAACACACCAAAGAAAATATGGACAAATCCCTCCAAGCCTTGAAAAGAGAATTTTCCCTTTTGCGCAGTGGGAGGGTTTCAAGCGCGATGGTGGATTCTATCAAAGCCGATTATTACGACACGCCTACACCACTTAGCCAAATGGCGTCTATTATGGTGCAAGACGCCTCTAGTATCCTCATCACGCCGTGGGATAAAACCCTGCTAAAAAATATCGAGCGCGCCCTGCAGGAAGCCAATATCGGTGCCACTCCCAACAACGACGGAGAGGCTATACGCCTGCACTTCCCCCCTATGACAAAAGAGCAGCGTATAGAAATCACTAAAGAAGCCAAGGCTATGGCAGAAAAGGGACGCGTAGCCATACGCAATATCCGCCAAGACGCCAACAACCACCTAAAAAAACTTGAAAAAGCCAAAACCATCACAGAGGACGAGAGCAAAAAATCCCAAGATAGCGTCCAAAAACTCACTGATGAGTTTGTCAAAAAGATTGATGAGACGCTAAAAAGCAAAGAAGATGAGATACTAAAGGTTTAGATTCTATGAGCAAAACCCTAATTGGCAAAAAAATCGACAACCACATCTACGATCTCTGCACGATTGAGCAAAACGCCCTAAGTGGCGGGGAGCCTATTTATTTTGACAATAGCGAGGATTCACTAGAGATTTTGCGTCACTCCTGCGCGCACCTTATGGCACAAGCGATCAAAGCCCTCTATCCAGAAGCGCAGTTTTTTGTCGGTCCCGTGGTAGAAGAGGGATTTTATTATGACTTTAAAATCACACACAAGATTGGCGAGGAGGATCTCCCCATTATAGAATCTAAAATGAGAGAGATCGCCCAAAAAGCCTACCCTATCGAAAAATACACCACCACACGCGCCTTAGCGCAAGAAAAATTCGCCGATGATGAGCTAAAGCTTGCGGTGATGAGCAAGATTAATGGGGATAGCTTTAGCTTCTACACACAGGGGGATTTTGAAGATCTCTGTCGTGGTCCCCACCTCCCAAACACAAAGTTCTTAGAGCACTTCAAGCTTACCAAAATCGCAGGGGCGTATCTAGGCGGCGATGAAAACGCCCAAATGCTCACCAGAATCTATGGCATAGCCTTTAGCACCAAAGACGCGCTTAAAGACTATCTTTTTCAAATCGAGGAAGCCAAAAAGCGCGATCATAGGAAGATTGGACAGGAAATGGGGCTTTTTAGCTTTGATGAGGAGATTGGTGCGGGGTTGCCCCTGTGGCTGCCCAAAGGAGCGCGCCTACGACGCAATATCGAAAATCTCCTCACCAAAGCCCTTATCGAGCGCGATTATGAGCCCGTGCGAGGACCAGAGATCCTCAAAAGCGATGTGTGGAAAAAAAGCGGGCATTATGAGAATTACAAAGAAAATATGTATTTTACCCTCATCGATGAGCAGGAATACGGCATCAAGCCGATGAACTGCGTGGGGCATATCAAAGTCTATCAGAGCAGCCCTAGGAGCTATCGTGAGCTGCCGCTGCGCTTTTATGAGTATGGCGTGGTGCATAGACACGAGAAAAGTGGCGTATTGCACGGGCTTTTGCGCGTGCGGGAATTTACCCAAGATGATGCGCATATCTTCTGCACCCCCGCACAGATTAAAGGCGAAGTGCATAATATCATCGCCTTTACCAAAAACATTATGGATCTCTTTGGCTTTAGCTACGAGATGGAGCTCTCCACGCGCCCCAAAAAGTCCATCGGGAGCGATGAAGTGTGGGAGAGTGCGACAGATTCTCTACGCCAATCTCTAGAGCAAAACCACATCAATTACCGCATAGATGAGGGTGGCGGGGCGTTTTATGGACCAAAGATTGATATTAAGATTACCGACGCGCTCAAGCGCAAATGGCAGTGCGGCACAATCCAAATCGATATGAATCTCCCAAGTCGCTTTGCACTTAGCTACACAGACGAGCACAACAGCGCGCAAATGCCCGTGATGATCCACAGAGCGATTTTAGGGAGCTTTGAGCGATTTATCGCGATTTTGACAGAGCACTTTGGCGGGGAGTTCCCGCTCTTTGTCGCGCCTACACAGGCATGCCTCATACCCATCACAGACGCCCAAATCCCCTATGCCAAAGCCCTGCGTGAGAAGCTCATCACACAAAGCGGAGCGTATGCCGAGATTTTGGACAAAAATGAAACACTAAGCAAAAAAATCAGAATCGCTGAAAAGCAGCACACGCCGCTCATCGTAGTCCTAGGCGAGAAAGAAATGCAGAGCAAGATTCTAGCCATTCGCGATCGCACCAAGCGCGAGCAATACAGTCTAAGCGAGGAGGAATTTATCGCAATGCTACATACCAAAATAAGTGAGGTTCGTATTTGAGCAAAGAAGAAGTATTACTAAATGAGGCGATAAACCTCAAGGAAGTGCGTTGTGTGGGCGATGATGGGCAAGTGTATGGCGTGATGAGCTCAAGGGAGGCGTTAGAAATCGCCGTGCGAGAGGATTTGGATCTCGTGCTTATATCGCCTAACGCCAATCCGCCCGTGTGCAAGATTATGGATTATGGCAAATTCCGCTACCATCAGGAAAAACGCCAAAAGGAAGCCAAAAAGAAACAAAAACAAATCGAGATTAAAGAAATCAAGCTCTCCACGCAGATCGCGCAAAACGACATTAATTACAAAGTAAAACACGCTATACAATTTTTAGAATCTGGCAAGCACGTGCGCTTTAGAGTGTTTCTCAAGCAGCGCGAGCTAAGTATCCCCAATGCGGGCAGAGACACGCTAAACAAAATCGCACCAATGCTTGAAGAAGTCGCGGTAGCGGAGAAAGAGCCAAAGCTGGAGGGACGCTATCTCAATGTGCTCTATATCCCCAAAAAGCACGAGAAAAAATAAAGTCAAAAGAGATGGGGCTCTTAAAGAGGCTATAAAATAATGCTATATATTGCCCCCCCCCCGAGAGAGGAATTCTAGCGCATACGAGCTAGCCCTCCGTCGCTTCGAGGAGCAAAACTTCAGCGCGTTTTCCCGCGCCCATATCCCACCAAACTGCGTGCTGCTCGTAGAATACTCTCCATCTCATGGGGAAGTTTTGTGCGCTTTGGTGCGCTATATGCTCGAGCTTGGCTACCGAGTCGATGTGCTGCTACACACGCAGCTCTTTTTGGACAATGCCCTAAAACTTGGCTTTGATGATAGGGTGAGAGCCTTTGCCACGAGCCCGGTACATATCGAGATACTTTTAGGCAGCGCGCAGGTTGAGGCTTATGAATTTGCCTTTTTCAACACCCTTGTAATCTACCAAATCCCACCACTTTCACTCCCCCACTTTATCCCGTGTCGCCAACCCAAAAACGGCTTTTGCGCCATAGATCACAACGCAACACTGCAATATAAGAGAATCTTACCCACACAGCGCATCTTTTCGCTCCTACCAAACACCTTTTACCCACACTTCCTCAACGCGCATTTTTTTGGCACGCACTCACACGCCAAAAATCTCGAGGATTCCACACACCCCACACACGATGAATGCAATGCACACCCCAAGAGCTCCGAGAATCCACACCCCACACACGACGAGCCTACTAGATTCCTCATCGCCGGGCGTTTGAGCAAAGATCTCTCACCACTCCTAAAGCTCTTTGGGCGACTAGCACACACGCATACCGCCTTTAGCCTCACCATCGTGGGGAGCTACGATAAGAGCCTCTATGATACACACAATCTAGGGGATCGCCTGCGCTTCACAGGTTATGTGAGCTATGACACGCTCTATGCCCACGCTCGCCAATCCCACTTTATCCTCCCTCTCCTTGATGCGAGCAACCCACATCACGACAGGTATTTGTATGATTTTTCCGGCAGTTTGGGGCTAAGCTATGGCTTTGGGATTATCCCCATTATCCACTCCAAATTCGCCTCGCACTTTTTGCTAACCCAAGAAAACGCGCTCATCTATGATGATGATAGTTTGTTTGAATCTCTGCGCCAAGCCCTCGATATGCCCAAATCCCGCATACAAGGCAAATCCCAAGCCCTGCGCACACTCGCTAGCAGGCTGCACGCACAATCCCTAGAGCACATCGCCCAAGCCCTCCAAACCCCTTGCCCACCGATACGCTACACGCTCACATCGCGCATTAGGGCATTCCTTAGACAGAGATATTTTAGGCTTAGGCGTCGCGGCAAACTCCTCTATCTCCTGTGCAAAAGTTTCCTAGCACAAAAGCGAAGTTAAAGCCAAAAGTGAGTAGAATTGCGGGCTTTTAATTACACGAAAGGAGAGAGTGATGCCAAAGATGAAGACAAATCGCGGTGCGGCTAAGCGTTTTAAGCTCAAGAAAAACGCCATCAAGCGTGGCAGTGCTTTTAAAAGTCATATCCTGACTAAGAAAAGTCCAAAGCGCAAAGCAAACCTCAACGCGCCGCACTATGTGCATAAGAGCAATGTCGATTCTGTCAAAAGCCTGCTTTGTATGGCGTAGCGCAGAATCTATGAAACTCCCCTAAGCACACGCGTGCGACAGGGCAAGGAGAGCCACAGGCTCACACCTATTAAGACAAAGGTAAAGGAGAAAATATGAGAGTAAAGACAGGCGTTGTCAGACGCAGACGACACAAAAAGATTCTAAAACTAGCGCGAGGCTTTTATAGCGGGCGTCGCAAGCACTTCCGAAAGGCAAAAGAGCAGCTAGAGCGCAGTATGTATTATGCGTTCCGCGACAGGAAGCGCAAGAAGCGAGACTTTAGACGCCTATGGATCACCCGTATCAACGCGGCTTGTAGGAGTAATGGCGTGAGCTACTCGAAGTTTATGCACGCGCTCAAGCTCGCCAATATCGAGCTCGATAGAAAAGTCCTAGCCGATATGGCGATGAATGATACTCCGAGCTTCCAAGCGATATTAAAAAGCACAAAGCTCATCTAGCTTTCCCACCACGCGAGCTTTGCACCCCGCAGGGCTCGCACACCCTCTTAGCACACCCACAAACAGCGCGCAATGCCAAAATTCCCAAAAACTCAGAATCTAGCCTCCACAAAATTCCACACAAATCCACAAGCACAAATCTCGTCCTATTGAGCGGAGCAAAATCTTTAGATTCTAAAGCCATTACAGAATCTATCGCCAAAAAATCCAATCAAGATTCATACAAGCAAGGTTTAGAATCTAAGGAATTGCAGAATCTAGCCCAACAGAATCCAAAGCTTTAGAATCTAGCGTGATAGATTTAGAATCTAGTGAGATTTCAGAGTTGCATTCAGAATCTAAAACAGATTCACAAGCTGCCACTTCAAAAAAACTTGTGCGAGGCTTTGCCAAATAGCAATAATGTGCGCGGTAGCGCAAGCCTTAGTGCAATTGCACAATTGCGCCATTTTTTTGCAACGCAAAAATCACATACAAGCAGTCCAGTGTGCGGCATTCCTGACGCGCTCACACTAAGAGATTCTATAAACTTGCTAGAAAAGCAGTGAGCGCGTAAGCGGAGCGTAGTGGCAATCCACTTGCCACGAGCGGTAATAAGTTTTTGCTAAAGCAAAAACTTGCATTAAATATAGAATCTAAGACAGATTTAGATTCTAAAAAATCACGCAAGATTCTCACAAAATGCCTCTTTTTAAATTTCTTATAAGGGGGGGGGGATAGAACGGCGAGGTTTTTATTTTTTGGATTTTGTGGAATTAATTCAGGGATTTAAAAGATAAGGCGACAATTTAACTAAGGAGTTTTGATGAAAAAATTTATGACAAGCGGGGCAGTGGCTCTAGTGCTAAGCAGTGGCGTGATGGCAGAAGAGAGCGGTGCGTTTGTGGGGCTAGACTTGGGCATTGGCAATAGTGTAATGACTACCGAATCGACTTTTAGCGACACAGTGTCAAACAATACCTCTATCCTCACAAACAAGGTAGCGAGTGTGGGTAACCTCCGCTATGGACTTATGGGTGGGTATAAGTGGTTTTTTAGCGAGGGCTTTGGGCTAAGAGCGTATCTCCAAGTCAATAATGGGACAAATTACTCTCCACAAAGAGATCTTCATGTAAGTATCAGTACCCTTAATGTGATGGCCAATGTCGATGCGCTCTATAATTTTTATACGAGCGAATCGAGCTCTGCAGGACTTTTTGCTGGCCTTTCATTTGGCTATGCGATCCACTATGGTAAGGCAGTCGATGGACTAACTGCTGGCGGGCTCAAAAATCCTTCAAGCTTTGATATGGGGATAAACTTTGGTCTTAGGACGATTTTTGCCAAAAACCACGGCGTGGAGTTTTTTAGCCGATTTGGTGTGATTGGTGCGAGTGCGACAGGCGATCAAGGTGGCACCGAAACAAAAATGTCAATCCTCCAACCCTATGCCTTTGGTACGCGCTATACTTACAATTTCTAGTTATCCCACACAATGCCTCTTTTGGGGGCATTGTCTCGGGCGTTGCTCTTTGGTGGGGCATTATCCCTTCTTTTGAGACTACCTCTTATCTTTTGAAAGTATTGGCTATTGACAACTGCCCACTAGATTCTAAGTTTTTCTTGAGGTTGTGAATCTGCTTAAATTCTGTAAATACCCCAGATTCTGAATCTATTTGGGTTGAATTTCTGTTAAATTCTTTTGGGCTTGGGTTATATTGCCTAGATTGTATCGTTGCTCGTTTTTGGAATCTTCTTAGATTCTATATACAACTTTATGCACGCAAGCAGTGGAGCGCAAAGAGAGGGGAGGACACTCCGCGCAAACGCAATCAAATCTCACACAGCAGTGCCAAATTCCGCCCACATTAGCTCATCCACACTCCCACGCACATTGTCTCGCTTGCGCACCTCGCTCCTATTCTAAAGGCCAAACCAAAGCCAAATATCAAATCCCTGCAAAAGGTATATGCAAGGTTTGGGCGGTTTTGGCACGCTGATGGTTGAAGTTAGCGATATTTTGCTCTAAGGTATTTTGGCATGAGGGCACCATCTCTTTGAGCTTGTCGTAATGCGTTTGCACCTCTGAAGCGAAGCATTTTTCTAGCACTTCGAGGATCACATCTACCGAGATAGAAGCCCCCGGAGATGCACCAAGCACCGCCGCGAGAGATTTGTCAGCTGAGACGACAACCTCTGTGCCAAACTCTAGGAAGCCTCTGCCTTGGGCATTTTTCTTGATGATTTGCACCCTCTGCCCCGCGATTTTGAGCTCCCAATCCTCCTGCCTCGCGCTAGGCATATAAAATTCCAGCTTGTCCATACGCCCGTTTTTGCCCAAAAAGATTTGGCGCACGAGATAGGCAGTGAGTGGGATATTATCAAGCCCAGCTTGCAGCATTGGCAGGAAGTTATTTAGCCGCACAGAGAGCGGGAAATCTAGCAAGCTGCCGTATTTGAGAAAGCGTGTATTAAAGCTCGCATAAGGTCCAAACATCAGCTCCTTTTTGCCATCAATGATACGCGTATCTAGGTGTGGCACGGACATAGGTGGATCGCCCACAGAGGCTTTGCCATAGACTTTTGTCGCGTGCTTGTCGATGAGCTCTTTATTATTACACGCTAGCCACAAGCCGCTCACGGGGAATCCTGCGTATCCCCTCCCCTCGGGTATCGCGCTTTTTTGCAGTAGTGGGAATGCCCCGCCGCCAGCACCCAAAAAGACAAAGCGCGCCTGCACTCTTTTATGCACATCGTTTTTGGTATCAATGACTTTGAGCTCCCAGCCTTGGGAAGAGCGATTGATATCCGCGACTTTGTGCGAGAGAAAAATCCCCACTCCCTCTTTTTTGGCTAAATTGGCTCTAAGTTGGGTAACAATCGCGCCAAAATTCACATCACTCCCGCCGTCCATAAAAGTCGCTGCCACGGGCTGATTGGGATCGCGTCCCTCCATAATGAGCGGCGCCCATTGTGCGATTTGCTCTCTGTCTTGGGAGAATAGCATATGCGCATAGAGGGGCGATTGGCGCAGTGCCTCAAATCTGTCTTTTAAAAAGGTAACATTAGAATCTGCGACAAAGCTTAGGTGCGGCAGAGGATTGATAAAGCTCTGTGGTGCATCAAGGAGATTGTTTCTGACGCAATACGCCCAAAATTCTTTGCTAAGTTCAAATTGTTGGTTTATTTTGAGGGCTTTTGAGATATTGATGGTGCCGTCTTTTTGGCGTGGTGTGTAGTTGAGCTCGCAGAGGGCTTGGTGCCCTGTCCCTGCGTTGTTCCACGCCATACTGCTTTCTAAGCCTACATCATCAAGCATTTCATAGATTTGGATTTGTAAAGATGGTTGGAGTTCTTTGAGAATTGTGGCGAGGGTGAAGCTCATGATACCACCGCCAATGAGTGCGATCTGCGTTTGTTCGTTCATCATTATCTCCCTAACTTTTTTGGTTTGGCCTAATAATTTATACAAAAAGTTGTTTATTTAGGTTAATAAAACCTAAATTTTGTGTAAAGAATTTACAAAAAGTAAAAAATGGGGCATACGCACCAAAATCACTCAAACACAATCACGCACAGCTTATACACGCTTGCACAGAGCGAGAATGCGTAAATCCCAATAAGCGCGTATCGGTGGTTTGTGAGGCTTGTAAGATCAATAAGCTTAGTGCCAATAGCCACGCCAATTGTCGCAAAACCCCCT
This sequence comes from uncultured Helicobacter sp., assembly GCA_944326445.1. Lineage (GTDB taxonomy): Bacteria > Campylobacterota > Campylobacteria > Campylobacterales > Helicobacteraceae > Helicobacter_F. The sequence continues at coordinate 115,077 of CALVDZ010000002.1, forward strand.
ACGATGAGCCCTGTGCGCAAGTCGATGAGATCTTGGGAATACAGCGAGAGTGAGCCGGAGATAGAGGCAAAGATGATAAAAAAAAGCGAGATGGGCACGACTTTTTTAGAATCTAAGCCTAAAAAATACGCCAGAAGCGGACCGATGATAAGTCCTCCGCCGATACCCAGCGAGATGGCAAACACGCCCGTGAGTGCCCCCACGCCAATCATCACGAGCTTTTGCTCCCTAGGATTTTTGATAGGCGGGTTGGGGTTGGCAGTGGTTTTGGTGTTGAACACATATTTTTTGAAACTCACAAAGGTAAGGAGGATAAAGAGCAGGAGCAAAATCGTGCTATGGATATTTGCGACGATAAGCCCGCTAAAGCTCGCACCAATCAGCCCGCCTAAACCCACATAAAACCCCGCTTGCAAATCAAGCTTTTTGCGCCAGATATTAAGCACACTCCCAAAGACTGAAGAAAAAATCATCTGCACAATAGAAATCCCTATGGCATACTCCATACCGATACCAAAAAACAGCAGACAGGGCACGATGATCACACCTCCGCCGATACCAAAAAACCCAGCGGCAATGCCACTAACAAAGCCAATGAGCGCGAATACGCCCTCTTGTATCATAGAATCCACCTTATAGCCTCCTTATGCGCCGCACACTCGCGCTTCTCCCGCAGTGGCGCAAAGTCACTAGGGTAACACACTAATGCTTAAGATTGTGGCAAGGCAGAGCGTGTGGGCGGGTGCTTTGTGGAATGGGTGCATAGTTTTTACACAGCGGCGAGATTGCGGGCGGCTTGTGGGTTAAAAATCTTTGTTCTCAGTCGATTTATATTATACTTTAAGCCAAAGCAAAGGTGGAATTTTGTTTGCTTTAGCCTAAGCAGTCTAATCCAGAGAGTTCGCATAAGATGAATGTAGCACTAAATGAGAGATATATCCAAATTACCGTTGAAGACGACAATGCGTTCTTGCACAAAGCCATCGCGTATGCGGAGAAGTATTTTTCTAAAAGCTATCGACTCTCTCGCACAGTGCTTATTTTAGACGATGGCGAGAGGTTTAAAAAAAATTATCTTATCAATTGGGCATATCACGCGTGCCTCCAAAACGATCAAAACGCTCACAATCACGAAATGCAGGATTTGGAGTATTTGCTAGACTTTACCTATCTGCCTATCCGTATCAAAATCGTGGGCAAAAACTCGCTTGTGGAGCGCGTGAAAATCTCGCTCCGTATCCTTAATGGCAAGCGCGTAATGCTCAAAATGAGCAAATCCAACGCCACTGCGCGACGCTACATCGCCAATCTCTTTGATGAATATTATATGGGCTGCGATCGTGATGAGATTTATTTAGACAGCACCAAGCCCTATTTTTGGGACAATATCATCAATCTCGTGAGCTTTAAAGTCATCCATAATGTGATTTTGGATTTTGATTATGAGAGCTTTAGAAACCGCGGCGGTATGGGTGGATTTGGCGATAGTTTCCTCACAGAGCAGGAGCGGGAGCTGCGCCATAGCTATATGATTTTAGAATCCCATTATCAAGATGATTTTGAAGTGGTAAAAAAGCGTTATTTGCAACTTGCCAAGGAATACCACCCCGATAATGTTTTTGGGCAAGATTCTGAAGTTATCGAGAGCTACAACGAGCGCTTTAGGACTATACAAGAGGCGTATGAGAAAATCCGCAACACGCTAAAAATCGCTTCATAGATTCTGGATATTAATAATGCAATTTTGCTTGTAGCAAAATTGTTATCGCTCGTGTGGAGTGAATCCACCCTCGCTCCGCTTACGCGAACATACACTGCCTAAATCTCTTTGCTTAGATTCCTTAGATTCTATAACCCCGCTTGTGGGCTTAGAATCTATACTTCACCCCGAGGTTGCCGCTAAGGTATGTCACGCTTGTATCTGTGCCTGCTAGGCTCTGCTTCACTCCCGCGCCGATACTAAAGCTCAAAAACTCTCTAAGCGCGATATCTCCACCCACAAGCACGCTGCCATAAGTCTTTAGCCCCCCATCGCCCGCGATGATAAAGCTCGTATCACTCCCTACAAAGCTAGCAGTGTAGAGCTTATCCCCGCTCATCACATACTGCTCGATTTTGGGCAGGATATAGATAAAGCTCCCATTGCCAAAGTATTTGCGCACATCCCCACCCACGCTCACACTCACATTCACATCGCTCCTTGCCTCCACGCTCATGGCTACTCCCCCGCACTGCGTGTATTGCGGTGTGTAGAGATAATACACATTCACGCCCACAAGCGGTTTAAAGAGCACACTGCCCTTGCCAAAGACATAGCCATACTCCACCTTTGCGCCCACAAAGCTGCTCATATACTCCACCTCGCTCCCCATACTCTTTTGATCGATGAGCCCAGCCTGATAGCGCACACTCATATCCACCTCGCTGCGCCCTATGGTGCTGCGTGTGTAGAGCCATGCTTGGAGATTTTGGGCATTTTGCGTCAGGGAGCTGCCCTGTATCTGCGCCCACGCATAGCTTAGGTAGCCTCCTAAGAGCGTGGATTGCCCTATCTTGGCGTCATAGCCCGCACTTAGCCCATACACGCCCCCGCTCTTGCCACCGATGATATTTGCCCCGCCAAAGACATTAAGCCAGAGGTTGTTGTCATAATCATATCGTGCGAGATAAGCGGGAGGGAGCGTGCTTGAGCTATCGGCTAGGCGCAGGGATTTGAGTGCTTGGGCATACATCACATCTTTGTAGGGATTGCTCCATTTTGCTAGACGCGTGGCGATACTCATATCGTTAGCAAGGATTAGGGTTTGGGTTATATCACTAGCGGTGTGCAGGCTATCGCGGGCATTAGATTCTATCTCTTGGGCGAGCTTAGCGATCTTAGCCCCATCATAATACACAAAATCCGCGAGATACTCCACTGCCATTGCTTGGAGCGAGGAGTTTTTGAGCGAAGTGAGGATTTGACTGCCCACAAGCGATAACAAATTTGCCCTAGCAAACTTGCATTAAGTGATAAGCTCTAGTTTGGTTTATAGAAAATGCGCTGACAGCTCGCGAAGCGGAGTGAGCGGGGATTTATTCCTCGCGAGCGATAACAAGTTTGCCCTAGCAAACTTGCATTAAGATAATTAGGTATATAATGCACCCCGTCTTTCAAACTCTAAGACAATCTAGCCTTAGAGCGATTATCTTTCCAAGCCTTCCAGCCTTACAGACTGCCCTAGACTAGGATTATTTAGCACAATCTCTGCAATTTGTCCCAAAGCATTTGGGTGTGCTCGCAGCGCGCCCAAACACGCCTTGTGCGCATTACAGAATCTAGATTCTGTAATCTCGCCCTAAGCTGCTTTGTGCCCTATCAGAGATTTGTGCATTATCGCCAAGTAATGGAGGTGTGTATGCCACTTAGTATCAAAGAGCGCTTTAAGCCCAATGAAATGCCCTCAATCTGGGGCAGTCCAGCTAAGCCAAACCTGCCTAGCTCCCTGCGCCTGCTCTATGGCGTGGCGTTTGCCATCATTCTCATCACTGCGAGCTTGCAAAACAACCTCATCATCGCCTACATCGACTATCTACAGGGCGATTTTGGCTTCACTCCCCTGCAGGGCGGGTGCGTGAGCGCGGCGTATTATATGGGCAATGTCTGGACGACAGTCCTGCTCTTTCGCTTCCGTCAGCACTTTGGGCTCAAAGTCTTTTTTACTTGTATCTTTGTGGTGCTCCTGCTCTCGCAGATTCTCGAGCTTAGCTTTAGCAATTTTTGGGTGGTGGTGTTTGCGCGATTTATCGGCGGTGTCGTGGGTGGCGGGATTAGCGTGCTGTGTATTTTCTACACACTCCAAATGCTCCCAACGAGCAAAAAATACCTCCTTTTTCCCGCTAGTATCGGGCTTATACAGATTGGCTCACCGCTAGCGCATTTTCTCGTAGCGTCCTTTAGTATGAGCGATTATCCGTATTTGATGAATTGCTTTGAGATAGGCTTTTGCCTCATCGCCTTTTGTGTCTTTTTGCTCATCGAGCTCCCGCCCTCACACACCGCTAGAGCCTTTTTTCCAGAGGATTTTTCTATCCTTTTGTTTGCGCTTGGAGTGGCATTTTGCTGCCTTATCTTTAGCGTGGGGAATATCATTTGGTAGGATTATGAGCCCATCGCCTATGGCTTGTGTATCGCCCTTATCTCTTTTGGGCTCTTTTTTATCGCGGAATTTTTCAAAAAACGCCCCTTTATCCATCTGAAGTTTTTGCTCAATTTCCAACTCATCGAGCTCGCCCTCGCCGCGGCGTTTGTGCGTATGTGTCTCGCAGAGCAGAGCACGGGTGCCACGGGACTTTTGCACAATGTGCTAGGCTTTAGCAATTATCAGCTTATGGGCTATTATGGGATTCTCACGCTAGGGGCGTTGTTTGGCGGGATTTTGTGTCTGTGTATCTATAACTACGAACGCTCGCACGGAATGATACTCTTCGCCGCGGCTCTCATTCCGCTAGAGAGCTTCCTCTCGCTCAATCTCACGCCAAGTATGCTGCCTAGCGATGTGTATTTAGGGCAGTTTCTCATCGCCTTTGCGAGCGTGTTTTTTATCGGCCCCCTGCTTGTCAATGGCATCGTGCTAGGTTTTGCGCGCGGGACAAATTATGTGATCACCTTTGCGATTATTTTTACCTTTTCTCAAGGCGTCTTTGGGCTCTTTGGTTCGGCACTTATCGGGTATTTTGTGCGCTATGAGAGCACCCAAATCGCCCAAGATCTCATCACGCACAATCTAACCAACCCCCTCTTTAGCGCGCAAGGGGGCGATGTGCTAGAGCGGCACGCGGGGGTTTTGGCGTATGGGGATTTGTTTTTTGCTATCGGTGTGATTGGGAGCGTGATTTTTGCCCTGCTTGCGGTGCGCTATGTGTATTTTAAACTCACGACAAATTCCCTGCGCCGCGAGCTTGATATCCTCAAAAACCGCGCGATACATAACAACGCCAAAACCGCGGAGATTCTCAAACAACAATCCCAAAACTTAGGAGGACAATTATGAAAGAGCACTACTCATGGCTTCCTAGCAAGCCCAAAGTCTTTATCATCATCGCCACAAGTCTTGGCATTATCACAGGCGTTTTGCTTATCCTCTATGCGTGGCAGCTCCCGCCCTTTTTTCTCAATGTCGTGGCGACTAATGATGCCTATGTGCAGGCAAAAACCACGCTCCTCTCCCCGCAGGTGAGCGGCTATGTAACGGAGGTGTATGCCAAAGATTTTGCCTTTGTCAAAGAAGGACAGCCGCTTTTGCAGATTGATAAGCGCGTCTTTGTCCAAAGGCTTGAAGAGGCGCGCGCAAGGGTGCAGAGCGCACAGAGCAGCCTGCAAGCCTACGCCCAAAGCTACCGCCTCCACGAAGCCAATATCATCGAAAAAGAAGCCCAAATCAAAGCCGCGCAGGCAACTCTCACAAACGCTCAAGCAGAAAATAGCAGGGTTTCAAGGCTGCTCAAAAATGAGAGCTTAAGCAAGCGCGATTATGACAATGTCAAGGCTAGGCTTTTAAACGCCCAAGCCGCGCTTACACAATCAAAGGCACAATACCAAAAAGCCCTCCAAGAATTTGAAGCCTTCAAAACCACCAAAACCTCGCTAGAGGCTGAACTCAATCGCACAAAAGCCCTGCTAGAGCTCGCCCGCATCGATTTGGACAACTCCCTTATCAAAGCCCCCATAGATGGGCAGCTCGGGGAGATTCTCGCGCATATCGGGCAGTTTGTCTCCCAAGAGAGCGCGCTCGCCTATATCGTGCCGCACACGCACTGGGTGATAGCCAATATCAAAGAAACTAAGATGGATAAAATCGCCCTAGGACAGAGAGTGCGCTTTAGCGTCGATGCGCTAGGGGATGCGGAGTTTAGTGGCGTGGTGGAGGAGATTTCCCCTGCGATGGGCAGTGAGTTTAGCCCGATAAAAGTCAATCACGCCACGGGGAATTTTATCAAGATTGTTCAGAGAATCCCGATAAAAATCAAGATAGATTCTAGCAATAAGCGGTTGGGGGAGTTGAGGGCGGGGATGAGTGTGGTGGTGGAGGTATATACAAAATGAGAGAGCAAAGACATTCAGCTTTTGGCGATAAAAGCGGGAATCTACGCTCGGATTTTCAGTCACTTACCTCTAGTAAGCTCCTTCAATCCTCGCTTGATAACCCACTTTTCTCATCCAAAATCTTAGAATGCCAAGAGGGCAAGCCAAGCGCGGAATGTAAAGAAAATACAGAATCTAAGAAAAACTTAGATTCTAGATTCAGTAATTCAGATTCAGAATCTAGGGGAAACATAGAATCTAGTTTTAATTTTTTAGATTCAAAATCTAAGCAATATACAGAATCTCCAACACCAAAAAACCTTATCAAGGCTTTGCCCGATTCAAATAATAATGTGCGCGATAGCGCAAGCCGAGCGCAATTGCAAAATTGCGCCATTTTTGCAAAGCAAAAATCACATAAAATGTGTAGCGCGGCAGCGCATACCGACACTCGCCCTTGTCGTGGTGGCGAAAATGCGTTAAAAAAATGCAGTAGTGCATTTTTAGCATTTTTAGCATTTTTACCTAGACAAGGATACAGCGAGGCACTCTCCCCGATTGCGCAAAAAGACCCAACGGGTTGCAAGCAAAGCGCAGCAAAAACAGCGGCGCTTTATTCTTTTCGGGGCTGGGGAGAGCGGGGAGAGGGGAAACCCTTTTTTCTTTTGCGATACACAAGATTCTAAAAAATTAGAAAGTATTCGTGAGAATGCGAGTTTAAGAAACAGAGAATCTACAGAATCTAGCGTGGATTCAAAGACGATTACAGAATCTAACGCGGAGATTCTAAAAAATGAAAAAATACAGAATCTAGGGGGCGCAGAGTCTAGGGCATTTACAGAATCTAGCTCAACAGATTCTGAAACACACACAAAATCTAAAGAGATTCTAAAAAATGGGCAAGGACAGAATCTAAGTGGCACAAAGCTTGCACAATCTGTAACACAGAATCTAAGCCCAAAAGAATTTACAGAATCTAACAAAAGCTTAGATTCTAGATTCAGAAATTTGCGCACAAAACCCAAAGGGATTTTAAACCCAAACAAGGCGGATTTTACAACAGATTCACAATCTAACCTCACGCAATCTAAGGCATTTAAATCTATCCCAATCAATGCTCCAACACACGCAAAATCCCCCACCACACGCAATCTAAGCAAGAGACAAACACACCCAAAGCCCCAAAAACCCCCAACAAAACACAAAATCTTTGGCAGCACACAACAAAGCTCCAACACAAAGCCCTAGCAAAGCTCCTGCTTATCCCCTGCCTGTTTATCCTTAGCGCGTGTGCGCCACGCATTAGCGATGTGCCACAAGATGCGCAAATCACGCTAGCTCTAAGCGACTCTCAAGAGCGCGTAAATGCCCATTGGTGGGAGGATTTTCACAATCCTGCCCTGCTCTTTTTGCTCACAAGCGCGCGGGAGTTTCACACGCAAAACAAGCTCGCCAAGACGCAGATTGCTATGGCACAAAACGCCCTCAAAGTCGCTAGGGCGCAGCTCTACCCTTACCTTAACCTTAGCATAGAGCCCGCCTATAACCAAACCATACTCCACCCTCTGTATGCCCTCACACAGGGCAACCTCGACTTTTCCTATCATTTGGATTTTTTTGGGAAATACCGCTACGCTAAGCAGAGCAAGCACTACGCGCTGCAAGCAAGTATCGCTAGGAGTTATGCCATAGGGCTTACTATCGATGTGCTGGTAGCAAAGACTTATATCGCGCTTTTGGGCTCATATACGCACCTAGAGTTACTTTATACCACGCTAGAGGCGCGCAAGCGGGAGCTTAGGATTATGCAGGAGCGCAAAGATATGGGCTATATCAGTGCCTATGATGCCAAGCAAGCCATCATCGCCTATGAATCTGTGCAAACCCAAATCGCTCAAACCAAACGCGCTATCGCTATGAGTAAAAACGCCCTAGAATACCTCACGGGCGTCGATGTGGAGTCACAAAAGTTTGTGCGCTTGCAGGGCTTTAGTATGCAGGGGCTTGCCTCTATGGAATCTAACGCTAGAAAATCTAAGCCCACAAGTGATATTACAGAATCCAAACAACCTCAAGCACTAGATTCAGACAATGTATGTGCGCTAAGAGTCAGTAATAAGGGAGTGAGTGGGGATTTGCCACAAGCAAATTGCACTAATTTGTCAGAATCTAGCTTGGTTTATAAAAAAGGTGCTAGCCCAAGCGGCGTTAATGAGGTGGCAGCACCAAACAATAACTTAGATTCTATAAAATCCCCTGTATGCACGCGTAGCGGAGTGAGTAGGGATTTACTCCCCACGAACGATAGCAATTTGTCAGAGACAAATTGCGCTAAAATGATACCCCCTGACGCCACCGCTGCCTTTATCGCCCTGCAAGCCCCTAGCCTCCCTAGCACGCTCTCCTCAAAGCTCCTAAACCACCGCCCCGATGTGCTGTATGCGGAGTTTATGCTCGCTTCTAGCAGCGCGTATCTTAAAAAAGCGCGCGCGGACTTCCTGCCCGATTTTAGCGGTGGGCTATGCGGATTTCACGCAGTTTTTGCTCATAGGTGGGATTGGCACTAGCGTGCTCACACCACTTTTTAAAGGCGGGGAATTGCAAGGGGCGTTTGGCATAGCAAACGCGCAGAGAGATGAGGCAGCCTATATCTATCGCGATGTGGTGATACAAGCCTACAAGGAGGCAAAGGACGCCTATAGCAGCCTATCCTTTATCAACGCAGAGCGCGCTAGCACCAAAAGGCAGCAAAAAGCCGCGAGAGAAGCCCTCGCACACGCAAAGGAACGCTACAACACGGGGTATTCCTCCTATCTAGAAGTCATCGACGCGCAACGCTCGCTCCTAGAGATAGAGACAAGCCTCATCGCGCTAAAGACTTTGTATATGGAATCTCTATGCAATCTCTATGGCGCGCTGGGTGGGGGGATAGAGTATCCTAGGGAGCTGCTAGAGGAGAGATGATAATACCAAATGAGGGATTAGGGCACAAAATCCTATGTGCTGCCCCGCTAGCACACCAAAAAATATTATGACAAGCCTCGCCTCTGCTCACTGCTGCCTACCAATACGCCTTTTAGTTGAGATTCTAGGCATTGCGCGCTAGCTTTGTGAGAGCGATCTATTGAGCAGTGTTTCTAGGAAAATCGTGGCATAGCTCCCCTTTGGCAGAGCAAATTCTAACTCCATTTGCGCGACTTCGGGCTTATAAGTGTAGGCCACATCTTGCGCCCACACCCACGCATACCGCCTGCTTCCCGCCTCGCGCAATCGCGTATCCACAAACGCCCTCTCTATCTCTAATGCCACGCCTTGCGCGCTTATGAGCTTTTTGCCACACAGCGCGCCGCTTGGGGCAATTTGCCGTTTGCTAAAGCGTGCAGATTCTATCCCCACATCATCGATCACAAACGCCCTGCCGTATGGATAATGCACCGCCACATCGCCACGCAGTAGCTTAAAAAACTGCTCCTGCTCTTTGAGCGCGCAGAGCACCCCCTCATCGCACAATACACAATCTAGCACGCCATAGCCCCTAGCACTGCGCGCTAGCTCCCTTGGGCTGCAAGTTTCTATCATCGCGCTTAGGCGCATACGCTCTAGCAGCCAGAGGTTAAAGAGGTGGCTTTGGTAGGCAAAGAGTAGGAAGCGCGCGATTTTTTTATCACGAGTAATGCGGAGGTTTTCTAAGATTTTTTCGCCCTCTTGGTAGTTTTGTCCGTCTCTGCCAAATCGCTGATCCCCAAAGTAATTCGCAAACCCGCTATCTTTGAGCACTTCAAGCGCGTTTATGGCTTTTTGGGCTTCAAGGGGCGTGAGTTTTTTTAACCGCATAAAAAAGCTATTGCCCCTTAGGTGTCCCACGCGGAGTTTGTTGGTATGTGCCCTGTGCTCTAGCACCTTGATACCTCGCTCATTTAGCGACGCACTGCACGCGCTTAGCTTAGATTCAAAGCTGCGGGGGATTGAGAGGTATTGGTAAGTCGTGGCGTGCTTGTCCTTAAGCCCTGCGTAGCCAATTTGCGCGGATTTTAGCCCTAGGGTGTTGCTTAAAATCTCTACCATCTCAAAGGTGCTAAGCTCTTTTTTGCGCACAAGCACGATGAGATGCTCTCCTACCCCGCTTGGCTCATACAGCGGGATCTCACGCACGACAAAATCCCGCACACTCGGGCGGAAGTAACACGCAATGGGAGAATGAGTGAGATGGAAGAGTTTGCGCATACAACAACCTTAGAAAAATTAAAGTTTTTTAAAATTATAATACAGCCCTTTGTGAAATCTGTGCAAAATCCTAAGGAAACCTATGCAAACACTCAAAAAACTTTGGCTCCCCGCCGTGTGTCTCATCGCCATCTATGCAATGAGTATCGATCCTTCTTTAACCGAGATTTTTGCGGGGATTGGGGTGTTTTTGTTTGGTATGATTTTTTTAGAAAACGGCTTTAAGGGCTTTAGCGGCGGGATCTTAGAGAGTATCCTCACAAAATGGACAAATAGCAAGCTAAAAGCCCTGCTTTTTGGCATTATCACCACAATCCTTATGCAAAGCTCCACGCTTGTAACCATCATATCCATCTCCTTTCTTTCAGCCGGGCTCATCAGCCTCGCTCAAGCCATTGGCATAGTCTTTGGGGCAAATCTAGGCACCACCACAGGCGGGTGGATCATCGCGGGCGTGGGTATGAAGATGGACATCGCCTCCATTGCTATGCCCCTCATTGTCCTTGCGATTTTGCTCGTGTTTCAAAAGGACAAAAACATCAAATCCCTAGGGCATATCTTTGCGGGGATTGGGTTTTTTTTCTTAGGCATTGCGTATATCAAAAGCGGGTTTGAGGGTTACAAAGACGCGCTAGATCTAAGCGCGTATGGGAGCGGAAGCCCAAAGGATCTCTTTATCTTTGTGATGGCGGGAATCCTCATCACCTCCATCGTGCAATCAAGCTTTGCCACACTCACAATCATCATCTCCGCCCTAAGCACAGGCACCATCACTTATGACAACGCGCTAGGACTTGTGATAGGCACCAATGTCGGAGGCGTGGTAACCGCGCTTGTCGCCTCCTTTGGCTCAAATCTCGAGGGCAAAAAGCTCGCCATTACCAACACGATTTTTAACCTCATCATCGCCCTCATTGCGCTTGCGTTTTTGTCCTATTTTAAGGGCATTGTCGATCTCATTAGCGAGCTTAGCGGCATAGGCGAGCAGGATTACGCACTCAAAATTGCGGTGTTTCATACATTCTACAACGCCCTTGCAGTGGCGATTATGACGCCTTATATCCAAGTGTTTGTGAAGTTTGCCAATACCTTCATAAAGAGCAAAAAGCCCGCCGATATGGACGCGCCTATCTATCTCAATGCAAACATCATCGCCTACCCGATGACAGCGACCCAAGCCCTCATCAACGAAGTTAAACATCTCTATGACAATGTCTTTAGCGTTATCGCGCATTCTCTAGGATTCTCGCGCTCTGATATTTGTGCCAATCTCCCCAAAGAGACGCTCCTAGCCAAAAAATGGTATAGCGACACAAGCAATGTCAATGATCTCTATCATCATAGGGTAAAAGTCCTCTTTGACGCAATCATCGACTTTAGCACCAAAGCCCAAACCCACATCAACCAAGAGGATTTTATCAAGATAAGCAACGAAGCCAATGTGAGCGCGCGCAACCTCGCTGAAGCCACCAAAAATATGATGCTCCTTGAAAAAAATCTCAAAAAAAACGCCACGAGCCCAAATCCCCAAATCGCCCAAGAATACAACCTCATCAGAATCCAAATCGCCCAGCTCCTTGCCAAAATAAACTCGCTCAAACTCATAGAATCCACAAACTACCAAGAAATCGCTGATATCCTCAAGCAAGAGCGCAAAGCCCTCAAGCAGTTTGACAAACGCGCACTTATGCGAGTAGAAAAGATCATTATTGAGAGCAAAATATCAGCAAACTACGCCACTTCACTACTCAATGACATCGCCTTTGCGAGCAATATGGGCAAGGAAATCATCAAAGCAGTGGGCAAAATCTACAAAATCTCCCTGCTTATGCAAAATAGCCAAGAGCTCCACAACCAAATCGATGATGAGCTCACGCACGAGGATTTGGAGGGCTCGCTCGATGAGATTGAAACGCGATGAGGCAAAAACCCAAAAACCTAAGAAACCAACCAAAGAAAGGCACAAGCTATGAATCCCGCACAAAACGCAGCAGAATCTAAACGCAACAGCGTGGGCTATATGCACTATGTCTGCGACTTCACCTCGCCCTTTAACACCCAAGAATCGTGGGATAACTCTGGGCTCAATCTCGGCTCGCTCACGCAAGAATTTGACAATCTCTACATCACGCTTGAGGTTACCCACGCTCTGGCGCACTCCGTATCGCCAAATAGCCTCATCATCACCCACCACCCGCTTTTTTTTAAAAGTATCAAGAGCTTTGATACTGCCAGCTATCCGTGTAATATCGCGCGTGAGCTCATCGCCAAAAACTGCGCGCTTATCGCTATGCACACAAACTTTGACAAAAGCCATCTGAATGAATACTTCACACATCAGATTCTAGGATTTTCACATTTTGTGCAAGATTCTCTGTATTGCCACGGCGCGATAGAAAAGACTCCATTTGCCGAGCTTGCCAACGCCCTAAAAGCAAAGCTTGGGCTAGAAAGCCTGCGTGTGTGCCAAGCCAGTGAATCTGTTGAGCATATTTTTGTGATTTGTGGGAGTGGGTTTAGCGAGATCGCCCACATCGCCGCGCTTACTCTCCCAAACAGCCTGCTTATTAGCGGCGATCTCAAATACCACGACGCGATGATTGCCAAATCCCTAGGTTTGAGCCTTATAGACATTCCACATTATGAGAGCGAAAAATATTTTACGCAAATTTTTCATTCCCTTTTGAAAAACGCGGGATATCAAGCTATAATTATGGATTGTGAAAATCCCATTACACACATTTAACCCTTAAAGGAGTCCTATGAACAAACATCTGCAATCACTTATCCAAATCGCAAACCTTGACAAACAAATCGATGACTTAGAGCCCAAAATCACCCAAGCACGCAAAGAGCTAGATTCTAAAATAGCACAAAAAACCTCCACACTCCGCGCCATAGAGACACTACAAGAACAAAGCAAAAATCTCCAACACGAAATAGCCCAAAACGATCGCCTCATACGCGAGACTTCCACGCGCCTAGAAGATATCGCTAAAAAGCAGCAAGAAATCCGCAACGAAAAGGAATTGCGCGCATTAAGCGTCGAGGAGGACATCGCTAAAGAAAATCTCACGCTTGCTAATGAGCAGATTCAAAAACTCCAAACAATCCAAAAAGCCAAAAATGATGAGATAGCACAGCTCCAAGAGAGTATCGGCGAGCTAGATTCTCAAATCAGTGAGCTAGAGCAATCCACGCAAGGCGCGGTAGAAGTGATCAAAAAAGAGCAGCAAGAGATTTTCAAACAAAAGCAAGCAATCATCACCAAATCCGATATCAAAACCATCACATTTTATGAAAAAATCCGTCGATGGGCAAAAAACACGAGCGTGGTGCCTGTGTTTAAACAAGCGTGTGGCGGGTGCTTCATACGCCTAAGCGATCGCACCTATGCCGAGGCGCTTTCAGGAGAAAATTCCCTCACTACCTGCCCGCATTGTGGCAGAATCCTCTACCCCTCCGACAAGCAAACCTACCAAGAATGCGTGCAGTAGTTAAGCACGCAATGGATTTACATTAAGCCAAGGCTGCATTTGCGAACGACAAACACACTTTTTCTTATCATAAGCCTTATATGTCTCTATATGCTTAGCTTCCTAGCTATGCGTGTGGTAATGCAGATTGTCTTTGTCCCAGAGGCGAGCGCGCAGGATTTGTGGATTGCCTATGAGATGGGCAGCAGGCTTGATTTGCGTGTGGTGTGTATGGGCGTGGCGGCTATCTTACTTTTTAGCTACGCCATCGCCCTCCTCGCACCCCTTAGCACGAGATTGCGCCAAGCCCGCGCAAGCACACAAGCGACTACTAAGGGAGGGGGAGTAGCACACAAAATTTTGCTCGCCTACATTGCTATCATAAGTTTCCTTGTATGTTTTAGCGCGATTGGGAATTTTTATTACTTCAAAACCTATCACACCCGCATTGATGCCTTTATCTTTGGGATTAAAGATGATGATACACTTGCGATTTTGCAAGTGATATGGCAGGATTATCCCGTGCTACTTATCCTTGGTGCTTGCGTGCTCTATGCCTTTGTGTGCGCTCGCTTGGCTCGAGGGATTCTAAGCCTGCACCTCCCAAATTTGCGCAGTGTCTCTGCCATAGTCCTGCACATTATTGCCATTACATTGCTTTTCCTCGGTATCAGGGGCTCACTAGGCACGCAACCGCTCAAAGCAGACACCATCTACACCACCCAAAACCAAAGCCTAAACCACCTCATCTTTAATCCCATTTTAGCCCTGCATTACGCGCATACACACTACAAAAACGCCATCAAGTTTCAACCCACAACGCTCACAGAGGGCACCGCGCTCCAAGCTAAGACTTTCCCCATCTTTTTTGCACACACACAAGGCATGAGCGAGCCTCTAGATTCTCTCCCTACCACAGAATCTACTGCCCCCAAATCCCCCGCCACACACTTCCCCGAGCCACAATCCTCCCCGCATATCGTTGCCGTGCTGATGGAGAGCTTTGCTTCCAATATGCTTGCGCTTGATGATGCCAAGGATTTTGACTTGCTAGGGAGTTTCCGCCCATATTTTGAATCGGGCAAGCGCAAGTACGCAGGGCAAAACGACTTTGTCTTTACACACTTTCTATCCGGAGGCAACCACACTGCCGCTTCCTTTGCCCTGCTTTTGCCTATCGCGCCCCACCCCACGATCTCGCTTAGCTCTGCCAAAGCCACCAAGCTCCCACTCACGCCTATTGATGTCTATAAAAAAGCCGGATATGAAGTCATTTTCATCACTTCAGGCAACCAAAATTGGTACAGCCTCGGGGATTATCTCAAAGTCTTAGGGGCGGATGCAGTGTATGATAGCAGCTATATCGCCCAGCACTATCCACAGAGCAGGGCGAATGCGTGGGCGTTTGGCAATGCCGATGAATACGCGTTTTCTCTCGCCACCGAGATTTTGCTAGAGGCACAAAAGCCCACTTTGCTCATAGTCCTCACGATCTCAAACCACCAGCCATTTGCCACGCCAAAGAGCTTTGAGCCCCCAACATACGCGCTAGATTCTAAGATAGATTTTTTTAGCTACGACAATCCGCAGCGCATAAGGCTTTTGCTTGAAGCTTTTACCTACGCAAGCGATGCGTTTGGGAAATTTGTGAGTGAAGTCCGCAATTCCCCCACCCTCAAGGACAAAGTCATCATCGGAGCAAGTGGCGATCATCTCTGTCGCGATATGAAGCAGGGCGCAAACATTGCGCTTGATCACGCAGTGCCCTTCTATCTCTATATCCCCACGCACATTGCCAAAGACTTGGAGTTTGATCCAGCCACGCTTGGCTCGCACAAGGACATCTTCCCCACGCTCTATGCGCTAAGTCTCAAGGAGTATGAATTTCTCTCGCTTGGCGGGCGCAATCTCTTTGAAACCCACAAAGAGGGCAATGCAAAATACGACTTCGCCTACAACGACGCGGTGTGGATAGATAAAGAGGGTATCTATCCCATCGGCACGGACACGGGCTATCGCTATATCCTCAAAGATGGCGTGATAACTCCCCAAGAGCACTTCCAAATCCCAGAATCCAAAAGACAATTTATCGACAACTACCACAAACTTTCGTGGTGGCAGATAAATTACAGAATCTATGGCGACAAAGCCAAAGCACCCTAACAAAAGCACGCGTCTTTTAAAGCCACAAGTCTATGCAATGCGCCGCCTTGTGTGGTTTTAGAAAATCTAAGACGCCCACAAAATCTATCCCGATAGATTTAAAATCCTAAGAGAAAGTTAGATTCTAGATTCAGTAATTCAAGTTCAGAATCCAATCAAGATTCACAAAAACAAAACTTAAAATCTAGTCTTTCAGATTCTAAGTAATTTACAAAATCTAGCGCAGATTCAGAATCTAAACAACTCACACAATCCACCACTTCAAAAACCCTTATCAAGGCTTTGCCAAATATCAATAATGTGCGCGATAGCGCAAGCCGAGCAGAATCTAAAGATTTAGAATCTTTAGATTCTGCCATTTTTGCACAGCAAAAATCACATAAAATGTGTAGCGCGGCAGCGCATACCACCCCTCGCCCGCTTCGTGGTGTGCAATCGTTGAGAAAAGGAGGCAGGAGTGCCTCCGCAACGATTGCGCTAGAAGCGGAAAAAGCGAGGCTCTCCCCTTGTTTGCCGAAAAAGACCCAACGGGTTGCAAGCGAAGCGCAGCAAAAAAGCGGCGCTTTATCTTTTTCGGGGCTTTAGCGAGCGGGGAGGGGATAAACCCCTTTTTCTTTTGCGCAAACAAGCGACTTTGAGAATCTAGAAAATATCCGTGAGAATGCGATTCTAAGAAATTTAGAATCTACAGAATCTAGCGTGGAGATTCTCAAAAATGAAAAAACACAGAATCTAGGGAGCACAGAATCTAAAGTAGATTCAAAGACGATTACAGAATCTAACAATCAAAGAATCTGCAGAATCTAGATTCTAAATCTTTAGATTCTGCTAGGTATTGCGCTTGCGCGCTCCATTATTTGATATTTGGCAAAGCCTTGTTAGGATTTTTGAAGTGGGGGGCTTGTGTGATTGTTTAGAATCCAACTAGTTTTAGCCTCGCTTTGTTATAATGCCGCGCAAAAGCGTTGCAAAGGATTTGCGTTGGACACATTGATTGCATTTGGCGTTGTTTTGTTTTTTGTCATACTCATCGGTGCGATACTCGGGATTTTTGCTTATAGCGCAAGCAGGCGTAACGCCACGCAGATAAACAACTCCGCGCACTCCTCTCAAAAACCACAAGCGAGCTCCACGCGCTGCAGGAGCGGCACAATACATTGCAAAAACGCTTTTATAGATTTTCTTTACAAACCACCTCCGTGCTTAAATCCCCGTCAAAAGACGCGCAAGACGCCGCCCCTAGCAAAGCCCCCTCTAGCGCGCCCCACACCATAGAATCTAGCCACACAGAATCTAACACAGAATCTAGCGCGCAAATCCCTAAAATCCCTAAGCAAACCCCCGCACAGCACACAAAGGCCCTCACAGAGGCTACACCCACCAGCCCCATAGCCTCACTCACGCCACAGCACGCATTCTCAAAGCCCCAAGCACCCAAAAAGGTGCGCGAGGCGCGCTTTAGCTTCGAGCAGCTTTTTACCCAAAAAATTATGGTCTTTGTCGCGGGGATATTTTTCATCTTTGCTGCGTTTTTCCTTATCCGCTATTCCATAGAAAATGCCTTGCTCACGCCTCTAGCGCGCATTATCCTCGCCCTTAGCTTTGGTTTGGTACTCATTATTGCAAGCTTTGTGTGTGCGTTCTTTATGCGCACAAACGCCCTTAGCACAGGCTCTGCGCTAGATTCTGTGGCGCACTCTCCACACTCCCCACACTCCGCAGCACGCTTACCCACAACCCCAAAAGTGAGGCAAAAAGCACACAAAATGTGATGACAAAAGCAAAGGCGAGGTAAGTTAGCAATGGGATTTTTATACCAGAGATTTTGAGCTTGAGCAAAAAGAGCAAAGTGGCAAGCGAACCTATGGGAGTGAGTTTAGAGCCGATATTGCAACCTAGTAGGTGCGCGAGGGCTAGGACATTTTGATGGGCTGAATCTAGGCTAAAAGATTCTATGGTGAGGTTGCCCAGTAGCACCATAGGGAGGTTGTTTATCACGCTAGAACCGAGACTTGAAAACACGCCTACGCTAAAAATCTGCACAAACAGCGGTGCGGATTCTATGCTTTCAAAAACCTCACGCATAGATTCTAAAAACCCCGCATTTTTCACACCAAACACCACCACAAATAACCCAAAACTAAAAACCACGACCGAAAAAGGCGTCTCTCTAAACAGGGTGCGAGGCTGAAATAGCCCCAAAGCCCACGCATACGCTAATGCGATAAAACTAGCCCCAAACAAAAAGACATAGAGTTCCGCACCATATCTCTCCCCAACGACAATCCCTCCTAAAAGTGCGATGACAAGGACATAGCACAAAAGCAAAGTGAGTTTGGTAGGCTTGTGCGCAAATGTGTGTTTTGAAAGCGGACAATCATACTCTTTGTCGCAGGTGAAGCTAAATTGTGCGTTAGAATCTAAGCTAGATTCTCTTTTAGATTCTGTGGCAAAGCACAATGTGCGCGGGAGAAATCGTCTAAAACAAAGCCACGCAATACCCACAAAAGCAAGCAAGCCAAAGATTTGGGGCAGTGCCATAGTAAGCGCAAAACGCACAAAATCCATACCAAACATTTGTGCAGTGATGATGTTGGTGAGATTAGAAATCACAAGAGCATTGGAGGCGAAGTCGCTAAGGAAGCTAATAACAAGCAAAAACACAATAACAAGCGTTAAATGGCTTGTCTTTTTTGCGCTTTTAGCGGAGTGTTCGTGCTCGGCTTGGTCACTACCGCTAAGGTAGCTCCCGGCGCCTTGCCTCCAAAAACTCCAAAAATAGCTCAAAGATACTGCGCCACTCTCATTATCTTTGTTTGGTAAGTTTGGAATTTTTGGTTTGTTGGATTCTGTGCCGTTAGATTCTGTATTGGTTTGTGAATTTGTGTCGTTAGATTCATAAATTCTAGTATCTTGCGTAAGATTTGCCCGCTGGGATTTAGTCGCTTCGCTCCCGCATGAATGTTGCACAAAACGAGGCGAGGAAGCTACCTCTTTGGTAGTGCCCGAAGCCGAGTTGCCGTGCTCATTCAAAGATTGCGTAAGAGACGAATTTCTTTTGTCAAAGAGTGCTAGTATAAGCGGAGTTAAAACCAACACCGCCCCATCATTAGCAAAAACTATGCTTACCACACTCCCCAAAATAATGAGCAACACAAAGAATTTCCAAGTCTGGATAAAATGCGTGTGTGGCGTGATACACGAGGCAAGGTGTGTGAAAAATCCAAGCTTTTCAAAGGAGAGGCTAAGGAGGATAAGCCCGATAAGTGCAAGGGTGCTTGGCTTAGTAATCTCCCACACAAGTGCGATGTCGCTAAGACTTACCACATCTAGAGCATACGCACACACCGCCCCAAGTGTGCTAAATACCCATATTGGCAGTCTAAATGGGCGCAGATAAACACAACATATTGTGAGCGTGAAAATGATGTATCCCATAGCACTACTTATCTGATAAAATTGACTAAACTGGGCATTATAGCACAATTTAGAGTTTGTGGCTTGTTACCAAATCAGACAGGGGCTAAACAATATACTACCATAATTTTAACTCTAGCTTGATTTTTTGTTACTATTATCTAATGAAATCTAAAGACTACAAGTTAAGGAGTTTCCCATGAATGAAACAATCCAACAATCCCTCAAACTCGCTAAAGAATTGCAACACAAGATTGAAGCACATATCTCACAGAGCGAGCGGGAATTTCACAAAAAAATGCAAAAACTACTAAATAATCCCAAAAATAAGGTTATGCTAATAGAATTATTAGACCGTTCTTTTAGATGTAAAGATAGGGCTGCTTCTTTTGAGCTTATAGAACATACCTTGAAAAAATTTGGTATAGCGGACTTTTTTACGAGCTTTGAAAAGTTCTTGCTTTTTTCTTTTATAAATTTTGGTCGCTTTGCACCGAGTATTTCTGTGCCTTTTTTTGTCTCTCACCTTAGAAAAGATACAAGTGCTATGGTTTTAGACGCAAGTGAAAGCTTTTTAAAACCTCACATAGAAAAGAGAAAAAACGAGGATAAGATTACTTTGAATGTGAATCTAATCGGCGAGGAGGTTTTAGGCGAGGCTGAAAGTGCTTACCGCATAAAAAATTACGAAGAGGCTCTAAAATCAAGCTATATAACTTATATATCTATAAAAATTACTACTATTTTTTCACAAATTAACATCATAGATTACGAATACTCAAAAGATGAGGTGGTAAAAAGACTAGATTATCTTTATGCCTTAGCTGGAGAGGAGGAAAAAAGGCAAGGTATTGAGAAATTTATCAATCTTGATATGGAGGAATTTAGGGATTTAGAGCTAACAGTGGCTGCTTTTATGGAAAGTCTAAGTAAATTTGATATAAAAGCGGGCATAGTCTTACAAGCTTATATACCGGATTCTTATGAATATCTTAAAAAGCTTTTTGCCTTTTCAAAAGAGAGGGTTTTAAAAGGAATGAAGCCTATAAAAATCCGCTTCGTAAAGGGTGCAAATATGGAAAGTGAGGAAACTATCGCAAGTCAAAGGGGCTGGGAGCTTCCAACTTTTTATAAGAAAATTGATACAGATAGCAATTACAACAAAATGCTTGATTTTATCCTTCAAGATGATAACTACAAATACATCAACATCGGCATAGCAAGTCATAATATCTTTGAGATAGCCTATGCTTACACGAGGATAAAAGAGGCTAATGCACTTGATAGCTTTACCTTTGAAATGCTTGAGGGTATGAGCTTACAATGCTCTTATGAGCTGTCTAAAATTCATAATTTGATTTTATACGCACCCGTTTGTGATGAGGCACATTTTAACAACGCCATAGCCTATCTTGTAAGAAGACTTGATGAGAATACAAGTGAAGATAATTTTATGCGCTATTTTTTCAATCTAAAAGTAGGCGATGAAAATTGGCAAATGCAGGAAAAACTTTTCCTAGAGAGTTTAGAGGGTATTAAAAACCTAGATAACAGCACTCACAGAAAGCAAGATAGAAACAAGGAGCAAAATATAAAAAGCTCTTATGAGAGCAAAACTTTCACAAATGAAAGCGATACAGATTTTATCTTAGCTCAAAATAGGGCTTGGGCTAAAAAAATCAAAGAAAAATATGAGAATTTAAGCGGTTATGATGTCTATCCTGTGATAAAAGATAGTATAAAAGATGAAAGCCTAAGCTATATCGAAGTAAAAGATAAGATAAAAAATCGTGTAATAGGCAAGGCTTACTTAGCTGGGGAAAAAGAGATAAAAGAGGCTTTGGAAGTGGCTAAAAACTCTAGGTTTAAAGAAAAGAGTTTTGATGAGATTCATCAGATTTTAGCCCGTGCTGCAAAACTAATGCGAGAAAAAAGAGGAGATTTGATAGGTCTTGCAGCCTTAGAAGTAGGTAAAACTTTTTTAGAAATAGATCCTGAAGTGAGTGAAGCGATAGACTTTACCGAGTTTTATCCACATTCTTTAGCTAAACTAAGAGAGCAAAATCCTAAGGCTAAATTTAGCCCAAAGGGCGTGGGAGTTACCATAGCACCTTGGAATTTCCCTGTGGGAATTTCAGTAGGCACCATAGTAGCACCGCTTGCTGCGGGTAATGCTGTGATTTATAAGCCCTCATCGCTATCCACGCTTACAGGATATATGATTTGTGAAATTCTTTGGGAGGCTGGAGTGCCAAAAGATGCGCTTATTTTCTTACCTTCAAAGGGAAGCGATGTTTCAAAATACTTACTTGTAGATGAAAGTGTGAAATTTAGCATACTCACAGGAGGAGAAGAAACAGCTTATAAGATGTTAAAGGCAAATCCTACTCTACTTTTAAGTGCTGAAACAGGAGGCAAAAACGCCACCATAGTTTCAAAATTTGCTGATAGAGATAGTGCTATTAAAAACATAGTGCATTCAGCCTTTTCAAATTCGGGGCAAAAATGCTCGGCTACTTCTTTGCTTGTCTTAGAAAGCGAGGTTTATGATGATGAGGATTTTAAAAAGACTCTTGTAGATGCAGCCTCATCTATGCTTGTTGGTTCGCCATTTGAGTTTAAAAACAAAATCGCTGCTCTTTGTGATGATATAGATTCTAAGGTTCAAAAGGCTTTAGATGAGCTTAAACCTTATGAAAGCTGGGCTTTAAAGCCTAAATTTATAGATGATAACAAGCATTTGATGAGTCCTGGCATAAAATACGGCACAAAAAAGGGTGATTTTACCCATATGACAGAGCTTTTCGCACCAATTTTAACTGTGATGAGAGCAAGGGGTTTAAAAGAAGCGATTGAGATAGTAAATTCCACAGGATATGGGCTAACTGCTGGTTTTGAAAGCCTTGATGAAAGAGAGTGGGAGTATTTTCACACACACATAGAGGCTGGAAATATTTATATAAACAAGCCTACAACAGGTGCGATAGTCTTGCGTCAGCCCTTTGGAGGCATTAAGAAATCCGCCATCGGCTTTGGTAGAAAGGTAGGAATTTATAATTACATCACGCAATTTTTAGATATCTGCCAAGATGAGCTTGATGAGAATGTGCTTGAAAACGAATTTTCAAAGGAATTTAAAAAACTTGGCTTAGATGAGCTTAGTGCTATGGCAAAGTCTTATGCTTATCATTATGAAAACGAATTTAGCCTTAGCAAGGACTATGTAAATATCAGAGGAGAGGATAATCTTTTCTCATACACAAAGATAAAAAATCTTGGTTTTAGAGTGTGCAAAGATGATAGCTTAAGAGATATTTTAGCTGTCATCTTAGCCGCAAATACTGCTAAGGTAAAACTTGACATAAGCTTTGATGAAAATGAAAATATATCAAAGGCAAAAGGGCTTAGCCAAAAACTACATTTAAGTGCAGAATTTATACAAGAAAAAGAAGAGGACTTTGTGGCTAAGATAGAGGAGTATGAGAGAATCCGCTATCACGCCAAGCCTAGTGTAAATGATAAAATTTACATGAAAGCTGCTTCTTTGGCTAAGATAGTCATTAGAGATAAGCCGCTTTTAAATGGACGCTTTGAGCTTTTGTTCTACCATAATGAAAAGTCTTTGAGCATATCCTATCATCGATATGGAAATTTAGGGATTCGTGCTTTAAAAAACTAAAAGGAGGATATAATGGAAGTTGTAAGTATAAACACACCTATTGCGATAATGTTTGTGAGCTATGCAGCTTTGATGCTTTTTATAGGTTTTTATTTTTATCGGCAAAACAAAAGCACCGAGGATTATTTCCTTGGTGGTCGCTCTATGGGACCTGTGGTTTCTGCCATAAGTGCTGGGGCTTCGGATATGAGCGGGTGGCTTTTAATGGGCTTGCCCGGAGCGTTGTATGTAAGTGGCTTTATCGATAGCTATATTGCCATAGGCTTGACCATTGGGGCAAGTTTGAATTGGATTTTTGTCGCCAAAAGACTTAGAATCTACACAAGCGTGGTGGCAAACTCACTGACAATCCCAGATTATTTTGAGACGCGATTTAGCGATGATAAGCATATTTTACGCGTGGTTTGTGCGGTGGTGATTCTCATCTTTTTTACCTTTTATGTTTCATCAGGGCTTGTGAGTGGGGCGAAACTTTTTGAGGAAGTTTTTGGTATCAAATACTCCCACGCCTTGACTACTGGGACTTTTATCATCGTGGCTTACACCTTTTTTGGAGGTTATAAGGCTGTGTGTTGGACGGATATGATTCAAGGACTTTTAATGATTTTAGCCCTCGTGGTCGTGCCAATTGTGATGCTTTCCCACATAGGCGGACTTGATGAAGCGGCAAAATACATCAAAAACTCCGATGATTCAAGCAAAAAGATTGTGGAGTTTCAGGGGCAGATTCCAAAATTTATAAATAACCTTGAGAGTGCAGAATCTAAGGAGTTTGTAAAATCCCTCATACAAAACCTCCAAAACACACAAGATCGAAGTATCCACGCCTCAAAGATTCCAGCACAATTACAAGATGATGCCAATATTTTGACACTTTTTGACAATAAAGCAGTAATCACCTCCAAAGACATAGCACACAAGCTAGAATCTGCCTTGTTATCAAATGACAATACTACTCTTCATTCCCTACTTTTAGCATTTGCAAAGATACCTTTTGTCGCAAAAGAGCGGTTGCAATGGCTTAGCGGCGTCTCTATCGTGGGGATTATCTCGGCACTTGCTTGGGGACTTGGATATTTTGGGCAACCTCATATTTTAGTGCGATTTATGTCAATCCGCTCGACCAAAGACATTCCCACAGCGACTTTTATCGGCATAGCTTGGATGGCTATTTGCCTCATTGCTGCTTGTTTTATCGGTATGCTTGGCGTGGCGTATGTCAATAAATTTAATCTCACCCTGCAAGATCCCGAACGTATTTTTATCGTGATGTCCCAACTCCTCTTTAACCCATGGATTGCTGGAATCTTGCTTAGCGCAATCCTTGCTGCGATTATGAGCACCGCTAGTTCGCAACTACTCGTCTCTAGCTCCACGATTGCAGAGGATTTTTACAAAAAGATTTTCAAACAAGAAGCATCAGAGGCGATGGTGCTACGACTTGGCAAAATTGGGGTGCTTGTGGTGGCACTCATCGCCTTTGTCATCTCCACAGACAAAGATTCTAGCGTGCTAAGTATCGTGGCTTATGCGTGGGCTGGGTTTGGAGCGTCTTTTGGGTCGGTGATGCTTTTCTCGCTTTTTTGGAGCAGAATGACAAGAATCGGCGCAATTGCTGGAATGATTAGTGGTGCGGCTGTCGTGGTGGCTTGGAAGCAATTTTTTGCTGATACGGGTGTGTATGAGATTATCCCGGGATTCTTGGTGGCGTCTTTGGCGATTGTTGTCTTTAGTCTAGTGAGCAATGTGCGTCCGGGCACCAAAGCTGCCTATAACAAAATGCTAGAAAATCTCTAAAATTTGGAGTAATTTTGCCACAGAATCTCGCTTGATACCTTTGATGAGGGCTATCACAGCCCTATCACGCCCACTCTCTGCCTATCATACTGAGAATCTAGGGCAATATCTAGCATTGCAGAGGCATAATCCGCATAACTGCCCTTAGACTCGCCCTTGTCATTCACCTCAAAGACTTCGCCAATGATTTTGTATTTGCCTGTTTTTGGAGCGTCATAGACAAAGATAGCAGGAGGACTGACAAAAACCCAATGTATATCGCCAACTCCGCGCAAAAAGTCTAGCACCTCGCCTTGAGCCTTTGCTAATGGCAAATACTCGCTTGGGAACTCTTTGGTATCATACAGTCTTGTCGTGTGGCTTGTATCCATATACAGACTGCCCGCTCCGCCGACGACTAGAAGCTTTGCCTGACTGCCTTTAAGAATCTGTGCTAGATGCTCAATATGCTTTTTGTGCAAGCTTAGATTTTGCCACTCACCAAAAGCATCGATAATGACATCAAAGCCCTGCAAGTCTTTAGATTCTAGCTTGAAAATATCCTTTTGCACCACCTCTACTTCTTTAGCAAACTTGCCCTTTTTAGAATCCCGCACAAACGCACTCACTTTGAGCCCTCTACCCACTGCCTCTTCTACGATGAGACTGCCTGCCTTACCACTTGCCGCTAGGACGGCGACCTTTAGATTTTGCATATTTTGCTCCTTGTGTGTTGTGCTGCCTTTAGCAGAGCAAGAGCCGCTAAAAAGTGATAGTGCCAATGTGAAAACGAGAAGTTTTTTCATACCTTTCCTTTTTTAGAAAATTTTGCCCGTTTAAGGCAATGATGAAATGATAATAAACTAAGTGTGAAAGATCAAGTAGGCATTATTTTATAATCTAGTATCATTTTTCATACTATTGCGTAAAATAGGAGAATTTTAGGGAAAGATTTTAGAATCTAAAGAGCTAGATTCTAAGAAATATGCTACAATCGCGCACAAAAACCAAAGGATAACAATGAAAAAATACCATTCCCCCTGTCCAGTAGAGACAACCCTCAATCTCATTGGCAATAAATGGAAGTTGCTCATTGTTTATAATTTACTAGAGGGCAAAAAACGCTTTGGGGAGCTAAAGAAAAGCATCAGCGCGACAAAAAATCAAAATATCTCACAAGCGGTTTTGACACAGAATCTGCGGGAGCTAGAGGAGGCAAAGATTCTAAAACGCAAAGTCTATGCCCAAGTCCCACCAAGAGTGGAGTATGCGCTCACACCGCTTGGAGAAAGCCTAAATGGGGTTTTAGAATCTCTAGCCACTTGGGGGGAGTGCTACAAGCAGTTTTAGCGCACATACCACAACCTATGGTATCTAAACAAAGCTAGCAGATTCTAGGCAGAATCTCGCCCTGTGGGTATTCTAGGTAGCGTCTCGTGCCATAGGCATTATGCAAAACCACTCTTTGGGGATTTTGCTCACAAACCTCGCCAATGAGGCGTGCGCTTTGCCCTAGTGGGTGGGCGTGCAGGAGCTCTAGCACCCTCTGTGCGTCCTTGCGCGAGACGCTGAGCACACACACGCCCTCATTTGCCAACACATAAGGCTCAAGCCCAAGTATCTCACACACCCCACGCACTTCATCCAAAATCGGCACTTGCGATTCTTGGATACTAATGCCCACATTGCTTGCTTGCGCCCATTCATTGAGCACGCTTGCGAGTCCTCCTCGCGTCGCATCGCGCAGCGCGTGAATCTCCACACCGGAGGCAAAAAGCGGCTCTAGCATACCAAAGAGCTGCGCACAATCACTCTGCAAGCTACTCACTAGTCCTATTTCGTTACGCTCACAATACACCATACTCCCGTGCGTGCCGACATTACCGCTCACGATGATACAATCTCCGTTTGTGAGATTATGCGCACTAAGATTTTCATACACCACCTCGCCATAAGCGGTTGTATTGATAAAAATCTTATCCATACTCCCCTTTGGCACGACTTTGGTATCCGCGCTTAGGAGTTTGAGCCCACCTCGCTCAAGTTCGCGCGCCATTGATACCACGAGAGATTCTAGCTCCTCGCTCCCAAAACCCTCCTCGATGATAAATCCCGCGCTTAGATACATCGGACGCGCGCCCATCATCGCCACATCATTACTACTCCCACACACGCAGAGCTTGCCGATATCCCCGCCCCTAAAGCGATAGGGCGTTATCACATAGCTATCCGTGCTCATCGCAAACGCACCCGCGCACCCGCGCGCTATGCCCGCATCCTCTCCACTGCCCTGCATAAAGGACGCTAGGTGTTTGAGAAAAATTTTTTGCGTGAGTTCTTGGGATTGTATCCCGCCGCTGCCGTGTGCTAGAGTGATAGTCATAAAGCCTCCTTGTGCTTAGAGATTAATCCGCGTGGATTGGCTAAGCAACGCGTGGAGAAACTGCCCCTCCTGCTGTTGCCAAAAGCCCAAATCACACACGATAAAAAGCCGCTTTTTGAGCCGACTGATCGCGACATTGAGTCCAAAGAGCGCATTAGTCTGCCTAGAATCTGTCAAGTAGTAGTGCAAGCCCACTGGTGAAAAAATCACATTTTCCCATTCCCTACCCTGCGAGCCGTGTATGGTGCTGATATCACTATGTGCGATGGTGCGCTGCAGGAGCTTTTTTTGATTGACAAATGGCGTGATGATACCAAGGCTTTGTGTGAGGGATTTTTGGTGCAGGTATTTGTAGAGCTTGTGGATAGCTAGGGCTTCATTTTGGCTCACATTGCTTTGTGCCTCGCCCTTAGCACCACTATCGATACAATAAATCTCCATTCTCTCATCACGCCCGCGCAAGCCTATGTGATAAATCGCGCGATCTAGAATCTGTGCGAGATTGTCCCCATAGCGATGTGTGAATCTAAGCTCGGCTATGTGGCTAAGGGTGGGCGTATCGGTGGGCTGCTTCTCTAGCATAACTTGGGGAGAGTGAAAAAACTCTTCTAAAAAAAGCGCGGAGAGATTCCACACACTCACTTCTTTGTGAATCTTAAGTGCATTAGGGGGCATTTCACAGATTGGCATAAGCTGCTTGTGATCGCCAAAAAGCGTGAGGGGCACATTATCTGCACACAACGCACACGCCTTGGCTAATGGCACAAACGCGCACTCATCCAAAAAATAATGCGCAAATTCCACCTCGAGATTCTCACGCTTTTTGATAAAGCCATCGAGCGTAAGCCCGATGATATGCGCATTTTTAAGGCGATTTTTGAGCGAAGTGGGTTGGGCAAAAAGTGAGGTTTGTCCTCGTTGGACAAGGAGGTTTGGATCGCAGCATTCTGGATAGAGACTTAAGAATTTTTGCGTGGGCATACCAAGCCGCAGGAGATTGCTAAGCTCAAAGTCCATCTGCTTAAAATGCGCAATAAGCGTGGTGAAAATCTGCTCTAGCGCGGAGTTTGTGGGGGCTAGCACGCAGGTTTTAAGCCCCTGCTTGGCATAATGATACACCGCCTCAAAAAGCACAACCTGCGTCTTGCCGCTGCCCGGCGCGCCCCACACATAGCTAAGGCTTTGGGAGAATAGCATAATAAGGGCGTTTTTTTGATACTCATTGAGGTATGAGGGGATTTGTGGAGGGGCGATGGGCTTCCTGCTAGGTAGGGAAAGGGGGTGCTTGGTAGCAAACTCCTCGACATTGCGCACGAGAAACTTAAGATCACTAAAAAGTTTGAGATTTTCTAGCGCGAGCTTATGTGCGCTGGATTTTTTGGGCTTTTGGCTTTGGAGTTGCTGCAGGGATTCTAAAAGCTCATAATTTGGGGAAATCTCTAGGATAGAATCTTCTTGATTGTATTGCATATCCGCACACGCACTTAGTTCAAAAAGCCTCTCCCCCACTTGCAGCACCAAGCCATCTTGGGATAAAACCTTCACTCCAAGTGTAAGGATAAGTCGCTCCTGCTCTAAGGTTGCGCCGACGATTTTAAGCTCTTCTAAGCCCAGATCGTGCTCGCTAAGATACGCGTAATAGCTCTTGGCTGAATCTATAAGTATCTCTTGTGGTGTTTTCACACAATCCATCACAAAAGCGCACCGTATTTGTAATACGCCGCACACGCGCCCTCGCTGCTCACCATACAGCTTCCTATGGGGTTGTTTGGCGTGCAGGCTTTGCCAAAGACTTTGCAATCCATAGGCTTGGCATTGCCTTTTAGAATCTCGCCACACAAACAAGCCTTGTGATCTGCCTTGCGCTCTTTGGGGAGATATGGGGCAAACTCTATCTCGGCATCGTAGCGCGCGAACTCATCTCTAAGGCGCAGGGCAGATTCTGGAATATCGCCTAGCCCACGCCACTCAAAATGCTCTCGTGGGCAAAAATATCGCTCCACCATCGCTTGGGCTTTGAGATTGCCCTGCATATCCACCACGCGCGCGTATTGAATCTCAAGGCGCGGAGTGCGACTAATAGCCTGTTTGAGGATAGAGAGAATGCTTTGCATCATATCAAGCGGCTCAAAGCCACTCACCACAATGGGGAGCTTAAATCGCTCCAAAAGCGGTGCATAGATTTTCGCCCCGCTTATCACGCTCACGTGAGAGGGCGCGATGAGGGCATTGATAGAGCAATCAGATTGGGCGAGGATAAGCTCTAGGGGTGGGGGGACAAGCACGTGGTTTATATGAAAATACACATTTGTGAGCCCTAGGGCGATACACTGCTCCAAAAGCGCGGCACTCATAGGCGTAGTCGTCTCAAAGCCGATAGCAAAAAACACGATTTTTTTACTAGGATTGTCTTTAGCGACTTTTAGCACCTCTATGGGCGAATACACAAAGCGCACATCCGCACCTTGCGCGCGCGCATTTTGCAGGCTGCCATTGCTACCGGGGACTTTTATCATATCCCCAAGCGTTAGCAAAATCACATCGGGAGACATTGCGATATGATACGCCTCATCGATACGCCCACGCGGCATAATGCACACCGGGCAGCCCGGTCCGTGGATAAACTCGATATTTGGTGGCAAAAGCTTGAGCAAGCCGTATTTCATAAGCGTGTGGGTATGCCCGCCACACACTTCCATAATCCTAAGCTGGGCGGGGAGCTTGGGGGCGAGTGCCTGTATCGTGTGCGCTACTGCGAGGATAGAATCTCTATCCCGATATGTCTGCATATAATCCATAAAAAGCCTTGTTGTCTGATAAATTGAAAGAATAAATGATGGATATTACATAATCCTTGCTTAATTTTTACAGGACTTGTGCTATCTCAATTTGAGATTGGCATTAAGCGTAACCATCGCCCTTAAGCGCGCTATAGTGGATTGTATGCTACAATGCACCCACACTAAATGTTTGTGCTTGTCTAAAGCCCACGCATTGCACATAAGGACAAAAAGGATCAAAATGCCACGACGCAAATCACTCACTATCCGCCTTGGCGGCGGACTTGGGAATCAGATGTTTGTCTATGCCTTTGCGCGCTATATGCAAACATATGGCTTTGCCATAACACTAGATACAAGTGTTTATGAGGACAATGAGGGGGGGGGGCAGTAGTGAAAATCGCGCACTTGAGTTAGCGCACTTTAGCCTCAATCCACATATCACGCTCACTAGCTTTACTCATCCGCTCCGCCATCCTATCAAGAATCATTGCGTGTTTTTCCCATATTTGTATTTTTGGCTCACACACTCTGGGCGCAATAGGCTTTTGCATATCACAAATCGTATTTGTGGTGCTGTGTTTAAGAAAATGCCTCTAGACATACAATGGTGGTATAGGCGTTGGTTTTTTGTCGAACAATGGACAAACGCGAAGCTGTGCCACGCACACCACACAATGCTTAAATCCCATAACTTCGCATTTGCAAATAATGCCTATGTGTGTGGCTGCTTTCAGAATCTAGAGTATTTTTCCGCGCTTAAAGACACGCTGCAAAAGGAATTTAGGCTCAAAACACCGCTTAGCGCAGCAAATGCTAGATTAAAAGAAAAAATCCTGCAAACGCCAGATTCTGTGTTTTTGCACATTAGGCGCGGGGATTATTTGAATCTTTGGCATTTTATAGAGCTTGGAAGCGCGTATTACAACAACGCTCTAAGGGAAATAAAGGCGCGTGTGCAACGCCCAAATGTGTTTGTCTTTAGCAATGACATTCTATGGTGTGAGCAGCATTTTCTCCAAAGTCTAGATTCTAAAGTGCGTGAGGGGGTAAGATTTGAATTTGTGCGGGGTAATTCTGAAACAAATGCGGCAGAAGAGATGGAGCTAATGAGAAGCTGCAAGCACGCTATCATAGCAAACTCCACTTTTAGTTGGTGGGCAGCGTATCTTATTGGCTATAAGGATAAAGTCGTGTGTATGCCTAGATATATTTTTTGCAATCCGCATTATGCCCCAAACGATCTTGCAAATTACCTCCAATGCCCGGGCTGGATTCTCATCAATCATATTTGGTAGGATAATCTTAAGTAGGAAGGGTAGGATTAAATGCCTCTTATGCCTTAGGGAAGCAATGACAGAGTAAGCTCAGAATCTACACAAACGCCACAAAAAGATCATACCCTAAGCAAGCGATGCAGAAAGACAAAGAAAGAAGTTATAAAAGAGCTTTGTGGTCTCAAAGCCCTATAGAGGGGTAAATCACCGATTATGCGTTGCGTTTCTCCATAATCTCTTTGGCAATATTATTGGGAACTTCACCGTAGTGATCGAATTCCATAGTGTAAGTGCCGCGCCCTTGTGTAGCGGAGCGCAAATCGGTAGAGTATCCAAACATTTCAGCCAATGGAACAAACGCATTGACAATCTTTAGCCCCATACGATCGTCCATAGAGTTAATCTGTCCGCGTCTTCGGTTGAGATCTCCTATCACATCGCCCATATACTCCTCTGGCACCTCTACTTCGACTTTCATAAGCGGCTCTAGCAATACCGCATTCGCCTTTCTACACGCATCTTTAAACGCCATAGAACCCGCGATTTTAAATGCCATCTCTGATGAATCCACTTCGTGATAGCTACCATCATAAAGCGTTACTTTAAAATCCACCACAGGATACCCTGCCAACACGCCATTTTGCATAGCTTCTTGGATACCTTTATCCACAGCAGGAATGTATTCCTTAGGGATCACACCGCCACTAATGTTATTAACAAACTCATAACCACTGCCGGGCTCTTTTGGCTCTAGTCGGATAAATACATGCCCATATTGACCACGTCCGCCTGATTGCTTGGCGTATTTGCACTCCTGCTCGACAGCACTTCTCACCGTCTCTCTAAACGCCACCTGTGGCTGCCCCACTTCTGCCTCGACTTTAAACTCTCTTTTCAGCCTATCAACGATGATTTCTAGGTGCAACTCTCCCATACCGCCGATGAGCGTCTGCCCTGTCTCTTCTTGTGTGCTTACTCTAAAGCTTGGATCTTCCTCAGCAAGCTTGCCCAATGCGATAGACATTTTTTCTTGATCTGCCTTTGTCTTTGGCTCAACTGCAATTTGAATTACCGGCTCTGGGAATTCCATTCTCTCCAATATCACTGGCTCTTTCTCATCACACAATGTATCCCCAGTAAGCGTGTCTTTTAGCCCCACAAACGCACAAATTTCGCCGGCATAAATCTCTTTAATATCCTCACGTTTATTAGAGTGCATTTTTAAGAGCCTACCAACGCGCTCCTTTTTGCCTTTAGTAGAGTTTAAAACATAGCTTCCAGACTCTAGCATACCACGATAAGCCCGCACAAATGTCAGCTGCCCCACAAATGGATCAGTCATAATCTTAAACGCTAAGCCCGCAAAAGCACCCTTATCACTAGATTCTACGCTGATCTCGCTTTCATCTTTTGGATTGATACCCCTAATCTCTGCAACTTCCGTGGGCGCTGGGAGAAAATCCACTACCGCATCCAAAAGCGTCTGCACGCCTTTGTTTTTAAAGCTAGAGCCACAAAGCATAGGGATTAAACTCATACTGAGACAACCCGCCTTAATGCCCTTTTTGATCTCATCAACGCTAAGCTCCTCGCCACCGAGATATTTTTCCATCAATACCTCGTCCTGCTCCGCTACAGATTCAAGAAGTTTTTCTCGATATTCCTTTGCTTTGTCCATAAGATCTGCTGGAATATCCTCTATATCGTATTTAGCCCCCATAGATTCGTCATTCCATACGATTGCTTTCATTTGGATGAGATCCACTACGCCCTTGAAGTTTTCCTCGGCTCCAATGGGGATATTAATAGGCACAGGATTTGCCTTTAGGCGTTGCTTGATTTGAGACTCTACATTATAGAAATTTGCCCCAATTCTATCCATTTTATTCACAAACACCATTCTAGGCACGCCATATTTGTTTGCTTGTCTCCAAACGGTTTCACTCTGTGGTTGCACGCCACCTACCGAACAAAACACTGCCACAGCACCATCTAGCACGCGCATAGAGCGCTCTACTTCAATTGTAAAATCCACGTGCCCGGGGGTATCAATCAGGTTTATCTGATAATCCTTCCAAAAACAAGTCGTTGCTGCAGAGGTGATCGTAATGCCCCGCTCTTTTTCCTGCTCCATCCAGTCCATCGTCGCAGCACCATCATGCACCTCGCCGATTTTATGACTCACACCGGTATAAAATAAAATCCTCTCTGAAGTCGTCGTCTTACCAGCGTCAATATGCGCTGCAATACCTATGTTTCTAATTCTGTTTAATGGGGTTTGTCTCGCCATAATCTAGTCCTTCAAAGAGTCTTACCAACGATAGTGTGCAAACGCCTTGTTCGCTTCCGCCATCTTATGCACATCTTCTCTTTTCTTAAACGCTGCACCTCTATCATTTACCGCATCCATTAGCTCATTTGCTAATCTCTCTACCATAGTGCGTTCATTACGCTTTCTTGTGGCTTCTAGAATCCATCGGATAGAAAGTGATTGTTGTCTAGCAGGGCGCACCTCCACCGGGACTTGATAGGTAGCACCACCTACCCTACGGCTACGCACTTCCACCAATGGCTTAACCTTTTCTAGGGCTTTTTCAAACACCTCAATTCCCTTCTCGCCACTCTTCTCTTCTATCTTGTCAAATGCAGCGTAGATAATTTTCTCACTCACGCTTTTCTTACCATCATACATCATTTTATTGATAAATTTCGTAACTACTTTGTTGTTGTAGATAGGATCACCCAAAACCTCTCTAACGGGAGCTTTTCTTCTTCTCATACAAAACCTTCCTTAAGTGATTTATTTTTTATCAGCGCCACTCTTAGCTTTTTTGGCACCATATTTACTACGCGAAACAGTTCTCTTAGCCACACCTGCAGTATCCAACGCACCACGCACAATATGGTATTTCACACCCGGTAAGTCTTTCACACGACCACCGCGCACAAGCACAATAGAGTGCTCTTGGAGATTGTGTCCCTCTCCGGGGATATAGCTAATAACCTCAAATTTTGATGTGAGCTTGACTTTTGCTACTTTTCTAAGTGCGGAGTTTGGCTTTTTAGGAGTGGTGGTATAAACACGAGTGCAAACACCCCTTCTCTGTGGGCATTCTAGCAATGCCGGTGACTTAGTTTTCTTAAGAACTTTTTTTCTCTCTTTTCTGATTAACTGATTGATAGTTGGCACGAATATCCTTTCCCAAATGTAATGTGAAAAATGGTGGGATTATAGCCCACCAAAGCTTTTGTTTATCTTAGAGAGCCCAAAATTAGCTCTCTTTTGCGTCCTGCACACTATACTTGAACTTCTTGTGATGATAGAGCCCTGTCCCTACCGGAATCATTCTACCAAGCACCACATTTTCCTTTAAGTCATCAAGTGTATCTGTTTTAGCCGCTATACTAGCCTCTGTTAAGACTTTGGTAGTCTCTTGGAATGATGCTGCTGAAATCACAGAATCGCTTCCTATAGCCGCCCTTGTGATACCAAGCAACACCGGTTCCGCAATAGCTGGCTCCCCACCGAGCTTGAGAATCCGCTCATTTTCCTCTTTAAAATGACGCTTGCTAATCAAATCGCCATCAATAAACTTCGTATCGCCGCTATCGATAATCTTAACTTGTCGCAGCATCTGTGAGACAATAATCTCAATATGCTTATCAGCGATATTCACGCCCTGACGGCGATAGACTTGCTGCACCTCACTCACGATGTATTTATGTAGCGCCTTCTCCCCAGAGATTCTCAAAATATCGTGGCTTGAAACCACTCCATCTGTCATCGCCTCGCCTGCATGGACAAATTCACCAGCGCGCACCAAGATTCTCTTATTTTTATCCACAGAATACTCTGCCACACGCCCATCATCCGCGGTAACCACAATCCTCTCTTTGCCTCTTAAAGCCTTACCAAAGCTCACAACCCCATCGATTTCTGAGAGAACTGCGATGTCTTTTGGCTTGCGTGCTTCAAAGAGCTCTGAAACGCGTGGCAAACCTCCGGTAATATCCTTAGATTTTACCAATGCCTTAGGTGTCTTTGCCAAAATATCGGCTTCCTGCACAACCGCACCATCTTGAATCGCAATAGTTGTATTGGATTCTAAAGGATAGATATGCTCCTTACCAGCCTTATCAATCACCACGATAGCAGGCTTTTTGTCCGCCGGAATATACTCACTGACAATAAAGCTCTTAGCACCAGTGAGCTCATCTTCTTGCTCATTAACCGTGATACCAGCGATGATGTCTCGATACTCGACTTTTCCGCCCACTTCTGCGATTGTTGGGTTATTATAAGGATCCCAACTAGCCACGACGATATTTTCTTTATTAAGCGGTTGGGCAATGATACTCTCAGAATCCACCACGCTATTATCATCGATTAGAATCTTGGAGTTGCGCGCGATATAGTGGCGCGTAGATTCTCTGTCGTTCTCATCGGCGATGACTGCAAACACGCCTTTTTCATCAATCACCATACCCTTTTTGATGTCGCGTTTGCGCTCTAGGGTATCGGAGTTTAAGAAATAATACTTGACGATGCCTTTTTCTTTTGCCTCAATCTTGCAGGCGATTGGATCGTTATCGGCAACTTTTAGCTCGCTACCATATGGGATTCTGTGTGGCACATTCCAGCCATCTTTGATGATATCCACGATACTGCCGCCTGCACTGACTTTGTAGCCGCTATCGTGAGGCACCAAAAGCTTGCCATCGACTTTGCCAGTGATTCCTGCAAGCTCATTTTTCTTAGCGATATCATCTTTGCGCAAATTATAATGCACCTTATCCTTATCGCCCACAACCGTGATCACCACTTCATCATGTACATTTTCGATATGCACCACACCATCAAATGGCGCCTTGATTTTGGGCTCCACGAGTAAGACGGCGGCATTGCGTCTATTGGCTACGATATGCTGACCTTCTTTGTTTTTGAATGTCTTAATATTGTAGTAGCGGATAAAGCCTTCTTTGTTCGCCTCGATTCTGTTTTCCTCTTGGCTTGTGCTTGCTGTCCCACCGATGTGGAAAGTCCTCAGCGTGAGCTGCGTGCCGGGCTCGCCGATACTCTGAGCTGCCAGCACACCAACCGCATCGCCGGGTTTTGCCATCTTAGATTCACCGAGATTTAGTCCATAACATTTAGCGCACACACCCTTTGGTGCCTTGCAGGTTACAGGAGTGCGGATTGTTACATTTTTCACACCCGCCTCATCGATGCGCATCGCCATCTCTTCATCGATGAGCACACCCTCACTAAAGAGAATCTCATTAGTAATCGGATCGATAATATCCCTCGCTAGCACTCTGCCCTGCACACTTTCACGCAAAGATTCCACAAGAGAGCCACCAACGGTAATATCCGAGATCTCTACACCCTCGTGTGTGCCGCAATCCTCGATAGTTACCTTCACATTTTGACTCACATCAATGAGTTTTCTTGTCAAATACCCAGCATTAGCAGTTTTAAGCGCCGTATCGGCGAGCCCTTTTCGCGCACCGTGTGTGGAGTTAAAATACTCTAGCACATTCAAGCCCTCTTTAAAGTTTGAGGTGATAGGCGACTCGATAATCGTGCCATCGGGCTTAGTCATCAAACCACGCATAGCAGAAAGCTGCCTGATCTGCGCCGCACTACCACGCGCTCCAGAATCTGCCATCATATGGATTGAGTTAAATCCCTGCTTATCCTCTCGAATCTTCTTAGCCAATGTCTTACCCATCTCTTCACTTGTGCGCGTCCAAATGTCGATGATTTTGTTATAGCGCTCTTGTGCTGTCGAAGATCCAGATTCAAAAGCTCCCTGCACCACCTTAATCTCATTGCGAGCTGCCTCGATCATAGTCTGCTTATCATCGGGTGTGATGATATCAGGAGCGGCAATAGAAATACCAGCCTTGGTAGCGTATTTGAATCCAAGATTTTTTAAATTATCAAGGAATGTCGCCGTAACTCCCAAACCGCCGCACTTATGCACATAATCCACAAGCGCGCCAATATCTTGCTTTTTCAGCACCTTATTCCAAAGATTGAGCGGCACAAAATCCGGCAGGATTGAGCTAATAATCATTCTTCCTGCAGTCGTCTCTATGATCCTGCGTTCAAAAGAAACACGAATCTTGGCGTTAATGTCTAACTCTCCTAAATCAATGGCTATCATAGCATCTTGCGCGCTTGCAAAGATTTTATGCTCGCCCTTAGCACCCTTTTTCTCCAAAGAGAGATAATAAAGCCCTAGCACCATATCTTGGCTAGGGACAGCCACCGCCTTACCACTAGCGGGGAGCAGGATATTCATAGAGCTAAGCATAAGCACCTTGCATTCTGCGATAGCCTCCTGCGAAAGCGGCACATGCACAGCCATCTGATCGCCATCAAAGTCAGCATTAAACGCCGAGCACACCAATGGGTGGAGCTGAATCGCCTTACCATTGATGAGTTTTGGGTGAAACGCTTGGATAGACTGCTTGTGTAAGGTTGGCGCGCGGTTTAATAGCACCGGATAATCCTCGACAATCTCCTGTAGGCACTCCCACACCTCATTATTTTTTTGCGCAATCATCTTAGTTGCTTGCTTGAGGTTGGTGGCATAGCCCTTTTCCTCAAGTTTGGCAAACAAATGCGGCTTAAAGAGCTCAAGAGCCATATTTTTTGGCAATCCACACTGATCCATACGCAGATTTGGTCCCACTACAATGACGCTTCGTCCAGAAAAATCCACGCGCTTACCAAGTAGATTCTGTCGGAATCTCCCCTGCTTGCCTTTAATAATCTCTGAAAGCGATTTAAGCGGGCGCTTATTGGCACCTTTAACCGCATTTGCGTTTCTACCATTATCAAAGAGCGCATCGACTGCCTCTTGGAGCATACGCTTTTCGTTGCGGATAATAATCTCTGGTGAATCTAGTTCGATAAGGCGTTTAAGGCGTTGGTTTCGATTGATAACGCGACGATAGAGATCATTGACATCACTCACCGCAAACTTCCCGCCATCAAGTGCCACAAGCGGACGCAAATCCGGTGGCAATACCGGTAGCACTGTGAGTACCATCCATTCTGGACGATTGCCAGAATTAATAAAGCTCTCCACAACCTTAAGACGCTTAACAATCGTCTTTTTCTTAGCTTCAGAGTTCGTGGATTTCGCCTCTTCACGCAATCTTTGGAGCAACTCCACCAAATCAAGTTGCTCTAGCAATTCTCTCACAGCCTCCGCACCCATTTGCGCGACAAAGCCCTTATCCCCAAAACGCTGATAAATATTTTGATACTGCTCCTCGTTTAGCACATCATATTTCATAATAGGCTTTGTGCCCTCATTGTCATACGATGCTTCGCCCGGATCTTTGACGATATAAGCCTCATAATACAACACGCGCTCAAGATCCTTCATTTTCACGCCAAGGAGTGTGCCTATGCGGCTTGGCAAAGAGCTCACATACCAAATATGTGCCACAGGAGCGACAAGCTCAATGTGCCCCATTCTGTAACGCCTCACCTTAGATTCTGTCACCTCCACGCCGCATTTTTCACACACCATACCTTTGTAGCGCATCTTTTTGTATTTCCCACAAAGGCATTCATAATTTCTCACAGGACCAAAGATTTTTGCACAAAACAACCCATCGCGCTCGGGTTTAAGCGTGCGATAATTGATTGTTTCTGGTTTTTTTACCTCACCACGACTCCACGATCGGATACTCTCTGGGCTCGCAAGCACGAGCTGAAACGCATTAAAATCCTTAGGGCGATTATCCTCTTTGATAACTAGTGGCTTAGAAGCACCGCTCTCATCGACCTCATCTCCATACACCTTGACATCAAGCACGAGTGACTGAAGTTCCTTTGCAAGCACATAGAATGTCTCTGGAATCTTAGATTCTCCCACGTGCTCGCCCCTTGTGATAGCTTTATACGCCTCTTTTCTGCCTTCTGTATCATCAGATTTAATAGTAAGCATTTCCTTGAGTGTGTGAGCCGCACCATAAGCCTCAAGCGCCCACACCTCCATTTCTCCGAATCTCTGCCCGCCAAAAAGTGCCTTACCACCCACTGGCTGCTGCGTTACGAGACTGTATGGACCTGTGCTTCGTGCATGCACTTTTTCATCGACAAGATGATGAAGTTTGAGCATATACATATACCCCACATTCACGCGCTCGATCATTTTCTCGCCCGTCCTGCCGTCATAAAGCTCTGTTTTGCCATCCATATCGATTTTTGCAAGCTCAAAAAGCTTATTAAAACGCTCCTGCTCAATCCCCTCAAACACCGGGATAGCAAACTTCACACCCTTGCTCCAATCTTTGGCATAAAGGATGAGATCCTCATCAGAGAGATTTTTCAAAAACTCCGTGGCTGCTGGATTATCGGTATTTACAACCTTAGAGATTTCAAGCATTTTGTTGCGCAAATTTTTAATCCACGACTGGCTTTGCTGTGCAAAAATATCCTCAATCTGCTTGCCTAGATTCTTGCCCACTAGCCCCAAATGCACTTCAAGAATCTGTCCGATATTCATACGGCTTGGCACACCCAAGGGATTGAGGATGATATCCACAGGCTCGCCGTCTTTGGTATAAGGCATATCCACTAAGGGCACGATATTAGAGACGATACCTTTATTCCCGTGGCGTCCCGCCATTTTATCCCCTACTTTGAGTTTGCGTTTTGTCGCTATATAGATTTTCACGAGCTTGACAACGCCACTTGGCAAAATATCATCTTTTTCTAGGATTGAGAGCTTCTCCTCGTGCTCCTCTCCCAAAGCCTTTTTTTGCTCTAAGAAGTTTGCTTTGATTTGCTCATATTTTGTCTGCATTTCTTTAGAATAGCTCTTAATAAGCGTATTGAGCGCAAAGCGATTGATATTTGCTATATCCTCTTTGGGGATACTCTGTCCTTTTTTAAACTTTTTGCCACCGATACTCGCATCACTCACGAGCTTTTGTTTAGAAAGCATAGCGGAGATTCTGACCATCTCTTCTTGATTGAGCATCGTTAGTCTATCGTGGTGTTCGATATCTAGCACAGATTTTTCCTGCTCATACGCACTAATGGCTCTTGAATCTTTCTCATAGCCTTTTTTAGTGAAAATTTTCACATCGACTACGACGCCTTCTAAAGACGGAGGACAATACAATGATTTATTGATCACATGCCCAGCCTTTTCCCCAAAAATCGCACGCAGCAATCGCTCCTCTGGAGTAGGCTTCACTTCGCCTTTTGGTGAAACCTTGCCCACCAAAATCATACCTTGAGAGACATAAGTCCCAATACGCACAATCCCGCTCTCATCGAGATGGGCTATTTCGCTCTCTTTAACACCCGGAATATCTGATGTGATCTCCTCTGTCCCATGCTTTAGCTCACGCGCTTCAATCTCTTTTTCATAAATATGCACGGAAGTGAATGTGTCTTCCTTAATGAGACGCTCACTCACCACAATCGCATCTTCAAAGTTATAGCCATTCCACGGCATAAACGCCACTCGGATATTCTTACCGAGTGCCAACTCGCCACTATCCATACTTGGACCATCAGCGATAACCTGTCCTGCCTCGACACTATCGCCTTTTCTCACGATTGGGCGTTGGGAGAATGAAGTGTTTTGGTTAGTCCGTAAATTTTTGCAGAGTGAATAGTAGTCGATATATGCACCACTCTCATCTTCTCCCAAAATATAAATACTTTTAGAATCTACCTTTTCGACAATCCCGCCTCGCTTTGCTTTGATCGCCTCCCACGCATCACGCGCGATTACCTTCTCTATACCCGTTCCCACGACAGGTGCATCAGGTGTGAGCAATGGCACTGCTTGACGCTGCATATTTGAGCCCATAAGCGCGCGGTTTGCGTCATCGTGCTCTAGGAATGGGATAAGCGATGCAGCCACACCCACAAGCATTCTTGGGCTTAAATCTATCAAATCCACCTTGGATTTTTCCGTGAGGATAATCTCGCCATCTTTTCTTGCCTCTATCAAGTCTTCGATAATGCTGCCATTTTTATCAACCTTCGTAGAAGCCGGCGCGATGATGAGACCCTCCTCTTGCGCGGCGGTAATGTATGTGATCTCGTTACTCACCTTGCCATTTTTGACTTTCTTATAAGGTGCCTCAATGAATCCCAAGCTATTGACATGCGTAAAGGTTGAAAGCGTATTGATTAAACCAATATTCTGCCCCTCTGGTGTTTCGATAGGACAGATTCTGCCATAGTGTGTGGGATGCACATCACGCGCTTCAAATCCCACGCGCTCTTTGACAAGCCCACCTTCCCCAAGCGCAGACAATCTACGCTTATGTGTGATCTCAGCAAGCGGATTTGTCTGATCCATAAATTGCGAGAGCTGCCCACCTGTAAAAAACTCCATAATCGTGCTTGTGATCATCTTAGAATTGATCAAATCATGAGGCATAAGATTCTCAAACGAACCATTGAGTGAGCTAAGTTTATCGCGGATAGCCTTTTGCATTTTGACAAGCCCAGTGTGCAGCTCGTTTGCCAAAAGCTCACCGATAGATCGAATCCTTCTGTTGCCTAAGTGATCTCTGTCATCAATGTGCCCCTCGCCATTGCGCACATCCATAAGATACTTAATCGTCGCAATAATATCGTTGTACGTTAGCACCGTAACATAATCAGGAACATCCAATCCAAGCTTATGATTCATTTTCATACGCCCAACGCGTGTGAGATCGTAACGCTCCGGATCAAAAAATAGCTGATTGACAAACGCTTTTGCCACATCTTTGGTTACAGGCTCACCGGGACGCATAACCTTGTAGATTCTGATTGCTGAGAGATCATTTTCATCCTCAATGTTTTCTGTGTGTTTGAGGTTTCGTAGCGACTCCGCGTCACTAGCAAAGGAATTCATCAAGGAATTATCCAAGCCCTTAGCAGTATCATTGGCAACTTTGAATTCTTTAATCCCATTTTCTAGAATCTTTTGAATCTTACTCTCATCAAGTTGTGTCAAAATATCAAAAAGCAATTCCCCATTTTTATCATACACTGCCTCTGATAGGTATCGATCCACAAGCCTTTGCAGTGGATATTCCATCCACTTAATGTCTTTTTCAAGTTCCTTTAATTCCTTAAGTTTTTTGCTCCCTATTCTTTTGCCCGATGCAAGCAAGAGATTGCCCTTAGAATCTTTGATATCAAACTCCGCGCGCGCACCGACATTTTCTACACTAAAGGGCACAAAGCATTTATTTTTTTCAAAACGCACGCTTAGCGAGGGGTAAAAAATATTCAAAATATCCTGTTTAGTGTATCCAAGTGCGCGTAAAATGATGGTTACAGGGATTTTTCTGCGTTTGTTGATACGAGCATACAAAATGTCTTTTGCATCATATTCAAAGTAGAGCCAAGCCCCTCTATCTGGGATAATCTGTCCCGTATAAATGAGTTTATTTGAGGAGGTATTAGACTCCTCTTCTTTAAAAATTACACCCGGACTTCTGTGTAGCTGATTCACCACAACG
The DNA here is from genome assembly GCA_944326445.1 of uncultured Helicobacter sp. GTDB lineage: Bacteria > Campylobacterota > Campylobacteria > Campylobacterales > Helicobacteraceae > Helicobacter_F. The sequence continues at coordinate 157,821 of CALVDZ010000002.1, forward strand.
CGCTCAACACCATTGATGATAAAACTCGTGCGATCCGTCATTAATGGAATCTCTCGGATAAAAATACTTTGCTCTTTTACATCTTTTACCGCAAGTTTTTCTCCACTTTTTTCGTCTTTTTCCCAAAAAATAAGGCGGATTTTAATTTTTAGCGGAATGGAGTATGTGATCCCTCGCTCCATAGCTTCTCTTGTGGTATATCTAGGCTTACCAAACTCACAACCAGCATATTCCAGCGTGATACGATTCTGGGCATCTTGAATGGGAAAAATGGATTTAAAAACTTTCTCTATACCACTTTCTTTTGTAGAATCTGCGAATAAAAAATCATTATAACTATCTCGCTGCAAAGATAAAAGATCGGGGACATCTAGCAATTGAGGATTTTTAGTAAAGTCTATACGGAATCTTTTGTTTTGTTTTATTTGCTCTGACATTTGCTCAACCTTCACGATGTGGATTTAAGAGTAGCACTCTGTAGAAATCTCGTGCAAAAAACCTCTACAGAGTGCAAAAACGCAAAAAGCCCAATCCCCGCCATATAAGCGAGATTGGGCAACTTCCCCTTGGAAACCGAACGCTGTAGAGTTATTTGACTTCTACTTTTGCGCCTGCTTCCTCAAGTTTCTTTTTGAAGTTTTCAGCATCTTCTTTGCTCACACCTTCCTTAAGGGTGCTTGGAGTATTTTCTGTAGCGTCTTTAGCCTCTTTGAGACCAAGCCCTGTGATCTCTCTCACGGCTTTAATGACATTAATTTTGTTAGCACCTGCATCCACGAGCACGATGTTAAACTCTGTCTTCTCTTCCGCACCACCTGCACCACCACCTGCAGCTACTGCTCCAGCTACAACGGTGGGAGCGGCACTCACGCCAAACTTCTCTTCAAAAGCCTTAACAAGCTCTGAAAGCTCCAATACTGAAAGACCGCCAATATATTCCAAAACTTCTTCTTTTGAAATAGCCATTTTCGCTCCTTTTAATGTTTTATGCTTCTTCTTTTTGTTTTCTTAGATTATCAAGCCCCGTGACAAAGTATCTTGCCGGCGCACTCCAAACTGACAACAACATACCAATAAGCTCTTCTCTGCTTGGCAACTTTGAAACAGATACGATATGATCTTTTTGGACCACATTGCCATCAAAATAACCAAACTTCAAAGCAAACTTATCTTCGTTTGCATCCGCAAACTTGCAAACCACTTTTGCGAGCTTAATCTGATCATCGCCCCAGACAAAAATATTTGTGCCAGTAAGCTCTGATTGGGGATATTGCGCATTTTGCATAGCAATTTTTGCAAGTGTGTTTTTGATCACACGAACTTTAATGTTCTCTTCCCTTGCTTTTGCACGCAAAGATTCCAGCTGCGCAACACTCAAGCCCTTGTAATCACAAATGATCATAGAGCTCGCATCCCGAAACTCAGAAGTAAGGTTCTCTATAGTCTGAATCTTGTCTTGCTTAGTCATGCTTCTCTCCTTTCAGACCAAATCTCACATAGGGTGTATCTTTTAAGCAAATGCCCCGATGATCTTCGATCTAAGATAAAAGAAATAAATCTTTATTTTGTATCCATCAATTCCTGAGAATCTAGCTTTACACCCGGACTCATAGTTAGAGATAATGTGCCACTTCTGATATATTTACCTTTTGCAGAAGCAGGCTTTAGCCTATTGATAACGCGCACAAGTTCAAGCATATTTTCTCTAATTTTATCCTCTTGAAAACTCACTTTACCGACAGGAGCGTGAATAATCCCTTTTTTATCTACGCGGAAATTTACTTGCCCGCTTTTGGCATTTGTTACAGCCTTGCTCACATCAGCGGTTACAGTCCCCGTCTTGGGATTTGGCATCAAGCCTTTTGGACCTAAGATTCTACCAACCTTTCCAACCAATGCCATCATATCCGGCGTTGCTATAACCATGTCAAAATCTGTATTGCCATTCTTGATTTCTTCAGCCAAATCATCAGCGCCTACGATATCCGCTCCTGCTGCTTTTGCCTCATCAGCCTTCACGCCCTTTGCAAAAACCGCTACGCGAACTTTTTTTCCCGTGCCGTGAGGCAATACCACCGCACCACGAATCATTTGATCAGCATGTCGTGGATCAACACCGAGCTTTAGGGCAATCTCAACGGTTTCATCAAACTTCGTGGATGCCAAAGACTTGACAAGGCTTACTCCACTAGCAACATCATAAATTTTATTGGTATCAACCTTTGCTTGCAAAGCCTGTAATCTTTTTGTTATCTTTTTTCCCATCTCAAAACTCCATACACTAATCTACTATTTCAACACCCATACTTCTAGCACTACCCGCAACGATTTTCTTTGCTGCTTCAATATCCACAGCGTTAAGATCTTCAAGCTTAGTCTCTGCTATCTCTTGTAGTTGCTTTTGGGTAAGCTTACCCACCTTATTTTTTAGCGGATTATCCGAGCCCTTGCCCAAGTTGATAGCCTTTTTAATTAAATCCGTAACTGGAGGTTTCTTTGTGACAAAGCTAAAGCTCTTATCCTGATAAACCGTAATAAGAACAGGGATATTAAAATTACCCATATCCTTTGTTTTTTCATTAAAAGCCTTACAAAACTCCATAATATTGATACCTCTCTGTCCAAGTGCCGGACCAACAGGAGGAGATGGATTAGCCTTCCCTGCAGGTATTTGTAATTTAAGCTCACCAACGACTTTTTTTCCCATAGCAATGTCCTCTCTTTATAAAATGAAATCCAAAGTATTAGATTATCTTTTCTACTTGTGAATACAGTATCTCCACCAATGTATTACGACTGAAAATAGAGACATTGAGTTTCAAAGTGCGACGCTCTATGTCGTATTCCTCAACAGTCCCAGTAAAGTTTGCAAATGGACCCTCAACAATACGCACAACCTCTCCATTTTCAAAAAACACTTTGGGTTTTGGCTCAGCAGGATTGCGAATCTTATCGAGTATCTTTTCGATATCCGCTTCATTAAGTGGAGTAGGTTTTTTGCTCTCTCCTATGAAGCGTCCAACTCGCGGTAAAGATTGTATCATATGCCACAATTTTGTATCAAGCTCAACCTTGATAAACACATACCCCGGATACAGGCTCCTCTGTGTTATTTTCTTTTTGTCTTCATAAATAGCCTCGGTAGGGACGACAATCTGCTCAAACCTATCTTGTATCTTATTCTCTACGATAAGATTCTCAATAGCTCTCTTTACAGATTGCTCACTACCGGAATATGTTTGTATAGCATACCATTCCAAAACCTACCCCTTTCCCTAACTACGACACACCACTATCTTACGATATGATACTAGATACAGAAGCAGATGAGATAAGATCAACTAATGCCAAAAATAAAGTAATGACAACAACAACAGTAACAACCGATATAGAAGCATTTCTAACTTGCTCTTTTGTAGGCCTTATAACCTTATTAAGCTCTTCTTTTGCGTTTCTATAATAAGCTACAACTTTTTTCATCACTACCCTTTTGCACCATCTCTACTTCATAGCAATATCTCTAAACTAGCTTTATGGCAGGCCAGGAGGGACTCGAACCCCCAACACTCGGTTTTGGAGACCGACGCTCTACCATTGGAGCTACTGACCTACAAAGCTAGGACAAGCCTAGCTTTTAAGTTTTACTTCCTTGTGAATAGTGTGCTTATTCAATCTAGGAGAAAACTTCCTGAGCTCCAGTTTTTCTGTTTGAGTCTTGGCGTTCTTGGTGGTGCTATAGTTTATATCACCACATTCTGAACACTTAAGACCTATCTTTACTACATTTCCCTTAGCCATCTCAAACCCTATTCAAGAATCTTAGTTACCACACCAGCACCAACCGTTCTACCACCTTCACGGATAGCAAAACGCGTTCCTTCCTCAAGTGCGATTGGGTTAATGAGCTCAACAGTAATCTTTACATTATCACCGGGCATTACCATCTCAACGCCATCAGGAAGCTTAATAGAACCTGTTACATCGGTAGTGCGCACATAGAATTGTGGTCTATAGCCATTAAAGAATGGTGTGTGGCGTCCGCCCTCATCTTTAGAAAGCACATAAATCTCGCCTTCAAATTTCTTGTGAGGTGTAATAGAGCCGGGCTTACAGAGAACCATACCTCTCTCTACTTCTTCTTTTTTTGTTCCTCTTAGAAGAATGCCGACATTATCGCCTGCTTCACCTTTATCAAGCTCTTTTCTAAACATCTCAACACCAGTTACGGTTGTTTTTTGAGTATCACGGATACCCACGATTTCAACCTCATCACCAACCTTGATTTCACCTCTCTCGATTCTACCAGTTACCACGGTTCCACGACCAGCGATCGAGAATACATCTTCTACTGGCATAAGGAATGTCTTATCCACATCTCTTTGAGGAGTAGGGATATATCTATCTACTTCTTCCATAAGCTTGAGGATTTTCTCACCCCACTCACCTACTTTGCCCTCTTTTGCTTCTTCAAGTGCTTTAAGCGCAGAACCTGCAACGATAGGTGTGTCATCGCCCGGGAATTCATAGCTCGAGAGCAACTCTCTCACTTCCATTTCTACAAGTTCCAAAAGCTCTGCATCATCAACCATATCTTGTTTATTCAAAAACACAACGATATATGGCACACCCACCTGACGAGACAATAGAATGTGCTCTCTTGTTTGTGGCATAGGACCATCTGCAGCAGATACGACTAAGATCGCTCCATCCATTTGTGCAGCACCTGTAATCATATTTTTTACATAGTCTGCGTGCCCGGGGCAATCAACATGCGCATAGTGGCGATTTTCTGTCTCATACTCAATGTGAGATGTTGCGATAGTAATACCTCTTTCTTTTTCTTCAGGGGCATTGTCGATATTGTCATAGTCTTTAAGTTCTGCAAGTCCTTTTGTAGCCAATACAGCAGAAATCGCAGCACTCAAAGTAGTCTTACCATGATCCACATGTCCGATAGTTCCGACATTCACATGCGGCTTGCTTCTGTTAAATTTTTCTTTTGCCATAACTTCTCTCCTAAATTTTTGTAGTATTAAGAGCTATCTCACAAAGATTCTCTTAAGAAAAACTGGAGCCCATAAGCGGGATTGAACCGCCGACCTCTTCCTTACCAAGGAAGTGCTCTGCCACTGAGCTATATGGGCAACACACCTGACACAAAAACGCGGAATTGATTCTATAAAGCTTAAAGAGTGCTGCACAATCTACAAACACCCACATAAATAATGAAAGAATCAGCTCCCAGTATATGGAGCGGGAAACGGGGCTCGAACCCGCGACCCTCAGCTTGGAAGGCTGATGCTCTAGCCAACTGAGCTATTCCCGCATCTTCATAACAACAAAACTATCTCGACTACCACTAATTTAGTCCAAACCAACCCGCCCAAATCAATGGTGGTGAGTCGTGGATTCGAACCACGGAAGACAAAGTCAGCAGATTTACAGTCTGCCCTCGTTGGCCACTTGAGTAACTCACCAAACATAGCTAAACACTGGTCAAACACTGAAAGCAGAAAGCTGCTAGAGTTTGAAATGGAGCTGGTTAAGGGACTTGAACCCCCGACCCTCTGCTTACAAGGCAGATGCTCTACCAACTGAGCTAAACCAGCACAACAAAATAAACTTAGTGGGTTAAAAACACACGCAAACAAAATAAAGGTTGGAATTATATACAGAAAAACCTATGTTGTCAAGCATTTATTGATTGTTTTTTATTTTTTCTTACCCAAAATTTTTAGTGCTTCTTTGACGATATCTGCCACCTCGCCACCACTTATATTTTTTAGTGCGTTGCTGATATCTGCGCTCTTAAAGCCTAGAGATTCTAGCGCAGCACTTGCCTCGCGTTTGACATCACTCATAGTATTTTTCTCAATCCTATCTTCTATAAGCTCATTAAAAAATCCTGCCAACTCCACCATTATCTTTCCTGCACTCTTAGCGCCTATCCCCGGCACACGCTGCAATGCCTGTATATCCTTATCTTCTAAAATCTTTGCAAAACTTTGAGGCGTATAAGTGCTAAGAATCGCCAACGCCACCTTGGGTCCCACACCATTAATCTTTATCAAGCGTTCGAAACTCAAACGCTCCACCTCATCAAAAAACCCAAATAACGCCTGTGAATCTTCGCGTATAATCTGCACGCACAGCACCTTGACGCGCTCACTAGCACACTCTTTAAGGCGCATACTTGTATTGAGTGAAACCCCCAACCCATACACCACGCCACCTACATCAATCTCCACAAATGTCGGCTCCAATCTCTCCACACTACCTTTTAATGCGACAATCATCTCCACCACCCACCTTAATAAAACTTCTTATAAAATCTCTGCGTCGCTAGCGCTAGCATCGCCAAATCCCCCTTAGAATCCCCATACGCATAAATCTCCTCATACTGCACTATATCATAGCTCGCCCTGATACGCACCGCCTTTTGTTCCCCATAGCAATTTGGTGTCCCAAACTTACCACTAAGCACTCCATCTACGACTTCTAGTCGCGTGGCGAGGCATTCTAATCCTAGATTCTGACAAAATGGCTTGAGATACTCTTCAAAAGTCGCACTCACCACAACCACGATATCGCCCCTATCCTTGTGCCACGCAATTTTTTCCATCGCTTGGATTCTAAGAATCCCACAAAGCGTAGTCTGAAAATTCTCACACAACAGTGCAAACTCCCGCGCACTATATCCCTTAAAAAAATACCGCATTAGTGATTGCTTAGCGTAAGTGTTTGAGCATAATCCCAACATATAGCCAAAGAGTATCCAGCAGCGCGCCACAAGCCCTTTATAAAATCTCCACTTCCCCACTGCAAATTTCACAAACACAAAAAGGCTATCTTTTGTCGTTATCGTCCCATCAAAATCAAAAAACGCTATATTTTTCACTACCTACAAGTCTCTCTTACTGAATCTAATTGTGAATCTAGGCGACTTCTATCTGCCCATCTCTTTGCTACTCACCTTTTTGCCATTTTCATACACACTCTCACTCACAAGCCCATTTTTATTATATTCCCGCACGATGCCACAGATTATATCTTTGTCATAGGTTACCTCACGCTCGAGATTCCCCTCTTTATCGTAGTATTTCCCTATGCCTTGCTTTCTGTCTTCCTCATCATATGCGACAGCTGAGCGTAATATCCCATTTTCGTGATACTCCTTGACAAAATGCACCTCGCCACGCACCCATTCTCTAGATTCTTGCAAGATTCCCTCTGGGCTAAAGATCTCCTGTATGCCACATATCTCGCCATTGACAAAAGGCGTCTTACTAATGATCGTGCCATTTGCGTGATACCACAGCTCCACTCCATTTATCACATCTGCTTCAAAAGACATCTCAAGCATCTTTGTGCCATCTTCATAATACTCAGTGCTAAGCCCATCTTTTTTCCCATCACGCCAGCAAATCGTGCTTTTGACTTTGCCATTTTGATGGTATTCCACTTCTTTGCCTTCCTTTTTCCCACGCACCATAGGCGTTTGAAGCTTTAGCGTGCCATCATTATAATACCACTTCTGCACGCCATCCTGCACGCCATCGACATAGTGCTGCTTAGACTGCAGCGCACCATTTTGGTAATAAAACTTCTCCACGCCGTGCTTTAGCTCACCCCGATATGAGCTCTCACACATCAAGCTCCCATCTGGATAATACTCTTTTTGTATCTCTGTCATACATAATCCTTAAAGGCTTAAAGTCTCATAACGCCAAAGATTGTAAAAAAACTTTGATTAAAATCCCATTAAGCTTTAGAATCCAACTAGCCCAAAATGATGGTGTGTTGGCGCCTAGGCAGAATCTCCCCGATGATACTCGCACCCTCATAGCCTAATTTTCGCAAATCATACACGAGCTCCTTTGCTTCGCTTATAGGCAGCGCAAAGAGCAGCCCCCCGCTTGTCTGCACATCATAATAGATAATATCATCACTCATATCGCATTCTATGCCCACAAACGCGCTAAATGCCTCTTTATTCCTATATGTCCCACCGGGAATAATGCCCTCTTGCGCTAGTAAATCTACTTGAGCAAAAATTGGCACATCGCTGCTATACACTAGCGCGGAATAGGGCGCCCTGCCCTTAGAGCACATCTCAAAAATATGTCCGATAAGCCCAAAGCCTGTGATATCTGTGCAAGCGTGAATCTGATACTTTCGCGCCGCCTGTGTGGCGTAGAGATTGAGCTTACACAGAGACTGCACCATCTCATCAGCTTGCGTGATCGCTCGTGCCTTAAGCCCCGTGCTCACAATCCCAGAACCGATAGGCTTGCACAGCACCAGCATATCGCCTATTTGCGCGGTGTTGTTGCGCCACAAATGCGTAGATTCTACAATCCCCGTAACACTCAAACCATACTTTTGCTCACTATCGCTTGTGGTATGCCCGCCCAAAAGCATAGCCTGAGATTCTGTAATCTTACTAAGCCCGCCTTGGAGGATCTCGCGCGCCATCTCCTTGCTCACATTTGCACTATCCCACATAAAGAGATTAAGCGCGCTAAGAGCCCTACCACCCATCGCAAACACATCGCTTAGTGAATTTGCCGCAGCAATCTGCCCATAGATATAGGGATCATCGACAATGGGCGTGATAAAATCCGCGGTATTTAACAAAATCTGCCCAGATTCTGCTGAATCTAGCACAAACGCGCCACAATCCTCACTACTCTCAAAGCCGACTACTAAATCCTTAAAGGGCGGCTGCTTAAGCGAGCTTGTCATTTGTCTAAGATCCTCCGGACCTACCTTTGCCGCTCACCCAGCACACGATACAAACTGCGTCAAGCCCCTTATCTCTTCCACACACACTCCTTACATAGCTACAATCTCACGACACCTTCACTTTTGAGCATATTTTGCATACTCTCTAGGGCATTGCCTATCATTCCCACTTTCAGACGCTCTGTCAAAGCATAATAGCTCAAGCACGAACCACAGGAATAAATCTCCACGCCGCTTTTCTCAAGCTCCTTTAGCATCTCCACAATCTCATCGTTTTCCACCTCTGCATTATCGGTGGTGAGTAGCACGCCGCGATTGACAAAGATGATCTTTTGTGGCAGGACATCGGTATTGCTTAGCGACTTTAAAAACGCATTGACAAGCATCACGCCAAGTTCCCCCTCGCCGACTTTATCATCAGTTACAAACAAAATCTTTGGGATAATTCTTTCACTCACCTGCCGCTTTGTGCCATCGCTCTTGCCCTTGATGAGGATCATATACTGATCGCCTTGGGAATGCCCTATCTCAAACTCATAGCCAGCAGTGCGCAAAAAACGCGAGAGATTCTCCTTTGCCGTGAGTGTATTGCCCAAGATCTCATAGCTAGCGTGCCTAAGCGTCTCCTCTGTAACCCCCACCAATGCCTTTTTTACCTTGACTACCGGTTGGGGGCAGGGCAAATCCCGCACATCAATTTGCACCGTGTTATTCATCTGCACTCCTTGTGGTTTAGAGGTTACCTCATACCCTTTATCATATCAGCGATCAAAAATGCCATCTCAATAGCCTGCATTGCGTTCAGGCGCGGATCGCACTGCGTGTTGTAGTTGCACGCTAAGCCCTCTTCGGTAATCGCCTGCGAGCCGCCCGTGCATTCTGTCACATCCATACCTGTCATTTCTAGATGCACGCCCCCAGCGATCGTGCCATTGGCTTTGTGAATCTCAAAAAAGCTCTTAACCTCATCTAAGATTCTATCAAAGTTCCGCGTCTTATAGCCACTTTGCGCCTTTATCGTATTGCCGTGCATCGGATCGCAGCTCCAGAGGATATTGCGCCCCTCATTTTTGAGAGAATCTAGCAATTTTGGCAGCTTTTCTTTGATCACATCAGCCCCCATACGAATGATGAGATTTAGCCTCCCGTGCTCATTTTGTGGGTTTAAAATATCACAGATTCCTAGGATATCCTCTTTGGTAGCATTTGGTCCGATTTTGACACCTAGAGGATTTTTGACACCACGCAAAAACTCCATATGCGCCTCATCTAAGCCCCTTGTGCGCTCGCCAATCCATAACATATGCGCCGAGCAGTCATACCACTCTCCTGTGAGTGAATCCTGCCGACATAGCTGCTCCTCATAATGCAGCACAAGTGCCTCGTGAGAAGTGTAAAATTCCGTCTCGCGCAAAATAGGGAAGTTTTTAGAATCTATCCCGCACGCGCTCATAAAAGCGAGGGCTTGCGTGATTCTATCCGCGAGCTCCTCGTATTTCTGCCCAAAGGCATTGTCTTTGACAAAGCTTAGATTCCATTTATGCACTTGATTGAGATCGGCAAAGCCACCTTGCGCAAAGGCTCGCAAGAGATTGAGCGTAGCCGCGCTCTGATGATAGCCTTGCAAAAGCCTCTGTGGATCTGCCTTGCGCGCTTGTGGGGTAAATGCCACATCATTGATCAAATCCCCGCGATAGCTTGGCAAACTCACACCATCAATGCTCTCCATATCGCTACTGCGCGGTTTGGCAAACTGCCCCGCCATCCTGCCTATCTTGACAACCGGACAACTCGCCCCGTATGTGAGAATCGCCCCCATTTGGATAATAACCTTAAACAAATCGCGGATATTTGTGGCGTTAAACTGCGAAAAGCTCTCCGCGCAATCCCCACCTTGTAGCAAAAATGCCTCGCCTCTAGAGACTTTGGCAAGCTGGGCTTTGAGTGCTCTAGCCTCTCCAGCAAACACAAGTGGGGGGTATTGTGCCAAACTCTGCTCGACTTCACTAAGTGCCTGTGTGTCCTCATAAATGGGGTGCTGCTTAATAGGTTTGTCGCGCCACGATGTCTTATCCCACTGCATACTAGCTCCTTTTGTTATTTTGCGTATTCTATCGTCCGAAACTCACGAATCACATTGACTTTGATCTCGCCGGGGTATTGGAGGTTTGACTGAATATCTCTAGCGATATCACGCGCTAGGACAACGCTCTCATCATCGCTTACCAAATCCGCGCCCACAATCACGCGCACCTCGCGCCCTGCGCTAATGGCATACGCTTGCTTGACGCCAAATTTCTCTAGCGCGATATGCTCAATATCTTGCATACGCTTAAGGAAGTTCTCTAATGCCTCTCTCCTAGCACCCGGACGCGCTGCTGATAGCGCATCGGCTGCACACACTGCGGCACATTCTATGCTTTTTGCTTCCTCGTGCCCGTGATGAGCCAAAATCGCATTTATCACTACCGGATGCTCCTCATAGCGCGAGCACATCTCCACACCCAAATCCACGTGACTCCCGCCAAGCTCTTGTGTGAGGGATTTGCCAATATCGTGCAAGATTCCAGCGCGCCTTGCGAGCTTCTCATCGCCACCTAGTTCCCCTGCGATGATTGATGCGAGTTTTGCCACTTCTATGGAGTGCCCCAACGCATTTTGCCCAAAGCTCGCGCGATATTTCATCTTGCCAAGCAGTTTTTTAAGCTCTGGGTGCATATAGCCAAGCCCCATATCAAGCACGATTTCCTCGCCATCACTTAGAATCTGCTCCTCCATTTGGCTAGAGACTTTCTCATACATCTCCTCTATGCGCGCAGGCTGAATCCTGCCGTCCTCTATCAGGGCTTCTATGGTTTTTAGCGCGATGGTGCGCCGATAGAGATTAAAGCTACTCACAACAATCGTATTTGGCGTATCATCGACGATGATATCCACGCCGCTAAGCATTTCTAATGTGCGGATATTGCGCCCCTCCTTGCCTATGATGCGCCCCTTTAGCTCGTCACTTGGGAGATGGACGACATTGATAAGCCGCTCGCTAGCGTATTCCCCTGCATAGCGCGTGGTGGCTTGTGCGAGGATATAGTTTGCCTTTTTTTGCGCCTCCTGCTTAGCCTGTGCTTCATAACGCCTAATCATACGCGCCCTATCCTCCACAAGCTCCTCTTCTAAAAGCCCTAGCAAAATCTCTCTAGCCTCTTGGCGCGAGAGCTTTGTATAATCGCTAAGCAGCTCTATGGCTTCCTTTCTTGCGTCCTCATACTGATCCCTGACTTTTTTATTGATAGAATCTGCGTTTAGTATCTTATTTTCTAAGCGATTTAATCTCTGCTTTTCGTCCTGCAAAATCTGACTTTCTCGCTCGATTTGGTGGCGGAGCTTATACTCTTCTTTTTCGATATCGCTCATTTTTTGCTCATATTTTTGCTTGAGGGAGTTTTGCTTTTGCTCGTATTTTTGCTTGAGCTCTAGCTCGGCTTCTTTGTATCTCACTTTATGCTCGCTAAGGAGCTTTTGGGCTTCGTATTCTATCGCCTTAGCCTTTGCCTTTGCCTGCTCCAACAATACACTGATATTTGAGCTAAAAATCTTTTTGGTTACTAGATAGGTTGCCACACCCACGATAACGCCAAAGATTATAAACTCTATCACTTTTAAAAGAATGTCCATATCGTGTCCTTTTACAACACATCGCCGCACTGACAAAATAATGTCCTCGTATATCGTGAGATTGTGTCAGCACCTGCTCGCTCACGCAAGCAAGCCGACTTACAAAAATAAGCGGAATTGTTTTTTTGTGGTATTGCGAAAAAAATCTGTCATACATTCCCTTGCCAAACCCTATACGCTTAAAGCTTCTATCAATCCCTAATACCGGTATCACAGCCGTGTCGATTTTTGCTAAATTAAATTCTGATTTGCTTGTTTCAAAAATACCATACTTGTTTTTTTGCAACGGCAAACGCAATGGTAGCACCTTAAACCTTATTCCTTCCATAATGTAGGGGATAAAAATTTGCTTCCCCTGCTTTCTTAGGCGCAAAAGTAGCTTTTTGCTATCAGATTCAAAGCCAAAGGGCGTATAGAGCAAAATCTTGCGTGCTTGCAGGCTTTGGAGAATCTTTGCAACTTGCGCATTTATGCGATATGACGCCACATCAGTGCCCCTGCAGTCTTTCACATACGCCTTTTGCAAGCACTGCTTGCTCCATAGGCGAAAGGCACTTTTTGCCCTCTGCGCTTTTGCGCCCTGCACATCGATAGACAAATCCACTCCTTTTTTTGTATAATCACAGCATTGTATCACATTGTGTTTTTCCGGAGGTAGCGTTATGAAGAGATTTCTCAAGGTTTTGGGCTGTGTGTGTGTGATAGCGATCCTGCTAGTAGCCTGCAAGGACAAGCAAGAATCCCAGATTGCCCAAAAACGCGATATATTTGCCTACACACTCATTACCACAAGCACACAAGATTCTAACCCCGCCCAAGACTTTATCCAAAGTTTTATCATAGAGGTGCTCGATCAGCCTAGCGAACGGCTAGCCTTTTATCCTGCCAAAGACCAAAACACGCCCAAAAACGACATTGGCAAAAGTATCTTTGAAGAGCCAAAACCCACCATCGTGCTTTTTGTGCAAGATGAGTGCCAAAACTGCCTCACGCAAACCCCCTATATCATTCAACTCAAAGAAAAATACGCCTCCCAAATCAATCTCCTCATCCTCGCAGCACAGCCCCAAAGCACAGGCATAGACGAAGTGCTCAAAAGCCATCACAAAAGCTACCCAATCTATGCGCCAAGCGATTCACAAAATCTCCTAGAATTCCTTGGCAAAGACATCTCACAGGGCTATCTCGCGCTTTTTGACACAGAGGGCAACAAAGTCATCGATTATGCCGGGCTCACGCCTCCAGAAATGCTAGAGCGTGATATACTCTTTCTTATCCACGACAGAGAATCCCACCAAATCGAGACAGACTTAGGCACTACAGAATCTACCCAAGATTCACAAGCCACGGAATCCACCCAAGAGAATGAGGACACGCAACCACAACAGACACGGGAAGTAACCCAAGATTCACAAACCCAAAATCCCTAATCACATTTGCATACAGGAGCCCGCTATGTTTTCCCTCCTCGCCAAAACAATGAAAAAAACCACGAACAATATCACCTCTCTGCTTGGCTCTAAAAAAGAAAAAATCCACAAAGACGAGCTAGAGGAGCTTTTGATAGAATCTGATGTGGCGTATGAGATTATAGAATCTCTACTAGATTCACTCCCCACCCATAGCACCAAGGAGCAATTAGAGCGCGCCCTACTCTCGCTACTTAGTTCTGCGAGCTCGCTAGATTCTACCCCAACACCACAGAATCTAGAAATCCTCCTCATCATCGGTATCAACGGCGCGGGCAAAACCACCACCATCGCCAAACTCGCCAACAAATACAAGCACGAGGGCAAAAAGGTGCTCCTAGGTGCGGGCGATACATTCCGCGCAGCAGCCATAGAGCAGCTAAAGAGCTGGGGAGAGAGGCTCCAAATCCCCGTGATAGCCACCAAGCACGGGCACGATCCAAGCGCGCTAGCCTTTGATGCGATCTCTTCAGCCTGTGCCAAGGGCTATGATGTATTGCTCCTAGATACCGCAGGGAGGCTACATACCCAAACCAACCTCACCAACGAGCTCTTAAAGATTATCCGCGTGAGCGAAAAGGCACTCACACAACACAACCAAAACGCACGCCTCCAAAAGCTCCTCGTGCTTGATGGCACACAAGGAAGCTCAAGTATCAACCAAGCCAAGTATTTTTCCGAGCATACCGAGATTGATGGCATCATCGTAACCAAACTCGATGGCACGAGCAAAGGCGGGGCAATCATCAGTATCACGAGCGAGCTAAAGCTCCCCGTGCTCTATGTGGGCGTGGGCGAGGGGGCGGAGGATTTGCTCCCTTTTGAGCCGCGTGAGTATGTCAAAACGCTTTTAGATTCTATTTTTGTGTAGGGTATGATGGCAAAAAAACACACACTTTTTGAATGCCAACACTGCGGCTTTCAGAGCACCAAATGGCTTGGCAAATGCACCAACTGCGGCGCGTGGGAATCCTTCCTCGAGCTTAATGCCACACAGATACAATCCTTGAAAGAAAGCACAAGCACGCACACACAGAGCAAAGCCACACCAATCACACAAGTCGCCTTTGAATCGTTGCAAAAATTTACCTCCTATGAGCAAGAGCTTGATATCGTGCTAGGCGGGGGGATTGTCAGCGGTGGCTTGTATCTCGTGGGCGGAAGTCCGGGCGTGGGCAAATCCACTCTACTACTCAAAATCAGCGGTTCTATCAGTCAGCACACGGGCAAAAAGGTGCTCTATGTCAGCGGCGAGGAGAGCCCTAGTCAGATTAAGCAACGCGCGCAACGGCTAAATTGCGTGAATGAAAATCTCTATTTGCTTAATGAAATCGATATGCACCAAATCCGAGCCACTCTGCTCCAAGGGGATTACACGATGTGCGTGATAGATTCTATCCAGACGCTCTACTCTCCCGATATTGCCTCCGCGCCCGGCTCGGTTTCACAAGTGCGCGAGATCACTTTCGCGCTTATGCGCCTTGCCAAAGAGCACAATATCGCCGTTTTTATCATCGGGCATATCACCAAAGAAGGCTCGATAGCCGGTCCCAGAGTGCTAGAACATATGGTAGATTGCGTGCTGTATTTTGAGGGCGATCCAAGTAGGGATTTAAGAATCTTGCGAGGGTTTAAAAATCGCTTTGGCAGCACGAGTGAAATAGGGATTTTTGAGCTCAAAGAAGAGGGGCTTGTGAGTGCCAAAAACGCCTCCAAGCTCTTTTTTTCTCAAAAGCCCTCACAAGCCGGGAGTGCCATCAGCGTGCTTTTGGAGGGATCAAGGGCATTGGTGATTGAGATTCAGGCATTAGTGAGTGAGAGCAGCTTTGGCAATCCCAAACGCTCCAGCACGGGCTTTGATAACAATCGCCTAACAATGCTCCTAGCCCTGCTAGAGCGCAAACTAGAGCTCCCGCTCAATCGCTACGATGTGTTTATCAATGTAACGGGCGGAATTAAGATAAATGAGACGAGTGCGGATCTCGCCGTGATTGCTGCGATTATCTCAAGCTTTAGAAACCGCCCGCTGCACAACAAAACCGCGTTTTTGGGCGAGGTTAGCCTCATTGGCGATATCAGAGAAGTGCATAATATCGATGCGCGCCTAAGGGAGCTTGAGGGCTATAGATTCCAAAAAGCCATATTGCCCAAAAAGCCAGAATCCCGCACAAATCTCAAATGCTTTGAAGCCGATGATGTGCAAAAAATCCTAGAATGGATGTGAGCCACGCGCCAAGGCACAAAGCCACAAATCACACACAGACTAGATTCACACCGCTTAAAAGCCTGCTAATCACAGAATCTTTTTAATAGTGGCTTAAAAGATTCTATACGCCTATCGCGCAAAAATGGCCACATACGCCGCACTTCCTCACTCCTGCGCAAATCTATATCCACCAAAATCGCGCCTTCTTGCGCGCAATCTGCCTGTGCCAAAAGCTCTCCTTGCGCACCAAAAGCAAAGCTATGCCCCCAAAATCGTATGCCCCGCGAAGTGTCGCTGCTATCTGGCTCAAAACCCACGCGATTTATCGCCACTACCGGCAGTCCGTTTGCTACACTATGCCCTCTTTGCACCGCTATCCACGCTTCTAGCTGCCGAGACTTCTCCTCCTCACTATCCTCATCAAACCACCCAATCGCCGTGGGATAGATGAGCATCTGCGCGCCTTTGAGTGCCATTATACGCGCTGCCTCGGGATACCACTGATCCCAGCACACGAGCACGCCTAGCCGCCCCACGCTCGTATCGATAGGCTCAAAGCCCAAATCCCCGGGAGTGAAATAAAACTTCTCATAAAACTGCGGATCGTCAGGAATGTGCATTTTGCGGTATTTGCCCGCAATCTCTCCGCTAGATTCAAACACCACTGCGGTATTGTGATACAGCCCCGCGGTGCGTTTCTCAAAAAGCGAACTCACAAGCACCACGCCCGCCTGCTTTGCCACATTAGCGAAATACGCCACATCGGATTCAAAGTCATTGGCATAGTCAAAAAATTTAGGATTTTCACTCTGACAAAAATACTCGCGCGTATGGAGCTCCTGCAGGCACACTAGCTGCGCACCACCCTCTGCTGCGCGCAACACCTCATCTCTGCTGCGCGCCATACTCGCCTCCCTACTGCCCGCATAGGCTTGCTGGATAAGCGCGACTTTAGGCATCACTCCTCCTCATACTCATAGTCTGGATTCTCATAGTCATCGTCGTCATAGCCACTGCCCGTGCGCCACTCCTCCTCGCCATACTCAAATCCATCTTCATACTGCGGATTTTCCTCTTCCTCATAGTTTTCATACACTTCATCATCTTCATACATATCTTCACTTATGTGCATAATTCTCTCCTTGCAAAATATCTCGCACCACTTCCGAAGCAATTACCAAGCCAAAACTCCCCGTAACCGCGCTAAAGCTCCCCAATGCCTTGCATTTAGGCTCCTCTGGGCTAAAGACGACTTTTATCTTTGCTGTGCGTGTAAATTTTTTGAGATTCTCACGAAATTTGCGCGCAAACTTATCGCCATAGCTTTTCCACACATTTGCCACTTGTATGCGCGTGGGATCGAGCTTTTTGGCACTGCCTGTGGAGACGATATAGCGTCCATAGGGCTTTTGCGAGGCGATACGCGCGATGGCGACTTTAGCGGGTATATCATCTATGGCATCGATGATATAGTCATAGCCCAAAATATCGTGCGTGCGCAAAAACTCCTCATCCACGCGCCTCCTTAGCGCGATCACACCGGGGTATTTGCGCGCTAGCACCTTTACTTTGGGCTCGCCTACGCACTCAGAGCCGATTTGACGGTTTTGGTTGGTTACATCAAAGCTATCAGAATCTACGATGGTTATCTCCCCTATGCCACTCCGATAGAGACAATCTAGCGCGAAACTCCCCACGCCACCCACGCCAAAAAGTATCACGCGCGTGCGTTGTAACGCCCTAAAGCCCTCGCCAAAGAGAATCCTAGAGCGTGTGAATCTATCCTCGCCCACAGCCTTATTTGTCAGAATCTCACTCATAGTCCGCACTCACAGCCCAAACACTCATAGCCACTTTTGCACACCGCGCACATCTTCATAGCTTGTGAGATCGAGCTTAATGGGTGTGATAGAGACATACTGCTCCCTAATCGCGTCAAAATCGCTCTTCCCACCAAACACCTCGCCATTAACCTCAGGCATATCCGTGCGCGCCTCCCACATCAGGGGCTGCAAGCCTAGCCAATGGTATTCCTGCCCGCGTGGATTGCGGTGGAGTTGGGCTTCGTTGCCATAGATTCTATACCCCATTTGTGTTACGAGTGTGCCCTTGCACTGCGCGGGCGTGATTTGTGGGATATTGACATTTAAAAACTTGCGTTTGCTTAGCGGAAAACCTTTAGCAAAAATCCGCTCCACAAGCGCGCTAATGCTCTCGCACGCTAGCGCAAAATCAAAATCTTGTGCGAGATTTTTATCACGCATAGCTTGAGAGATAGCAATAGAATCTATCCCGTGCAGACAGCCCTCCATAGCCCCAGCAGCCGTGCCAGAGTAGGTAATGTCCTCGCCCATATTTGAGCCGATATTAATCCCAGAAATCACCAAATCCGGGCGTGCATTCTCGCCATAAATGTTATTGAGTGCCAAATACACGCAATCACTTGGCGTGCCATCTTCAAGCTTATAAAAATCATCATCGACTTGCACAAACCGCAAGGGGCGCGTGATACTTAGCCCGTGCCCGCACGCAGATTTTTCACTAGCGGGGGCGACTACCACGATTCTCGCGAAGTCTTTAAGCGCGTTTTTGAGTGCCAAAAGCCCTCTAGATTCAAAGCCATCATCGTTTGTCAAAAGTATGTTTTTCATCACTCTCCTTTAATCATAAAATACGGCTCTATGAGCGCGAGTAGATTGCGCGCTAAAATCGTGGGCAGCAGGGCAAGGCAGGCACGCATAGATTCTATAAGCTCCTCACATTGCGTGCGCGCACCCTCTATTCCTAGAAGATTCACATAGGTGTTTTTGCCCTCATCATTGTGCAGAGTCTTGCCCTCTAGCGCGCTATCGCCTAGCACATCGAGCAAATCATCGCGCACCTGAAAGAATAGCCCCAACGCCGCACCAAAGCTATCAAGGTGTGTGCGCACCTCCTTTGGAGCATTGGCGATGATCGCGCCAAAGCGCAGGGAAGTGGCGATGAGCTTTAAAGTCTTGTTTTGGTGGATAGTCTTTAGCTGCTCAAGGCTTAGCCTAGTATTCTCATACGCGCAATCTAGCACCTGCCCTAGCACCATACCGCTAAAGCCTGCATTGCGCGCTAACTCATAGATGAGCTCAACCTTTGTCTGCGGGCTTAGGCGCGCGGTGCTTAGGAGCTCAAAGGCGTAGGTATTGAGCGCATCGCCCACGAGCAGAGCGAGTGTCTCATCATAGGTTATGTGCAAAGTCGGATAACCGCGGCGCAAAGGGGAATTGTCCATACAAGGCAAATCATCGTGTATGAGCGAGTAAGTGTGCAGAGATTCTAACGCAAGCGCGGGGAGGAAGGCATTTTTGCGCATTTGGGGCGCAAGGGACTCCACCACGCACAGACACAAAGCGGGGCGAAACCTCTTGCCCCCCGCGAGCACCATCTCCCACAACGCCTTTTGGTAGCTAGGGTGGAAGCTCTCCACCTGTGGCGCACTCTGCCTCACAAACTCCTCAAACTCCTGCATAATCGCTCTGTCCATATCTCTCCCTAAATCTTTATAAAAAACTCAAACTCGCCGCGGCGCACAAATAGCTGAATCTTGCCCTCATACTTGGCAAGCTCCTCTGGGGTAAGCGTGTGGCTTAAGAGGTTTTTTAGATTCTCTAGCGTGGCGGGTTTTTTGTTTATCCACACGATTTTATCGCCCACTTTGAGTTCTTTGAAGCGATTTGGTGCATCGTGCTTGCTCAAAATCACTAGATTGCTATCAAGCCTAATCCCAAAGCGTTCCAAAAAAGTATCGCTTAGCAAAAATCCGCCATAGAGTCTATCGGGCTTAATCGCAAAATTTAGAATCTCCCCGCCGCGGCGCACCTGCACCATAGCTTCCCGCGTGCGAGGGAGATTGGTAATCGCCCAAATGGCTTGCGTGCTCGAAGTGATTTTGCTCGCGTTTATGCTCACGATCTCATCGCCTTGCAAGAAAGGATTATGCGGAAAAAACGGATCGCTTAGCACCACCACCGCGCGTTTAGAATCTAATCGCACGCCAATATCGCTATAAGCAACCTCTTTAGCATTTAAAAATCGCTCAATATAGGCTCGCTCGATAAAGCCCTTGCCGCCCACGCCCACGCCATAGATTTGGTAGCAGATATTGCCAATCACGCTATTGCGCTCTAGAGTGTTAGAAAATTGCGCATAGTGCGTGTAGCCGCCCTGCCGCCCTGTGATATGCCCTCTAATGGGGGATTTAGCAGATATGGCTACGAGATTTTTATCCTCTATCGTGCGTTTATCGAGTGCAAGCAGATCGTAGCTTAGCTTGGTGGGTGCAGATTCTATGAGATAAAATCCCATAAATGGATCGCTTTTTAGAATCTTAGCCTTTGGCGGGGTGCGCGCATAAAGGAAATACACCACCTTGCCATTGTGTTTAAGCGCCACCGCGCGCGTATCGCCCACCGCCACGCTAGCGTTTTTGTAATACTCCATACAATGCGTATAATCATACTCCTGTGAGCACAGAGCACACACAAAGGCACAGCAGAGCACCCACCACTTCAAAAGCGCGCCTTATTTTTTAAACATATCAAAGCCGCCAAGCATATCAAGCGCACTTTTTTGCTTGTTTTGCTCGACATTTTTATACGCGTCATTAATCGCGCCTATGAGCAGAATCTGCAACGAGTCCTTATCCTCTAGCAGGCTATCATCAATTTTTATATCCACCACTTCGCCCACGCCATTGAGACTGACTTCTACTAGTCCGCCACCACTTTTGGCAGTGAAAATCATCTCTTTATTTTTATCAGCAAATTCTTTTAGTG
Organism: uncultured Helicobacter sp.; assembly: GCA_944326445.1. GTDB lineage: Bacteria > Campylobacterota > Campylobacteria > Campylobacterales > Helicobacteraceae > Helicobacter_F. The sequence continues at coordinate 178,721 of CALVDZ010000002.1, forward strand.
AATCTTGGATACTGCCAAACATCGCACCTAGCTGCTTTGGATCAAACATACCTCTCCCCTTTTATCTTTAAGAAATGCAAATAATGCGATTGTTTGCCTGCGCATCTATTTGCACGATCGTGGGCTTGAAGCCCTCGCACTCACTCTCCTCTAGCAGCGCATACGCCACAATGATCACGATATCGCCCACTTGCGCCTTGCGTGCCGCTGCGCCATTGATACATATCTCGCCCTGCTTGTCTCCATAAATCACATAGGTGCTAAAGCGCGCGCCATTATTGCAATTTAGCACATCGACTTTCATTCCCTCTTTGAGCTTAGCACTTTTGGCTAGATTCTCATCAATCGTGATAGAGCCGACATACTCGAGATTGGCATCACTCACCCGCGCACGATGGATTTTAGAATACAACATTTCAAACTGCATAATCCCTCTTTATACATAGCAAGATTCTGTGTGATTGCGGGGTATTTTAGCATATTTTTGGGGTGTTTTTTTGCAAATCCTAGCTTTGGTAAAGCGACAAAAGGTTTTTTAAATATTGTTGGTGTGATAAACCTTGCACAAGCAATGCGCGCTTAGATTCAAACTCTCTCCAAACTATGGGATAAGAGCCCAAAATCTCGCTCATCTTCGCCACAAGATGCGCACCCTCCTCCGCATAAAGCTCAAAGCTAAAGCCACAAAACTCCCTTGCAGTATCCCCGTATGCGCCTATGCCGCTTGCGAGCGGGATCGCTCCGCTTAGGGTAGATTCAGCAATGCTTAGCCCAAAAGTCTCATAGCACTTTGTGGGCATCACGGCGAGTTTGGCATAGCGCAAAATACGCGCCAAGTTCGCAGGGGATTGGGAATCTAAAAACACGATTGGGTAACGCGCATGTAAGCAAGCTAATATGAGTAATATATCAATTAAGATAATGCCCCCCCCCCCGAGATCGTAAATTTTCATAAGATCACGCAGATACTTGGGGTTGTCGAGGTTTTGCACGATTTCCTCACGCTTTGTGATAAACTCCTGCCAAATCTCCTCATAGGAGCGCAAACTCGAGCTAAGCACAATCTCAAGATTCTCTACATTTGCCAAAAACCGCTCGCCATAGGGCTTAGATACATCAATCTCAAAGGCAAAGCTGCACCCACAAAACTCCTCAATCGTCTCCTTGAGCGCGCCGATACGCGAGACGAGAGGCAGTGCGCCTGCGAGGATAGACTCCACAATCACCAGCCCAAAAGTTTCATACCATAGTGAGGGCACCACAGAGATCTTGGCGGTTTTTAGAATCTGCGCTATCTGCGTGGGCGATTGTCTCCCAAGGAATGTGTAGTGCGTGATAGCACTCTGTGAATCTTGTGAGCGCGTTTGGTGTGGATTTGGTGGGATTTTTGGAGCTAGGAGGCTTCGTGCGAGATTTTCACAACGCGCCCTATCCTCGCCATCACCGATGATACAAAGCTGATATGAGGCAAACTCTGGCTTTTTGATAAGCCTCGCAAACGCCTCGATGAGTAGGGGCACATTTTTTTCCGGTGCGAGCCTGCCAAAAAACACGATGAGATTTTGCTTATCCTTTAAGCGCACATCAGAGTTATAAAACTGCATTTGTATGGGGTTTTGCAGGACTTCTAGCTTTTTGGGATCAAAGCCATCATCTTTATGCTTTTGGCACTGAAACTCCCCCACACACAGGATTTTATCAAAGAGCTTGTCCTCGTGCATAAAAATCCCACAATAAAACAATGTGCGCACGCCTTTTAAAAGCGAGTATATCCGCCCGCGTCTGTCGCAGTTTTTCCACATAATGCGAAACTTTGAGCGTCCTATGCACGCCTCACAAATGGATTTTTGCGCGTAGTTATACAAGCCGCCATTAGGACAAACGCCAAAGTTATGCTGCGTAAAGATAAGCTTAGTGTGAGGGAATTTGCGCTTATAAGAGCGCAGGGCAAAGAGCACGCTGGGGCTTAGGCGCGAGAGGTAGTTTTGGGTGTGGATTATATCTGGGCGGATTGTAAAAAGAAAGGTTTTTAAGATTCTGTAATTTTTGAGATTAAAGACATATTTGAGTGCGCCTATGGGCTTAGGATAGCTTGCCCAATCATCAAGGGCTAGGAAGTGTTTAGAATCTATGCCTTTTGGTAGGCTCTTTGGAGTATCGCAGCTAGCGACAAAGACTTCATAATTTTGGAGAGTTAGGGTTTGCTCGATGGTATTGCGAAAGACGCTCTCTGCCCCGCCACGATAGGAGTCTGAGGCGAGGTGGAGGAGTTTGGTGGGTTTGGGGTTTTGGGAATTGTTTGGGGAGAGAAAAGACTTAGGCGACATATTGCCACCTTTTAGAATCTACACAAGCACCCGCTAGGGATTTGCCTTGTGGCAAATGCGCTAGATTCTGTATTGTATGGAATTTGTGGAGAGATTTTTGGGAAGCAAAAATCGCGTGAGATTCTCTAAAAAGGAGAATCTTAATACTTATAAATGCCCCCCCCCCGAGGCGATAAATCTCTACAAGTTTCGTGAGGTATTGCTGCGCCAACAAATCGCGGACAATGCCTGCCCTCTTAGATTCAAACTCCTGCCAAACCACAGGATAAGAGCGCAGAATCTCACTCATCTTTGCGCAGAGATTCTCTACATTTTGTGCAAAGGGATCCCCGTGCCACGCGACACCCTCCTTGTCCTCATTATAGACAAACTCAAAGGTATAGCCACAAAATTGCTCAATCGTGTCCTTGTATGCGCCCATACCGCTTGCTAGCGGTATCACACCGCCGATGATAGCCTCCACGAGCACGAGCCCAAAGCATTCTGTCCATAATGAGGGAAACACCGCTAGTTTTGCTCTAAGCAGCACCTCACGCAATGCCCCAAACTCAAGCCGCCCTAGAAATTGACAGCACTTTTGATCCACTCCAAAGAGATTTTGTGCTAAAGACTGCAGCGCCCTCCTCTCATCGCCATCGCCGATGATACACAATGTGTAATGGCTAAACTCCGCCTGCTCGCGCAACTTCGCAAAGGCATTAATAAGCATAGCGTGGTTTTTTTCGGTAGCTACACGCCCCCAAATGACGATAATATCCTGCTTTTGTGCCAAAGACACAGCGGGGTTATAAAACTGCATCTCGATTGGGTTTTGCACAATACGCATTTTGCGTATATCCCACCCATCCTCTTTATGCCGCTGATACTGAAACTCCCCTACACACACAATCTCATCAAACAAATCCTTTTCATCAAGCAAAAAACCTCTAAAAAAGAGTGAGCGCACGGCTTTGAGGACTGAATACACGCGCCCACGCCTATCGCAGTTTTTAAAAGCTATGCGTAGTTTAGAATGCCCCACACACTGCGTGCAATAAGCTAGCTTGGCATAGTTGCAGTGGCTGCCATTTGCACAAGAATCCATATTATGCTGCGTAAAGATAAGCTTAGTGTGAGGGAATTTGCGCTTATAAGAGCGCAGGGCAAAGAGCACGCTGGGGCTTAGGCGCGAGAGGTAGTTTTGGGTGTGGATTATATCTGGGCGGATTGTAAAAAGAAAGGTTTTTAAGATTCTGTAATTTTTGAGATTAAAGACATATTTGAGTGCGCCTATGGGCTTAGGATAGCTTGCCCAATCATCAAGGGCTAGGAAGTGTTTAGAATCTATGCCTTTTGGTAGGCTCTTTGGAGTATCGCAGCTAGCGACAAAGACTTCATAATTTTGGAGAGTTAGGGTTTGCTCGATGGTATTGCGAAAGACGCTCTCTGCCCCGCCACGATAGGAGTCTGAGGCGAGGTGGAGGAGTTTGGTGGGTTTGGGGTTTTGGGAATGATTGGCTAGATTTTGAGTTTGCCTAGCGTGGCGAGGTAGGCGAAGATTCTGACATAGGTCTGCCACTTGTGATGGAATCGCAACGATTTTATGCAGGCATACAAATAGGGGCTTAAACATTTATAAATGCCCCCCCCCCCCGAGAGCACGAGTATCGTAGCGATACTCTAGCTCAATCGTGCTTTGCAAAATACCAATCGCCTTACTTTGGGCTTGCTTGAAGCACGCATTGCGCGCCACTTCTGGCACCTCGCTAAGCCCGCGTATCTCGCCAATCACTCGTCGTTTGTCAGCTATCTTCCTATCGCGTGTTTGTGTATCAATCTTGCGCGTTATGGAGCTTTTTGATTCACAATACACATAGAGCTTGTCTCTAATCCCCACGCTGCTTTGTGCCATCGCACAGAGATAAAAGCTCTTAAGCACATCTTCTGACATCGTGAGATGAGAATCCTCGCCCATACGTGCCACGATTACCTCACGCACTCGCTTTATGTGCGAAGCTTTGTAAAGCTTCGCCCATACGTGCCACGGAGGTGTGCCACGATGGGCGAAAACTTCACAAAGTATCTGGCTATCACACAAATTTTTTGTGATAACGGGCGGACTCACGCGCTTAAAGGTGCGTGGCTCAAAGCGCATACCAAAAAACACGATATCAGGCAGGGATTTTGTAGGTTCATTATGGGGATTGCGCGCGAGTGGTGCGCTAGATTCTGACGCACTAGATTCTGAAAATGTAGCGCACGCATTGATTTTAGCATACGCCCTCTGGCAAGTATCTGTGGCGAGATAATCATCCGCATCCACAAACATCACATACGCACCATTTGCGTGTTTAATCCCCTCTAATCTCGCATTAAATGTCCCGAGATTGCGAGGGTTGGAGATGACTTGGATTCTGCTATCTTGTGCGGCGTATGCTCTAGCGATTTGTGCAGAATCATCACTCCCACAATCATCGATTACCACAATCTCAATATCACTAAAAGTCTGATTGATACAAGAATCCAAACAACGCGCTATGTAATCCTGCACATTATACACGGGGATAATGATAGAAAAAAATGGTGTTGGTAAGCTCATACACGACTCCACAATGGTTTTATAAATCTCACAAACTCTGAATAATTGTAACCAAAAGCCCTTTAGAGTTTTCTAAGGACAGAGCGCAAAGGCTTGGGAATAAGCTTTTTGATACTCTCCATAAACCAAACATAACGCCCATATTGCCCCTCCTCAAGCGCACTCAAGGAGTTTCTTGAGCGTTTGCGCGCCCTCTGTAGAGGCAGGCTAAAAATCTCATCAAAAAACCTCTCTAGCTTAGCATCAAAGTGCTCCTTGTGCTTAGAATCTAAAAACAACGGCTCTCTTAGCATTGCCAAATACGCCTCATCGTCATTATCTATGCGCTCCACTTCACACAAAAGCTCCTTAAGATTCTCAAAACTTGCAGCATGTAAGAATGCTTTATAGTTAATGCCCCCCCCCCAGAGACATCGCTCACGCGCTCATCGCCCCAATAGATTGGCACACTTTGGGCTGCAGCTGCTTGGATAAGCTTCTCGGTGGTGTAGCCCGGAGTGGAGGAGTTTTCAAAACAAAGCGCGAACTTGCACTCCTGTGCAAAGGCAAATTTATCCCTCACGCGCCCTCCGATATTGTTCAAAAACCTCCCGCCAGAATCCACCCTCTTATACGCGCAAAGCTTTTCAAAGGCTTCTTTTCGGATAGGATCGCCCCTATCGTTGCTGACAACAAAGCTACAAAATCGCTTCTTTTTCTCTAGTGTCTCTTGGGTAATGTTCTCGTGCTTGTGCAATGCCCTCTGATAATCCTCCTCATAAAACAAATACAGAGGATAGCGCACATACCGCTCGCCAAAGTCCATATACGAAAACCCTATGGCGTAATCACAAAAATTAAAATTAGGCACGATGTTTTCACCTGTGAAAAAGATTTTTACGCACTCTTTGTATCTAAAATGCTCGCCCCCAAATACGGAGTAAAACACATATTGCGGATTTGTAGGATCAAGCACCACGCGAAACTTTTGGGAGAGCATATCCACAAAACGCGCCTGTATCCCGCCCATATCGCCAAAATCGCAAAAATGTATCCGCAGCTCTTTTATTTTATTGCAATTTGCTTGTGGCAAATTGCTATCGCTCGTGAGGAATGAATCCTTGCTCGCTCCGCTGCGCGAGCATACAAAAGATTTTTGAGAATCTAAGTCGCGCTTTGGTGTCGGAGCGTCAGGAACGCCGCTTGGGCTAACACCTTTTCTATAAACCAAATTTGTCTTTGGCAATTTGCTATCGCTCACGAGGAGTGAATCCCCACTCGCTCCGCCATTATTGAATCTTGGCGAACATACACTTCCTGAATCTATCTGCTTAGATTCTCTAGATTCTATAATGTCGCTAGCGGTTTTAGATTCTATCTTCTCCATTTTCTCTCCTTAATATACTAATGCTGCTTTTTGCCAAGCAAAACCCGCGCTTGGTTGCGAAAGCGCGCAGGGATCGCACTGCGCACCAGCACGCGCGGGATAATCCAAAACACATAACGCAAGATGTGATAAAGTGGGAAAAGTCGATGATAGCGCATACCTATTTGCAAATCCTCCCTAAACATACGCCACGAGAGCGATCCAGAAACCCCCTCGACATTAAAAGCACTCACCACCACCGCGCTATGCCAGAATCTAAATCCATCGTTATAGACTTTGGTAAAAAAGTCCGTATCCCCCGCGATTTTAAAGCGTGTATCGTATTTGTAGCATTTCATCACAGCAGTATTGATAAAGGCACTTTGGTGGATAAAATGGTGGTGGTATTTGTGGGCGTTTTTGCGCCCATTTGGCGCGGCGTGGAGGATCTTGCTATGCTGCGCATCGTAGATGATTTGCGTATCGCCATAAAGGACTGCTATTGCCTCCCCCCCAAGTGCTAAATGAGCCTCATACGCGCTAAAAAGCTCACTCACACTCTGAGGGCTAAAAAACCTATCCCCGCAATTCATAAAATTGCACCACTCCCCCGTGGCAAGCTCTATGCCCTTATTCATCGCGTCATAAATCCCGCCATCGCGCTCGCTTAAAAACTTAAAGCTAAAGTTAGGATTAGAATCTAATCGCGCCTCAAGGTAGAGAGAATCTCCACTCTCGCGCCTGTGGGTGATACTCGCAAGCGAGAGGATTTTAGATTCTATGCGTTTCGTCGTGCCATCGCTGCTCGCCCCATCGATGAGGATATACTCGATATGTGAATAAGTCTGATGTATGACAGAATCCATCGTCTCGATGATATGTGCCGCGTCGTTATACACTACGGTGATGATAGAGAGTTTGGGCTGCATACTCCGCCTTTTGCGTGTGATAAAGGCGCGTATTGTAGCCTAGCAAAGCTTAAGCGTGGGTATCGCGCCCGCTAGTGCGCTCACACGCCAAATCGCACAAAGCCCGCGCCCTCAAAGCCCTAAAAGCTCCATCGCCCCTCGACAAACACACTCCTACCCTGCCCTATGAGGAAGCCATATCCCGCGATTGTATCCGCGGCATTGCCATTGTAATAGCTATAATAAAAGGTATCAAAGACATTGCGCACGCCACCACTTAGGCTCAAATCCCCTAGTTTGAGGTTTAGCCCGATGTCTGTGAGGCTATAGGCGGGGATGGTGTCTTGGTGGTTGGCGTTAGTTTCTTGCATAATATCCTTTTGCGCGCCATAGAAGGTGTTTTGATTCCAAATGCTAAAGTATCTATTAAACGCGTAGCTCACGCCGATTGTGGCTTTATAATTGCTCACATAGGGGATTTGGTAGCTCACGCTTGTGCCATTGAGTTTGAGAATCTTAGCATCTATGTAGGTGAAGCTCTCGCTAAAGCGCAGTGAATCGCCCAAAAAATACTGCTCGGCAAAGAGCTCAATCCCCGCCCTTTGGGTAAAGTCGTAGTTGCCATACTGCACGCCATCCACAGAATGCGCGTTGCCAACGGTGTAAAACTCATTGGTTGTGAGCGTGTAAAACGCCGAAGCGGAGATAAAGATATGCTCGCCCAAAAAGTCCTTCAATCCCACTTCAAAGGTGTGGTATTCCTCATTTTTGAGGCTTGTGGGCTCATAGGCATAGTTGCTAGAGCCAGTGCCTGTGCGCTTTAGCATATTATTTGGACTTGGGGAGAAAAAGCCTTTTTCGTATTTGGCATAGAGATTGCCGCTATCGGAGTAGGCAAAATTTGGCGTGATTTCTAGCGCCCAGTTATGCACAGAATCTCTAAGAGAGCCTTTGGTGGAGTAGTTGCCGACATTCAAGCCACTGACAGAGATATTATGCGCATTGGTTACATCGATATCATAGATCGCGTTTTCGTAGCGCAACCCGCCCGTGAGCGAAAATCGCTTGCTAAAATCGTATTTATCAAGCACATAGAGGGCGTTGCTCCACTTAGTGCCACTAAAGGGAATATACACCAAATGATCGTAAGTTACCATTTGGTTGCTTGCTCCGATATTTTGGCTCATCGTGCGCTTGCCTATGGCATACAAAGATTCTGCGCCGATGATAAGGCGATTTTTTTCGCCCTTGTAGTCAAACTTCGCGATTAATCCCGCCTTTTGGTCATCAAAGAGTGAGCCGCTCTGATCTGCGGAGGCATCATTAAAGGCAAAATTGCGATAGTTAAAACGACTAAGCATCGTTACAGAATCCACATACTTAATCCGATTGAGATGATAAAAGGCTTTGAGCTCGAGTTTGGAATTTTGGCTCATCTGCCCTTCATAGCCTAGACTGACATCGAGGCGATCTTGGGTATTATGCAGCGAGCCATAGCCCGGAGTTTTGCGATCGTCCTTGCTCGGATTGGCGATATCCATAAAGGAGTTATTAGGCGTAGTGAGAATCTTGCCTGTGAAATAATCCACATCTAGGCTCAGCGAGTGCCCGGGGCTAAAGTCGTGGATAAGCGCGAGGTTGGCTTGCGCGCCCGTGGTTTTATCCCCCGTGCGCGGACCTCCGCGGTTTATGTATGCCGCGCCGATAGTCAGATAGGTGGATTGCCCGAGCTTGGTGCCAAAGCGCGCATCGGCGTTGTAATTATCGCCCGTGGAAGCGATGATATGAGAATAGCTCACTCCGGCATTGAAATATGGCTGCTCATAGCGCTTTTGCGTGATGATATTTACCACCCCGCCGCGTGTGCCATTGCCATACATCACTGCGCCCCCGCCGGGCAAAATCTCGATAGATTCTATGGCGTTAGGCGAGAGAGTGTTTAGCGGAGTAACGCCGTGGCTTGAATCGAGCATATTGGAGTAGATTCCATTGATGAGCACCTGCACGGAAGTGTTGGCGCGATTGCCCTGCCCGCGCAAGTCGAGATTGCTCCCTAAGCCCACATTAGAGAGCCCCACAAAGGGCGTATAGCGGAAAATATCCTCGGTGCTGCGATAGCCCTTGTTTTGGATATTGCCTTTGTCAATCGCATAGACATTCCGACTGAGCTCATCGAGCTGGGATCGCATAGGAGAGGCGGTGACAACGCTCTGCAAACGCACGCGCTCTTCGTTCTTTTGGCTAGTGGTTTGCGTGCTTGCTCCCTCTTGTGCCTCCTGCGCCTCTTGTGCTTGTAAAAGGGCGAGACAAAGTGCCAAACTCACAAAAATAATACTCTTTTTCATTATGTGCTCCTATATGGAATTGTGCTGGAATCTCTTGCTAATTGATTCCTGTGTGTGATTATAATGATTTTTTTTTTTTTTTTGTTATAAGAATTATTTTCATTTTATGAAAACTTGGTAATAAGGTAACATTTAAGTGATGGGATTTGGAATCTAGCCCGATAGAATCTAGCGCAGATTCATAAGCCACTCCCAAAAAGAAAGCCAAGATTCACACAAGCCACATCTAGAATCTAAGGCATTGCAGAATCTAGGCTAATAGATTTTAGAATCTAGCCTCACAGATTCTAGCTTTTTAGAATCTAAATCAATTACACAATCCACAACGCCAAAAAATCTTAGCAAGGCTTTGCCAAATAAGATAAATAGTGCGTGCGCAAGCACCAACCGCCCCTCGCCCGCTTCGTGGTGTGCAATCGTTGGGGCAAGGAGGCAGGAGTGCCCTCCGCAACGATTGCGCTAGAAGCGGAGATAGCGAGGCACTCTCCCCGATTGCGCAAAAAGACCCAACGGGTTGCAAGCGAAGCGCAGCAAAAACAGCGGCGCTTTATTCTTTTTCGGGGCTTTAGGAGCGGGGAGAGGGGAAACCCCTTTTCTTTTTGCGCAAACACGAGATTCTAAAAAATTAGAAAGTATTCGTGAGAATACGAGTTTAAAAAACTTAGAGTCTATAGAATCTAGTGCGGATTCAAAGGCAAGCATAGAATCTAAAGAGATTCTAAAAAATGAAAAAATACAGAATCTAGGGGGCGCAGAGCCTAGGGCATTTACAGAATCTAGCCCGAGAGATTCTAAAACACGCACAGAATCCAAGGAGATTCTAAACAACGCACAAAGACAGAACCTAAGCCCCAAAAAATTTATAGAATCTGACGCAGATTTAGAATCTAAAAAAGATTCAGAATCTAGCTCTATAGATTCTATAATCTATGGAACTAGATTCTGCCATTGTTTGAGAATCTAAAACCTTGCAATGCCCCAGATTCTCTATTCCCTTGAGAGTCTCGCTCACAAATATTGCTCTGCTCTTTAAAATCCAAACCGCTAAAAAAGCGCAGTGTGTGGGCAGTGCGTTTCTAAATTAAAGCAAAGCCTAGAGCCTTTACAAGCACGCACTTTGTTTGCTACAATACGCCACACTACAAGGCAGCAGGCTATAAGGAGCAATCTAGGAGGTGCGTAAATGAATGTGTTTGTGAAGCAAAATGGGCTCGTGGTGCGCCAAAAGCTCGATACTACGCAAAATATCCGCGATCAGATTCTGTGGATTGATTTGTTTGAGCCCAGCAGCCTAGAGGTGGATTATATCGCCAATGCGTATAATCTCGACATTCCTACCAAAGAGGAGCGCGAGGAGATCGAGGAGTCGGCGCGCTATTGGGAGGATAGCGGCTCTATCACGATCAACACCTACTTTTTGGTGCGCACAGAGCAGAGCCTCGTCAATGAAACCATTACCTTTATCCTGCACAAAAATATCCTCTTTACTATCCGCTATAGCGAGCTCAAAGTCTTTGAGGAGATTCAGCAAATCGTGCTCGCTAGCCCCAAAATCTTTGAAGATGGCTTTGATTTGGTGAGCAAGATGTTTGAGGCGCGCGTGGAGAAAGACGCGGACTTGCTAGAATCGGCTGCCAAAGAGACGAGAATCCTGCGTAAGAATGTCTTTAATGAAGAGCTCACAGACTATAAGCAAATGCTAGAATCCCTTGCCAACCTCCAAGAGCTCAATATGAGCGTGCGCGATTCGCTCTTTGACAAACGGCGCGCGATCACAGCAATGCTCCGCAGCAGCAAGCCCGATACAGAAACTAAGCAAAGCCTAAGTATCGTGCTAAAGGACCTAAACTCGCTCGTGGAGTTTAACACCGTCAATATGAACGCACTCGATAATATCCAAACAATCCTCACCAACCAAATCAATATCGAGCAAAACAAAACCATCAAGCTTTTTACCGTCGTAACCGTGGCGATGATGCCCCCCACGCTCATTGGCACGATTTATGGTATGAACTTTGACTATATGCCCGAGACGCATTTGGAGTATGCCTATCCTGTCGTGCTTGTGATAATGATCCTCTCGACAATCTTCCCCATCGTGTATTTTAAGAAAAAGGGGTGGTTGTGATAGAGGCGTTTGCGTGGGTGCTTGAGCCTAGCGCGTGGATGGCACTACTCACGCTAAGCCTTATGGAGATTGTGCTAGGGATTGATAATATCATCTTTATCGCAGTGCTCACCTCGCGCCTCCCGCAGCATTTGCGCGCGCGAGCACGCCTGCTAGGGCTCGCTCTGGCAATGCTCACGCGTATCGCGCTGCTTAGCCTTATCTTTGTCATCGCCAAGCTCACCGCGCCGCTTTTTAGCCTCGGGGATTTTAGTGTTTCTGGACGCGATTTGGTGCTGTTTTTGGGCGGGCTTTTTCTCATCTACAAAGCCACGATTGAGATTCACCAAATGGCGCAGGGACAAGAGCAAGATTCAAAGATTAGGCAATCTAGTGCCTTTGGATTGGTGCTTGCACAAATCGCGGTGCTTGATATTGTCTTTTCGCTAGATTCTGTCATCACGGCGGTGGGTATGGCAGAAAATCTCACGGTGATGGTGCTAGCCATAGTCATCGCAGTGGGTGTGATGATGATAGCCTCTAAGGGGATTTCGGAGTTTGTGGAGCAAAATCCCACTATCAAGGTTTTAGCGTTAGCGTTTTTGATCCTTATCGGCGTGGCGTTGGTGGCAGATGGGCTGCATTTCCATATCCCTAAGGGGTATTTGTATTTTGCCATCGCCTTTTCGCTAAGCGTGGAGTGCATAAACCTCTGGCTTAGCAAAAGACACCGCGCAGATTCTCTACATGCACAAGATTCTAAAGAGGGGTGATATGCGTCTTTGGCTCTTTTACCTAGGACTAGCGATGTGCGTGCTGGGCTATGTGTATATCGGGCTTGGCGTGGTGCTTTTCCCTATAAGCATTTTTTGTCTGATGTATGCGGGCGTGTATCATCTGGGCTTTTGGATTATGATGGCGGGCAATATCCTTGGCTTTAGCATTAGCCTCTTTGTGGATATGAAACTCCTTGCGAGTATGTTTGTGTAACTCATCGCCTCAAAACTCATAGCCCACACTCACGCCCATAGCCTGCGTGCTATTGTGCGGCTCGTGGTATAAGCCCTGAAACGCGCCGTTGCGATACGCGCTATGGGTGCTAGAATCTGCGATATTCCAATACTGCACATACGCCCCAAACACAATCGCGCCATAATACCCATAGGAGCGCAAATCACGCTTTAGCCCAAGCTCTAAGCGCACGCCATAACCCCTATCCTGCGTAAAGAAAAGATCGTTATCAAAGCCTATATCGCGAAAATGGCTTGTATTATACCCGCGCAGCAAATGCTGATAGGTTAAAATCCCATAAAGCGACATATTCTGAGAAATGGCGTATTGGGCGTGGAGGAATAGCGGCAGATACACATAGCTCTGCTCCCTATCATACCCACTGCTTGCACTGATGGAATTGTGCAAATCCCACAACCCAAGCCCAAGCCCCGCATACACAAAGCCACCCCTATCCCCATACACAAGCGCGCCAAGGCGGTATTCTAAGGTGTAGTAGGAATCTTGCGAGTTAGTGCGCAATGGCGTGCAGATAAGGGGATTGGCGACACTGCACTCGCTGCCCTCATAGCGCGTGATACCGCTAAAGTAGCTCGCACTCAAACGATGGCTAAACCTCTGGTGCGTCGCGCTCACATGGCCACTCACGCCATACATAGCACCGCTGATACTCATCACTCGCGGCTCCTCATAGCCATAATACCCGCCGCTAAGGCTTATCCCAAACCCAAACCACCGCTCCTTTGCCTGCGCGTAGCCCGCCGCACACACAAGGACGATACAGCAGATCGCACAGAATCTACTCCACAAAAAGCTCGGAATGCGCATCAAACACCCCGCTTGCAAAGAGCGCGAGGAATAGCGCGCCTATGCAGATTCTATAAATCCCAAAGGGCACATAGCTAAAGCGCGAGATAAAAGCTAAGAAAAACTTAATAGCCACAATCGCACACACAAACGCCACAACCCCGCCCACAAGGAGAATATGGACATTTGCCATATCAAGAATATGGAGGTTTTTATACACATCATAGCCCGTGGCGGCAAACATCGTGGGCAGTGCTAGGAGAAAGGAAAATTCCGCTGCCACGCGGCGATTGAGCCCTAGCAATAGCCCACCTATGATAGTCGCACCACTGCGCGAAGTGCCCGGTATCATCGCAAGGCATTGCATAAGCCCGATGAGAAACGCCTGCTTGTAGCTCACTTGGGCGATATCGTTAGTCGGATAGATTTTATTTTTGTGCTTATACTCGATGAGCAAAAACACAATCCCGCCCACAATGAGCATTATCGCCACGACATAGCCATCAAAAAGCTGCTTAATATATTTGTAGAGAAATAGCCCACAAATCCCCGTGGGCACGAAGCCTATGCAGAGCTTTATCCAAATATCCACTCCCTGCAACAATCGCTGATAAAACAAAAAAAGCACCGCCAAAATCGAACCAAGCTGGATAGCAATCTCAAAGGTTTTCAAAAACTCATCTTGGGGCAGCCCAAGCACGCTAGAAGCCAAAATCATATGCCCCGTGGAAGAAATGGGAAAAAACTCCGTAAGCCCCTCGATAATCCCTAGCACCACCGCGTCAAATATACTCATCTCACTCCTTTTTCTTTTTGTCAATTCCTCATCATAGCACACTTCTGCTTAGAATCTACGCCCCAACCTACGCCCCGCTACGCCCTTGTGTGCTGCGAGCTTGGCATTAGCTTTAGATTCACAATCTCGCTTGGAGCCAAAAACCGCATCGCCGGTCCCCAAAATCCCACGCCAGAGCTCACATAGAGCTGCGTTTTAGAATCTAGCCTATAAAGCCCGTGGATATAGTGCTGATCGAGCCACACAAAAATCGAGAGGGGGAACACCTGTCCGGCGTGCGTATGCCCACACAGCACGAGATCAAACGCGCTCACATCGTTTTGGCGCACAAACTTTGGCTGATGAGCAAGCAGGATACTAGGCTTTTGCGGGTTTAGCCCACTCTGGGCGCGCCTAATATCTGGGGGCAAAATCCCAAATCGCGATCCTGCCAAATCACTCACGCCCGCGAGATTGAAGCCCTCTAGCTCGATATGCTCGTTTTCAAGCACCTTGAGGTTTAGGGTTTTGAGAAACGCGCTGATAGATTCTATGCCGTGGTAATACTCGTGATTGCCGCTGACATAATACACGCCCTCCCTGCTTTGTAAGTCATTTAGCGGGAGCAAAAACTCCTTGACAAAGGCAATATCCTCATCGACTAAATCCCCCACAATTACGACAATATCGGCATTAAGCGCATTGATAGCCTCCACAATCCCACGCACAAAATCCCCCTGAATCATCTTGCCAATATGCACATCGCTAATCATCGCAATGCTTTTGGGCGTCTCTAAGCCATCAATCTCCACGCTAACTTCGCGCACTTTGGGGATAGAAAGGGCGTTTTTGATACTCTTAGTGCTAAAGAAAACAAAAAGCGCCAAAACCCCCAAATCTAGCACAATTTTTAAAAATCTCCGCCGCCCTGAATCTAGCAGCTCCATCGCGCTTGTATTTGTAGCGCGGGTAGAGATCGCCCTGCCCGCACTGCGCGATATATCCCCAATCACACACGCCAAAAACAAGCCATAGCTCACAATCACACACGAACCAAGCGCGATATAAGTGCGATGATCAAAGCCGCGATCTTTTGCCAAAAAGAAAAACGCAAGCTCCCCCGCATACAGCGCACTAAGTAGCAATATAAGCAAAATCCTATGAGATCTAAACACAACGCTATGGCGCAAAAATCGGCGATAGGCATAGAACTTCATCAATGCTAGCACCGCAAAAATCACCCCAACAACAAGCCAAAGTTTCATCACACTGCCTTTTTATTATATTTAATGCAAGTTTTTTGCTTTAGCAAAAAACTTGTTGCCGCTCGCAGAGAGTGAATCTCTGCTCGCTCCGCTGCGCGAGCATACACGCAACTTTTAAGCGAGATTCTAGAATCTTTGGTGTCGCCACATCATTGACGCCGCTTGGACCAACACCTTTTCTATAAATCGAGCTAGAACCTAATCATTTAATGCAAGTTTCACTAAAGTGAAACTTGTTGCCGGGGCTTAGGGCAAAGCCCCTCGCCCCTCCGCTTACGCGAGCATACACGGCGTTTTTTGGCAAGTTTATAGAATCTCTTGGTGCAAGCGCGTCAGGAACGCGATTTGAGCTAGGGCAAGGGAAGCAATCCCCTCACTCCGCCATTGCCAAATCTTGGCGCGCATACACTGCCTAAAATCTAGTGCTTGAGATTGCTTAGATTCTATAAACAACAAGGGTGGCATTATAGCATAGCTCGCACTAGGGAATTTGCCCTGCCAAACTAGGATTTTAGTAAATTTTTATACAAGTTTTGGTGTAATATGTGGTTGTATCAATTTAAGCAAGGAGTTAGCAATGGCATTACAAGTGTATTACGACAAAGATTGTGATTTAAGACTTATCCAAAAGAAAAAGGTAGCCATCATCGGCTTTGGAAGTCAGGGGCACGCACACGCGGAGAATCTGCGTGATAGCGGTGTGGAGGTTGTCATCGGACTTTATAGAGGCGGCAAGAGTTGGGCTAAAGCAGAGGCGAAAAACTTCAAGGTGCTAGAGGTGAGCGAGGCGACAAAATGGGCGGATGTCGTGATGATCCTTATCCCTGATGAGCTGCAAGCTGATGTGTTTGAGCGCGACATTAAAGCACATTTGAGTGAGGATAAAATCATTGCTTTTGGGCACGGGTTTAATATCCACTTTGGGCAGATTAAAGCCCCAAAAGGCGTGGGTGTGATTATGGTCGCCCCAAAAGCCCCCGGACACACGGTGCGAAGCGAGTTTGTCAAAGGTGGCGGGATACCCGATTTAATCGCTATAGAGCAGGACACAAGCAGGGGCGATGCTAAGGCGATTGCATTAAGCTATGCCGCAGCCATTGGCGGTGGGCGCAGTGGGATTATCGAGACGACTTTCAAAGACGAAACCGAGACGGATTTATTTGGCGAGCAAGCGGTGCTTTGTGGGGGCGTGAGTAGCCTTGTGAAAGCAGGATTTGAGACATTGGTTGAGGCGGGCTATCCTGAAGAGATGGCGTATTTTGAGTGCTTGCACGAGCTAAAGCTAATCGTTGATTTGATGTATGAGGGAGGGCTAGCAACAATGCGCTATTCTATCTCTAATACCGCCGAGTATGGCGATATGATAAGCGGTCCCCGCGTCATCAATGCAGAATCCAAAAAGGCGATGAAAGAGATTTTAAGCGATATTCAAGAGGGACGCTTTGCAAAGGACTTCATTTTAGAGCGCAAAGCAGGGTATGCAAGAATGAATGCGGAGCGCAAGAATCTAGCAAACCACAAAATCGAGCAAGTGGGCGAGCGACTGCGGGCAATGATGCCTTGGATTGGGGCAGGCAAGCTGGTGGATAAGGACAAAAACTAATCTATCTTTTGTGGGTTTGCCACGCAAGCCCACGCTCCATCAATCCCCTAAAAACGAGGTAATAAGCCATTAACCTCTAGAATCTACAAAAAAGAGCTAGCTCCAAAAGATTCTAAAATCTAGCCAAAAAACGAAGTATTTGCTCGCGCAAGCGGAGGGGCGAGGGGGCTCTGCCTCAAGCCCCGATACCAAGTTTTTGCCACAAGCAAAAACTTGCATTAAATTATAGAATCTAGCTCGGTTTATAGAAAAGGTGCTAGCCCAAGTGGCGTTCCTGACGAGATTGCACCAAGAGATTCTATAAACTTGCCAAAAAACGCAATGTATGCTCGCGTAAGCGGAGCGAGCGGAGATTCACTCTCCGCGAGCGATAACAAGTTTTTGCCACAAGCAAAAACTTGCATTAATAATGTATAGGCTACTTCCGCGCTTGATAAATTTTTTCTTCAACCTTAATATAAAACTCCGCAATCTCCCCATACGCCTTGCCCCAAGCCTCGATAACCTCATCGCTCGCCGCCTCGCCTAGCACCTCTTTAATCGCCACAAGCAAGCACTCGCCCACAAGCGGATAATGCTCTGGTGCCACATTCAATCTCACATGCGTTTTGCCAATGTTTTCCACAAAAGCGCGACTTTTCTCTAGGTTATCGATATTGTTTGCAGCATTTAAAATCGCCATTGCGAGGGCTTTTGGCTGCTTGCCATTTTTTTGCTTTTCCATATCAAACATACCTTGCACCTGCGGATAACGCGAAAAAAGCTCGCGATAAAACACCTTTGTGATGTCCTCTCCATACTGCTTGAGTGCCCGAATCGTGCTTTTTACAATCTCTTTTGTCTGTGTGTCTAACATATCTTTCCTTTGTTTTAAAATTTTGAAACGACATTCTATAAAAAACCCAAAACAAAAAAATTGACTTATGTTAATAAGCACTAAGAGATTCTATAACGACAAGAGAGTGCCAAAAACAAGCAGCCAAGCAATGCCTAAAAGCTATAGAGATATTGCAGCGTGATGGTGTGCGTTTTGTTTCTAGGCTCATAGAGATACCCACTTGATCCTGTTACACTTGAAGTGGCAAATGCACTTGATGGCGAGGCAGCAATGCTCCAAAACTCATACACAAGCCTTATGGTATTGATATTTTCGCTTTTGGTCTTAAAGCTCAAGCCCACAAAAGATTTCAATCCAAATCCAGAATCTTGCTTGACTATCAAATCCTCACTAAAATGCCACTGACTAGCCAAGCTCTTATGATCCCCAAACACGAGATAATTATAGCCTAGCAGATACTCCAAGCCGAGTTTTCGCCCTAGGCGCACTTCGCCCTCGATCTCAAGGGGCACATACAAGTAGCCCTGATGGCGCACCATAGACAAAAAACCATCACGATAGAATCTATACCCCACTCCCGCCTGTGCATAAAGCGTGGCATTAGACGCACCAAAAAAATGCGAGAGGAGATCATAGCCCGCCTTAAACTCTCCGTGATAAATTGTCGCGCTTGTTGGTTGCTTAAGCGGTTTGCCCTTTAAGTCCGGATTACTTGAATCTAGCACGCTCCCTGTATAAAGCCCTATGACAAAGCTCGCGTCTGCACTCACCTCTACTTTAATGCCATTTTTGGCATAGCCAAGATTACCCACAATCCCAAACAACGCCTCATCTGTGTGCATAAAAGGCGCGCCCACCTGATCCCACTCGCCATAGTAATAATACCCCAGCCCAAAACCGAGTGATTTATACAAGCCCTCTTTTATCACATCTGCTGCCGCTAGAGGCAAGATACACAGAAAAATCCCATAAAACCTTTTCATTTTACCTCCTAAAACCCAAATCCAAACTGCACACCCACATAATATGTGCTATTTTTGGGATAATACACATTTGCATCGGTAGTGAGCTTATTATCTCCCGCAGCGGGGACAAGCACGGAGCTGGATTCCCCAAGATCGTAGTAGCGTGCGTGCAAACGCGTGAAAAAATACACATCATCGCGCACATCATACGCCACTCCCAAATGCCCGCCTAGATACAAGCCACCCTCCTTAAAGCGCGTCCTATACGCTTTCTCGTCACTGATATGTAAAAAATCCGCATAGCCCATCGTGTATCCCGCACCCGCGCTATATTCTAAATGCGTCTTTGAGGCGATGCGCGTCCTTGCCTCAAGCTCGAGATAAAAGCTCTGTGAATAGAGTATCGTGCTAAACACACCCTCGCCCTGCCCGGCTAAGAGCTGATCGGAGCGCCACACGATATTAAGATACAGAGGGAAATCCCATCTTTGCGCCTTTGCATGGAGATTGTAACCAAACTTGAAAGTGTTATTAAATGCTAGGAGAGCAGAGCCTTTGCGGGTAGGCTCTGTGTTGGGCGTGGTGATGATGGGGAGATTTTCTCCGCTATATCTTAGAGCCCCACCGCCCCCGAGCACAGTTTCTCCACCGATTTTCCAAATATCGTGATAGATATACTCTCCATTGACATACAAACCACTGATTACAGAATCTATCCTAGCACTGCCCGCACTATGCCCAAAGCCCGAAACCTCCAAGCCCACAAGCCACAAAAACCCATGCCGCTCTCTAGTCTCATCGCCCAAGGCACACGAGAGACACCAAAGCCCTAAGCTCACAAATATTTTACACAAACCCCGTCTTTGCATTACGCTACCTTTGCTACAGTTAGATAAATCTCTATACATTGTTACATAGTTTTTTGTCATCTAGCTACATAAGCTAAAAAAAAACTTGTTTTTTTTTTTTTTGATAATTACCAAAGGAAACAGCTTATGTGTGCCTTAAGATATTTTGTCCTATAATCGCGCCATTTTAAACCACAGCAAGGAGCGAGCGATGAAAGCACTTTTGCGCCCCATAGTCGATAAGATACGCACACACCTCACATTTTCCACCCACCAAAGACTTGACAAACTCTCTATGCTCCTTGGCAAAGAGTTCTCCCTGCGCAACGCCCATTTGGCAGCGAACGCAATGCCTAAGGCGACATCTCATACTACTTCTAATGCTGCATTGGGGGGGGGGGCAGGAGCTAAACCTAATAGAATCTAAAGCCGCTAGCGACATTACAGAATCTAAGCAGTCTCAAGCACTAAATTGGAGCAGTGTATGTGCGCCAAGATTCAATAATGGCGGAGCGAGTGGAGATTCACTCTCCACGAGCGATAGCAATTTGCCACAAGCAAATTTGGTTTATAGAAAAGGCGTTAGCACAAGTGGCGTTGATGAGGTGGCGACACCAAAGCGCGACTTAGATTCTAAAAAATCTGCTGTATGTTCGCGCAGCGGAGACAATGGGGGCTTAGCTCCCATTGACGATAGCAATTTGTCAAAGACAAATTGCAATATATCAATAGAATCTAGCGAGTTTAGCGTATATAGCCAAAATGGCGAAGATGGGATTATTGACTTTTTGCTCCATATTTTGGATTTGAGTGCGTATCCGCGTGCCTTTGTGGAGTTTGGCGTAGAAAACTACACAGAATCCAACACGAGATTTTTGCTCAAACTAAGGAATTTTCAGGGGCTTGTGATTGATGGCTCGCAGGCAAATATCGATTACATCAAGCGCGATGAAGTGTATTGGAAGCACGATTTGCACGCTAAATGCGCATTTATTACTAAGGACAATATCAACGCCATCATTCGGGAATGGCTAGATTCTAGGGATTTGGACAATGTCGCGCTGCTTAGCATCGATATCGATGGCAACGACTACTATGTGTGGGAAAATCTCACCTGCATCACTCCAGCCATCGTCGTGATAGAATACAACGCCATTTTTGGTGCGACACAAAGCGTGAGCATCCCATACAGAGAGGACTTTGATAGATTCAAAGCCCATTATAGTGGATTGTATTTTGGGGCGAGCATTAGGGCATTGATAGATTTGGGCTCTCACAAGGGCTATGCCTTTGTGGGGGCGGATTCTAGCGGGACAAATCTCTTTTTTGTGAAGCGTGAGATTCTCAAAAACACACAGCCTTTTAGAATCTACCCCCTAGAGGAGTATTGCCAACGCCACCACGCACGACAAAGCCGCGACATAAACGGAAAGCTAAGCTTCATAAGCCACACCAAGCGCGCCGAGCTCATCGCCGTCCTCCCGCTCCATAGCCCAAAGCCACAGCATTAAGCACAATTTGAGGAAAGTCTGCGTATAATTGCGACTTTTGCGGAGTATAGCGCAGTCTGGCTAGCGCACACCCTTGGGGTGGGTGAGGTCGTGGGTTCAAATCCCGCTACTCCGACCATTTCTTTTGCAACGGCACTCCAAATATTCTCACATCCACCCAAACTCTTAGATTCTAAAACTCATCAAAACACATATTGATACGCGAGCGTGAGCATATTGCTGACTTTGATATCCTTTTGTGTGGGCATAATCCTATAGCCCACCTCAACTCTATGAATCTGCCGCCACGTCAGAGCCGCGCCGATATTGTATGCGCCCAAATACCCGCTATGGCGTCCATAAAATTTCGCATACCCATCGCCATATTGCAACTCATTCCTATACAGAGCCCACATCTGCGAAACTCCACCAAACACGCCCATAGAAAATTTCCTAAAATGCGCATCGAGCATCACATCGAGATTAAGCGAGTGGAGATTGACATACCCTATGTGCATAATGTCCTCGCGCTCGTGTGCCTCCGCGCCATTGGCACTCTCAGCATACGCCCTCACGCCCAAAAATCCAAAATAATGCTGATACCCCGCCCTTAGCACAAATGACACGATCCCAAAATCCTCCCCCCTACCATCATCATAGACATACAATCCCCCAAAACCGCCGCCGATAAAGAGCCCATAACGCTTGCGCTCTGTGCTCTTAGAGAAGGGTGCTTTGAGCGCATTGACTTCATCTTGGAGTTGTTGTATCTGGGCTTTTAGGGAGTGAATCTGCTCCTGTGTCGTGCGCGCCTCTGCACTCTGTGCCTCCGTGCTCATAGAGGCGTCTTTACTCACAGAATCTACAGAATCTTTGGCTTGTCTAGATTCTGTATCATTTGGGCTAGCAGCAGCGATATGGGATTTTAGGGGAGATTCTAAGTCTTTGGTGGAGGTTTCTTGGAGTGTGGTGTGTGATTGAGGAGGGCTAGGCTGAGCTATTACACTCCCCATACACACAAATCCTAGCCATAAGATTCTAAAACAAGCGCCCAAATAACGCCTTCGTGTGCGAAGTCTTATCAGCAGCACGGCTCTATCTCGCCTCACTCTCATATGGCAGCACCTTTTGTGTTAGATTTAGATTAAACCCACTAAGTGTGTTAAATGCCATACTCGCACTCTCTGCGCTTGAGTGCAGTAGCCTAAACTCCTCTATGCCTAGCTCTCGCAGAATCTGCGCGCCAATGCCTAGCGTCTTTAGATCCTGCTGTGGCTTGGTATCAAGGCAGATGAGATAGCCACCCTCATTTTGGAGCATTTCCACACTTTGCATAAATACCTTATGCGCCTGCAGAGAATCTTCAAAATATTCATAATCCTTTCTAATGGTGTGAAACTTCACAAGCGGCGTCTTGCACTCCCCTAGATTAAACCCATACACGATATGCTGGTGCTGGATATGATCTAAAAATGTGTATTTGAGGCAAGGCTTATCAAGGAAGTGCGCCTCTAGCCTGCCCTGCAATGTGATGAGCTTCTCATACTGCAAGCGGTATTGGATGAGATCTGAGACATAGAGAATCTTGAGATTATGCTCCTTAGCAAACGCCACGATATCCGTATCGCGCGCCATCGTGCCGTCGTTTTTCATAATCTCACAAATCACGCTAATTGGCTTCACTCCCGCAAGGCGACAAATATCCACGCTCGCCTCTGTATGCCCCGTGCGCACGAGCACCCCGCCTTCTTTAGCAATAAGCGGGAAGATATGCCCCGGGCGCACAAAATCCTTTGGCGTGGTGTAATCCTGACACATAAGCTGTATCGTCAAATCCCGCTCGTGCGCAGAAATCCCTGTCTTAGCACTTGCGGCGTCGATAGATATCGTGAAAGCCGTTTCGTGATTGGAGCTATTTGTCTCCACCATAGGCGCGAGATCAAGACGCGTGGCGATATCTTGGGTGAGTGAGACACAAATGAGCCCGCGCGCCTCCTTTGCCATAAAGTTGATTTTCTCTGGCGTGCTAAAAATCCCCGCCATCACTAAATCCCCTTCATTCTCCCTGTCTTCATCGTCCATAATGATGATCATCTCGCCCCTCTTAATAGCCTGCAGAGCCTCTAAAACGCGTTGTTTATACATAGAATCTAGCCTTTAGTATTTTAATGAAAGTTGGCACAAACCTTAGGCAAGGATTATAGCTTTTCAATCCTTAAGATTCTCGCTGCATTCTAGGGTATTTATTGCCTTGTCTTTAAGGATAGGAATTATACAATGTCGCGCTTTGCTTGATAAGGACAAATCTCCATGCTTACACCACCATCACTAATGTAAGGAGTGATAATGAAAACATCAAGTTATCTCGCCACGTTCTTTATGCTGGTATTTGCCATTAGTGGCTGCTCGCACCAAGGCGCTATGCAGAAGTTTAACGACAAGTATTATGGCGGGGATTTGGAGGGTGCGTATAGCTTTGCCAAATCCAAATACGATAGCAAAGACGATGAAGTGCTATGGGGATTTGAATCTGGTATCGTGGCTTCGCAACTCAATAATCAAGAGAGTTTCACAATCCTTGATGAGAGCGAGAAAATCTTTAGCCAATACGAGCAGGAGGGCTTGTTTTCTGGGATTTTTAGCGGTGCGGCGGCGGTAATAGTCAATGAAAATGTCAAAACCTATCGTGGCAACATCTATGAGGGTGTGCTGATGAACTACTACAAGGCACTCGTGCTGATGAAAGAGGGCAAAAACGCGCTTGCTAGGGTAGAGTTTAACCGCGCTAACGATCGCCAAAGACGCGCCAAAGACTACTTTAGGAAGGATATTGAACAAGCCCTCACTAATCAAGAGGTGCAAAATAGCCAAAATAGCAATATGCAAAAGGTTGATAAAAATCATACCGCCAAAGCAGCGAAGACACTCCTTGCTAAACAATACTCTAATCTTAATGCCTATCAAGCCTATAACAACTTCATAAATCCCGCGGTGAGCTATGTCTCTGCGCTATTTTTTATGCTTGAATCTGATTGGGCAAAGTCGCTTGATCTCTACAAAGAATCCTATGGTATGAGTAAGGCAGAGGTGATCGATGAGGATATACGCGTGCTAGAATCTCGCAGAAAACGCGGCAGTGGCACATACACATGGCTTATCATCGAAGATGGTATGAGTCCGACAAAAGAAGAGATCTCTATCAATCTCCCCACATATTTGGTGAGTAGCAGCGTGCTGCATGTGGGCGTGGCACTCCCTAAGCTCATAAATGGCAAGGATTTTTACACCAATCTCAATGTCAAAGGCAACAACAAAACATTCAAAGCCTCTACAATCGCTGATCTTGAGGGCGTGATCACCAATGAGTTTCAAGCACAATTTGACTTTATCATAGCAAGAGCCATAAGCTCGGCAGTGCTAAAAGCCCTCACGCAATCCGTGCTAAGCGATCAAGCCGGGATTTATGGGAGTTTGGCAGGTATGATTTATTCTGCGAGCACGACTTCAGCAGATGTGAGAATCTCAAGCGTTTTGCCCAAAAAGATTCACGCGGTGCAGATACCAAACACTGCAGGATCTTATCAGCTCATAGGCAACCAAAAACCGCTCATAAACCTCGAGATCTCCGCAGCTTGCAAGCCCCAAGGCAACGAAAAGTTGAGCGCGGAAAAATTGATTTTGTGTCAAAAAAATGATAACATTCTCTACATTCGGTTGCGTCCCACAACCATAAGTATCCAAAAACTGCGCGGGCAGTGAGATTTGAAACCAAAGCAAAAAGGGAGCAAAAAATGAAAAAAATCTCAAGAGTGTTTTTAGGTTTAGTGAGTGTGCTTGTCTTTAGCGCGTGCAACAATGGGCCCGAGTATGTGGATGCGGGAGATTCACGAGCGTATGCGAGTATGGGGCTAGATTATCACGATATCGAAAGTGTGGCAGAAAAATCCATCGCTTCTCTGCTCTCAAGCGGCTATGTGCGGGGCATTAAACAACCAAAAGTGCTTGTGATTTCAGACATTATCAACGATACAATGCAAAATATTGATGTCGAGCAGCTTAGCAGGAAGATTACGCGAGATATGCGCAATAGCGGGAAGTTCAAGCTCTCGCTTGCCATCTCGGGCAGTGGGGCAAGCGGCGATAAGATGATAGATTCTATAAGGGCAAAGACGCGCGGCAATGAGGAGTTTGATCAATATAGCGTGATTGAAAAAGGGCAGCTAAAGGGCGCGCAGCTCTCACTCTCTGGCAAGATTTGGCAAAAAAATGTCAAGGTTAGTGGCAAGCAACGCACGGATTATTTTTTCCTGCTCACACTTACTGATCTAGCCACGGGCGAAGTCGTGTGGGATGATGAGGCAAATATCATCAAAGTGGGTTCTAATAAATCCGTGAGTTGGTAAGAATCTTAGAGATGGCAAAGTAGATAAGGGCAGTTATGCGTGTATTGTGGGCAGCGATGGGGGCTTTGCTTTTGCTAGGGTGTCAAGATAGTCCCAAGCCGCCAAGCTGGTATTACCAAAGCCAAAACGACAAGGACAATCTCTATGGCGTGGCGAGTGATAAAAATCTCCAAGCTGCCAAGGACAATGCTATCACTGATATGCTCTCCCATCTCCAAGTCAATGTGAGATCAAGCACGAGTTTGTCGCAAAAATATAGCGATGGGATAGAATCTAGCAATATGTCCCAAGTGATTGAAAAAAGCATCTCCCAAACCACGCTAAGCAATGTCTCCTATCAGGCAGAGCACGTTGGGAATGTGTATTTTGTGCGTGCAATGGTAGAAAAACAAGATTTTATCGCTCAACTGAAAAAAGAGCAAAAAAGCGCGCTTGATACCCTGCAATCCCTCAATCTCGTGTGTGGGGATATCACACTAAAAGAATACAATACACTTCTCCAAGAGCTTGGCAAGGCACTAGGGGCACAAAACTATCTCAACGCGCTAGGTGCTTCTAGCAATGCCTCTGCTCTGCTCTATGCTGATATATTAGAATCCAACTCGCCAAAGCCTCGTATCGCCCTTGTGATTGAAAATCCCACACAGGAAGGTGCGTCCGTACTCACAACCCATCTACAAAAAGAATTGGTAAAATTCTATCGCCTAGATTCACAAGCCTCGCAGCAACTTCGCGTCTCCTTCCAAATGCCTAGCCCTGCGAGTATCAAGGCCAATATCACGATTATAGACTGCAAGGGCAACCCCACCTTTGTCACACAGATTTCAGAATCCCTCCCAAACAATACCGATGTCGATAAACTCGCCGGACGCGTAGGCGTGCTCATGTATAAAAAGCTTTTGGAATACGCACAATAAACTATGACACAAATGAGTAAGCACACATTTATTCTCTCTGCACTAGGCTTTGCCGCCATCATCGTGCTAGCAAATTTTAGCGTGCAATACCCCGTCTTTGGCACGCATTTAACCTATGGTGCGCTGTGCTACCCGCTAAGTTTTTTGCTAATGAATATCTTAAGTGAAAAATATAGTAGGGCTCAAGTGCTAAAAACCCTGCGCCTAGGGCTTGTGCTAGCGTTTATCCCGAGTATTTTTGCTGCAGAATTTCGCATAGCCTGCGCGAGTGTGTGTGCGTTTTGCTGCTCGCAAGTGCTTGATGTGTATGTGTTTTTTTATCTCAAACAAAAATTCCCAAAAATCTGGTATCTGCGCAGCAATGGTGCGAGCTTGCTCTCCCAATGTATCGATACGATGATTTTCTTTCATATCGCCTTTTTGTTTGTCCAACCTCACGCAGATGTGCTGCTGATGGCACTCTGGGATTATGCGATAAAAATCCTTCTGTGCGTATGCAACACGCCGCTTTTTTGGGGCTTTGCCATACGCGGCAAAACCCTCCATAAAACCACTTCTCACAAAAAGGATTCTCTATGACAAACCTCATCTCGCGCCTTTTTGGTGCATTCGCCTCCACGGCTTTCCCTAGGGTAATTCAGTCTTTTATCAATCGCGTGTATGTCGCGATTTTTCACATCGATCTCAGCGAGTTTGAGGAGAGCGCAAACTTCACCACGCTTAACAAACTCTTTACGCGCAAGCTTAGACACCCACGCGCTTTTGATGCCACACCAAATGTGCTCATCTCCCCCACAGATTCCCTCATCACAGAATCTGCCAAAACCTCCCAACACAAAGCCCTGCAAATTAAAGGAATGGGCTATGATATAAACGAGCTTTTGGGCGAGCAGATCCCCCAAAATACGGAGTTTACCTACATAAACCTCTACCTTTCCCCGCGTGATTACCACCGCTACCACGCCCCTTGCGATATGCAAATTGAGGAGATTCGGTATTTTGGCGGGGAGCTGCTCCCTGTGCATATCCCAGCACTCAAAAAGTTTGCCAATCTCTTTATCCGTAATGAGCGCGTGGTGCTAAAGGCGAGTATGCACAATGGCAAAAGGCTGTATTTTGTCGCAGTGGGTGCGCTCAATGTGGGCTCGATTGTCTTTCATTGTGAGCCAAAGATTCACACCAATGCCAAAAAAGGCAACCAAACCTACACCTACGCCACGCCCATTGCTATCAAAAAGGGCGAGGAGCTTGGAATGTTTAATATGGGCTCAACTATCGTGCTTTTTATCGAGGATTTCACACCCCAGATTGAGAGCGGCACTAAGGTGCGATACGCACAGAATCTTGGGATTTTATCATAAGGAGGGATTATGTCGGCTACACCAGAAACACTCACTTTAGAGATTAAGGACTTGCTCCACAAGCTTGATGCGCTTTTGGTGGCGCATTTCTACCAACGCGATGAGATTGTATCTCTCGCGCATTTGTGCGGCGATAGCCTCGAGCTCTCGCGTAAGGCTTCCCAAAGCCCCAAAAACCTCATCGTGTTTTGTGGCGTGGCGTTTATGGGGCAAAGCGTCAAAGTCCTCGCCCCACAAAAGCGCGTGATTATGCCCAAAATGGCGTGCTGCTCTATGGCAAGGATGATAGATTCGGAGTATTTTGACAAAAGTATCGCCACGCTGCAGGGCTATGGCATAGCAAGAGAGGAGATTTTCCCCATCACTTATATCAACTCCAATGCCGATGTGAAAGCCAAAGTCGCCAAAATGGGCGGGCTTGTCTGCACGAGCGCCAATGCGCAAAAAATCTTTGACTACGCCAAGGCTAAGGGCAAAAAAATCTTTTTCCTCCCTGATAAATGCCTAGGACAGAATCTCGCCATAGCCGATAACAAAAAATCCTGTGTGCTAGGAAGTGCGAGCAAGGAAGAGATCCTAGAGAGCGATGTGGTGTGCTATGATGGGTTTTGCTCAGTCCATCAGCTCTTTAGTGTGAGCGATGTGGAGTTTTATCGCCAAAAGTATCCAGATATCAAGGTCGTCGTGCATCCTGAGTGCGATCCGAGCGTGGTGGGCATCGCGGATTTTGTGGGCTCGACAAGCCAAATCATCGCCTATGTGCAAAGCCTGCCCTTAGAACAAAAAGTGGTGGTTGGCACGGAGTTTAACCTCGTCAATCGCCTGCGCCCTAAACTCAATGGAGTGAGCACAACCTTCGTGCTCTCAGCCTCTAAGCCAGAATGCCCCACGATGAATGAAACAACGCTCCAAGATTTGCTAGATTGCCTAAGGGCGTATGAAGATGGTATGCCAATTAATGAAGTGCTTTTGGATTCTGACACGCAGCATTGGGCAAAAATCGCGCTTGATAGAATGCTAGAGCTTTCATAAAGGATTAGTATGCTAGCCCCCATCGTGCTCTTTGTGTATAACCGCCTAGCTCACACCCAAAAAGTGATCCAAAGCCTTGCACAAAATGCCCTCAGCCCACGCAGCGATCTCATCATCTACTCAGACGCGCCCAAAAATGCAGAATCTACCCCGCAAGTCCTCGCCGTGCGCGCATACATAGCATCACTAAAAGAATCTCTAAACATACAAGGGGGGGGGCAATTCAAAAGTATTACTATCATTGAACGCCCTCATAATTTTGGCTTAGCAGATTCTATCATCGATGGCGTAAGTGCCACGATGAGACAATATGGCAAAGCCATCGTTTTAGAAGATGATATTCTCGTCTCGCCCGTGTTTTTGGACTATATGAATGACGCGCTAAATCGCTACGAGCGAGAAAAGCGAGTGTGGAGCATTAGCGCGTGGTCACACCCCATAGATTCTACGGGTTTAGGCGATAGCTATTTTTGGTGCATACCCCACTGCTGGGGCTGGGCTAGCTGGAATGATAGATGGCAGTATTTTAAACGCGACATTGCGTGGGTGGAGCAAAACTTTAGCAAAGCCGATATCAAAGCCATCGATCTCAATGGTGCTTTGCGCTACTATGAGCAATTTATCCTCAACAAAAAGGGCAAGCTCAAAACTTGGGCAATCTTTAACTACCTCATAGCCTACAAGCACAACGCCCTAACCCTCACGCCTAGCCGCTCATATATCTATCAGCTCGGATTTGATGGGAGTGGCGTGCATTGCGGAGAGGAGGGCAATGTCTATAACCCACCCGCGCTTAATACAAAATTTCCAATCGCCTATCCCGATGAGATTGCACTCTCCCAACTCGCGTTTGATAGAATCTGCGCGTTTGAAAACTCTCTCAAAAAACCGCTACTAGTGAGAATAAAAAACAAACTCATACGGATTGCCAAAAAAATTTTCGCTACCTAAGGGCTTCTTATGCGCCTTGTGAATCTTGCGTGGTTGGACTAGGAGAGTCTTGCTCTTTGGATTTGGGCAGGGTATCCACCAAAAGCAATTTGTGATTTTTTTTATCGATGATGATATGGCTTTGCTTGGCATCTTGGAGCGTGAGCATATCACGCCCCTTTTTGGGGAACAAATACTCATAAAACACCTCGTTGTGGTTATTCCACGGACTATGGATGAGGATTTTTGCCTTTTTTA
This sequence comes from uncultured Helicobacter sp., assembly GCA_944326445.1. Classification (GTDB taxonomy): domain Bacteria; phylum Campylobacterota; class Campylobacteria; order Campylobacterales; family Helicobacteraceae; genus Helicobacter_F. Next base: position 208,834 of record CALVDZ010000002.1, read on the forward strand.
ACCCCTCATCTATCTCTTGCAGGGCGTTGTTGCTTGCCTTGGCACTGGCTTGAAGCGACAAAATGCGCTCTTTTAAAAAGCGTGCGCGCTTGAGCGTTAGGACATATTCCGCCACCGCCTTTGTGATTTTAGAATCTATTGGCTCTTGTAGTCGCTTCTTTTCTTCTATGATCGCTTTGAGCGGGGCGATGATGGGCTTGCTCTGCTTGATGAGTGCGTTGTTTTTGTTTAGCAAATGCAAAAGCGCGTTTATCTTTTGGATACAATGCTCTATTTGGGCATTGCTACACTCTATGGCTTCGCGCAGCGCATAATAGCCCGTCGTTAAATATATCTCATTTTCGCTCCCCACAAGCGTTTGTAGCTCTAGCGTATCAGAGACATACACTTTGGCGTGGGAGTGCAGTTTGTGAATCTTAAGATTCTTCGCACGCACGCTGCCCCCACTCACTTCATCAATCTCGACTTCACGCCCATCAATATGCCCCATTTCTGAATGCTTAATCTTAATATCCTCCGCCCTCACGCTGCCTTTTAAAAAATCAATCTCGCAACGCTTTGCCCTGACACTCGAGCTCTGGTGCGTCTGCCCGTGAATCTTCACATCCACACCGATGATTTGCGCCTTTTCCCCCACAGAACCCACGATATCTATCTGCGCTGCCTCCAGCATCGTCCCCTGCCCTAGCGCGTCGTTTTGGGGATTTGGGCAAGTGATGGTAACCATTATATCTTTTTCTATCCCGCCCACGAGACTCCCAGTTGAGCGCATAGTGATTTCCTTAAACTCTTGGAGCTCAAGGAGTTTGAGGGTATTATCGCTAAAAGACACAAAGCCCTTGCTAAGCGCGGTATAGACGATACTCCCCTCCCGCTCTAGCTTGCTAAAGAGCTTGTCATCGTATATGATGGCTAGCGGCTTTTTAGAATCTAAGCTAGATTCTGATTGTGTCTCAATCTCCACATAACGCCCCGCTAGATCCCTCCCGCTCACGCCATCTTGTGGCACACTCACGCACAAAACCTCCTCTTGCGCATCCACCGCATACGAGGCAGCCTCTAAGCTCATAGCATTTTTGCGCTCCCACGCCACTTTGGGCAGCAGCACCGCACTTGAGTGAATCTGTGGCTTATACACACTCGTGCGCAAAATCTCTACCCGCACATCATCATCTAGCACGCCCGAGAGATCACCACATTGCGTTTTAAGCTCGGCAATTGCGCTAGGTTTTAGTGCTTCATCAAGGGGCTTAATGATAACGCCACACAGAGCCTTTTGGCACTCTATCTCCTGATAGAGCTCCTCCCAAAACTGCTCACTAGCTATCTCTAGCCCTTGCCTTAAGACAAGCGTGAGTGTGTGGCGATACACATCCACTTCCAAAGCCACAAAATGCACCAAATCACTTTCCCTAGCCTCGCGCACACTAATATCAAAACTCTGACTAACCTCAAATCCCGCCGCATTATACGCGCCCTCATCTTGCATAAGATTTGCAAACTCCTCTACGCTAAGCGCGATTCTCTCTTGCTGATTGCTAAATTGCTTAAAAGTGCGGATACGCAAAATCTCATACACAGCTCCCTTAAGCGCGTATGTGGCGCAAATACTCTCTAAACATTCCTTAATATCCCAGACATCACGCACCACCACAGAGTGAAAATCCTGCATCCATACTCCCCTTAAAGCTTTTAGGTGTTATAATGCCCTATTGTAGCCTTTTTAGACTTAAATTTATTTTTGCATAAAAGAGGGTTTGTGATACGCAAGGCATTTTTGACAAACAGCATTGGCACTTTATGTTCTCGCGTCTTTGGTTTGGTGCGAGATTTGTGTATGGCGTCGTTTTTGGGGGCTGGGATACTTAGCGATATTTTCTTTGTAGCGTTTAAATTCCCCAATCTCTGTCGTCGAATCTTTGCCGAGGGCGCGTTTGTGCAAAGCTTTTTGCCAAACTTTATCCAAGCGCGCAAAAAGGGCGCATTTAGCGTCTTAGTCTTTGGAATCTTCTTTAGCATTATCTTGTTTCTTAGTCTCTTTGTGTGGCAGTTTAGTGGGCTCGTTACCAAAGCCCTAGCCAATGGATTTTCACAAGAAAATATCGAGCTCGCAAAGCCCATTGTTGCGATAAATTTTTGGTATTTAGAGCTTATTTTTGTCGCGACTTTTCTAAGCTCGCTGCTGCAATACAAAAACTGCTTTTGGGTGAGCGCGTATAATACCGCCCTGCTCAATGTCTGTATGATTATCGCGCTCTTTTTTGTGCGTGATATCGAGGATATGCGTGCGGTGTATATCCTGAGCTATGGGGTGCTTTGTGGGGGAGTGGCACAGATTGCACTGCATTTTTATCCGCTCTTTAGGCTTGGGTATTGTCGGCTCTTTGGCGTTGGGGTTGTTGAGATTTGGCGCGCTCTTAGTCAGAGGGGCGGCACCAAAACGCCTAGATTCAGACAAATCCTTAAAGATCTTAGGGCATTTTTCTCGCGCTTCCTCCCTGCCGTGCTAGGGAGCTCTACTGCGCAAATCGCCTCGTTTCTTGACACGGTTATCGCTTCATACCTAAGTGCCGGAGCCATTAGCTATTTGTATTATGCCAACAGAATCTTCCAACTCCCCCTCGCGCTCTTTGCTATCGCCATATCCACCGCGCTTTTCCCCACCATAGCCAAAGCTGTGAAAAATACCCAACACACACAAGCCCTAGCGTTGATGAAAAACGCCTTTTGGTTTTTGCTGCTTGTACTATGGGTGTGTGTGATTGGGGGCGTGATGCTTAGAGATGAGATCACTTGGCTACTCTTTGAGCGCAATAAGTTTGTACGCGAGGATACCTTGGCGGTGGGTATGGCGTTTGGTATGTATATGCTAGGGCTGCTTCCCTATGGATTGGCGCGGATTTTTTCCCTCTGGCTCTATGCGCACAACTTGCAGGGCAAAGCTGCTAAGATCTCTGCACTCTCGCTGCTGTGTGGCGTGGGATTTTCACTCATGCTTATGCACCCCTTAGGCGCGAGTGGTTTGGCATTAGCCTCTTCGCTTGGTGGCGTGCTGTATTTTGCCCTCACGCTTAGAATCTTTGGGCTCAAAAACTTCATTCCTATGCTAAAAAACGCAAAAGGCTGGATTTTACTTGCTATAATTACGGGTTTAGAGATTCTCATTTTATACATTTTCAAGCTCTATGAGCATTACCTAGGCATACTCACATAAAGGAATGCAATGCAAACCAAGCTCCCAATCAGAATCTATGATAGTGTCAAAAAACAAAAATGCGATTTTGTCAGTCTCAAAGAAGGCGAGGTGCGCTTTTATGTCTGTGGTCCCACCGTCTATGATCACGCACATTTGGGGCACGCGCGTAGCTCGATTGCCTTTGATTTGTGGCGGCGTTTGTTTATCGCTAATGGCTACAAGGTGCGCTTTGCCAAAAACTTCACGGATATTGATGATAAAATCATTAAAAAAATCCAAGATTCACAAAATCCACAAAAGGGCGATGTCTATACGCGCCTACAAGCCCTCACGACGCACTATATAGATTCTTACCTCCACGATATGGACGCGCTAGGGGTTTTGCGCGCCGACTTAGAGCCCAAAGCCACCCAAAGCCTCCCTGCTATCGTCTCTATGATAGAATCCTTGCTCCACAAAGGCTATGCCTACAAGGGCGATAACAACGATGTGTATCTGCACATTGCCAAAGATTCACACTATGGCTCTCTCTCTAAGCACAATCAAGATCACACCAAAAGCCGCATAGAATCTGCAAGCGACAAGCTAGAGAGCAAGGACTTCGCCCTATGGAAGGGCTACAAGGGCGAGGGGGATATCGGCTATGAAAGCGCGCTTGGCAAAGGCAGACCGGGCTGGCATATCGAGTGCTCGGCGATGATTGAGCAGCACCTCGCGTATGAAGATTGTGAGTATAGGATTGATATCCACGCTGGCGGCGCGGATTTGTTATTTCCCCATCACGAAAACGAAGCCTCACAGACGCGCTGCGCCACTGATAAAGAGCTCGCCAAATATTGGCTGCATAATGGCTTTGTCAATGTCAATGGCGAAAAAATGAGCAAGAGCTTGGGCAATAGCTTTTTTGTCAAAGACGCGCTTAGAATCTACCACGGCGAGATTTTGCGCAACTACCTGCTGGGCACGCATTATCGGCTTGTGCTGGATTTTAGCCAAGAGGATTTGCTCGTATCAAAAAAGCGGCTAGACAAGCTCTATCGCCTAAAAAAACGCCTCAAACCCTCACTGCTACGCACGCTAGAGATACGCGATGCTGGTGAGATTCACACGCATTGGGAGGAGTGCGCGCCTAGGGCAAATGCAGCATTCCTCACTCAAATCCTACAAGCCCTAAGCGATGACTTAAATATCTCTAAAGCCCTAAGCGTGATTGAAGAGATGATGAGCAAGGCAAACGAGCATTTGGACAAAAGCCCAAAGGATAGTGCCTTTATGCAAGAAGTGGCTTATAATCTCGCGCTTATCGAGCTTTTGCTAGGGATTGGCACGCTAGATTCTATGGCTTACTTCCAACTTGGCGTAGATGAGGCGACTAAAGCGCGTATAGAATCTCTCATCGCCAAACGCTCTGAAGCAAAGGCACAAAAGGACTTTGTGCGCGCAGATTCTATCCGCGAGGAGCTGCACGCAATGGGTGTTGAGATTATGGATACGCCACAGGGCACGATGTGGGAAAAACACGCGCATTAACACACTGCAAGGAAACACGATGCCAAATACGCACCAAAATACGAGACAAAATACGAGAAATGCAGAAATCGATATACTGCGTGGAATCTGCGCTATAAGCATTATTATGATTCACACAACCTTTTGGAGTGGCGGGGCGTATGTCCCGTGGGTGGTGCAGTCCCTCTCACTCCTCCTTGATGTCCCAGCATTCTTTTTCATCGCAGGGGCAAGCGTAGCCTACACACAAAAACTCCAGCCCACAAAGGTTCTCTACAAAATGATTCTGTATTTTGGCACAACGCTGCTTGTGTATGACATTGTCCAAAGCCTCATCACGCGCACTTTTGACTTCCACGCCACACTAAGCGCACTTGGGCTGCATGGATTCTCAACGCCACTTTTGCCCACATTAGGGGGCTCGTATTGGTTTGTGCCGGTATTTTGTGCAGTGAGTATCATCGCAGCCATCATCGTGCAATACCTCCCAAAAGCCATTATGGGGTTTATCATCGGGGGCTTGGGATTATATGTCGTGGGCTATTTTGTGGGCTTTGCTGTGGGTGGCAAGTTTTTGCACACTTCGTTTAATTACTGCATTTTTTACACGAGCTTGTATCTTTTGGGCTATGTCTTTGTGCAAAGGCGATATTTTCAAAGCCACAGATTCGCCCTTAGCCTCATTGCCATAGGCTCCCTTGGCTTTATCCTCGTGTGGTTGCTCAAACCCCACGCGCAATTTTTCGTGCTCCAATCCTCCAAGTTCCCCGTGTCCCTGCCCTATGTGCTCGCATCACTCTTTGGCATTGGCTTGCTTGTTAGCACTTGGAATCTCTGGAGTAGGATTTGGGCAAATAAGGGGGGGGGGCTATGCACGAGGCTTTTTATCTTTGCCGGGCAAAACGCGATATATTTTTACATAGCACAAGGCATCTCTTCTAGTCTGCTGCTCCAAATCGCTCCACAGATTCAGTTATTTTGGCTGCCAAAACTTATGCTGTGCTTTTGTATCAACTTTATCCTGTGCCTTGTATTCGTGTATATCTTAAAAATATTTTTTGCCTACATAGAATCTGCATTGCAAAAATTGCGATGAGTATAGTCCAACCCTCACGCTGTGAAAAAACGGAAAAAGATAAATAAAAATTTACTAAATCTCTTGTGTAATTAGCAAAAAAATTTTACAATTTAGGTGCATTTGCAATATTTAAAATTCATTTAAGGAAATGACTATGGCAGAGGCACAAACGCAAGAACTTCCAAAGATTCTCATTCTTGGCGGCGGCTATGGCGCGCTAAAAACCGCGCTTGGCTTGCAGCGGCAACTCCCACAGGGCAAAGCCCAAATCACGATGATTAGCAAGCACGACTACCACTACCAAACCACTCTTTTGCACAAAGTCGCTGTGGGCACGCTTAGCGCGAGAAAAGCGCGGATTTACTATCGCAAGATTCTCAATCCCAAAAAAATCACATTCATCAAAGACAAAGTCCTAGAAATCCACCCAGAGAGCAGAGATGTGGTGTGCCGCCGCACGGGGCATTATACTTATGATTATCTCGTTATCGGACTTGGGTTTAAGCCCGAGACTTTTGGGATAAAGGGCGTGGATACACACACTTACAAGCTCTCCTCACTCAATGCAGCCCTCAAACTCACGGACAATATTGAAAACAAATTCAAAGACTATGTGCTCACCAAAAACGACAACGATTTGCGAGTGATTGTGTGCGGCACGGGATTTACGAGTATAGAATTCGCCGGGGAGCTCGCCTCGCAGCTTGATGATTTGTGCCAAATCTGTGGCATAGATCGCTCAATCCCGCGCGTGATTTGTATCGGACGATCTGAGGAGATTCTGCCTATTTTTAAAAAGCCCCTTGCGGACGCGGCAAAGAAGAAATTGCTTGATTTGGGCGTGCAAATCATCACGGGTGCGGAAGTCAAAGAATGCAAGAGCGATGGCGTGATCGTCCAATACTGCAGCACGGGCGAGCAAGAGGAGATTAAGGGCAATACGATACTTTGGGGTGCGGGCGTGCGTGGGAGCGATGTGATTGAGCACTCAAGCTTTACCAACAAACGCGGGAGGATTCCTGTAGATTCACACTTGCGCTGTTTTGAGTATCCCGAAGTCTTTGTGGTGGGCGATAGCGCGCTTGCCACGACTAAAGATGTGATCCACGCACCCACCGCGCAGCTCTCGGCGCAAATGGGCGATTTTGTCGGCACATACCTTAGCAACCTAATGCTTGGCAAATCCAATACCAAAGATTTTCACTTTGTCCATCGCGGGACGATGTGCAGTATCGGACATACCGATGGCGTGGGCGTGGTGTTTGGCAGAAATATCAAGGGCGAGTTGGCGGCATTTATGAAAAACACGATTGAAAACAGATGGCTTTTGAGTATCGGGGGCTTGCCTATGGTGTTTCGCAAGGGGCAATTCCGCTATCGCACGAGCAGCTAGATTCTGTATTGGGTAGATATGTATATCCTCTTTAGCCCCAGTGAAGGCAAGCAAATCCCCGCTTCAGCACAACCAAAAAATGCGCTAGAGTTTCTCTTTCACACTGCTCCTTATAAAAAAGATGCGCTAGAAACTTACCTAGCGGCTTTGCGCAGTGGCGATGAGGCACTTATATGCAAGATTTTTGGCACAAAGACGCTTGAGCTCGACACACTCGCACTTGCCCAAAACCTCCTACAAGCCCCACGCCTCCCAGCCATAGAGCTCTATAGTGGCGTGGCATACAAGGCGCTTGACTTTAAGAATCTCCCCCAAGATTCACAGGCATTTTTACTAGATTCTGTGCTCATTTGTAGCAATCTCTTTGGTTTTGTGCGCGCTGGGGATTTGCTGCCATTTTATAAGTTTCATCAGGGCGTGAGCGTGGGGACTCTCTCGCTAAAATCCCTCTATGCAGCCCAAAAGCACGATATGGACGCGCTGCTTGATGGACACGAAGTGCTTGATTTGCGCGCTGAAGTTTATGCCAAAGCCTATCCGCTAGCTATGCCCCACACGCAAGTGGTGTTTCTCAAAAATGGCAAAAAGCTAAGCCACGCTTCTAAGCTCTATCGTGGGCTCTACCTCCGAGAGCTTGCGCTTAATGCCCAAAAAAGTGGCGAGAATCTAGCCGCCACAAGTGCGCTTGGGGCAAGCCTCCCCAAGCTATGCGTTGAGGGATTAGCCCTCCTAGACATAGCCCACCACACTCACAAACAAATCCTAACCTATGAAATCATAGATTAAGCCTTAAATTTTCCCAAAGCTTAATAAAAATTCAAAAGAACTAAGATATAATTAAGGAATAAAAGAGATTTAGGAGTGTGTATGCTAATAACCCCTCGGACTTTGAGTGGATTCAAAGACTGCCTGCCAAAGGAGGCGATGGCAAAAAAACTTTTATTACAAAAAGTAAGTGAAGTGTTTTTAAAATTTGGTTTTGTGCCCATTGAAACGCCGCATTTAGAATACGCAGAGGTGCTCATCAAGCAGGGCAGCGAGGAGATTCAAAAAGAGCTTTATCGCTTCAAGGACAGGGGCGAGCGTGATGTCGCGCTGCGCTTTGATCTTACCGTGCCTCTAGCGCGCTTTATCTCTCAATACCAAAGCCAGCTCCAGCTACCATTCAAACGCTTTGCTATTGGCAATGTGTTTCGCGGAGAGAGGGCGCAAAAGGGGCGATACAGGGAATTTACACAATGCGATTTTGACTTTATCGGGAGCAATTCCCTCTCGTGCGATGCAGAAATCGTGCAGGTTATCTATGCTTCGTTAGTCAATCTCGGAATTGATGAGTTTAGCATACGCATAAACCACCGCAAGATTCTAAATGGTATCTGCAAGCACTTTGGTATCACACAATCCCAAGATATCAACGCGACTTTGCGCATCATCGATAAGCTCGACAAAATCGGGGAGGAGGGCGTGCTAAGCGAGCTTGGCAGCGAGCTTAGGTTGCAAGAAGACAAGGCAAGAGAGATATTGCGCTATGTCTCTATCAAGCAAAATGGCGCGGGTAAGGAGTTTTTTGAAAGCATTGCGTTTTTAAAAGAATGGAATGATGAGCTCAAAGAGGGGATTGAGGATATCGAGCGACTTTATGAGATCCTAAGCCTCTTACAAATGGACAAAGACTGCTACCGCGTGCATTTTTCTATCGCTAGGGGGCTTGGATACTACACAGGGATCGTGTATGAGACGATCCTCACGCAGCTCCCAAGTATCGGCAGTGTTTGCTCGGGCGGACGCTATGACAATCTCACCCAAACCTTTTCCAAACAAAATATGAGCGGCGTGGGCGCGTCCATCGGGGTGGATAGACTCATCGCTGCGATGAAAGAGCTAAGTCTCTTAGAGGGCAAATCCACTTCTGCGCGCGCGCTGATTGTGTGTATGAGTGAGGAGTATCTCGCCTATGTGCATACTTTAGCAGAATCTTTCAGACGCTCTGGCATCGCTATCGAGGTGTATCCAGATATCGTGAAGCTCAAAAAACCCTTTGGCTATGCCAACACGCTTGGGCACGAGTTTGTGCTCGTGGTGGGCGAGAGTGAGTTTAGGGCAAAGAGCGTAACACTTAAAAATATGACAAGCGGTATGCAAATGGAGGATATATCATTCCTAAAGGCGCTAGAGATTCTAAAACAAAACTAAATTACAGAATCTAAGGAGGGAGTATGCAACAAAAAAAACCAACGACAAAGCCCGCTACAAAGCCAACAACAATGCGATTGCCTAAAGATTCACAATGGAATCTAAAAGCACTCTTTGCCTCGCCCAAACAAGCCCAAAGCGCGTGTGCCAAAGCCCAAGGCTTGTGCAAAAGCTTTGCAAAAAGCTATGAGGACAGGCTAGATTCTCTCACGCCTAGCGATTTTGAAGCAGTGATTAGAGAATACGAAAGCCTCTGTGAGAATCTCGGCAGGATTATGACTTATGCGTTTTTGCTCTTTGCACAGGATACGACAAATGGCGCGATATACGCGGACTTTGAACAAAGGGTTAATAAAGCCCAAAACGATATTTTGTTTTTTGAACTCGAGCTTGCGCGCTTAGATTCTCAAAAGCTACATAGCTTTATCCAGCACACACCGCATTACAAGTTTTACCTCCAAAATATCGCCACACAAGCCAAATACAACCTTAGCCTTAAAGAAGAGCAGATTCTGCTCAAAGTCTCTCCGCTTGGGAGCGATGCGTTTGCACGGCTCTTTGATGAGCACCTCGCACAGATGAGATTTAATGTAGGCGAAAGAAAGCCCTTAAGCGAAGAGGAAATCCTCTCACGCCTGCACCACCCGCAGCAAAAAATGCGCAAAACCGCTCAAAAAGTCTTTAGCAAAAAACTCGCCAAATCTCGCCATTTGCTCACCTATATCCTCAATATCGTGCGCAAAGATGTCGCGCTTACTCGGCAATTACGCGGCTACCCAAAGAGCGAGAGCTTCCGCCATATCGCTAATTGTATCTCACAAAAGAGCGTGGATACGCTTATAGAATCTGTCAATGCAAACTTCAATCTCGTGCAGCAATACTACAAAATAAAAGCTAGACTCCTAGGACTAAAAATGCTCAAAGACTACGACAGATACGCGCCACTAGCGACAAAGAATCGTGAAAGCGTGAGCTATGAAAACGCGCTAGAGCTAGTCCTGCACTCCTTTCACTCTTTCTCGCCGCGCTTTAGTGCCATTATCAAAGAAGCCATCAAAAACGGCTGGGTGGATTCACACCCCAAGCCAAATAAACGCGGCGGGGCGTTTAGCCATAGTGCCGTGCCTAGCGCGCACCCCTATGTTTTGCTCAATTACACAGATTCAAGACGCGATATTTTTACCATTGCGCACGAGTTTGGGCATATGATCCACCAAGAGCTTAGCAAAAAAATGGGCTATCTCAATATGGACACGCCCCTCACTACGGCTGAAACAGCCTCGGTGTTTGGGGAAATGCTGCTCTTTGATACGCTCAAATCTAGCCTAAGCAAAGAGGAGCTTATACCGCTTTATGCCGGGAAGCTAGAGGATATTTTCTCCACGCTTTTTAGGCAAATCGTGATGACAAACTTCGAGCGCGCCATACACGGCATAGAGGGCGAGCTGCAAGCCCAAGACTTTGATAGAATCTGGCTAGAGGAAAATGCCAAAATGTTTGGGGATTCACTAAAACTTACCAAAAACTACGCCTCGTGGTGGTGCTATATCCCGCATTTTATCCACTCGCCATTTTATTGCTACGCATACAGCTATGGGCAGCTGCTTGTCCTTGCACTCTTTGGACTCTATAAGCGCGCCCAAACGCCCAAGGAGCGAGAGAAGTTTATCAAAACCTATATCGAGTTTCTCTCACTTGGTGGCAGCCAAAGCCCCAAAAAACTCATCAAAAAATTTGGCTTTGACATTGAGGATAGTGCGTTTTGGGATATTGGGATTGCTGAAGTGCGCAAGCTCTTTAGCGAGTTTGAGGACTTGCTACAATGATTTGCCAAAACCTCAAGCTAAAAGCCCTGCTCACCAAGCACGCCAAGGAGATTTTGCACCTGCTCATAGAGCAAAACATCTCTTTTAGCATTTTGTGCGATATTTCTAAGACGACTTTTGATCCGCCACTGCCCCTTGACATCGCGCAAAATCTCGATACGCTCACGCTCTTTGTGCTTGCTGGCTACACCTTTGAGAGCATTGAGCTTGGCGTGCATACTATCAGCTTTGAAGCGGGCTTTGGGGCGCAAAATTTTGGAAGCTTGGTGAGTATTGATTATGAAGGCGTGGTGCAAATACTCATACAAGATTCTACGCTAGTGCAAGAGATTTCAATCTTTGTCAATGTCAGCAATCCCCATCTCTACAAAGGACTTGAAGTCGCTAATGAGGATATGGAGGGGCTAGAGCACTCATTCTTTGCCCTCTCTTCAAATCCCAAAAACGCGTATTTGTTCAACAACCAAGATGAAAAGCACTAAAAGGCGAGTATGAAAATTTTCTTAAAATTCTTTATAGCGGCACTTGTGGGGGCATTGTGGTTTCATTTTGGGGGGAACGATTCTGCGATGGCACTTGTGCTTTTTATGATTGTGCTTGGTATGATGTTTATGAAACCTATCCAATACCAAGATCCCAAGCGGCGTGAGCAATATATGCAAAAAATCCGTGAAAGCAGAGAGCGCAAAGTGATGCTCGAAAAAGAGCGGCTCGAGGAGAAAAAACGCAACAAACAAGCCCTAAGAGAGCAAGAAGAAAAGCTCAAAAAAGATTTTGAAAACAAACTCCGAAACAATCACTAAATATCACGCATATCAAGCCCGCGATTGAGCGTCTTAGTCAGCTCGCGCTCTAGCTGGGGGTTTAGCTTGCGCAGCAGCGTATCGGCATTGAGGATAAGCTCGTGTGTCGTGTGCTTATGCACCACGATTGCAAACAAAAAGGATTTTTTCTTATAATCGCTTAGCTCCATTTCATCATAGTGTTCAAAAAATTCATTACAAGCCCTCTGCAAAGTTTTAGTATCGCTCCTAGGATCATCAAGCACCGCCATAATCGATTTGAGCCTATCGTGGGGCGATGGCGTCTCCTCCTGCGTCTGTGGCACCTTTTTGGGCGTGGGACCAAAGAGATACAGCAGCACAATCACTCCAAACAAAAAAGTAAAAAAGAAGCTCACGAGGATAAAAAATGCTTGGGGAGAGAGGCTATCCATAGTGCTTGTCCTTGCTGAAAATATGTCGGCGGATTATACAAAAAGCACTTAAATCTTTGCAAACACCACCCCCTCCATAAGCCACTCAATTTGCTATAATGCTACGACCTTAAAAACAAAAGGACTTATATGCGGATATGCTTGCTATGCTTTGCTCTTATCACATTTCTAGCTTGCACACCCAATCCCCTACCTATGTCAAAAACTCACACGAGTATAGCTCATTTGGGCTAGATTCCCATGACATAGATTCTATGCTAAACTCCCATGCGCACTCCTTGCTAGATTCTGACTTTATGAACGGGCTAAAAGATAGGCAAATTTTAGCCATTGGCAATATCACCAACAATACAAACGAAGACATCGACATCGAGCTCCTCGCTCGCAAGCTCACGCGAGAAATCGCCAAATCCAAAAAGCTTATCCTCACTAATGCCATCACTGGCTCTGGAGCCAAAGCCGATACAATGCTCCGTGATACAAGAAACCTCGATGAGCGATTTAATCCCTACACCACGCAAGAAAACGGCACACTTGATGCCCCACGATATTCGCTGAGTGGGAAGCTCATAGCACGAACCAAGCCCATAGATTCTATGCTGCGCGTGGATTATACCCTGCTGCTTACCCTCACGGATTTGCACAATGGCAGGGTCGTATGGGATAATGAAGAGAGTATCTCAAAAGTCCTAAGCAAAGAAATGGCGCAAAAGTTTATGACAACTTCGCAACACGCCGACAATAAGGACACCCAAGATGCTGATAATATTGTCCGCATACAGCAAGAATGTATCAATAACAATGCAAAGAAGTGTAATGAACTTGGAATTTTGTATCTTAGAAAGCAGGATTATACAAAAGCCAAGGAATACTATAGTAGAGCGTGCGATGGCAAATATACATCAGGTTGCTTCAATCTCGGAGGAATGTATTCCAATGGCGAGGGAGTGCAACAGGACTTTTTCAAGGCTAAGGAATATTATAGCAAAGGTTGTGATTTGGGGGATAATTGGAGCTGTGGAACACTTGGAAATATGTATCTCGAGGGTAAGGGTGTGCGACAGGACTATCTCAAAGCTAAGGAATATTACACAAAAGCCTGCAATGGCAAAGGCGCAGTAGGTTGCTATAATCTAGGAGCAATGTATAACACAGGCCAAGGAGTGCGACAAAACTTCGCCACTGCTAAGGAATATTTTGGTAAAGCTTGTGATTTGGGCTACCAAAATGGCTGCGATGCCTACAAAGAACTCAATCAAGCAGGGCACTAAGTGTGGGTTGTTAAAACTTGTAGATACACTTGAGAATCTCTATTGCTAGATTCTATAATGCTAGAATCTTTGCAAACTTATAGAATCTACCTGCGCCAATTGTGAGATTCTAACGCCTCAAGTGCGCATTTTGTTATGAAAATGGTTTGTGGGACCATTGCCCTTGCCCAGATTGAGCGCATACAAAATCGCGCCAAACACATAGTCCTTCGCCGCCTTGATAGAATCTAGTGGGCTTTTGCCAAGTGCGAGGTTTGCCGCGATAGCCGAGCTAAGTGTGCAGCCCGTGCCGTGTGTGTTTTTCGTCTCAATCCTAGGGGCTGGCAGCACACAAAACTCCCTCCCATCAAACACCACATCGCTGCAATCCTCCTCCCTATGCCCGCCTTTGAGCAGCACCATTTTCGCCCCCATCGCACAAAGCCGCCTAGCCGCCTCCTGCATATCCTCTAGTGTGTGGATCTTAAACCCACACAGCTCCTGTGCCTCCGGGATATTTGGTGTGAGCACATCGGCAAAGCCCAAGATTCTCTCCTTAAAGAGCGCGCGAATAGATTCTGGCATTAGTGCAAAGCCATTTTTGGCAAACATCACGGGATCGATGACGAGATTGCGCGGCTTGTATTGCTCGAGATTGCGTGCGACACACTCGATAATCTCGCACGAGCCGAGCATTCCGATCTTACTCGCTACAGGCGGAATATCCTCAAACACCGCCATAAACTGCTCATCGATGATACGCGTGGGCACATCAAAGCTCGATACCACGCGCGTCGTGTTTTCCGCCACCACGCTTAGCACGATACTCATACCAAAGACATTGTGCGCTCCAAAAGTTTTGAGATCCGCCTGTATCCCTGCGCCACCGCTACAATCGCTCCCCGCGATAGTGAGCACGGGAAGCGAATCTTGATTTTGTGCTTGCATACTAACTCCTCTAAGAAAAATATAAGTTTTTTGATTTTTGGTAATGCTTTGGTGTGCAGTGGTAGCGGGTTTTAAACCTCTCAATAAACCACGATGGCGAGCCAAACCCACACTCTGCGCAAATTTCATTGATGTTTTTGTTGGAAAATTCTAGCAAAAATTTCGCCTTCTCAAACCGCCGCTCATCAAGCCAGTGCTTGGGAGAAAGCCCAAAGGCTTGCTTAAACTTCCTACTAAAGGTTGCCTGATCCACCTTAGCGCATTCCGCCATCTGCGCGACATTGGCAAACTCCTCGCTGCAATACAAAAATGCCAGCCCTGAATCTAGTGCCAACCCCTGCATAATGTGCTGCACAAAGCGCGAAAAAATCTCGGCATACTGCAAACTAAGGTATAAAAATAGCTCCTCAAACTTATGCGACACAAAGGGCACAAGCTCCTCTTTGAACTCCTGCAGATAGAGCTCAAAACTCCGCGCAATCGTAGAGAGCATATCAGAATCTCGGAGATGAAAGATCTGCGCGCCCTGCCCTTTGGTATGAAGCCTAAAACGCTCTTTGTGCTTGGCGACAAACTCGAGGAGGCTCACATTATCAAAAAAGAGCAAAAGTGCCTCATACGCGCCCTCTGCGTGAAAATCTAGCGAATCTAGGTAGTCTGATTGAAGCGCGGTGATGTTGCTAAGACAATAATTATCCGCCTGCAAAAACAAGCCCTCGCCCGCCCTGATGGCAAAATCGCCGTCTTTGGTGTGCATAATCTTCTCGCCGCGCAGCACAATCACAAGGCAGTGCATATCGGTATAAAGCTGCTGCCTGATACCGCTGCGCGTCTGCACATATTTGGCAAACGCGAAATGTGGCGTGCTAAAAAACCTCGTGTGGGGTAGCCCTCGCAAGTCCCTAGGAAGATGAGTGATACTCTCCATTGACAATCCTTATTTGTGTGTTGTTAGATTGCACAATTATACAAGTTTTTTGTTAAAGCTATCTTATATTTTGGAATAATGCTTGGTATTATGAGTCTAGATATCCACCCTCGCCCCACCGCTTGTGCATACGCAATCCTATACAGATTCATAAATACAGAATCTAGCCCAATAGACTTCAAGGCAATTACAAAATCAAAAACCCCCACAACCCACAAACACAGAATCTAGCCCAACAGATTCAGAACCTAACAAGCTTACAGAACCCATAACAGAACATTTAAAACACACACAATCCACACAACTCCTCCCACACATTCACACAAGCACGAGACTTACAAGCAGAATAACAATCTAGAGAAAATTTAGAATCTAGCGTAACCCTAAAACCCACTTCCAAAAATCCAACCAAGATTTAAAAAAGCAAAGTTTAGAATCTAGAGTTTTTCACAAAATCTAGTCCAATAAATTGAGAATCTCATTGCATAGATTCTAAGCCACCTGCAGAATCTAAACCCACAGATTTAAAATCTTAAGAAAAACATAGAATCCAGCTTTCAATACTTTGGATTTAAAATCTAAGCAACTTACAGAATCCACAACGCTAGAAAACCTGATCGAGATTTTGCCAAATAACATACATAGTGCGTGTGGGAGCACGATGCCTAAACAGAATCTAAAGATTCTAAAGC
>CALVDZ010000003.1 GCA_944326445.1 uncultured Helicobacter sp.
ATAAAACTTGATTTGCTCTAAGCTCCTCAAAATTGGGAAACGAAATACTACACATACAAAGCTTAAAGTTTGCTTTATAAGAAAAATTTCTATAGCAGTTCTTCTTAATAGAAAATAAAGTTTTCTTTAACTACAATTCTGGCTCTATTTTTATTCTGCGTAGAGCAATGAACGATCTTAAAACCAAAGGTTATTATGTCTGCATATTCGCATATCTTTTATAATGGCACTCTTTTTGACAAACGCACTTTCGCGCCATCACCCACCACAAAACGAGCCAAGATTCTCTATGTCTGCGAGCTAGACAAATTGCCCAAATTCGCATTTGATATCTCCGCTTCACTCAACTCCCAGATTCAAGAAGATACAGAAAAGATTATAGAATCCATCTATGCAAAAGCCCACGAGAGTGGTATTATCGACTCTTCGCACACATACAGCCTGTATTTTGCGTGCAAGCCGCATTTTTATGACGAGAGCCTACAGGAGTGCGAGGCATACCTCATAGATCACAGCATTTTTGCCCAGCTACCCAAGCACCTCAAAGTGTGTGAGATCGCTCTAGACGCGCATCTTTTGGCATTGCATATCCAAGAGGGCTTTGTGTATATCAAAAAATCCCAAATCCTCTATTACATCAATCACGCGCAGGTTCTTAGCACGATCGCTAGCACAGAGAGTGAGATCACACAAAAAGTCCAGCTTTTTGCCAAAATGTTTGGCGAGCACACGCTGCAGATTCTAGAATCTATGCACACCACCACGCTTTTAGAATCTAGCGCAATCCGCTTACAGAGCAAGCACGGCAGATTCTCTACCTTTATCCAAAAATGCAAAGACGAGTATTACACCTGCACGAGAGCCCTGCTGCACAACAAGCTCGGCTTTGTCCGCAATGCTTTTGGGCTCTTTGGCAAATCACAAACACACATTTTTCGCAACCTAGCCATAGCCCTTAGCGTGGGCTTTGGGCTTGTCTATCCCAGTGCGCTTTTTGCCCACACCCACACGCTCAAATCCCACATCGCCGCCCTCCAATCCCAAGAATACGACTTCCTTAGCCTAGAATCTAGCACCACAGCCCAAACCAATGAGCTAAACGAGCTCCTAACGCAAAATAAAAATATGTATCAAAAAATCTCCTTTGTGTTAGATTCACTAAATGCCCCGCTCCTAGGCGAGGCTATGGAGGAGGCTTTCTCACTCCTCTCCCAGCACGCCACGCACACCACTCGCGTGAGCTTTGCCAAAGCCGCAGGCTCGAGCGTGGCGATTATGGACATCTACGCTCCGACACAATCCCACATCACGCAGCTACTAAAAGCCCTCAACACCGACAAATCACAGGCTAAAATTACCCACATCACGCACCAAGATGGCAAAGCCCATTCCCAAATCTCTATGGTGCGCTATGAGTAGATTTACCCGCCTCAAACCACGCGAAAAGATTCTAGCCTTCATCTGCGCCCTGCTTGTGTTTGTGCTCTGTGCGCATATGCTTCTGATACAGCCTGCCGAACAAGCCCACAGCCACGCCTCTAGCCTACTAGCCCAGCTCCGAGAGGACGACGCCCTGTATGAGAGCAGCTATAAGCAAGCCCTGCAAGACACCACCACGCTCCATTCCCAACGCTCCGAGCTCCTCACAGAGCTTGTGCGAGCCAATGCCTCGCTCCATTCCTTGTGGCGCGAGATTACCACCAATGGGCGCAATGCCTTTGAGAATCTAGATTCTATCCTCACGCTTTCCCAAGATTATCGCCTCACGCTCACGGATATCAACATCACTAATGAAAAGCTGGGTATCATCTCCCTAAAGGGCAGCGGGGCGTTTGAAGACATCGCCCGATTTATCGACAGCATCGAGAGCCTACAAAGGCGGTATGTGAGCCTAGATTTTGTCCATATCGCGCTCCAAGACGCCCTAGAGTTTGAGCTCCTTATCCAAGATATGAGGATTTAACCTAAATGCGCTACGCCCTCATCTGCCTGCTTGCACACCTTGCCTTTGGTGCAGAATCTATCCCTTGTGATGTGCTCTGTGCTGATACTCTCCACTCTCACATACAAAGCCACAAATCCCCTAAGAATCTAGCGCACAATCCTTTCCCCACTCCCGCACCACACCCACCCACGCGCGTGCAAAAGCCCCATTACCTCAAGCTCGAAGCGGTGATGAATGCCAAAGCCCTCATTGATGGCGTGTGGTATGCAAGCGGCAAAGCACCCTTTGGCACGATCACAGGCGTTTATAGTGATCACATCACTCTAGCCCAAGGAGGCAAGCTCCACACGATAAAAATCTCCCAAAACATCGTGTGGTATAAGTGAGAGCAGTGAGCCTTTTATCCACGATTTGGCTGCGTGCGATATTTGCGCTCTTCCTCTTTTCCCAGCCTCTGCTCCACTCCTGCGAGTCTATCAGCTTTAGTGCTAGCACCACGCTTTCTAAGATCCTAGAGGCTATCGCTTCAGACTGCAAGCTCAATGTCATCTACACCCAAGATCTCGCCCGCAAGATTTTAGATTCTAAAAAAATGTCCTTGCAGTTTTCTGACACCCCACTGCAGCAAGTTTTAGATACCCTGCTCACACAAAACGATCTAAGCTTCACGCTCCAAGACAATCTCCTTAGCATTTGGGCACTCCAGACTAAAACCTTTAGTATCAACTACATATCCACCGCGCGCGTGGGCTCTAGCAACACCGATGTGTTTTTCTCTCAAGATTCTCAAAACACCCTAAACACTTACCAAAACTCCTACGCCACACAGGGCTTTAATACCTTTGAATCCACCCAGCAAGCGCACAAAATGGCACTCAACAAAGCCGCCGGGCACACGCTTGGCACGGGCAAAAGCGGCACGAAAATTTATTCTATCGATGAGATGGATTTTTGGGGCGAGCTGGAAAATGAAATCTATAACATTGCCTATCGCCCGGGGGATTGGTATGTGCCAGATTCTAGCAATGGCGCACAATCTCAAGAATCTAAGCTCGCACACAAAGATATTGTGATCAACAAAGGCGCGGGGCTTTTGACCATCACAGGCTCACAGAGGCAGGTGAGTCGCGTGGAGGAATACCTCGCCTCGCTTGCCCAAAAGATTCACGCGCAAGTGCTTATTGATGTCAATATTTTCAATGTCGAGCACAACGATAGCGCGACTTATGGCATTGATTGGGAGCAGTTTTTTAACCTCGCCAACCTCGCCACCGCGCCCATAGGGAGCGAGGGCTCTAGCTCGCTTGTGCTTAATAATGCGGGCAATTCCTATGGGATTAATATATTCTCACAAGGCGTGAGTATCGAGCGTATCGTGGAGTTTTTGCAAACCTATGGCAAGGTAGAATCTATCTCCAATCCCAAAGTCCTCACGCTCAATAATCAGCCCGCCATCATCAGTGTGGGCAGTGTGCTGCGCTATCAGCAGAGCACCACATACCAAACCACCACGCAAGGCACTTCGGTGCAAAATGCCTCCGAGATTTTCCCCTCAGTGTTTGCGGGGATTTTGCTTGATGTTACGCCAAGCATTCAAGACAAAAAGATTATCCTAAAGATTAATCCCTCGATTACCAAAACCAAAGATTCATCAGTGGAGAATCAAACAACCGCCCTTAGCTCCCCGCCCAATCTCGCCACCAAGCACCTCTCCTCGCTCGTAGCCATTGACGATGGGCAGCGCATCGTGCTAGGCGGGCTGATTGACAAAACCAACGCAAAGATTCTCAAAAAAGTCCCCGTGTTGGGGAGCATACCGCTTGTAAAATACCTCTTTAGCTATACCAAAAACACGCAGGTAACCAAAGAAATGGTGATAATCCTCTCGCCAAAGATTATGACTAAAGAAGCAATCCAAGCCCAAGAGCTGCCACAGATATTGCTAGAATCTAGAGAGATGCTAGATTCTCAAAAACTCCAAAAATCAGCCACAGAATCTCTAGAATCCACACAAATCCTAGAGCAGCTCCAAGATAAGCTCCCGCCCATAGATATGTTACAATCCCCAGATACCAAAAGTATAGATTCATATCACGCACGCGCTCTCACGGGGCAATCTCACGCTATCATAGGCACTCTATGAGCACCGCCCCCACGCACTCCCTTGAGAACCTCGACCACAAAGCCCTCTGCGCGCTCAATCTCTCGTTTATAGAAAAGCTGCGCTGCTTTGCCTTTAGGCTAGATTCTACTCATATCGCCCTCGCCACAGATCCGGATAATCCCCCAGATATGGAGCTTGTGAGGTTTCATATACACAAACAATTCCCAAACCTTGCCCTAGAATGCACCCCCATCAACGACTTTGAGCTGTTTTATCAAAAAGCCCTTGCTAATGCTAGATTCACTGCCCTCACACAAAGCCTATGCGCCAACCTCACGCTTTTGCAAGGAGACACAGAGACTACTAGCGACAAAAGCGGCGATATTGGCAGCCTCCTAGATTTTATCCTCGAGTATGGCATACAACACCAAAGCAGCGATATACATTTAGAATCTAGCGCGCACGCGGCAAGTATCCGCTATCGCATTGATGGAATCTTGCACAAAAGTTTTGAAATCCCCCTTAGCCTCTTTGAGGTGCTCTCCACGCGCCTCAAACTAGAGTGCAAGCTTGATATCAGTGAAAAGCGCAAAGCCCTTGATGGGCGATTTTCTCGGGATTTTGCACAAGGTGCGTTTGATTTTAGATTCTCAAGTATGCCTAGCATTGATGGCGAGTCGCTTGTCCTGCGTATCCTGCAAAAAGGAGCCAAAAGCCACACGCTCCACTCCCTAGGATTTTTGCCCTCTACTCTCCATCTTATCCATCAAGAAATCACTAAAGGCAGCGGCGTGGTGCTACTCGTAGGACCCACAGGCTGTGGCAAAAGCACCACGCTCTATGCAATGCTAGAGGCGATAAAAGATAGCACCAAAAAAATCATCACCCTAGAAGATCCAATAGAATACCAAGTGAGCGGCATTACCCAAGTGCTCCTTAATCCGCAATACGATTTTAGCTTTGAGCGCGCCCTGCGGGGCTGCCTACGGCAAGATCCCGATGTGCTGATGATAGGGGAGATTCGCGATTTTCAGACACTTGAGCTCGCGCTCCAAGCCTCGCTTACCGGACATTTAGTCTTTGCAACCTTGCACGCTAACGACACACTAGGTGCGCTTGATAGAATCTTAAGCCTAGGTGGCAAGCCCGAAATCCTCACGACAAATCTTAGTATGATTATCGCCCAACGCCTCGCTCGCAGGCTCTGTGAGCATTGCAAATATAGCGTGCCACAAGACTTTTATGCTACCTTCAAAGAGGGCTTATACCAAGACTTCCTCGCACGCTTTGTACTCCAAACCCCGCTCTATCGCTCTAGGGGCTGCGCGTATTGTGATAATAGCGGCTTTAGCGGGCGTTTGCTGCTTAGCGAAGTGCTCCAAAACCCTCGCGCCTCTAGCCTTAGCAAAGACACCTTGCAAACACACCTCATACCTATGCGCACGCATATCATAGACATTCTCACGCGAGGGCTGTGCAGCGTAGAAGAGATCTATCGTGTGTGGGGCTAGGCTATGAATCTAGGGCGCACGCCAAACCCGCAGGATCTTAGCGCGCTCTTTTTGCAAATGGGGCTTTTGTTAGATTCTGGCGTGGGGGTGCTAGAGTGTATGCAAAGCGTGCGAACCCCTCACAAAGCCCTTAAATGCGTCATAGATGATATAGCCCAAAGCCTCCAACACGGGCGAAACCTCGCCCAATCCTTTGAGAAGCACAAAGCAGTGTTTGGCGAACTCTCCTGCGTGCTCCTTAGTCTGGGGCAGCAAAGCGGCAACCTCCCATCAATATTGCTTGAGTTAAGCGAGTATTTCAAAAAACGCGCCCAAAACAAAGCCATCATCACCAAAGCCCTATTCTACCCCGCCCTTGTGCTATGCGCGATGGTGGGGGCGTTTTTGGCGATTATTTGGTTTGTGATACCGCCATTTATGGTGCTTTTTGGCGAACTTGGCGTGGAGCTGCCTATCTATACGCAAATACTGCTATGGCTCTATGAGTTTGCGCACACCTTTGGGGCTTTGAGTGTCCTTTTGTGCGTGCTTATTGGCTTTATCACGCTCCTTGCATACAGGCACCATCTCGCCTTTAGGCACAGGCTTGATGCGCTCGCGCTCCGCCTGCCGCTTGTGGGTGCGCTCATCATCTCACAGGAGCGGTATAGATTCTCATTTGCGCTTAGCTGTATGCTAAAGGGCGCGCTGCCGCTAGATAGAGCTCTCCCGCTTGCCGCCCAAAGCGTGCAGAATCGCGCTCTACGCTCACGCTACCACGCCCTTTTGGGCTATATCCAAACCACCGCAGCCACGCTAAGCCAAGCCCTAGAGACACTTAGTCTCTTAGATCCTCTCTCTATCACGCTCGTGCGCGCAGGCGAGAAGAGTGCCAAACTCCCCCAAATCTTTGAATCCATCGCCCAAAATCTCCAATCCCAAAACACCCAAAAACTCGACACACTCGTGCGCCTCATAGAGCCCACGCTTAGCCTTATTATGGGCGCACTCATCGTGTTTTTGGCATTAGGAGTGTTTGTGCCTATGTGGGATATGAGCGCAAATGTGCTCTAACACTCACTAAAACACGCCCTGCCAGAGCCGAAGCCCAATCCCTAGCCTATTTGAGTGGATATTGTATTCATAGATATTATCGCCATAGCCATTGCTATATTGTGCGTAGATTCCGAGATTTTTAGTCAGCCGATAAGTGTAGCCTATCTCAAAATGAGGCTTATAGAATCCAAAATCACTCACGATGGGCGAGGCTTTGAGCTCTAGGAGGTGGTTGGTGTATTTGAGATACAAAAACAAATCCGCATATCCCCGATAGCGCGCCAAATCCGGATTATCGTGCAGATAGCCCTCATAATGCAAACTCATCCAAAGCCAAGTGCGCGCGATTGCCCCGATTTTTAGCCCCCAAGGCGTGTCGTATTGTAAGCGCACTTTGAGCAGGATCTGATTTTGTGTGCGTGAGCGCAAGGCACGCTCGCCATTTGAGATATGCTTGTAGCCTAGCTGCACCCAGCGCACGATGTCATTAATCCCCTCATAGGACCAATACAACTCCGGCGCATAGTCCGTATCGCGAAACGGGCGTGAATCTGGCTCATTGTAGTTTTGGAAAAATGCGGTTTGCGTGTAGGCAAAGAAAAATCTATTGCGCTCACCGATAGAAAACATAGGGATTCTGAAGCTAAACTGAAACTTCGTCTCTGTCGGCATATTGTTGTCGTAAGTGGGTGAAAAGCTATGATAATAGGGCAGGATATAAATCGCCTCGTGCGCATAGAGCGCGCTAAGGCGGGAAAATATCTCTTGGGGGCTCTCCTGCTTTGTGGGTGTTGGTGAATCTGTAGCTAGATTCTCATCTGCGAGCACCCACACACCCACCACCAAAGCCAAAACCACAAAGCCCTTTCTCATCACGCACCCTCAAACTTAAGCTAAAAAATCGTAAGATTGTAGTCCTAAAACGCTTAAAAGTAAAGTTTGTGTAAAGGATTGTAAATGTGTGGGATCGTGGGCTACATCGGCAGTAATGAAAAAAAGCAAATCCTCCTTGATGGCTTAAAAGAACTAGAATACAGAGGCTATGACAGCGCAGGAATCGCGGTATTAGCCCACAAGCAACTCCATAATTTTAAATCCGTGGGCAAAATCGCCAATCTCGAAGAAAAATGCAAAGACTTCCACTCAGAGGGCTTTGGGCTAGGCATAGGGCACACGCGCTGGGCGACACACGGCAAGCCCACAGAGGCAAATGCCCACCCACACTTCGCAGAATTTAGCAATGTCGTGCATAATGGGATCATTGAAAATTACGCCCAAATCAAGCAAGCCCTCAAAGACAAAGGGCATCAATTCACTAGCCAAACCGATACGGAAGTTATCGTGCATTTGTTTGAAGAAAACCTAAAAACCCACAAAGATCCGATGGAAGCTTTCAAGCACACCATACAAGCCCTTAGCGGCGCGTATGCAATCCTGCTTATCACCAAAGCCGATGAAGAGGCGATTTTTTATGCCAAAAAGGGCTCGCCACTCATCATCGCCCAAGGCGAAGGGGGCGTGTATTTTGCTAGCTCAGATGCGCCGCTTATCGGGCTTGCTAGTAAGGTGCATTATGTCGCCGATGAGAGTATCGGGCGTATGGATTTGGAGGGCTTTGCGCATTTGCAGGATATCAAAGAGCTTAGTATCAGTAAGTCTTATGCGCAAAAAGATGGCTATCGATTTTTTATGGAAAAAGAGATTTATGAGCAGCACAAAGTCCTGCTAGAGACGATGATGGGGCGCGTGAGCGATGAATTTATCGGATTTGAAGAAGTGGGGGGCGAGTTTTTTAGTGGTATTGAGGAGATTACAATTTGTGCGTGTGGGACGAGCTACCACGCGGGGCTTAGTGCCAAATACCTCCTAGAGCGACTAGCCAAAATCCGCGCTAATGTCGTCTTTGCTAGCGAGTTCCGCTACGCCAAGCCCGTGCTGCACCCAAATGAGCTCTTTGTGTGCGTCTCTCAAAGTGGCGAGACTGCCGATACACTCGAAGCCCTCAAACTCGCCAAATCTAGCGGGCTAAAAACCCTCGCCATCTGCAATGTCGATAATAGCTCCATTGTGCGTGAAGCGGACAAAACAATCCTCACGCGCGCAGGGATAGAAAAGGGCGTGGCAAGCACCAAAGCCTTTGCCACACAGATGATGGTGCTTTGGATTCTCAGCGTGTATTTGGGGCATTTGCGCGGGCACATTGGGGCGGGGGATTTCAAGCACTACGCTCGCACAATGCTAAATGCTGCTAAGCTCACCAAGATAGATTCACAACTCCACGATCGCTTGAAGCGACTTTCTAAGCGGTATTTGCACGGGCACGGCTTTTTCTTTATCGGGCGCGATATTTTCTACCCACTCGCACTTGAGGGCGCACTCAAGCTTAAAGAGATTAGTTACTTGCACGCCGAGGGCTACCCAAGCGGCGAGATGAAGCACGGACCTATCGCGCTTGCTGATGCCGAGCTCTTTTGCCTCGCACTCCTGCCCAAAAACCTGCTCTTTGAAAAAATCAAAAGCAATGTCGAGGAGCTAGGCGCGCGTGATACGACGATTTGTGCGATTTGTAGCGAAGAGATACAAGAAGCCGATGATATGGTGTATATCCCCAAATGCAGCGAGTATATGGAAGAGTTTTATGCGATGATGGTGGTGCTCCAGCTCCTCGCCCTTGAGATCGCCACCAAACTCGGCAATGATGTGGATATGCCGCGCAACCTCGCCAAATCCGTAACCGTGGAATGAGGCTTGGCGATAGTGTAAGCGAGATTGGCACAAATACAGAATCTAGCGCGATCTAGCGCGCGCTTTTGACTTCCCTGCCATTGAGCGGTTGGACATCACGCGAGTTATCGTGCATAATCTTATGCAGCCCATCAATTTGCTTTTTAGACGCGCTTAGTGCCTCTCCCAGCACCACCCACTGCACCTTTTGACTACAAGGGGGCGTCGTCAAACTCCCATCAAACGCGTAATACGCTTGTGATTGTGGCAAGAGATTGCGGGGATTGAGCTTAGTGAGCTTGTTGTTGCCGCCATTTTTTTTGGGTGCGCTAGAGAGGATTTTTTGCAGCTCCGCATTTGCCCCACCCTCCTCAAAAAGCACGCCAATCACGAGCAACTCCCCTTCAGCACTACTATGCACGAGGTGCATCTCTAGCGGATAGACGACATTATCTATCGTGTTTTCTGAAGGCGTGTGAAAATGCAGCTGCATAAGCTTGTATTCCTTGCCCTGATAGGTTATGCCGCCCTTTTGTGTGAAATTCACTTGCACAGAATGCCCATTATTGATGATGTTTTTAGAATCTGCCTCATACGCGATTGATAGCGCGCGCTCTACCGAAGTCGTGTTTTTGGTAAGGATATTTATGGGGGATTGTTCCTTGCCATTGCACTCGGGGTAATGCTCGCCCCACTTACTGGGTCCATTATGCTCATCATACCCCCAGTGCGCTGCATTTAGCACACCAACGCCTAGTAAGATTGCTAGTAGCCAACCACACTTCATTACAAGCTCCTTGAAACGAAATAAAAGCCGTATTGTTACGCATTTGGGCTTAAAAATGCTTTATGTGGCGCGGAGATTCTGAGCTTGTGTCGCTCTATTTGGCTTGCTCTCTTAGCATATTTTGCTCTAATAATCGCGCTCGGGCTTGCTCAAACACCGCATTTATGCTCTCTTGCACCCATTTGGGATTGCTCCACTCCTGCACGCTCACCGCGTGCCCCTGCACAAGTATCTCCAAATGCAAATGATCGCCAAACGCCCATCCGCTAGAGCCTGTGTAGCCGATGATATCGCCGCTTTCTATCTCATCGCCCACTTTGAGCGTGGAATCCGACATATGCGCATACAGACTTGAGAGCCCAAAGCCGTGGTAAATCACAGCGGTATTACCGTGCAAGCCTAGGTATTGGCGCAATATTACCACGCCGCCATTACTCGCAAATATCGGCGCATTGCGCACGCTCGCGAGATCTAGCCCCATATGATACACCACGCTCACAAGGTTTTTGTCTAGATAATAACTCCGCTCATCGCCAAAATACCCCACGACAACGGCATTTTTGAGCGCGGAAAATGGCGAGATTCCATAAGGAATGTAGCTTTTGTTAGAAATCGTGGTGGTGGCTTCTAAAATCTGCTTAGAATCCCTAGAGCGCGCCTGCTCGTTGATAAACAAAAACCGCTCTTTATCGTCTGCAAACCCCTCATAACTCACATTGCTGATTTGCTCAAGCAAAGATCGGAGCTTAGATTCTAAAAACTCCGGTTTTAGGCGTATGTTGGACTTCCGGATAGGGGCAGTGAGGTTTTTGGGGAAATTAAGCGCGATTTGTGCGCTATTGGCAGCCTTATCCACGGCTTTAATCCTGCCCTCAAAAAGCACATTTTCTAGGGGCCACGCGACAAACGCCCCATACACCGCCTCATCGGGCGCGAGCACAATGCCATCAAAATGATGCCTAAAGGCGCGAAATTCATTTTTGCCATTGCTAAGGGTTACAGAATCTAGCGCGAGATCTTTGACTTTAAAGAGCACAAAGGCACTGCCACTGCGAGAGATCTTAGGCGAGCGCGCGAGAATCTCAATCTGTGGCGCGCTCGTATCGATGATGAGAGACACATCGACACAAGTTGTGTTGCCTGCGAAAAAATTCGTATTGCTCCAATCACTCACACAGACTTTATACACGAGCGTTGTGCCGTCCTTTAGCTCGGTTAGGGGCTTAGGGAGGGAGAGCGTGAAATTTTTGGGCTTATTAAGCACCACTTCACCTTGACTAAAGAGGATTTGAGAATCTAAAAGCACCTCCACGCTATAGCTCCGTATCCCGCTCTCATCGCTAAAGCGTAGCGACAAATCGTCCCTTAGATTCCAATGTGTGGGGAGGCTAGAGAGTGATTGGAAGATAGGCTTTTGGCGTTCAAAAACAAAAAAATTAAGCACCAAATACAAAACCGCACCCAAGCACGCCACAAAGATTGCAATGACTAGATTCCTCACTCTACTCCCTTAGCCTAGAATTCCCACTATATCGTGGTTTTTTCACAAAACTTAAGTGAAATTTGCCTATTTTTTTAGGATTTTTTATGATAGGATTGCAAAAGCCGATTTGGTGGTGTTGCGTTGTATCTCACACATTATATTCTCTTTATTAAGGTTAGCGATGAAGCGATATTTTTTGATTTTGTGCGTGGCTTATCAGGCGGCTTTTGGCGCGGTGGTAAGCAATCAGATTTGGGAGAGCGGTAGCACGCTTTTTGGATTTTTCCAAAAATACAATATCCCCGCAAGCGTGTATTACGACTTGCCCCCAGAGGACAGAGAGCTTACAAGCGAGATTTATGCAGGCGTGCGCTACTACACGGCGTTCAGCGAGGAGGGCAGCCTTTTACAAGCCCTTATCCCCATCGGCGATGGTATGCAAATTCACATCTTCCGCTACAAAGACGGCTACAAGATGGACTTCACGCCCATCGCATATTTTGAAAATGAGCAGCGCATCGTGCTCCCAATCCAACGCTCCATCTATCAAGATCTTATGGAAGTTACCGACGATCAAGGGCTTGTCAATGAGCTACTCAATGCCTACAAAAACAGCATTAGCTTCAATCGCACCGTGCTAAAGGGCGATAAAGTCGCACTCATCTACAATCGCAAATACCGCCTAGGCAAGCCCCTAGGCAATGCCCAAATCAAAGCCGCTATGGTAGAAACCAACAAAAAACCAAACTATCTCTTTGCCTACAATGGTCGTTATTACGACATCAAGGGCAAGGAGATTGAGGGATTTTTGCTCTCTATGCCAATTGTAGGGGCACGCATTAGCTCCAAATTCTCTCTAGGGCGCAAGCACCCGATACTAGGCTTTGTGCGCCCACACTATGGCGTGGATTATGCCGCACCAAAAGGCACGGTGGTGAGCGCAGCGGGGAGTGGCACCATCATATTTGTCGGGCAAAAGGGCGGCTATGGCAATGTCATCGAAGTGCGCCACGAAAATGGCATAAAAACCGTGTATGCGCACCTCAACTCCTTTGCTCCCGGAATGAAAGTGGGCAAATATGTCAAAAAGGGGCAATACATAGCAAAAGTGGGCAACACCGGGCTTAGCACGGGACCGCATTTGCACTTTGGCGTGTATAAAAACAACCAACCCGTAAATCCCCTAGGCAACATCAAAGCCGCCACAAAAGAGCTAGACAAATCCCACAAAGAGCAGTTTGCTAAGCTTAGCGATGAGTTCAAAGGGCAGATTGAGACAATCCTCGCACAAGTCCAAGAGGAGCAGCGAGAATCCATCGTCGTGAGCCTCCCTGTGGGCGGTGCCGAGGGCTTGCAATAGGGAGTGAGATGAAAACCGATATACGCGATATTTGCATTACCCAATGCACAGATTCCCCCTACATCAAGCCCCAGCGAATGACTTATACCGAAAATGGCTACAAAAAAACTTGGGACTTTGTCCAGAGCCTTGATAGCGTGGCGATTATTATCCACAGAGTCGATGAGGACGCGCTCGTGGTGGTGCGGCAGTTTCGCCCACCAGTGTTTTTAAAAAACAACGACGGCTACACATACGAGCTATGCGCAGGACTCATCGACAAAGAGGGCAAAACTATCCGCCAAATCGCCGCGGAGGAAGTGCTAGAGGAATGCGGCTATGAGGTGGATTCAGAGGATTTGCGCGAAGTGGCGGTGTTTCACACTTCTGTGGGGACAAGCGGAGCGAGGCAACATCTCTTTTATACGCAAGTAACTGCAAGCGATAAACGCTCTGAAGGCGGTGGCGTCGATGGGGAGGTTATAGAATCTATGCTGATTAAGCGCGCCCAGCTAGAGGCGTTTTTGCTAGATACAAGCCTTGTCAAAACGCCCGGGCTTGGGTTTGGAATCTTGTGGTTTTTGCGCCATACCACAGACAAAGGGGTGCGTGTATGAGGTGGATTGTGTGCGTTGTGCTAGCGTGGAGCTGCGCGCTTGGGATAGATGCTAGAGTCGTGCGAGTGAGCGTGGATTCTGTGCAGAGAGATACCATCGTCTTTGACGCACAGAATCTGCAAGTGGGCGAGAGCGGCGTGGTGCTGACAAAAAACCAATCCCACGCAATCATCATCGCCAAAGCCATTATAGAATCTATCGAGGGAGGCAGGGCGAGTGCTAGGGTAGAAGCCTTTGATACCATAGAGCAGCGATACCTCCCAACCCCCATAAACAAGCCCCAAGTGGGCGATGAAGTGCTTTTTAGGAGTTTTTATAACCGCGCCATTGTTCTCGCGCCCAACCAAGAGAGCTATCAGTTTGTGATTGATAGCAATCCCGCGATTGACTTTATGCACATCGATCTCTTTGCGGCATACCTCCAGCAGCAGAGCCTTAATGATCCAAAGCCAAAGCAGTTTGGGGAGTTCTGCCCCAAATACAGCATAGGTTTGGTGTTTATCGTAGATTCTGCACACACAAAGGTGTTTGATTGTCAATCCTTCGCCCTCCTTGAAACGCAAGCCCCACCGCCCAGCGAGATACTGCACGCTAGCACACTCACGCCATTTTTCTCACGCCTAAGCCACCCAAACAAACCCCTTGGCAGTAGATTCAAATCCTACAAATCCAAAGACTACTTTCCCTACTACGATACTCTCACGCAGGAGTGAGTGCTAAGGAAGCGCAATGCCTGCAGATGATGAAGAAAAAACCCTAGCCCCCTCGCAGCACAAACTCCAGCAGGCACGCGAGGAGGGCAATGTCAGCAAAAGCATCGAGCTTGTAGGCTTTTTTGTGATGCTCAGTGGCTTGGCACTTATTTTTTTTATGATTCCCTATTGGGTGAGTGGGTGCAAGGGGATTTTTACCTATATCGTGGGCTTTTTTACACTTAGTGAGTTTAGCGCGCAAGAGCTTTTGTGGCTAAGCCTTGGCATAGGGGCGGAGATGCTCAAAATGGTGCTGCCTGTGTTTGTGGGGCTAATGATTATGGGTGTGGTGGCAAATGTCGGGCAGTTTGGATTTTTGCTCTCTACCAAAGCCCTGCAGCCCAAACTCTCTAAAATCAATCCCATTTTGGGCATAAAAAATGTCTTTTCACTCAAAAAACTCCTTGATGGCTTTATGATTACCTTCAAAGTCTCCATAGCCTTCATCGTGGGCTTTGTCGTGTTTGTGGGGTTTTTTGGGGAGTTGCCCACCATATCGCGCCTTAGAATCTACGATCAGATTCTGTGGTTTAGGCAAAAGGTGCTTATCTTAATCGGGATTTTGCTCATACTCTTCTTAGCTATGGCGATAGCAGACTATCTCATCAAACGCTACCAGTATATGAAAAGTCTGCGTATGAGCGTCAAGGAGCTAAAAGACGAAACCAAACGCTATGAGGGAAATCCCGAAATCAAATCGCGCATCCGCCAAACCCAGCAAAAAATGGCGCGCTCTCGTATGATGCAAGAAATCCCCACCGCCTCCGTGGTGATCACCAACCCCACGCATTATGCCGTAGCCGTGCGCTATCAAGACGAAGATGTGGATCTGGGTATGCCTCCGCGCGTGGTGGCAAAGGGCGTCGATGAGCTCGCCATACGCATTAAGGCCGTGGCGCGGGAGCACGACATACGCATTATTGAGAATCCACCGCTAGCGCGGAGTTTGTATGCGATGGTAGAGGTGGGGAGCTTTATCCACCCCGATCTTTTTAGAGCAGTTTCAGAAGTCCTGCAGCAAGTGGCGTGGCTCGATCATTTGCAGGGCAAAGACACATTGCTAAACACCACGCTCAAAGCCCGCCAAAAAGCCCAGCAAGCCCAGCAGCAAAGCCCTATGACTTAGATTCTAAATCTAATACCCAAAACAAGCACAGAATCTAAAAAGAGAGATTCTAAAAATCAGCAAAACAGAATCTAAAAGAGCTCCACAATCCAAATTGGGCTTAGCATTTAGCCCCTTATTCTATGTGCTCTTTAGATTCTAAATCTGTGCTAGATTCTGTGTGCTTAGAAACGATGAGTAGGTTTGGGCTAGCAAACTTGCATAAATAGTGCGCTTAGGCGTGGGCAGAGTTTAGAAAAAATTTTATGTTTTTAAGATACAATGCCACAAATTGCTTTAGAAAGGACTAGCAGGGTATGGATGTGCGCGCTGCGTTTTTAGAGTTTTTCAGACAAAAGGGGCATAGGGTGTATGATTCTATGCCGCTTGTGCCAAACGATGCGAGCTTGCTTTTCACAAATGCGGGTATGGTGCAGTTTAAGGATATTTTTACAGGCAAGCTCCCGCGTCCAGAGATCCCCCGCGCCACTAGCTCGCAAGTTTGTATGCGTGCAGGGGGCAAACACAACGATTTAGAAAATGTCGGCTACACCGCGCGCCATCACACACTTTTTGAGATGCTAGGGAATTTTAGCTTTGGGGATTACTTCAAACAAGAGGCGATCGCGTATGCGTGGGAGCTCGTAACCAAAGTCCTAGGCTTTGATGAGCGGGTGCTGTATGTGAGCGTGCATAAGAGTGATGATGAGGCGTTTAGAATCTGGAGTGAATATATAGATCCTAGCAAAATCGCGCGTATGGGGGATAAGGATAATTTTTGGCAAATGGGCGATGTGGGGGCTTGCGGTCCTTGTAGCGAGATTTATGTGGATCAGGGGAGTGAGTTTTTTCACTCAAGCGAGGATTATTTTGGCGGTGAGGGCGATAGATTCTTAGAAATATGGAATCTCGTGTTTATGCAATATGAGCGCGATGAGAGCGGTGCCCTAAAGCCCCTGCCAAGCCCAAGTATCGATACGGGTATGGGGCTAGAGCGCGTGGTGGCACTCAAAGAGGGCAAAATAAACAACTTCGATACCTCACTTTTCGCGCCGCTTATGCGCTGTATTGAGAATCTCACACAAGAGGCGTATATCAGCGATGATGTGCTACTTAAGGGCTCTTATACACAAGAGGAGCGCGAGCGTATCAAAGCGCGTATCTCAAGTTTTCGCGTGATAGCCGATCACGCGCGCAGCGTGGCGTTTTTGCTCGCTCAAGGGGTGCATTTTGACAAAGAGGGGCGCGGCTATGTCCTGCGTAGAATCTTGCGCCGAGCGGTGCGGCACGGGTATCTGCTAGGGCTAAAAGAGGCGTTTTTGTATAAGGTTATAGAATCTCTAGCCCACTCTATGCAGGGCGCGTATCCCTACCTACTAGAGCGCAAAGACACGATCACAAAGCAGTGCAAGAGCGAGGAAGAGCGATTTTTAGAAACCATCGATGCGGGTATGGAGCTTTTTAACAAAGAATTGTATGCGATGAGTGGTGCGCAGGAGGTGCGCGAGATTCACACAGATACGCCTAAGGCACGCTTTAGCGGCGAGGTGGCGTTTAGACTCTATGATACCTATGGCTTCCCGCTAGATCTCACGCAGGATATGCTACGCGATAGGGGCATAGAGGTGGATATGGGAGAGTTTGAGGCGCATATGGATGCTCAAAAGCAACGCTCTAAGGCTAGCTGGAAAGGCAGTGGGGATAGCGCGCAAGAGGGCGATTTCAAAGAGATTGTGAGTGCGTTTGGAGAAAATACATTCGTGGGCTATGAGAGCGATAGCGCACAAACAAAAATCCTTGCGTTGTTAGATTCTGCATTTAGGCGTGTGGAGGTGCTTGGGGCGGATTCAGAGGGCTATGTGCTTTTGCACACTACGCCATTTTATCCAGAATCTGGCGGACCTGTGGGCGATAAAGGCGTGTTACTAGATTCACAAGGGCAGGTGTGCGCACAGGTGAGCGATACCAAAAAATACTTCGGGCTTAATATCTCTCAAGTGCGCGCATTCAAGAGACTAGAGCAAGATAAGGAGGTGCTAGCACAAGTAGATAGCGCGCGCGATGAGATAGCCAAGCACCATTCCGCCACGCATTTGTTGCATTTGTCTTTGCGCAAGATTTTGGGCGAGCATATCGCACAGGCAGGGAGCTTGGTGGAGCCCCATCGCTTGCGCTTTGACTTTAGCCACAATAAGCCCCTTAGTCAAGAGGAGCTTGAGCGCATAGAATCTGATGTCAATGCCCAAATTTGTGCAGCAAACCCGCAGATATGTGAGAGTATGCCCCTAGAGGAGGCAAAGGCAAAGGGCGCGATGGCACTCTTTGGCGAGAAATACGCACAAAGCGTGCGTGTGGTGAGCTTTGGGGAGTCTATCGAGCTGTGTGGGGGCATACACGTGGCAAATAGCGCGCAAATTGGGAGCTTTTATATCACCAAAGAAAGTGGCGTGAGCAGTGGCGTGCGGCGCATAGAAGCGGTGTGTGGGTATGCCGCCTATGAGTGGGGCAAAAAAGCCCTAGAGACACTAAGAGACGCCAAAGACGCGCTAAAATCCCAAGATGTGCTTTTGGGCATTACTAAGATGAAAGCCCAACTAAAAGAGCTCAAACAAACCTCATCGCGTGTGGCAAACAATCTCAAGGGGCTTGCCTATGAGCAAGTAGGCGCGTATCAGCTCGTAGTCTCAAGGCTAGAGGGGATACAGAGCGCGGAGGCAAAAGCGGCTATCGATGAGGCAAAAAACAAATACCAACGCGTAGCGATTTTGCTCATCACAGAGAATGAAGGCAAGGTGTTCATCGCTGCGGGGGTTAAAAACGCTCCGCTCAAAGCTGGTGCGTGGGTGAAAGAAGTCGCACAAATCCTAGGAGGCAATGGCGGTGGGCGCGATGACTTCGCCACTGCTGGCGGCAAAGATGTGGCAAATATCGCTAAAGCCCTAGAGTGCGCTAGGGAGTTTGCCCTCAAATCCCTTAAGTAGTGTGTGCTTTCAATAGTGAGCGTCTTAAAAACTCAAGTGATCATAGGTGCGCGCCACCCCAAGCTAACAAACTTGCAAAGAGGAGAATATGCGTAAGATTCTATATATCGGGCTTATGAGTGCGTGGGCGCTGTATTTTGGTGCGTGCTCGCAAAAAGAGCTAGAATACAACAAGCCAGCTGTGTATTGGTATGAAAACATACTCAAAGAAGTGAATTTTGGGAATCTTGAGGGCGCGGATTCTAGCTTTTCTTCCCTGCAGTCTGAGCATATCAACTCGCCTCTTTTGCCTGAAGCTATGCTCATACTAGCCCAAGCGCATATGGACAAAGAGGAGTATTTGCTCGCGACTTTTTATATCGATGAGTATGAGAAGCGATACTCCACGCTTGCCGATCAGGACTATTTGGGCTATCTCAAAATCCTTGCTAACTACTACGGGTTTAAAAACTATGCTAAAGATCAGGAGTTTATGTATCGCGCCATTAGCGAGATTGAAAACCACTTAGAAACATTCCCAAATAGCCGATACGCACCCTTTGTCGAGTATGTGTTTATCAAATTTAAGCTTGGCGAAAATGAGCTCAACACCGCAATAGCCAATGTCTATAAGCGCAAGGGCAAGGAGAGAGCGCGCGAGGACTATCTCTCAAGGAATCAAGATATCATCGAGGGCATTAAGGTAAAACCCTCGCATATCCCGTGGTATGTGCGGATTTTTAATTGGTAGCACAATTTACAAAAAGGTTTGACAATGAATAACGATGAACTTTTAGAGTTTCCTATGACTTTGCCTCTGCTCGTGCAAGATGAGCTTTTTATCTATCCGTTTATGATTTTGCCCATTTTTGTGAGCGATGAGGAGAATATCCGCGCCATTGACAAGGCGATGGAGAGCAAGGATATGGAGCAAAAGCGTATTTTTGTCTCGGTGGCAAAGGACGATGGGGGGTTTTATGATGTGGGAGTGATGGGGCATATTATGCGCAAAACCGCCGTGCCCGATGGGCGTATAAAAATCCTCTTCCAAGGCTTGTATAAGTGCAGGGTGCTTGATATTATGCAGCAAGATCCGCTAGAAGTGTGCATAGAGCGCATAGAATCTAAGCCCTATGAGGAAAATACCGCCAACGCGCTCCTAGAGATTTTGCGCGAAAAAGTCAAGGTGCTAGCCAATATGGCGCAGCATTTCCCACCTGACTTGCTCAAAGCCCTCGATGAAAACCACGATCCCAATCGCATCGTGGATCTCGTGGCATCTGGGATTAGGCTCAAAAAAGATGTCGCCTACACGCTCTTTGCCAAAGACGATGTGCTAGAGCGGCTGGAGCTCATCATAGAATGCGTGATGGAGGAGATCCAAGCCCAAAAAATGCAAAAAGAGATAAAATCCAAAGTCCATAACAAAATGGAGCAAATCAACAAAGAATATTTCCTAAAAGAGCAGCTAAAGCTTATCCAAAAAGAGCTAGGCGAGAATCCAAAAGATGAAGAGATAGAACGCTACACCCAAAAGCTAGAATCTCTGCGAGCACATATGAGCGAGGAAGCCTACAAGGAGATAAAAAAGCAAATCACGCGCCTAAGTCGTATGCACCAAGATAGTGCCGATGCGAATTTGTTGCAAAATTATGTCGAGTGGTGCCTAGAAATCCCTTTTGGCAAGCTCGCACAAACCAAAATCAGCATAAAAAACCTCACTAGGCAGCTAGATTCTGATCATTACGCCCTGCAAAAGCCAAAGGAGCGGATTGTAGAATACTTCGCGGTGCGCGAGCTCGCACACAGGCGCAAGCAAGAGAGCAAAGATTCTAAGGGCACGATTTTGTGTTTTTATGGACCGCCGGGCGTGGGCAAGACAAGCCTCGCAAACTCCATCGCCAAAGCCGCTAAACGCGCGCTTGTGCGTATCGCGCTAGGTGGTATGGAAGATGTCAATGAGCTGCGTGGGCATAGGCGCACCTATATCGGAGCGATGCCCGGGCGTATCACACAAGGGCTTATCGAGGCAAAGGAATTCAACCCCGTAATCGTGCTCGATGAGATAGACAAAGTCGGCAAGAGCTATCGTGGCGATCCCTCTAGCGTGCTACTAGAGATTTTGGATCCCGAGCAAAATACCGCCTTTAGGGATTATTACACAAACTTCGATCTCGATCTCTCCCAAGTGATTTTTATCGCCACGGCAAACGATATAGGCGCGATCCCCCCTCCACTGCGCGATAGAATGGAGTTTATTGAGATCTCTAGCTACACGCCTCAAGAGAAGTTTGAAATCGCGCGCAAATACCTAATCCCCCAAGAGATCAAAAAACACGCGCTCAAAAATACCGAGGTGGCTATCAGCACGGGCGCGCTTAAGGAGATCATCGAGAAATACACGCGAGAAGCGGGCGTGCGCAACCTCCGTCGGCAAATCGCTAGCATAATGCGCAAGGTGGCTAAGGAGATCCTAAACAACGAGGGAGATTCTAAAATCACCATTGCGCAAAAAGATTTGCCCGCATACCTACACAAAAAGGTGTTTGAAATCTCTAGCGCGGATAAGAAAAATCAAGTCGGAGTTACCAACGGCTTGGCTTGGACGAGTGTGGGTGGCGATGTGCTAAAGATCGAGGCTATCAAGATTAAGGGCAAGGGGGAGCTCACGCTTACCGGCAGCCTTGGCGATGTGATGAAAGAATCTGCCAAAATCGCGCATTCTGTGGTAAAGACGCTTTTTGATACCAAATTTTTGCATAGCGCGGGACACAAGCAGGATCAGCAGATTTATAATAGCTATGATATACACCTGCATATCCCCGAGGGCGCGACGCCTAAAGACGGACCGAGTGCTGGCATCACGATGGCTTGCACGATTGCAAGTGTTTTGTCTAATCAATGCGTGGATAGTAGCGTGGCGATGACAGGGGAGCTCACGCTAAGTGGGAGTGTGCTGCCCATAGGTGGGCTTAAAGAAAAGCTTATCGCCGCGCACAAAGCCGGGATAAAAAAGGCACTAATACCGATGAAAAACTACCAACAGGATTTAGATGAGATTAGCCCGCACATTAAGGAGCAGATGGAGATAATCGGCGTGAGCACGATAAAAGAAGTGCTAAAGATCGCGCTTGTGTAGGGCAAAATAGGCGTATGCGGGGACTTAGATTCTGTGCATTTGGGATTGAGGATTCTAAAAATTTGCTTTGTGCGCAGTAAATGGCTCTTTTACTCGCGCTGCACTTGCTTAAGCCAAGCGGGTAGCTATCACGTGATGAGCACCCTTAGCACTTTTGGAGGCACTCACTTTGCACTGAAGACAACTCCTACCCCCGCCCGCCAAAACTCCCCAAGCCACACCACAACGCCTAAGTTTTGCTAGTGGTGGTAACCCTAAATAAAATCCACACCAAGCGAAGCAAAGCCAAGCACGGAATGTAAGAAAAACAGAATCTAGCGTAGGCTTAAACTCCAATTTGCTGCCTAAGATTCAAAGACAAAATCTAATCAATCAAAGCTCTTTTTGAATCTATTCCAACAGATTGAGAATCTAAGCAATTTGCACAATCCACAACGCAAAAACCAAATCTCGTGCGTCAGCACCAATCGCCCCTCTCGCTTCTATCCTCACGATAGAATCTGCTCCACGATGCACCTAATCTCTGCAGTGTTGCGCTGGGTGCTAAAAGTGTGGGCGAGCTCGTGGGCGCGCGCCTTGTGGGCTAGAATCTCCTCACGTGAGAGGGCAGCGAGCGCGCTAAGGAGCGAGTCTGTGCTAGATTCCCTCGCGCACACGCCACAGCACTGCGTAGAGACAAAGCGCGCAATCTCGCTAAGAGGCGTGGAGAGGATACAAAGCCGTGCTTGGAGGTATTCAAAAAGCTTGTTTGGCAGGCAGTGCTCGAGGTTAAAAGTCGTGGGGAAAAAGGGAATAAGCCCTATATCAAAGGCATTGGAAAAGGGCACGATAGATTCTAAGCGCACGGGGGGCAAAAATATGAGATTGCTCGGCGCGCGCTCCTTTAAGGAGCGGAAAAACTCGGGCTGATTGCTTAGAGCCATCGCATAGAGGACATACCCGCTGGGGAGCTTGCGCGCGAGCTCGATGAGATTGGCACTGCTCCTATCAGGGCTCACAAAGCCGTGATAGAGGATTTTTATAGGAGTGTGCAGCGGCGTGGGCGTGAGGGCAAAAAACGGCGGCAGCGACAAAAACACCCTTGAGCGCACCCCAAAGCTCTCATAATACTTGCGCGCGATGCCCTCACTCACGCACAGCGCGCCATCTACTTGGGGCAGATACACCTCGCACAAATGCTGGAAAAATAGCCCAAAGCTCTCTAGCCACTCCTTACTATCCTCGTATTCTAGCGGGTAATACTCGCGCAAATCAATGAGCACCTTTGCCCCCCTGTGCTGCGTGCGGTATTGCAGTGCGAAGGGCAAAAGCGTGATATCCTCTACGATGAGTAGCTGCTGGGGTGGGAGGCTAGCGAGATACTCGCGGATAAGGAGGCGATTGGGGGTAAAGATGAGATTCTCAAACGCGCCATTTTGGCAGTGGTTTTTAAGAATCTCATTTTGTGCGGGAGTGCGATCTTTGGCGGTTGGCATAGCGGGGAAGCTAAAGCACTGCACGCCGTCTATGGGCGTGCATTCTTTGGCAATCACGCTAAGGGTGTGAATCTCGCGCAGCATAGCAATCAGCCGTGCGGGGCGCGGACGCCTACTCGCGTCAAAATCACACAAAATCGTGATATTAGCAGCCCTAGCAGCCATTGAGAGAGCCCAGAATCTTGCCCTGTGGCAGGACACACACGGATTTGCTCACGCC
Source organism: uncultured Helicobacter sp. (assembly GCA_944326445.1). Taxonomy (GTDB): domain Bacteria; phylum Campylobacterota; class Campylobacteria; order Campylobacterales; family Helicobacteraceae; genus Helicobacter_F. Next base: position 23,197 of record CALVDZ010000003.1, read on the forward strand.
TTTTTTGCTAAGGCGCACTTCATACGCTCCCCTCACTCCATGCGCGCCCTGCAGCTCTAGCGGGACTTTGGCGCAATACACAAAGCCCAAGTGATCGAAATACACTCGCCCGCTCTCGCGCTCCCCGCACCCGCTAGGCGAGAAAATCTCCATACTCTCAAGCCCGAGATTCTCCCCTAGGCGCGCGTGTATGGAGAGATTGTTTTTGCAATCAAAAGATGTGTTGGTGTTGTTATACCCGCTGATACACTGCCGCGCGCCATCCATAGCGATGATATCCCCCGCCATAGGGCGCGAGTCAAAGTCCGTGCTGAGAGAATCTCTAGGCGTATCGATATAAAGCGAGAAGCTAGAGGTCGCATACATCTTGCCTGTGTGGAGCTGCACCTGCCACAGGGCGTTTTTGGAATGCGCGATGAGCTTGCGCACATTGATAGAGGGATAGCGCACAGACACAGAATCTAGCTGGGCGGTATGCGTGAAATGCCTCTCATCGGTAAGGGCGAGAATCTGCGCGTTTTGCAGCTGGTGTAGCAGCGTGCGCTGCGCGATAAAAAGGCTTTGGTTTTGGCTTGGGAGACTAAAGGCAAAGGCGATGGCTAGGAGCACAAAGGCTAGCAGGAGCTCGAGCAGATTCACTATTGCTGCCTATGTGAGGGCTTTTTAGAATCTTGGATAATCTCATAGCGCGCGATTGTCCTGCCTAGGTATTCTAGGCTCACATCATAGTGCGCCAAATCCCGTGCCGGGCGCAAAACTCTAGGAGAATCGTTGCTAATGCCATAAAAGCGCAGTTGGAGCTCGAGGCGTTTGTCTTGGGCTTGGATCGCGCTAATGCCCATAGCTTTTAGCTTGTGGGCTAAGTCCTTGCCATAATAATACGACTTGGCAAAGTGGCTTTTCACTCCAAGCAAGTAGGCGAGTTTATTAGCATAGAGCACGCTTGTCTGTGCGCAGGCTAGGGCTATGATACACACTAATCTCGCGACATAGCCCTTGCGGAATTGGGGCAGCCGCACGCGTATATCGCTCATAAAGCGATTGATAAGCACCGGTAGCCCCACCACACTCATCGGGATAAGCGTGTGTATATCGACTTTTTGGCGTAGCGAGAGGATGAGCACAAACACAATCGCGCTCAAACTCACATAGCTCATAAACTCATCATAACGCCTGATAGAGTAGATGAGCGAGTAGATATAATACGCAAGCAAAAGCGGCGAGAACAAAAAGATAAGCCCGCCTAGCGTATCTAAAAAATAGCTCTGTGGGTGCCCGCTGACACTGATCCCAAAGAGATTCATATTTATCGCAAAGCAAATGAGTGCAAACACCATATAGCGCGTGTTTTTGTGGTGCAATGCGTAAAAAAACATACCCAAAAGCAGCACGCTGCACCCAGCGTCCAAAAACACGCTGATAGATGGGAGGAGGTAGGCATTGCGCCTAAAGCGGATCTGCCAATACACGCACATCAGCGCGATAGTCATTATGATCGTGGATTTGGACACAAGGACTGAGTTAAACACCACGCCGGGCAGTATCATAAAGGCAAGAACGCACAGCAGGCTATCGATGGGCTTTTTGAAGTAGATTCTAGAGATGGCATACATCAGGCAGACATTGAGCGTGTGCAGTGCCAAAAACGGGGCGCGCAGCGCGAGATCATCGCGCCCAAGGTGCTCATAGCTAAAGCGCGCTAGAGCAAAAAGCCAGCTTTTGTCATAAAAAAATCCAAAGGCTTCTGTGTGGTGGATACTCATCTCGCTGATATTAAAGAGCAAGCTCGCAATATGCGCGATGAGGAGGAGGACAAAGAGAAAAGTCGTGCCTAGAGTTCGCATAGGAGCCTTTGTGGTTTTTTGCGCTGATTATAGCATAGGTTGTCTTGTGTGCGGGTTTGGGTAGGCTTTGGTGTGTGAGGTGGCTATGAAGAGAGCGCAAAAGCCAAGGGGCTTTAGAAATTGAGCGCTAGCCAAAGCGCGTAAGCAAATCGTTATTATGTTAAAATCCCGCTTGTCTTATAGAATCTCGACAAACGCCAAACCGCGTTCCTGACGTGCCGACACTAAACAATCACAGAATCTATTCTTTACTTAAAGCGAGCACCTCTTTTGTCTGCACTGCGATGGGTATGTCTCGCTTAGCTCCCCACATATCGTGGCAATAATCACACGCCTTGAAATACTCCTGTGTGTAAAATCGCCTAAAATCCGCCTTGCTCGTGTGTGAATCTAGCGTGATAAAATCCCCCTCAAACTCCTCTAAGCCTTTGAGCCTCGAGAGCGAACTAGCGATGGGGCAGATAAAGATATGCCCAAAAGCGGCGTGGGTGCGTGCAGTCTCTGCGGTGCTTGTAGTGCTCGCGGCGCTTGTGGCATTTGTGCGTGTGGTATGTGCGGCGTTTGCAGCATCCATAATGTCCGTGTGTTTAGAATCTAGCGTATCGCTTGGCGCGCTAGAAACGCGATTTGGCATTTTGCTAGATTCTGTATTTTGGGATTTTGGCTCTGCATTCTTTGCAGACATGCTCAAATCGCTATCTTCTAAGCTGTGTAATTGCCCCCCCCCCGGATAAGGTTTGAGCGCAAAGCTCTCATTGCTCATCACGCTCACGCACGCCATCATACACGCCTTGAAATTTTTGATAATCCCCTCTTTGTCGCGTCCGCGCTTATAGATTTTTCCCGGATCAAACCAACTACTGCCCTCACTCTGCCATAGGATATGGTGCGCTATCCTGCGCTCTGTAAGTGCCTGTGCAATCTCATTTATCTTTAACTTGACTTTGAGATTTGGCGAGGTGGAGTAGTCGCTGATACTCACCCAACTCTTTTGCGAGCGTGCCAAAACCTCTAACAGCGCAGAATCTGGCATAATCGTGCCGTTGGTTACAATATCAAACATTTTGACTTTTTGCTCCCGCTCTAGGGCTTGTGCCACTTTGGCAATGTCTTTAAAGAGCAGCGGCTCCCCACCGATGATACGCACATACGCCACACTATCTACCACCCTGCACAAAGCCTCTAATGTCTCTAAAATCTTCTCCAAACTGCAAGTGTAGGCGTTTTTGGTATCAAAATATTGCATAAGGTTATTGCAAGATTCACACCGCAGGGAGCAGCGCGTGGTGAGCACTAGCTCGAAGTAGGGTATGTCGATTTTGCCTAATTTGTAGCGCAAAAACACATAGGGGCGCAGCAGCATCGCCCCCACAGGCAGGTTTTGGACAAACGCAAGCCACACCCTATGCACCACAAAAACAGGCAAGAGGTGGTATGCCCTCTCTCCTTGTATGCGCTTGCGATATTGCGCGTGGGCGTAGGATTTACGGATTTTAGCCTTATAGCTCTCTGTTAGAGTGAGTATGGTGATAACTTTGCGCACCACCAGCAGGAGCGCAAATCGCAAGCTTTTAGATTCTAAAAAACTCTTTTTATAATCCTTACGCAAAAAGTTTTGCCACAGGGCGTTTGCGTTGCGCTTAAAGTAGCGTTTTTTTAGCATTGTGTTCATTATTTTCTCCTTTTTAGTAAGTGTTTGAGCTTGCGCGCTAGTGGGTAGAGCGCGGGGGCATAGGCTTTGGTGTATGCACTAAGCGTGATATTAGCAGAGCGTTTTACATAAGGCAGCAAAATCTCTAGATAAAACACATTTTTGCGCGCTATGCGCCACCAATGCTTGTGGTAGGGGTTTTGGACAAACTTTGGCTTAACTCTTAGTTTGCCACTATCTTTTGGCGCGAAGTTTAGCTTCTCCCATGGCTTGTAGCCCCCTAGCATATGCACGATAGCGGGATTGTGCAGTGCGTGCGTGAATGTCTCTAGGCTATACGCGCAGGGCAAAACCTCAATCCCATTGCGCTCATACCTCTGCGCCGCGCCCTCAAAGTCTAGGCGCGAGGGGTGGAGCCATTGGAGATTCCACCTCAAGGCTAGAGTGTGGATCTCGCCCCTAAAGAGGAAATTGACAAAATCCTGATCGGCGGCACCTGTGTAGGCAAAGCTCTGAATCTGCGTGAAATCCTTGGTGCGCCATTTGGGCAAGTCAATAAGCAGCACGCCGGAGTTGTGATACTCCTGCGCATTTACTAGCCCATCACACACGATAGCCACATCGGCGGATACATTGCGCACCGCTCCTATCGCCCTGCCCTCTAAGTCGCTCATAAAAAGCGCGCGGATATCATCAAGCACGAGCGTATCGACATCGAGATACACGCAACGCGCGATGGTGGGATCGAGCACCTCGCCGATTTTTAGGCGGAAATACGCGCACCAATTCGCCCCCGCCTCGCCCCAAGGCGTGAGATTGCTAAACTCCTCTTGGCTTAGGGGGTGGAGCGCGATAGCACAGGGGTAGATGGCATTGAGATGGGATTCTAAAATGCGGAGTTTGTGCTTGGTGCTAGGGCGTAGGGTATCGCACAGGAGGTGGAAGCTCACAGGAAGTGCGGGGAGGGTGCTAGATTGTGTATTGCGGGAATTTGGGGTTGTGGGGTTTGTAGAGGTGGCTAGATTTTTATCTTCTAAGCTGTGTAATTCCCCCCCCCCCCGAGCTTGGATTTATCGGACTTGGATTTGCTGAGCTTAGATTCACTCGCGTGCTCGCTAGAGGCAATGGCGGCGATGATACTTTGCATAGTTACTGCCGCGTATTTGGCGTAGTTGTCATCGCAGCCAAAGACGATGTGATAGCTTAAGTCGGTGAAGTGGTGCATAGGAAGCCTTTACAAAGTGGATTAGAGGGCGCATTATAGCAGAGATTGGGGGGATAAGGGCTAGGGATTTTTGTGGAATTCTAGCTTTTTGCTAAGCCCTAGGGCGTTGTTGGTGTATTTGGCATAGAGGATCTCTAGCGCATAGAGCTCGCCCGCCCCAAGGCGCGCAAAGGGAAAGCGCGCGTAGTAAATCTCGCCTTGGGCTTGTGTGGCGAGGGAAAATCTCGCTTGGATTTGCAGTCCTTTTATCTTAGCGATTTTTAGCGTGTTAGTGGCGATAGTCGCGCTGACATTGGGATAGCGCGTGGCTAGCTGTATATGGCGCGTGTGCGGCTCGCTTTTAAACACAAGCGCGATATTTGCCTCGTCAAAGGCATAAAAGCAATTTGCGCTATGAATCCATACAGAATCTAGCGTGATAGAATCTCGTGTGGGAGAATCTGATGCGCTAGATTCTAGCGCGCACGGCTCGCGTAGGGCTTGTGAATCTAGCAAATCATAGCGGGGCTCAAGGACGCTTAGGGCTAATAAATGCTCAGCGTGCAAAAACTCTCTCATCGCTTGGTGCATAGCCTCTCCTTGTCTTGCTTGTTGTTTTGTGTGATTGGTGCGCTAGGGCATCAGAGCCCCGCGAGCTTTGCGCGGGACTTATGGGAGGAATTATAGCCTAGTGAAACTCGGGCTTTGGCGTCTTAGTCGTAGAATCTGGAAGCATTGGGTATTCTACCTTGGGCTTGCGTCCTGTGAGTGAATCTAAGAATCTAGCGATTTTGCTAGCCTCTGTGTCGTCTATCTCTATGCCTAGCTGGATACTGCCCATCTCTTTGATCGCATCGGTAAGATTCCAAAACGCGCCATTATGAAAATACGGGGCGGTTTGGGCGACATTGCGCAAAGTCGGGGCTTTTACCAAGCCATCTTTGTTGCCCTTAAAGCCACCAAGCGAGGCGAAGCGGTAGTCTTTTACCACTGCAAAGGGCTGCATACTGCCACCCAGATTGATCCCGCTGTGGCAAGTCGCACAACCCTTGTCTAAGAAAATCGCCAAGCCCTCTTTTTGCTCCTTGCTTAGGGCTTTGTCATCGCCGTTGAGAAAGTCATCAAAGGGCGCGGGGGTGATGAGTGTGCGCTCATACACGCCAATTGTCGAGGCGATGAGCTCAAAGGTTATCTTAGTATCCGCGCCATAGGCTTTTTTGAACGCCTCCACATATCCGGGGATGGAGTTTATGCGCTCCACTATCAGCTCCTTTGGTGCTGCCATCTCCACGGGATTTTCGATAGGTCCTTGTGCCTGCTCGGCGAGGTGTGCCGCACGCCCGTCCCAAAACTGAATCTCATTAAACACGCTGTTATACACTGTGGGGGAATTAAGATGATGTCCATTTGGCTGCCATTTGTGCCCGATAGCCGCAGGCACGAGATCCGCGCCACCAAGCCCGAGATTGTGGCAGGTGTTGCAGGAGATGAGGTTGCTTTTTGAAAGGCGCGGATCGAAGTAGAGCATTTTGCCTAGCTCTACCTTAGCTGGCGTGGTTTTGTTGCTCTTAGCATCGGGAGCGAGCTTATCGACTAGGGCTTGGATTTGGGCTTGTGTCTTTGGCAGGGCTTGCAAGCCATTATCTTTAGCCATCTGACGCAGCGCGGCATTATCGGGTGTAGCGGCTAGAGCGATACTTATCGCGCTTAATGCTAGCAGGATTTTATACATACGATCTCCTTAAAGTTGTGTTGTGTTTTCTAAACCACTAGGGATTTAGAAAATTATTATTTGATAACTAAGCTTAAGGAATTATAAAAATGAAGGCGTCAAAAAAGGCTTGGATTGGAGGCTGAAAGAAGCACAGTGTGTGAATCTATGGGCGCGGTGGGAGTATTTGGCGTAAGTGGGGGGCGTGGTTGGCGTAAATGCGGCGTGTAGGGGCGTTTGGCATAGGTAGGGAGGGGTAGGGGGTGTGCCTACCAGCTTAGATTCCCACCTACGCGGAGGCTGAAGTATTGTGGTATCGGGTAGCCCTGCAAATCGGTAAATTTCGTGCTTGACTGCAAGGCAATATCAAGAAAGCCTAGCACATTTATCCCGCCTGTGAGGATGAGCCCATTGTCTTGGCGCAAGTCTTTCATCGCGCCAAGGCGCAGATCAAAGCCCTTCCAGATAAAGCCCGCACCCCCGCCTACCATTTGGCTTTTTTGATCCTTGGTGCTAAAGGCGATTATGTCGTTTTGCGTGAGATCCACATCAAAGGCGAGGTTAAAGCCTGATTGTGTGTAATACGCTGCTCCAGCGCGCACTTGGGGCTTTATCACGATATTTTCTAGCGTGGATTGGAAGGTGGGGGAGTTGAGATTTTTGCCCACAAGTCCAAAGGTGAGATTGCGGAATTTGGGCAAATCGATCTCATACACCATACCCACATCCACGCCTATGGCTTTGTCCATCGTCGCATTTTTAAAGTCCTGCACGATATTGCTCATCTCCGCGCCAAAGTCCGTGCTCGTGGTGATGGCGATTTTGTTTTGCATACTCATACTATTCATCAGCTTTCCCGCGACACCTATGTTGAGATTGCCGCTTTTGAGATAAAAGGTGCGCGCGTAGCCAATTGGGATCTCGCTTAGCACAAAAGAAGTCATATAGATACTGTGCGCATCTTGGGCGTTTGTGCCTTGCAGGGAGGCGATGAGTGAGTGATTGTCGTAGGCATTTTTGTCCGAGATTCCATAAGTGTAGCCACTATCAGTGATTTTTAGCTCATAGTATTGGTTGCCCGCTTCGATGATGAGGCGCATTCTATCTGGATTGGCATTAAGCGAGATATTAGAATACAGCGAGCCAAATAGCCCTACCGCAAATGTGCCTATCATATCGTTGAGCGGGCGCGAGCCTAGCTGGAAGACTAGCCCGTTTTGACTGACGAGATTCATATGATTGTCTTGGAGGGCGCGCTGCACCATCGCGATGTCTTCCATAGATTTATCAAGCCCTTTGTCCGAGCCTTTGCTGATACTAATAGAAGAGATGGCGTTAGTGAGAGCACCTGACACACTGCCTGCGCCACTACCATTGCCGATTTGGAGATTGTCAAAGTCTATGCCCCCCGCCACGCTCTCTATGAGGTCCTTTTGGATATCTGTGAGACTGGAGCTGCTTTGGATATTTTCTTTCATTTTGTCGATGAGGTCGTTGTAGTTGCCACTTTTGTGGCTTTGGAGATAAGATTCTAGCTTTTGCTGCGTGGTTTGTCCGGTGGTGCCCCCTAATACAGAATCTAATGCCTTGTCAATCGCGCCTACCACACCATCAACCGCGCCACTTGCGCCACCACCACTGAAAGTGCTTGCAAGCCTTGTCGCGGTGTCTTGCATATTGGCAATATCGATCGTGGCGAGCTGGGCGATGTTTTTCTCTTGGACATTGACACCAAAGCTATAGCCAAACTTCACTTTTGGCGAGGCAGAGAGCAGTGCTGGATTGTAATACAAGCCAAAGGCTGAGTTTTTGAGCGCGACACCCGCGCCGCCCATACTCGCCGAGACATTGCCCATCGTCCCAAACTCTAGCGCATACGCACTCGCACCCATCGCCGCTAGCACATACGCAATCTTTTTCATACGCTTATCCTTAGATTCTAAAATCTCTAAAAGACAAAGCCGCCGCCGATTTGCAACGCAAGGTATCGTGGGAGGGTGCTGCCATCAAAGCGTCCTGTGGAAGTCGAAACCGCAAATGCCACATCGACAAACCCAAACCCAAGGCCGGCTGAAAAAATCGCGCCATTATCCTGACGCAAATCCTTTGCTAACCCAGCACGCACATCAAAGAGTGCAAAATCCACATCGATTCCCGCGCCTAGCTTTTGGGATTGGAGCTTTGTATTGGTGAGATTCCACACATCGTTATTAGTGAGATCCGCATCGGCTGCGATGGTGATATGCTCTCCGATAGCATAGCCCACACCAAGCCTTGCTTGTGGGCGCACCTTAAGCTCTGAATCTGCAAAAGAAAAGGTGGGGGTATTGAGATTTTTGCCCACGAGTCCTATCGTGAGATTTTTCATCGGCTCGTATGTCACGCCCACATCGATACCAAAGGCACTGCGCTTGTCATCGCCCACTTTTAAGACATCTTGGAGCGTATCTTGGATTTGATCTGCCTTAAAAGTCGTATCAAACTTCACGCTAGAGTGGGTAAATGCAGCACTCATAAACTTCAGAGCAAGCCCTGCGCTAACCCCCCCTATGGGTGTCTTAAACGCATAGGCATAGCCTAGCGGTATCTCTGTAACGCTCAATCCACGTGCCTCAAAGGTTAGATTCGCACTATCCACATTGGTTTGACTTGTAGGCAAAAACCCACCAAACGAAGTAGAGGCATACAGGCTCTGCGTGTAGCCAATCCCAAGATTCCCAAAGGGCAATTCCGGAAGTTGTAGCACCAAAGCTGCGTTAATCTTAAAAGCCACATTATTATCTTTAAGGAGTGTGTTAAAGGCATTGATATCGGATACGGAGCTTAGGTTGTAGTTTAGAATCTCAAACATATTTTTATGGCTAATCGCTCCACTCACGCTATAGCCTAACTTGACACCGGGCTTTGCACCCAAAAGCGCGGGGTTAAAGAATAATCCATAAGGGCTATTTTTTACCGCGACACCCACGCCGCCCATACCAAAAGCTTTGTGCCCCACTTCATTAAACTCTAGCGCCAAGCCAACGCTAGAAAATCCAAAAACCAATGTGCTTGCCACAAGTGCTTTAAGTGATTTCATCTCATCTCCTTGTGTTTTTGTCTAGTTTTCTGAAGAGTTGCTTATGGTAGCATAAAACTCATAAATCGGCAATTTAAACAAAAATTCACAACCTAGATTCTAGGTTTAGTGAGCCTGCTCTGGCTTGTAATCGAGGTTTTCTTGCACCACAAGCGCGTGGGGCTTGTAGTGGCTTTGTAAAAGCTCAATATGCAATGAGACTTTTAGCGTGCCTGAAGCGCGATCCTCGCGCACCTCAAGTGGCGCGCTAAGCTCGAGGACATAGGGCAGCTTGCTAAGCCTGCGCATAAACTCCAAAAGCTTGGCATTAGAATCCACATAGCCGCTAAGCTCGTAGCGAGTTTTGCTAAGCGCGTCCTGCTCACTGCGCAATAAGACTTCGAGTGAAAGACTCACAAAGTCCTCGTGCAATAGCTCCAAAAGCTCATCGGGAGTGCTCGCATAGAGCTTGTTAAACAATGCGCGATTGTCATCGATAAATCCCCGCACCTGCGCGCTAAGAGCGGTAAAATCGGCGTTAGTTTGCTTATAGATGAGCTCGGCGCGTCTATTCTCGGTTAGCTGGGCTTTGTAGGCATAGATTTTGGGCATAATCACCTTGGTAATGCCAATGAGGGCAAGCACGACAAACAGACAAAAAAACAGCGCATTTTTCACGATAAATTCTGTTTTGTATTCGCTCATTTGCCACTCCTTGTGCGGATTTTGCTTGTAGATTCTGTGCGCATAGATTCTTACCTATGGATTTTGCAAGCTCTGCAATCTGGGGTGTTTTTGGCTCACTGAAACAAAATTAAACCACCCATTCACAAGCGGGAAAAACTCCGCCCTGCTCTCATCAAAGCTCGCCTTTAGCGGAGCTTCTAGCAAAAACACATACACTTCCTTAGATGGCGTGATACCGCCAAGCTCGAGCTTGTGCGTATCGATTTTGAGCCAATGGAGCGTGATTTGGGCGGGGATAATGTCTAAGAGCCGCTTAAAGCCATCGGCAAATCGCTCATTGCTCGATTTTGTCTGTGAATCTGCCCCCCCGATGATAGCGCTCACGCGCGCTTGCTCAAAGTGCAGGCGACTGAGATAATCCTTAGCAGCGATGATATTTATATCGAGGCGTTGGGTGCGGGATTCTAAATCTTGTAGCTCGTTTTGCTTGCGGTGCGTCTGATAGTCTATGAGCATACCAAAAAGCGCGATACAAATCATCATAAGCACGATATAAAAAATCCATATTTTAGTAAGGCGGCGGAAAATCGATTTGGGCTTAGGCTGGATAAAGCTATAGGTGCGCATTTATGGATTCTCCCTCTGCATAAGCTCGATGAGAATCTTAGCGAGATTCACACGCTTTAGCTCCACATCTAGTAGCAGGGTGTTTTGGATATGCGTGAGGGCTTGGGGCGACATACCATAGGTGTCAAAAATCACGATTTTTTCTAAAAAGTCGCTGCGATAGAGATCGTTGCTATAAAATTCATTGATACAATTGATAATCGTCTCGGCGGCATTGTGCGCGCGGGCGATATCGCGAAACTCCTCGATACGCGAGTGCTCCTCTTGCTTTTGCTTTTTTAGCTCGATTTCTTTAGGGAGGAATTCCTCCTCTAGCACCTCTTTATCGATATCCTCTAGCTCGCCGATTTCTTTGAGTTCATCAATAGAAGAGCCTATCGCCCCTTCGAGATTTTTCATATCTAATAGAGAGCTCACCTCGCCTATCTCATCTTGCGTCTCATCGCTAGATTCTAGGGAATTACCGAGAGAAAAATATCCGCCAAAGGACACGCCCTGCGTATCGGCTACCATTATGCTGATACTGCCGCGCGAGTGGAGGACATACATACGATTGCGCTTGTGCAGATTGCTCTTGCTCAAAAACTCAAGCGCAACAAATGGCGAAAAGAGATAATCTAGCCCTAATGCCTTGAGGTAGCGCACGCGGTTTTCATCAATAGCGCGCTTTTGGATATAGCACATCCACCCATCAAAGGCGATGAAAGTATTATCGCTTGCCTTGATGCCAAACTTCTGGACTTGGGATTTTTGCGTGGTGCTCACTAAGCCTTGATTGTAGGTTTTAGAAAACGCACCTAGAAAGCTAAAGGGATATTTGCGCTTATAGCTTCTGATGAGTTTGGCGGCTTCTATGGGGAGCTCGCTATTGCTACATTTGAATTCTTTGTGAATCTCTTCTTTGGTGTGCTTGTTTTTTTTTACCACGATAGAGAGGTTGCAAGTCTTGCCATCGACATCTACGCCGATGAGCGTGGTGCAAAAGAGCGGTCGCAAAAGACTAGAGAAGTGTAGCAAGCCCAATCCTTAGACTAAAATCTCATCTATTGTATCTTATAAAACTTTTAAACTTCTTTATGCGCGCCATCTATGCTATCCATATAGGCTAAAAGCTTGTCCTTAGCCTCTGCTAGCGACATAGCAGCCTCCACGCTAAAGCCCTCAATGGCATAAAAATCCATCGTGCCAAAGGGCTTTGGGATTTTGAATCTATCCCAAGTCTTTAACTCCCAATATTTGCTAAACTTCACGCGCAGAGGCACGATGGGCACGCCCGTTTTTTGACTCATCGCTATCACGCCATCGGCAATAGAGTGATAGGGTCCCTTAGGTCCATCGGGAGTGATGCCCATATCATAGCCTTGCTTTAGGAGCTGGATAGATTCTATAAGCACCTTCAAGCCGCCCTTAGAGCTAGAGCCGCGCAGGGTATCAAGCCCGAAATATTTATAGAGCTTTACCATAATCTCCCCATCAAAGTGCTGGGAAGAGATGATATAAAAGCCCTTGGCGCGCTCTTTGCCCATTTGCTTTTTGGCATATCTGTATAAAAATGGCAGCATCAAAAACTCCCCGTGCCAAAAGGCTGCCACGAAGTTTTTGTGCATCATCGCTTCGTGGAGATGGAATCTACGCCGTGAAGTGAGATAGAGCACCCATAGCAGTGCCCACACAATGCGCGGCAGGAAAAACAACAAAAGCTTGCGTTTAGTCTGCTTGGACAGCATACAACTCCCCTATGGATTGAAATCGCGCCATTGTAACGCATCTTTGCTTACTTGTCTATTTGTGAGGACATTAACTAACGCTTTAGTGTATCTTTGGCATAATGGCGCGGATTTAGATTCTGTATTTTAAGGAGTCCTTGATGGCAGATATACTAGAGCAGGCACTTAGAGGAGAAAACCTCACTCCAAGCGAGCTTAGCAAGCTTTATGATCTAGATATTTTCACACTGGGCAAGGCGGCAGATTCTATCCGCACGCACAAATACCAAAAAAAGGCGTTTTTTAACCTCAACCGCCACATAAATCCTAGCAATATTTGCGCGGATGTGTGCAAATTCTGCGCATTTTCGGCACATAGAAAAAACCCAAACCCCTATGAGATGAATCTCGATGAGATCCTCGCCCAAGCCATCGCCTCCTACAACAACGGCGCCAAAGAAGTGCATATCGTCTCTAGCCACAATCCAAACTACACATATGAGTGGTATATGAGTGTCTTTAAAGAAATCAAAAAAGCCCTGCCACATATCCATATCAAAGCCCTAACCGCGGCGGAGGTGGATTTTTTGGATAGGAAGTTTCATAAGGGCTATGATCGCGTGCTAGAGGATATGATAGAATCTGGCGTAGATTCTATGCCCGGTGGCGGCGCAGAGATCTTTGATGAAAAGGTGCGCGCGTATATTTGTAAAGGCAAAGTGAGCTCCACGCGCTGGCTTGAGATCCACAAAGCGTGGCATTCTCTGGGCAAGATGAGCAACGCCACTATGCTCTTTGGACATATAGAATCCCGCGCGCACCGTATCGATCATATGCTGCGCTTAAGAGAGGCTCAAAGCCCACAAGAGCGGGTAGATTCTAAAAATGGCGGGTTCAATGCCTTTATCCCCCTGCTGTATCAAAGACAAAATAATTACCTAAGTATCAAAGACTTCCCAAGTGGGCAGGAGATCCTAAAGACTATCGCCATAGCGCGGATTTTGCTCTCTAATATCCCGCATATCAAGGCGTATTGGGCGACTTTGGGGATCAATCTCGCGGTGGTGGCGCAGGAGTTTGGCGCGGATGATTTAGACGGCACGATTGAGATGGAGAGCATACAATCTGCTGGCGGGGCAAAGAGCAAAAATGGCTTTGACAAAGATGAGCTCATCTTTCAGATACAAAATGCCGGATTTACCCCCGTAGAGAGGGATTCGCTCTATAATGAAATCAAAGTGTATGCGTGAGGGTAACCGCGCAAAAAGCCGATATATGAGGTGTATTTATAGCGTTTTGGAGGGCAGAATATGAGACAAAAAACTATACAAAAAAAAGTCGAGCTTGTGGGCATAGGACTACACAAAGGCGTGCCTGTCAAGATGACGCTAGAGCCGCTAGCAGAGAATAGCGGGATTGTGTTTTATCGCGAGGATATGGGCGTGAGTATCGAGCTAAAGCCACAAAATGTGATCGATACGACTATGGCAACTGTGCTGGGCAAGGACGGCGCGAAAGTCTCCACGATCGAGCACCTCCTCTCGGCTATCCACGCACACGGGATTGACAATCTCAAAATCTCGCTTGATAACGAGGAAGTGCCCATAATGGATGGCAGCGCGATAGGGTATTGTATGCTTTTGGAGGAAGCGGGGATTATCAAGCAAAACGCGCCCAAAAAAGCCCTAGGGATTAAGAAGCCCATAGAAGTCAAAGACGGCGATAAATTCGTGCGCCTAGAGCCTAGTGAAAAGACGATTTTTGACTTTTCTATCCAATTCCCCCATCAAGCCATCAAAAACCAAAGCTACAAATTCACCTTTAGCACCAAAGCCTATATCGATGAGATTGCGCGCGCGCGCACCTTTGGGTTTTTGAGCGAGGTAAATTATCTGCGCTCCATAGGACTGGCAAAAGGCGGGGATTTGAGTAATTGTATCGTGCTTGATGATCACGGCGTGATGAACAAGGAGGGGCTGCGGTATAAAGATGAGTTTGTGCGGCATAAGATCCTCGATGCGATTGGCGATATGGCGCTTATTGGTATGCCATTGCTTGGCACATACATCGCCTTTGCCGGAAGCCACAAGCTCAATCACTTGCTGACGGAGAAAATCCTAGATGATGAAAGCGCGTATGAGCTCATCACGCTTGAGAATGAAGCAGAAGATGAAGCGATGGATTATGCGATAGCACCACAGGAAGTAGAAAAAATCTAAAGCCATAGCGGCGTTATAGAATCTCGCGCAGAGATTCTATAATCGTATGTGCGCATAGAGCCAGAGCAGGGACTTGCCCCAAGCCCTAGTGCAAGCTTGCCCTAGCAAATGTATTAAAGGATAGAATCTACAAAATCCACAACGCAGATTCTAAACAATACAGAATCTAAAGCAAATTCACAATCTCATCAAAGCTCAGAATCTAGCCTCTTAGATTCATATCCTTTAAGGGTGTCCCATAGATTCACAAATCTCGTGTTTGCGCAAAAAAAAGGGGGTTATCCCCTCCCCGCACTCGCTAAAAGCCCCCAAAAAGATAAAGCCGCTTTTTGCTGTGGCTTGGATTGCAACCCGTTGGTTCTTTTGGCTCTTTTTGCGCAGCCACAGCACACATATCTTTTAGTAGGAGAGCCTCGCTGTAGGCAAAGTGCAAGATTCTGTAAAAACGCAGTTTCTTTAGAAAAATCGGCGGTGGGGCTGCTGGCACCTTATTGCTGATGCTTCTAAAGAATCTACGCTTTGCCACACACAATGAGCGCAAAATGGGGCGATGGGGGTGGTATGCGCTTTGCGTGCTGCACATTTATGTGATTTTTGCTGCGCAAATCCGTAAAAATGGCAGAATCTATGGCAATAATTCTGCTAGAGACTTGCGCTACCGCCCGTTATTTGGATATAGCAAAGGCTTAATGAGGTTTTTGGTGTGGTGGATTGTGTGATGGACTTAGAATCTGCTTGAGTGAGATTCTAATCTCTAAACATAGATTCTGTGATCCTGTAAGGTTTTAGATTCTATAACGCGTTTTATAGAATCTAGCTTGCTTTATAGAATCTACGCAAACGCCGCGCCGCATTCCCAAGCGCAACTACACTAACAGATTCTATAATCTTGCTCTAGATTCTGTGTATGCTCGCACAAGCGGAGCGAGCGGGGGTTACCCCCTTGAAGTGATAACAACTTGCCTTTGACAAATTGCGTTAAATACACAAACTCCTAGAGCTTAAAAGGATTTTCGACAACCTTTTTGCGATCGATGATATATGGGATAAGTGCCATATGCCTCGCACGCTTAATCGCCACTTCCACGCGCTCCTGCCACTTCTTAGTATTGCCTGTGAGGCGGCGGGGCATAATCTTGTAGCGTTCTGAAAGGGAATGCTTGAGCATATCCACATCTTTGTAGTCGATAAATTCTAGCTTCGCCTCTGTGTAGCGGCAGTATCGTTTTGAGTATTTTTTCTTTTCCATAATTTCTCCTTTAGAATGGTATTTCTTCGTCGTCTATGTTGATTTCTGGGATATTTTGCGCATAAGCATTGTTTGGTTGGGCGTTGTATGCTTGTTGTGGTTGGTTGTAGCTTGGATTTTGCGGTGCTTGGGTGTAGCCACTATTATTGTAGCCACCATCATAGCTATTGTAGCCCGCGCCATCTGCGCTTTGCGAGCGAGAATCTAGCATTTGCATACTTTCAGCGATGATACTATGCTTGGAGCGTTTTTGTCCGCTCTGATCTGTCCAACTCTCAAAGGACAATCGCCCCTCAATGAGGATTTTTGAGCCCTTTTTGAGGTATTGGTTAGCGACTTCTGCGCTCCTGCCAAATAGCCTAACATCCACGAAGCACACTTCCTCGCCCTTGCTCCCATCTTGCTTATTGTAGCGGCGATTTGAAGCAAGCCCGAGTGTCGCCACCGCGCTCCCACTAGGCAAATAACGCAAATCCACATCACGCGTGAGATTCCCTACCATAATGATCTTATTATACATCATATCCCCCTTAGGCTTCCTAGCTTACGCCTCTTGTGTCGCCTCACTCTCTTGCACTCCTGCCTCTTGAGGTGGGGTAGGCTGGGCTTTTTGCTTTTTGGGCTCTGGCTTGTTGTTAGCCCTATCTACGAGCGTTTGCCACGCTTTTTGCTCTCTTTTGTTTTCGTATTTGATGACGATAAACCGCAAAATCTCTTCGTTGATTCTATAATTCCTCTCAAGCTCTGTGATGAGGGTCGTTGGGGCTTTGAAGTAGATTACAAAGTAGTATCCGCGCTTGTTTTTCTTAATCTCATAGGCGAGATTTCTCATACCCATATCTAAGCAAGTCTCGATAACGCCGCCGTTTTTGGTAATAATGTCTTTGAAAAAATCAATCTTTGCCTTGATTTCTTCCTCCACTAGAGTGGGTTTGATGATAAACATCGTTTCGTAGTGTTTCATAAGCTCTCCTTTTGGTGTAACCGCCCTTTCGTCCAAATCTCCACAATCGGCAAAAGAGCAAGGCTTAAGGGGCGCATTCTATCTAAGCATAGCTTGAATTTTGATTAAAGTTGTCAGAGAGTTTTTGCTCCTGCCGCTCTTGGCGTCCATATCCCAACGATTGAGCAAGTCAAAAATCGCGATATAATCCGCCTCCTTAAAATACAAGCAATACTTGCGCTGCCGCTCTAGAATATGCTTAGGCGGGGTAAATCCTAGAATCTCGCTCGCATTGAGGCTGCCGTGCGTCTTGATATAGCTAAAAAACAAAAAAAGCTGATAAAAAAACCGCTGCAACTCCCGCACAATCATCACTTCGCTCGTGCCCTCCTCATAGATATTTTGTAAAATCTTCACAAAGGGCTTTTTGTCCATCAGGGCACAAAATAGCTCCTCGACGCTAAAGCTCGCTATCCCCTCGCACAAAAACCGCACCTCCTCGCTGCTCACCACTCGCGCGCCCTCTTGTGAATCTAGCCCGATAGCAAACTTCTCTAGCTCCTTGTGGGCGATTGCAAGGTTGCTATTTTGTAGCTCTAGGATATAGCGCAAATCTTGGGTGTGAATCTCTATCCCCAGCTCTTTTGTGCGTGCGCACAAAAACTCCACGCTCTCCTGCACACTTGGCTCAAAAAAGCGCACCTCCGCCACGGGAATAGCACTGCTACTAAAGGCATTGGCAAACGCGCGCGCATCTTGCATATACTCCGCCTCACTTTTAGAACTAGAGATATGAAACTCGATGATAAGCGCGTTGCTTGGGTTAGATTCTATGGCCTTGAGCAGGGATTGGCAGGATTTTTTATCGAGCTTTTTATCAAGCTTTAGCAGGATAAAGGTATCGCCCCCAAAGAGCGAGTTTTGGCTAAGGAGCGAGTGGATAGCCTCCACATCGCACTCATCATAAAAAAACCGCTGCACCTCCTGCCCGTTTGAGAGCAGCGCAGCGATCTTGCTCCCATAATGACTGATGAGAAACTCATCTGCCCCATAGAGCAGATAGGCACGGGGCGGATTTGGCTTACTAAGGAGAGAATCTAAATCTTTTTTATACATCAACGCGCACATTCCTTTACATTTTTTGTAAAAAAATATTGACAAAATATGTAAAAATTTTTATAATAACACAAAAATTTTAGCATCTAGGGATATAAAAATGAATAAACCACACAAAAAACTTTTGCGGAACAAAATGAAAGATTTAGGGCTACATTTGGTGGATCTCGCGGAGTTTTTGGACATTTCAAGACCCACAGCCTATAAATTTATAGAATTGTATGAATTAGGACATAGAAACAAACTAGATTCACACATATTGGGGCTTTTTGACTTTATCGACCAGACTCCAAACCTCACAAAAACAAAGGTTTTTAGCTATATCGTGGAGCATATCACAAAACTTAGCGAGCTAAAGACCAAGGAGCAGCTCATAAAAAACCTCATAGACAAAAACAATCCCACAAAAGTGGAGTTTATCAGCAAAATCTGCAAAGAAAGTATTTTTGATCCAATCCTAGGATATTTGCTTGAGTGTGAAAAGATTTTGCACACAAAGAGTGGTACTCGCAGAAAAAATCTCAATCAAAGTGATTGTGAAAAACTAAGAGCCCTCAAGGTTTTTTATGAAAGCTTGGGGCTAAAACTCATATAAAAGGAACAACGATGGACATCACAAAAATAACATTTAAGGATTTTAGAAATTTGGGTTGTATCAACTTGGCATCAGACAACACAAATGGCTTGAGCAATACTCTTAAGCTAAATGGGGGGGGGGGCTAATAGTCCTTTTGGGCGCGAATAACGAGGGTAAAAGCAATGTGCTAGATGGCTTAAGCAAGCTTGGGAGATTCTATGAAGATGAAGCCCTTAATAAAGAAAAGGATAAGCCAAATTTTTATAGCTATGAGGGCTTACCAAGAATAATAGCACACTTAGAGGACACACTAGAGCAAGCCCAAGATGATTTCTCGGATAAAACATACAACATCACTTTTACAAAGGGAGTGATTGAGAAGGGATTAGAAAATCATCCAGAAATTGGAGATGAGGCGACATACAAAGCATTTTTACAAAAACTTTTGGAGAGCGATAAGACAATAGTCTATGGAAAAGATCAAGAAGGCACAAGAGATGAGATAAAGATTTTTCTCGCAGAACATAATCTCACATTGTGTTGTAGTGCGACAAATGGTGGGAGGTCTTTGCAATGCTTTTCTATCCTAGAAAACAAAAGTTGTGAATCTATCAAGGATTTTGATAGGGCTACTACATTGCGATGTGGGTTTGTAACCAACGGCTCCAAGGGCACAAATGATGCTAGTGAGCTACGAGAGTACCTCAAAAATTTCAAAAAAAACATCAAAGAAAAATATCAACTAGAAATGTGGCTAGAAAATGGTAGCACGCGATACGAATCTAACCTGCCACAGATTGAAGACATAAGCGAATTGACAGAAGAGATAGAGCGGATTATCACAAATATAAAAAACCTTGATAAAACATTGGTAGAACTGGATTCTGGCTGGAATTCTGCTGGATGGAGGCGTAATCCAAACAGGGGAGAACTTCATAAGATTCTTAAACAACTAGAGGATTCAAAGCACAATTCTGGTGAGGCAATACAAGCCTATGAGAAATTTCATACATTTTTTCAAGACAATATGGAGAGTTTGATAGAAACATATAAATATAAACTTAAATCTAAAAATATAGACTTAGAGCCTCGCTCGCCCAGTGCGCTGCGCCATCTCGTCAAGATTGATGAAGCATTCCCCCAAATTTACCATTATAAGCAAAGCGAACTCAAAGATGATGATTTAGAATCCAAACCAAACGACTTTCAGGATTCTGCATTTTTCAAGGCACTTTTTGCAATATTAGGGGAGGACACACAATCCACCATACGAAAAATATATGAAGACCACAAAAATACCCCACATCTAAAATCATATCTCACCAGCGCACAAAAAGAACTCAATAAACTTGTGCAAGAAAAAATTGATAGACGATTTAATGAGCTATATTGCCTAGAGCAAGTCGTGTATCACTTTGAGCTAGGGCTAGAGACAGGATTGCTCTCTTTTATGATGTATAAAAATGATGAAGTCCTTGAACTAAGCAAACAAAGCGTGGGCTTTAGGAAATTTTTTGCTCTATTTTTTAATTTTCTCTATCGAGCCAATCTCAAAAGTGGTGATATCGTGCTTATCGATGAAGCCGAAGCCCACCTAAGTGTGCCAGCCCAAAGGGATTTTAGGAAGTTTTTAAAAGATTTTGGACAAAATCAGGGCATTATCTTTATCATCGCCACACATTCGCCCTATATGCTTGATAGCGATTATCTTGATGAAATTAGGATTGTGAAAAATCTCAGTGCGCAAGATGCAGATTCTATGGGATACAAGGGCACGGCGATTATCAATGACTTTTCGGTTATTGCTGAAGAAGATGCTGATACGCTCCACGAGATTCGCAAGGCTTTAGGCACAAACTTCACACCAGATGATAGGGTGATTTTTGTAGAGGGCATTTCGGATTACAACTATCTCACAGCTTTTAAAAATCTCTACAAGCAGGAAAAAGGAAAGATAGACCTAGCCTTTTTGCCAATCGCTGGAGTGGGCAGAGGCGAGGAGGGCAAGGGCATCAGCAAAGCCCAAGAGCAAAAACTCAAAGCCATACTTAATTTTGCCAAAAGCTGCAGGATAGCTAACCCCATACTTTTGGTAGATAACGATGGAGCAGGCAAAAGTATGGAAGATTTGGGGAAGGGAGAATTTAAAAAAGAACTATCTGTTTTAAATCTTGCAGAATTCGCACAAACAGAAGGTATAAAAGATATAGAATCTCTGTTTTCTAATGAGGAACAAAAAAGATTTGGCATACTCACAAGCGATGAGATTAAAGAACATAAAAAGAACGATACCTATCAAAAAGATATGAGCAAAAATATCACAAGTCGTAGATTCAAATACAGCCACATTAAAGAAGTGAGCAAAGAAACAAAAGAACGCTTTTTCACGCTTTTAGAATCTCTGAAAAAATATGAGGCTTTGTGACAACTACCCCATAGCTCCCAATGCCACGCCATATATCTCACGCGCTATGAGATCCGCGCCCACAATGCGCACGCACAAAGTGGCAAACTTCTCTAGCTCCCCGCTAGTGTCCGCCAAGCCCACTGCATTTGGCGCATTTGCCACATTTGGCGCGCTTAACGCATTTATAGAATCTACGCAATCCAACTCCGCACAATCCACTAACACATACGCGTGGGGGATAAGAGTAAGCGCCAAGCAGCGCACAAACCCATCATCGCGCTCACCAAGCACGATTGCTTCACACACGAGCGCCCTTTTGCGCGACGATTTTTGCACCTCCAGCAGCCCTAGCACATAGCGCACACTTTTGTAATCATTAAACTCCCGCTCTAGGCGGTTTATGGCTTTTTGCTTGAGGTTGAGCTCTTGAGCGATGCTCTGTGTGTGCTCACAGAGGTATTCTAGCTCTTTAGTCTCACGCAGGAGGGACTTTAGTATCCTATGCACGCACAGATCGCTATATCGGCGGATTGGCGAGGTAAAATGCGTATAAAGGCTAAAGCCTAGCCCAAAGTGCTCCGCAGGAGTCGCGCTATAGCACGCCTTGGCAAAAGAGCGGATAATAAGCGTGTCGATGACTTGCGCAAACTGCTCGCCCCGCTCCCGCGCCCAGCTCTGAATCCCCGCAATCTGTGCGCGCAGCTCCCCGCGCACTATGGGCGCGCCCAGCTCCTGCATATCGTAGAGGAGCTGCGAGATTTTGCTCTCTTTGGGCGGTTGGTGGATTCTATAAATCCCGCTAGGCGCGTGCGTGTGGAGCATTTGCGCCGCAGCGATATTGGCTAGGAGCATAGATTCTTCGATGATATGATGAGAGAGCGAGCTAGTCTCAAGGCGTATGCGCGCCACCTCACCTAGAGAATCTAGCTCTATGCGCACATCGGGGCTATGGAGATCGTAACCACTGCGCAGGCGATTAGCGCGGAGTTTGCGCACCTGTGGGATATAGGATTTGAGCCATTGCAGGGATTGGGGCAAGCTATCGCCCTCCAAAAGTGAATCCAAACTATCATAATCCCTATGCTCACGCGCTTTGATAATCCCCTCATAGAGCCTAGCATCCACCGCCCTGCCCTCGCTTAAACTAATCTCCCACACGAGTGCGAGGCGCAAGCGATTTTTTTGCAACGAGCAAAGCCCGCTAGAGAGCGCAAAGGGCAGCATAGGCACGACGCAATCCGGGAAATACACGCTAAAGCCCCGCTCCCGCGCCTCTTTATCCAGCGCGCTATTTTTGCTCACATACTCACTCACATCGGCAATCGCCACATAGAGCGTTTGGGCGCGCTCATCGTAGTAAATCGCGTCATCGTGATCCTTAGCCCCCTTAGGATCGATGACGCAAAACTCCAAATGCGTGTAATCGCGTCTGTGTGGGTAATGCGCGCGCAGCACACGCGTGCCATAGCTCTGAGCGAGCAGGAGGCTTTGTGGCGTGAAGTCCTGCGCTATGGTGTATTGCTCAAGCACGATTTGCGTATCGATACGCGCGTCATCAAGCACGCCTAGCACCTTTGTGATCTCAAGCGAACGGAGATTGATTTTGATCACGCAGTTTGGGGGCAGGGCGCGGAGGGATTTTTGCGAGGCTTTGGGGGTGTATCTCTGTGCGTTTTGTAGGTTTAGGGCGTATATCGCGCCCTTTTGCTGGAGCAGCACACAGATAGCAAAGCCCTCTCTCGCCTCTAGCACGCACACAAAGCGCGCTATCTTTTTGTAGCGCATTATGCCTTTGCGCTTGCCCTGCTTGATGGATTCTATCTTAGCAAGCACGATATCGCCGCTAAAGGCGTTGCGCGGGAGGTTTTTGATAATGAGATCTTGGCGGTGGTGCGGGTGTAGGGGCGTGAGGAAGGCGTGGGATTTGCCTAGAGGGAGATCTAGGATACCGATGAGGAAGTTTGGCTTTAGCCTCACATAGGGTTTGTTTTGTGAATCTCGGTTTGGGTTTTTTGGGGTGGGTTGCGTGCTTTGTTGTGAATCTATGTGGCTAGATTCTGTAAATGCCTTGGATTCTATGCCCCCTAGATTCTGTATTTTTTCATTTTTCAGAATCTCTTTAGATTCTGTGATTGTTTCAGAATCTAAGTGGCTAGATTCCGAAAGTTGTGTGTCCTTTAGAATCTCCGCATTAGATTCTATAGATTCTAAGTTTCTTGGAGTCGTGTTCTCACGAATATTTTCTAGATTCTCATCATCACTTGTTTGCGCAAAAGAAAAAAGGGTTTCCCCTCTCCCCGCTCTCCCCAGCCCCGAAAAGAATAAAGCGCCGCTGTTTTTGCTGCGCTGCGCTTGCAACCCGTTGGGTCTTTTCGGCAATCGGGGAGAGAGCCTCGCTGTATCCTTGTCTAGGCAAAACGAAGTTTCTTTAGAAAAATCAGCGGTGGCACTGCTGCCACCTTGCTCCTGATTTTTGCCACCACGACAAGGGCGAGCGTCGGTATGCGCTGCCGCGCTGCATATCTTATTTGATTTTTGCTGTGCAAAAATGGCAGAATCTATTGCCATAGATTCTGCTCGGCTTGCGCTATTGCGCACATTATTGATATTTGGCAAAGCCTTGCTAAGGTTTTTTGGCGTTGTGGATTCTGTAATCTCACTACTGCAAGCAACAAAATTAGTATTTGCGGTGTGGCTGTGTAAGCTTTGTGGATTTTTTGGAAGGTTAGCGGACTTGGCGTCCGTGCCTTCCGAAAAATCCACAATCTTATCGCATTGCATACCCAAAGAGCCATTTTCGTGGGTGGAAGCCAAATCTCTGGCACAACCCTCCTCCACCACTCCAAGTCCCTGCAACCTCTCCAAAGCACCCCTATACGCCCTCGCAACACTATCAAGCGCGCACCCCACGCTTATGGCGGTGTAAAACTCAATCATCAAAGCTTCTTTTCTTTCTATGCGAGCGCAAAACCTCGCCCAATGTGCGCGGGATAAAGCCGAGTTTCTCGCAGCTGACATTGACACAAAAGTCATTGCCACTTTCCCTAGAGTGCAAATGCCCGTGGATATTGAGCGAGCATTGCGCGAGCCTAAAAGCCGTATCCAAAATATCACGCGCGTTGGCAAACCTATCGCGCGGCTTGCGATTAAACACCGGGAAGTGTGAAAACATAATCCGCTCGCCCTCCACATCGCACACCACGGCGTTGAGATAGATATTTTTTAGGGCTTGTTTGCCAAATTTTTGCTTGAGGTAGTCTTTGATGAGGCGGGACTCGGGAATTTGCAAATGGAGTTTATCGCACACGCTCCATTGCTTTAATCCACGCACATACTCGTATTTGCCAATATCGTTGTTGCCCACGATGAGGAGCTTAGTGCCATTGAGCTTTTTGAGCAGCTTGTAGCCGCTGCCAAAGTAGAGATCGCCTAGATGCCAGATTCTGTCTTTTGGACTTAGGGCGCGATTCCACATCGCCACGCTAAACTCATCAAAATCCCTAAATCCGTGCAGTAGCGCACTTTTGCTCCTTATGGGTTCTTTGAGCAGTGCGGCTTGATGCCCAAAATGTGAGTCTGAAATCAAAAAAGTATCTTTGGAGATGAAATACGACACGCGCGCCCTTAGAGTAGAGAATTTGGCGGGATTGTATGGCAAATTGGCTAAAAGCTGACTAAGAGTGCGTCTATGCGCGCCACGCCCACTGCGCAGCCCACCACGATTTTTATAAAAAAACGCCATCGCAGGAATTTATACGCTATTTTTTGTAAAATGCTGGGCTTAATTTATCACAAGGAGTTTGTATGCAAAAATTAGAGATAGGCAGTCCCGCGCCGAGCTTTCGCGCACTAGATTCACAAAGCACGGAGTTCGCCCTAGCGGATTTTAGGGGCAAATATGTGGTGGTGTATTTTTATCCCAAAGACAACACGCCCGGCTGCACGCTTGAGGCGCAGGATTTTAGCGCGCTTTTGGGGGAGTTTGGCGCGCTAGATTGTGTCGTGATAGGCATTAGCCCCGATAGCCCTAAGTCCCATCAGAATTTTATCGCTAAGCATAGCTTGCGCCATATCCTGCTGTGTGATAGTGAGAAAAGTATCGCGAGCAGCTATGGAGCGTATGGAGAAAAGATGATGTATGGCAAAAAGGTGATGGGCATTATCCGCTCGAGCTTCCTCATTGATCCGCAAGGCAATATCGCCAAAACCTACTACAATATCCGCGCCAAAGGGCACGCACAAGAAGTCCTAGAGGATCTCAAAAAGCTACAAGGTAAATAAAAAGTGGGGGGGGGGAGCGGAAAGAATCTAAGCAATCCCCCTCGCACACAAGCACGAGGGAGATTCTATAAAAGAGAAGCGGGATTAGTCTCGGCTGCTAGTGATACCAAAGAGCTGGAGGATTGATACGAAAATATTGTAAAAATCCAAATACAGAGAAATCGCCGCATCTACGGGGCTATCATACAAGCCACGGATGATATTTTGTGTATCATACGCCACATACGCGCTAAAGAGCAACGCCGCCGCGCCCGCGATAATCGCTTGGAATCCCATACTAAGCACGAAAATATTGACAATGGAGCAAACCATCACCACGATGAGGGCGATAAAGAGCATTTTGCCCATACTCGCGAGATCTCGGCGTGTCTTCACACCATAGATACTCATCACGCCAAAGATGATAGTCGTCATACCAAACGCCGCTACCACGCCCGCACTGCCATTTTTGGCAAGCACTAGCCCAAGCAAAGGCGTGATCGCAAGCCCGGTGAGGAATGTGAAAACAAAGAGCATTGCGATATTTAAGCCCGGCTTAGAGCGTGAAAACATAAGCCCAAAGAGCGCGGCAAACTCTGCGACAAAGATAAGCATACGATTTTCCATAACCATTTGGAAATTCATAAACCCTACGAGCGCACCGATGGTGGCGATGAGCAAGCTCGCACCAAAAAACTTATAAGTGGTTTTCACAAAATTCACAAGCGCACTTTCTTGCGCGGCTGCCATTGAGGCGACATCTGCATTTGTGTAATTCCTGTCATACAAAGCCATACAAAACTCCTTTTATGAAATTTGCGCGCAAATTGTATAGTAATTTGCTAAATAAACAAGTCAAGTTACTTGCCTTTTAGATCCTCGATGATGAAAGCGAGGTTTTGCTTTAAAAGTCGCTCTATCTCGTTTTTTGAGATCTCGCTTTCTTTGCCTGTGCCAAAGTAATGATCCTTGCTAAGCTTTAGCTCCCCGCTAGCGCGCTCTTTGATGGTTTGCTTAGCGCGGATTAGATCTAGTGTTAGCAGGGATTTTAGCGTGGCTTCACTCTGCCCCTTAGCGATATTAAAATCTTGGCTTTGCACACTTGTCTCGAGGCGATAACTAACCACCATCTCCCAAGTCTCCTCGCTCGGAGTTTGCGCAAAGCTAAAGCATTGTGAATCTTGTAATGCCTTGCCTAGCAACGCCTTAAAATCCTGCACGCCATAAAGCTCTTGCGTCCCGCTTATCTTGCTTGTGTCAAAAAGCACTTGGTATTTTGGGGACTCGCACTTTGGGATAGACGCCTCCTCCGGGCTTGGGCTCTCTTTTTGGCACGCCATAAACGCCGCCGCCACGAGCACCAATCCGAGCAACTTCACTTTTTGCATATTCTCCTCCTAAGATTTGGGATACTCCATTCTACTTGCGCAATCGTTAAAAGCCCATAAATTTTCTTTGTCGGATTCTAAGAAAGCTCGGATATCGCGCTTTTTGCGACAAATGCGGGAGTGGGGAGAGGTATTTACACGCTTAGCGCAGAATCTTACTTGGTTTTAGAATCTAAGGCAGTTACAGAATCTCGTGCAGATTCAGAATCTAGTTCCTATAGATTCTAAAGATTCACAAAAACAAATTACAGAATCTTACTTGGTTTTAGAATCTAAACAACCCACACAATCCACAACACCAAAAAATCCTAGCGAGGCTTTGCCGATTCAAAATAATGGGGCGCGATAGCGCAAGCCGAGCAGAATCTATTAGCATAGATTCTGCCATTTTTGCAGCGCAAAAATCCAATCAATGTGTAGGTGCGATAGCACCAACCGACACTCGCCCTTGTCGTGTGTGGCAAAGCGTAAGCTTCTTTAGAAAAATCAGGAGCAAGGTGGCAGCAGTGCCACCGCTGATTTTTCTAAAGAAACTTCGTTTTCTAAAGAAGCTTGCGCTTTGCCTAGACAAGGAGATAGCGAGGCACTCTCCCCGATTGCGCAAAAAGACCCAACGGGTTGCAAGCGAAGCGCAGCAAAAAAGCGGCGCTTTATCTTTTTCGGGGCTGGGGAGAGCGGGGAGAGGGGAAACCCCTTTTTCTTTTGCGCAAACAAGCGATGATGTGAATCTAGGAAGTATCCGTGAGAGCGTGAATCTAAGAGGCTAGATTCTATAAATGCCTTAGATTCTGTGTGTGAGAATCTGTGAGGAATTGCACAGATTCTATGCCGCTTAGATTCCGTATTTTCTCATTTCTTGGAGTCGCATTCTCACGAATACTTCTTTGCTTCTTAGAATCTTGTGTTTTATGCGAGAGGGGGGGGGGAGGGGCTTGAATGTGCAGGTATGGGCGAGTGGCTTTGCCACGCGCGCGAAGTCGCTCCCGATTTGGGTGGGCGGGTAAGCACTCTTTAGCCTCCCCCCACCCCGACGACGCTTACTACGGGGTGCTCCGCACGGGATATTTTGATTGGATTTTTGCTACGCAAAAATGACAGAATCTAAGGGTTTAGATTCTGCTCGGATCGTGCTTACGCACGCACTATTTATCTTATTTGGCAAAAATTTTTTGGCGTTGTGGATTGTGAATCTGTTTTAGATTCTATAAATGCCTTAGATTCTGAATCTACTTGAGATTCTACGCTTGGCTTGCCCTCTTGGCATTCTAAGATTTTGGATGAGAAATCGTTGTTTTCAAGCGAGGGGTGAAGGGAGCTACCTAAGCGGTAGTGACCAAACCCCGAGCGCAGAATCAACGATTTATCGCCAAAAGATGAATGCCTTACTACACCAACCCCACCAACTCCTTAGCCCTCTCATAAGTCCCACTAGCGATAGGACGCACGCTCTGTGCGCCTTGAGCGAGTATCTCGCGGATATAGCCCTCATCGCCCATAAGCCGCTCGTATCGCTCCCTAATGGGGCGCAGAGATTCTATCACGACTTCGGCGATGGCACTCTTTAGCTGCCCATAGCCCTTGCCCGCGAACTCCTGCTCAATAGATTCCCTGCTTTTATGCGTAAAAATCTCATAAATGCTTAGGAGATTATACAGCCCCGCCCGAGTGGGATCAAAGACGATGGTAGTGTGTGAATCCGTGGTGGCTTTTTTGAACTTAGCCATAATCGCCTCGGGGCTATCGAGCAAAAAAATCGCGTGGTTTGCGCCACTATGGGATTTGCTCATCTTAGATTCTGGATTATCTAGCCCCATAATCCGCGCGCCCACCTTGGGGATAAGGGGCTCTGGGATCTTAAAGCACTCGCCATAGTCGCGATTAAAGCGCATCGCCACATCGCGCGTGAGCTCTAAATGCTGCTTTTGATCCTCGCCCACGGGCACGCCATCGACTTGATAGAGCAGGATATCTGCTGCCATAAGCGCGGGATAGTTAAAAAGCCCGACATTGATATTTTTAGGATTTTTGGCGGATTTGTCTTTAAACTGCGTCATTCTGCTCATATCGCCCATAGGGATATTACAATCAAGTATCCACGCAAGCGCGGCGTGCTCATCGATCTGGCTTTGGATAAAAAGATGGGATTTTTGCGTATCAATCCCGCAGGCTAGGAGCATAGCGGCGAGCTCATAGGTTTTTTGGCGCAATTGCTCTGGATCTTGCTTAGTCGTGATAGCGTGAGAATTCACCACACAAAAGATATTTTCATACTCCTCTTGGGAATCCACCCAATTTTTTACCGCTCCCAAATAATTGCCTAGGTGTATGCTCCCCGTGGGCTGTATCCCCGAAAAAACGCGTTTTTTTGCCATATCTCTCCTTTGTCTCCAATCTATCACAAATCTATCGCAGTGCCACACACGCTATGGCGATATCCGCATCGTGCGTGATACTTAGGGCTATGTGAGTAAAGGGCTTTTGGCTCTGAAAATACGACATTTTTTGAGAATCTAGCGTGATATGCGGCGCACCCTTAGAATCTAGCACAATAGTCATATCCAAAAACCCAACCTCTGCGCCAATCCCGCACCCAAGCGCCTTGCTTAGTGCCTCTTTTGCTGCCCAAAACCCCGCTATGCGCGCATAGCTATAGCCATTTTGCCTTGTGCAAAGCCCTATCTCATTCTCACTCAAAAACCGCCCCAAGCCCTTAGCACCAAATCTCCGCACTAAGCCCTCAAGGCGCGAGATACGCACGACATCGATACCTAGCACACGCTATCCGATGAGAAATCTCGTAAAATAAATGTTTTTAATGCTTCCATCGATGAGAAACTCATTCAGCCGCTGCACGATCTCGTCTTTGATGCGATTTTTGCCCTTAGTCGTGGCGACTTCCTCAAAGGACTTAGAAGAGAGAATCTCAATAATCGCATCACAAAGCACAGGAAGCTTAGTCTCTATCTCTGGCTGACTCTCTGGCTTATCAAGCTCGAGGCTTATTTGGGTGATGAGGATTTTTTTGCCCGTTTGGGTGAGTAGATTGACTTTGAACTCCTCGACAATGGGGAAAATAGGACCCATCTTGCCATAATCACTCGCCCTCGCTGCCACCGAGCTCCCGACATTAATCACGGTTTTTTGTGCTTGAGGCTCGCTCTGGGCTGCTTGCGCTGCTTGGGGCTCTTGATGAGAGTTATTAGAAGTCATAAGCACCGCTACCAAAATCCCCAAAAGGAGCAAAAACATCACCACCATACCGATGATGATAAATAAAATCGTCCTATCTTTTTTCACAGCCCCTGCGGGCGCGCTAGCGGCTTCTTGTTCCTCTGCCATACGCTCTCCTTACATCACTAGATTCTGTAATACGATATCGTGCTTTTTCCGAATTTTTTTTGTTTGATTCTAGCATATTTGCCCAAAGTTTGAGGCGTGTGCGCCGCGCTCATACCTTCAAAGGCGATGAGCCAAATGCAAGGATTACTAAGCGCACGCACAAGCTCAAAGCACCGCTCATACATATCCGCCATACCCTCGCGTATGCTAAAGGGCGGATCGAGATATAAGATTGTGTGCGTTTGGAGGGAGCGCAAAATAGGCGCGGAAGTGAAAAAATCCTGCGTGTAGATTCTATAGCGCAAGGAGCTATCGCGCTGCTTTGCGCCTAGGAGATTGCGCTCTAAAACCTGCGCGCTATGCACATCTCGCTCGATAAACACACCCTCACGCGCACCGCGGCTAAGGGCTTCTATCCCCATCGAGCCGCTCCCCCCAAAGCCCTCTACAAACACACAATCCACCACCTCGCCCCCAAGCGTGTTAAAAAACGACTCGCGCACTATCGCCTTTGTGGGGCGCGTGCTTAGCGAGGGTGGCAGGGCGAGCTTTAGCCCTTTGAGCGTGCCTGCGTTGATGAGGATACTAGGCGTGTTTTTTGAAGAGTTCATAGAGTTTGTGGGTGTATTCTCTAAGGAGTGTAGCGATTTCAGATTCTAAATCTGTGGGGAGTTGCGTGGGTGCTCGCACAGAATCCAAATGCGTGGCATAAAAGTCCTGCAAAGCCCTAAGGAGGGCTTGGGGCGTGAAAGGCTGGCGCAAATCACAATCCTCGCTCCCTAGCACGCACACGGGCTTATCGGAGTGCCTTTTGGTATCGCTAAGGATAAAATCACACGATTCTTGCGGGCTTAAATATTGGCGCAAAAAATACTCTAGCGTGCTTTGTAGTAGGAGGTTTTCACACTGCAGGGATATTTTCATCTTCACACTCCTTTTAGATTCTGACAGATTATATCGTGCTTAGCGGATCGATATCAATCTCAAAGCCAAATTTCACACTCTCCCTAGCACACACAATCGCCCGCAAAAGCGCGTGTGCGGAGGGCGAGCGCAGCAAAATATTATAACGATATTTGCCATAAAGCCGCTCGATATCGCAGGCTTTTGCCCCCACGATTTCAAAGGACGCATTGGGCGGCGCACTTGGCGTATCGGGCGTATCTGGCGGCGTATCGTGGCTTTGTGCGCTTTGTGCGCGCGCTAGATTCTCTAAGATTGCTAGCACTTCTTGCATTTGCGCACACGCTTTGTCTTTGCTCTTGTGCGTGAAGCTAAGATTGGCAAGGCGCACAAATGGCGGATAGAATCTCGGTCTGTGCCTAAGCTCGTATTCCAAAAACTCCTCATAATCCTGCATAAATGGCTCAAAAAACTCCCTATGCAGCGTCTGGATATACACCACGCCATTTTCCTTGCGCCCGCTCCTGCCGGCAATCTGTGTGAGCAGACTCATCGCGCGTTCATTAGCACGATAATCGACACTACTTAGCACATAGTCTATGCCCACCACCACGCAAAGCGCGACATTGTGATAGTCGTGCCCCTTGCTTAGCATTTGCGTGCCCACAAGCATATCGAGCCTATGCTCGTTAAAGTCTTTGAGCGTTTTTTGGAGCTTGTTGTGCGTAGTGATATGATCGCGATCAAAGAGCCCTATGCGCATCGTGGGGAAGTGCTCTTGCATTTCTTTAGCAAATTCTTGTGTGCCTATGCGCTTACTTTGGAGGTTTGGGCTTTGGCAGCTTGGGCAGGCTCTAGGGATAGCCTGCGTGTAGCCACAATAATGGCAAACCATCGCGTTTTTATCCAAATGCAGGCTCATACTCACACTGCAAAACACGCACTGCACCTTGCTCCCACACTCTTGGCAAAGAAGCGTTTTAAAATGCGCGCGCGTGGGCAAAAACACGATGATTTGCTTGTGGGATTGATAGGCTTGATATACAGAATCTAAGAGCGAGGGCGCATAAAGCGGGGCGTTGTCAAAAATATAAGATTTTTGCGTGCCAAAATACCGCCCCTTAAGGCGATAGATTCTATCCTCCTTGCGTGCGTTGGCATAGGAGCTTAGGCTGGGTGTGGCAGAGCCTAGCAGGACTTTAATGCGTGTGTGCTTGCCTAGATATAGGGCGAGATCGCGGGCGTTGTAGCGCGGGGCGGATTGGGATTTATACGCGTCATCGTGCTCCTCATCGATGACGATAAGCCCGAGGTTTTCGAGCGGCAAAAAAAGTGCGGAGCGCGCGCCCGCGATGATGTGTATCGTGCCATCTTGGAGCTTTGTGAGAATCTCTTGCTTTTTTTTAGCCGTGATTTTGGAGTGCCAAATCCCCACCTTATCCCCAAAAACCTTCCTTAGCCGCTGCTCGATTTGGGGTGTGAGCGAGATCTCTGGCATTAGCAAAAGAGCTTTTTGCCCGCTTTGCAAATATTGGGCGATGAGATGGATATAAATCTCTGTCTTGCCGCTGCCCGTATCGCCAAAAAGCAGGGGATTTGTCGTGGCGTTGATAAACGCTAGCGCGTCGCTTTGGGCTTGGGAGAGCGTGGGTGTGCCTATCGTATCGCTAGTTTGTGAATCTAGCGCGCTCTGCGTGCTTTGAGGTTGGCTAGAGAGTGCTTGGGGGGTAAAGAGCCCATAGCTCTGTGAAAAGCTACAACAATAATAGCGTGCGATAAACTCTGCCAAAAGCTTTTGTGTGGGCAAAAACGCATAGCCGCTCTCACACGCTAGCTTGCAGGCAAAATCGATTGGCTGTGTTTGCTCCTCTAGCATTACGCCTAGAATCTGCTTGCCTTTAAGCGGGATTTGTAGCAGATCCCCGCGCTCACAGGGGGAGCGCACCTCGTAGGTAAGTGCGGGGGAGGAGACGCCTAGAGGTGCTATGAGGACAAACATAGCCCGCCCTTGAGACACCCCCACGATGTAGTCCATAACATAGACTTGGGGGTTTTGGATCTAGAGTTCTTGCGCGGTGATGTTTTGGGGCGGGATAGAGGCATTTTCTATCTCGAGGTAGAGAGATTCTAGCGATGAGTGAATCTTGGCGTATTTTTCAGCAGCCACGATATAGGCTTGCAGGAGATCTTTTATGGGCACCCTTTTGCACCGCCCATCGGTATAAAACAACGCCTCGAGCTCCTCCCTCACGGCTTGCGAGAGATTATCCACACAAAATGAAAAAAGCTTGCCATCTATGTTGATTTTTAGCTGCTCACTCATAGCGCAAGCTTTCATCGATTTTGCTAAAGAGATCTTCTATGCCTTTTTTCTGTGAGCCTAGCATTTCATAGAGATTTGAGATTTGGGATTCTTTGGCTTCCTTGTCCGCTTCGAGTTCGCGGACTTTAGTGCGTAGTGAATCTATCTCGAGTTTTTGGCTAGAGATTTTTTGTAGCATTTGCTCGATTTTTTGCGAGAGTTTCTCCATAATCTGCGTGTCCATCGTGTGTCCTTCTAAGTATTTGTGGGGTAAAATCCCAAAATTATAACACAAAGCCCCTAAAGTCTAAAGGAGAATTATGGCAAGTTTTAGGCTAAATTCCTCATACAAGCTAGCCGGGGATCAGCCCCAAGCCATCGCAAAAATCGTAGATTCTATCCGCAGCGGTGCGCGCTACTCCACACTCATTGGCGTTACAGGCAGTGGCAAAACCTTTAGTATGGCAAACATCATCGCCACCCTGCAAATGCCAACCCTCATTATGACGCACAACAAAACCCTCGCCGCGCAGCTTTATAGCGAGTTTAAGGGCTTTTTCCCAAGCAACAAAGTGGAGTATTTCATCTCACACTTTGATTATTATCAGCCTGAAGCCTACATACCGCGCCGTGATCTCTTTATAGAAAAAGATTCTAGTATCAATGAGGATCTGGAGCGACTGCGCCTAAGCGCGACGACTTCACTACTCGCCTATGACGATATCATCGTAGTAGCGAGTGTGTCGGCAAACTATGGCTTGGGCAATCCCGCAGAATACCTCACGATGATAGAAAAGCTCCAAGTGGGCGAGCAACGCTCCCAACGAGAATTTTTGCTAAAACTCATCGATATGGGCTATACGCGCAATGACAGCACCTTTGAGCGCGGTAATGTGCGCGTGGTGGGGGAGGTCATCGATATTTTCCCTGCGTATAATGAGCGAGAGTTCGTGCGGGTGGAGTTTTTTGGCGATGAGATCGATCGTATCAGCGTGTATGATAGCCTCGAGCGCACGGAGTTAAAGCGACTAGATTCCTTTGTGCTCTATGCGGCAAACCAATTCATCGTGGGGGCAAACCGCCTAAAGCAAGCCATTAGAGAGATAGAATCCGAGCTAGATTCACGACTAGCGGAGTTTAGCGCGCAGGATAAACAAATCGAGCACCAACGCCTAAAGGGGCGCACCGAGTTTGATTTGGAGATGATTAGAGAATCTGGGATTTGCAAGGGGATAGAGAACTACGCACGCCACCTCACGGGCAAAGCTCCCGGCGAGACGCCCTACTCGCTCCTTGATTATTTCGCGCAAAAAAACAAGCCCTACCTCATCATCGTCGATGAGTCCCACGTGAGCCTACCGCAATTTGGCGGTATGTATGCGGGCGATAGAAGTCGCAAGGAAGTGCTAGTGGAGTATGGGTTTCGCCTCCCTAGCGCGCTGGATAATCGCCCCTTGCGCTTTGATGAGTTTATCAACAAAGCCCCACATTTTCTCTTCGTCTCTGCCACGCCTGCCAAGCTAGAGCTAGAGCTTAGCCAAAGCCACATTGCCGAGCAGATTATCCGCCCCACGGGGCTGCTCGATCCGCTTTATGAAGTGCGGGATTCAGACTCGCAGGTGCTGGATTTGCTCGATGAGATAAAAGCACGCATAGAGCGCAAAGAGCGCGTGCTCATCACCACACTTACCAAAAAAATGGCGGAGGAGCTGAGCACCTACTACACGCAGCTAGGCATCAAGGTGCGCTATATGCATAGCGATATAGATTCTATCGAGCGCAACCACCTCATACGCGCGTTGCGCCTAGGGGAGTTTGATGTGCTTATTGGGATTAACCTCTTGCGTGAGGGGCTCGATCTGCCCGAGGTAAGTCTCATCGCGATACTCGATGCGGACAAAGAGGGGTTTTTGCGCAGTGAGACAAGCCTCATACAGACGATGGGGCGTGCCGCACGCAATGTCAATGGTAAGGTGATTTTGTATGCCAAACACATCACGGGCTCTATGCAGCGTGCCTTTGAGATCACCGACTATCGCCGAAGCAAGCAGGAGGAGTTTAATAGGATTCACAATATCACGCCCAAATCCGTGCAGCGCAATATCGAGGAGGAGCTAAAGATAGAATCTAGCGGCTTGTCGCGATTGTATGAAAAGGGTGCTAAGGGCAAAAAAATCCCAAAAAGCGAGCGGGATTCAATCATTAAAGAGCTCAGTGCCAAAATGCACCAAGCCGCCAAAATGCTAGAGTTTGAGGAAGCCGCACGCCTGCGCGATGAGATAGCTAGAATCCGCAGTATGTGAGGGAGTGAGGGATTGTGAGGGGCTATATAAGGGCAGGCAGGATTCCCATATGTGTATAAAGGTAACAATACAAATGGGCGTGCTTGATGAGGCTTGTCCCAATTTCACACAAAAGATTCTAACGCATAACGTTATCAACCAAAACTTCGAGCAAAAATGTATCCATTTTGTGTTTTTGCATAAATTCCGCATTCACTTCCGCCCCCGCACTGCCCGGGAGGATAGCGAGAATCTTGCCCGGATAGCTTAGATCCTCTCGTTTATAAAACATCTCTACAAACTTCGCAATGCTCACTTTGATATTCCCAAAGCTTGGATCGGCTAAATACACATAATGCTCATCAATCCCCTTATACACGCTAAAGTGCTCCACATCGCGCACATTCACATAGATGATCACGGGGGCTTTGAGCGTGGAGAGCGTGGGCAGATCTAGGGCTAGCCCCATAGTCCTAAAGCCCTTGTGCTGGGCATAGTGCGCGAGATCGAGAAATGAGAGATGCGCCATCTCGCGCAAATCCTCGTTAGATTCAATCTGTGTTTTGAGATCCACATCTATGCCCTTAGATTCTAAAAGAAAGTCCAAAATCTCCTTTTCGCTCGTGCTAATCCCATAGTAATGGCTTAAAATCGTCGAGAGTGAGGCAGCCCCGCAGCTATAATCGTATTTTTGTCGTGTGAGATTGGTGTTTTTGAGCTCCTCCCACGATTGCACTTCTTGCTCAAAAGTAACAAATTCATTATGGATATGCACGCTTGCGCTATATAGGTTACTAAAAGTAACTAATACGATAGATATGAGAATATATCGTGGGATATTTTGTAACAGCATTTGTGAGGAGTTCCTAAGCCTTAGATTCTGTATGAAAGGGTAAAAGAGAGCATATCGCTAGAGTATTGCGCCGTATCGAGCTTCTCGGCACTCGCATAGAGGATAAAGCGCGATTTTATCTCATAGGCTAACCCAAAGACATAGCCAACCGATGAGCCTTGTGGGACATAGCGCGTGGTATTGCTCAAAGTATCGTTTATGCTATTTTGCGTGGCGTATTGGTAGCGCACGCCAAAATTTAGCGAGATATAGGGATTGACCGCGAAATACACCGAAATACACCATAGGACTTAGAGCAAAAATCTCGCCATTATCAAGCCTATATCCCTCAAACTCACGCAGGAGGTTTAGGCGAAAATTTGCCTGCAAAAGCAACACAATGGGATCGATAGTGTAAAAACTCATGGCAAAAAACGAATAGCCTTTGAGTGAATCTAGCTGCTTTTGGGTGGGAGAAAAGTAAGCCCTCTCTAGCACATCAGCACTCGCACCTAGGAGCAAAGCAGGGAGTTTGCCCTCTTTTTTAGCTTGGAGCAACACCCCGAGGTTTAGTGAGCCAAAATCCCCATAGCTTTGGGAGCTTGGCGCGCTAGAGAGATCGCTAGAGGTGCTACTATGCTGCCAAAAGCTATTGAGCGTGCTAAAGATTTCCACGCGCTTAGCAATCCCATAGCGCGCATAAAGCGAGAAGTTGA
Source organism: uncultured Helicobacter sp. (assembly GCA_944326445.1). Classification (GTDB taxonomy): domain Bacteria; phylum Campylobacterota; class Campylobacteria; order Campylobacterales; family Helicobacteraceae; genus Helicobacter_F. Next base: position 60,218 of record CALVDZ010000003.1, read on the forward strand.
GATAGTCTTGGTTGGTATTTTGCGCATAGCTTAGGGGGATTTGCACATACGAGCTTCCGCCATTGATAGGCACAGACACCGAGGCTAGATTCACATCAGATCGCTGGATATTGATATATGAGAAGCTCCCCATTATTTTTAACTGCATTCGCTTGACAAAGATCTCATCGACGCTCACAGGGCGAGCACAGAGCACACACAGGCACACGCATAGAATCCGCACAATCTTCATACAAAATCCTTATAGATATTTTTAAATATAGTCATTAAATTAATCAAAAAATATTTAATAAACCATTACACCTATATAATTTTTTCAAAAATTATTTTAGATGTTACAAAATTTACAAAAAATAAAATTATGCTTGCATTTTGCTTGACAATATCATATTTAGTTTTATAGAATGTTTTTTGTCCTGCTTACCAAGTAGGACAAAAATTTTTTATTCAAGGAGGTTTAATATGAAAGGAATAGTTTCTTTTGTATTGGCAGCAGGTTTAGGTTTAAGTTCTTTATCTGCTGTGGAGTCTAAGACTCTTAGCCAAAATGATAAAGAATTTTTGTTCGCTTCTAATGAAGTCAAAACTCAAGTGCTTAGTGAGCAGGAGATGAGTGAGACTAAAGGGGAGTTTTGGGGCACATTTTGGGGTGCTGTGGGTGCTGTGGCTGCGGTCTATCAGGTTACTGATGACAAGGGCTGGTGGGAGTTTAAGTTTTAACTCCATTTTAAGGGCAAGGTGGGGGTATCCCTGCTTTGCTTGAATGTTAATGTTTTGAGGAGTGAATGATGAAAATGTTAATAAGAATCTTGCTCGTATCCTGCTTTTATCTTGTTACTCTTTTATCTGCCAACGATTGGTCAGAAGAGGGTCGTGTCGGTATAGGTGGGTTATATGGCAAAAGAGATCTAGCCCCTATGAGTGATGTCACAAACTCTGGTGGGTATCTATCGTTTTCGGCATATGAGACTTATAAACGATTCAAATTTAGTGCAATCATTGATCTAGGAGCTGGAAGTAGCTCTAGGATCAATGAGCCATTTTTGTTTTATGATGTTATGCTCAAGTTTGGGTTAAATATCGCATCGTATGACAATCCGTTGTTTGTTTATGTCGGCACTGCTACAGACAAATACTACGATGATAGCGGAAGCAATGCGTTCATAATCAAGACGCTTGGCTTGCTTGCAGGAGTGGAGGGCAGCATAAAGGCAGGAGAGAGGCTTCGCTACGAATATGGTGTAGATTACAACTATATAGATGGAGAGTATAATGGCGTGAAGTTTGGTTTTGGTGATGGCTACGGCATACGCGCTTCGCTTGGCTTTTCTTATCAGCTTAAAGAAAAGCTATTCTACTATGTCAAGCTTAGAGCAAAATACCAAAACATCACTTACAATCCCACTCTACCCACCGCAAGCAATCTCATAGGTATGCTAGAGATCGGGCTAGGCGGTAGGTAATAGCCAGTAGGTGATAGTATGGAAGAGTTATGGATAGGGATATGTCTCTTGTCCATACTCTGCCTATGGTATTTGTTTGTGAATCTAAGACATTTGCACACTTACCAAAAGATTCTCATCGCTCTTGGGCTAGTGCTCTATCCGGTGGGATTTTATGGGGCACACTCACTCATCGTGCTTGTGCCATATATGGGCTATGTGTGGTGGCTAGTCTTTAGAGTGGTGCGGCTTAAGCAAAAGCTAGAATCCCCCTAGCCTAGACGCCTCAAGCACGGGTGTTACGAAGTTACAAAAGACAAAGCCTTTAGGGCGTTCTGGCAAAAACAATACCAACGGCTTTGTGAATTATCTCCACCAAGTCGGCGCAGAGCTGGAGGGTATCATCAGGCGCAGTGAGAGGCTTCGCTATGAGTATAGCGCGGGCTATGACTATGTCTTTATCGGATTTTATCGTGCGCGAGCTGATGGGGCACAGACTAACCTTAGTGGGTATAGCTATGGCGTGCGGGCTTCGCTAGGCTTTGCGTATAATTTGAGTGAGAGCGTGCATTATTATATGAAACTAAAGGCTAAATATTACAATCTCGCCCAAAGTGGTATCCACCCCCATACGCAGCAATATATCGGTATGCTAGAGCTTGGCGTGGGGTTTTAGCACAGATTCTGTATAGGATTAGGGAACGTGATAAGGCTATATCGCATCGTGTTTGTTTCCTGTCTGTGTGTGATAAGTGTGCAGGCAGAGTATCGCTGCGACACCTACTGCATAGATTCTAAACTCGGTGTGGGATATAGCTATGAGACACACACCTCCGCTCCCGCCGACATTACCAATCACGGGGCGTTTCTCGCTGGATCGTGGCGTAGGTGGGATAGTCAGTATGGCTTTAGCTGGGAAGCCAAAGCCGGCTATGCCTACACACACGCCACCAATACACCCCAAAGTCCCATCGCCTTTACCCAATCCCACATCGCCACAAACAGCGGATTTATCGATATGTTGCTACATTTTGGCAAAAACCTCCGCACTCTGCAAAATCCCCTATTTGTAGAGATTCTCATAGGGGCAAATGTCTCCCTGTATCAAGCACAATCACAAATCCCAAACAACGGACTTGCCACCATAGGGCTTGGAATCTCTGGCATACAAAGACTTAGTGAAGCTTTCAACCTAGAATACGCCCTAAGCTACGGATATGGCGTGTATGGGAGCTATATCTATCTTAGGAGTCAAGATCTCTGGCACAATGTCTCCACGCTCAAGCCAAGCAACCACGAAATCCGCGCTTTTATCGGCTTGCAACACGACAAAAAATACGGAATCTACACGCGCCTAAGTGCCAAATACCAAATCCTAGATTCTGCCTCGCCTGCGAGAAACTATGTGGGCGATCTCGTGTCCTATCCTCATAGCACGCGCCTTATGGCGACTTTGGAAGTGGGGGTAAGCTTGCCTTGATGCTTGACAGAATCTAAGCCCACTAGCGGCGTTGTGGAATCTAGAAAGTTGTTAGATTATGGTGTTACAAAATTACAAAAAGTAAAATTATCCTTAGAATAATTCACTTGACAATACAATAATTTTATTTATATAATGGGCTCTGTCCCGCTTTTTAGGTGGGACAAAATTTTACTTTAAGGAGTTAATATGAAGGGCGTAGTTTCTTTTGTATTGGCAGCAGGTTTAGGGTTAAGTTCTCTATCAGCAGTGGAGTCTAAGGCTCTTAGCCAAAGTGATGAGAATTTTTGTTCGCTTCTAATGAAGTCAGAACTCAAATGCTTAGTGAGCAGGAGATGAGCGAGACTAGGGGCGAGTCTTGGTTAGCTGCCATTGGCATTTCGCTCGGCGGTAGTATTCTTGGATGTATTTTCAACGGAAACTGCAGTATAAAGATACAATCACCAAACATTGGGTTTTAATCCATAGAACACCACTCATAGTGAAAGATACTATGAGTGCTCAAAATATGAATGTTTGTATTTGTCATAAAGTCTCGTGCATTTTATACTAAGGAGTTCAAATGAAACATATCATCGCGATGATAATGACTTTAAGCGTGTTTGCAAACCTTGCATTCGCGGAGCAAGAGCGCGTGAGTAGAGAAGAGTGGCGTATCGGCGTGGGTGGATTCTATACCAAGCAGGATTTCCCGGTTTTTAATAGCAATAGTGTAAGCAGCTTTGGCGATATGAGCGCGTATGGAGGGTATATCATCGGTGGTGGCGATTATTTCTACAAGCGCTTCAAGATTCAAGTATTTATTGAGGCACATTTTGGTAACAGCACACAAGGCAGCTTTAGCAGCATAGATGGTTGGCTAAAATTTGGATTTAACACTCTATCAAGTCAAAATCCCTTGTATGTTAATATCGGATTTTTTGGCGATAGTGGTGCCACAGGCTCGACACGCGATAATGACAGAGTCCAAGCCTCGACAAATGCTCTCACTCTAGGCATAGATGGCTGGCTGAGTGCCGGGGAGAGGCTACGCTGGGAATATAGTGCGGATTATGACTACATTACAAGCAAAGAATACGCATATAGCACGGGGGCAAATACCTTTGCGGGATATTACTCGGGTGGCGATGGTAGCTACGGGCTGCGCGCCTCTGTGGGATTTTCTTACCAATTCAAAGACGATCTGTTCTACTATGTCAAGCTTAGGGCAAAATACCAAAATGTTACCTACAATCCCACGCTGCCCACTGCCAACAATCTCGTGGGTATGCTAGAAATCGGTATCGGTGGGAGGTAGTCCCACACAAGCCACACAATCTCCACAATCTCCACAAGGGGGCACTCGCTCGCAATCCCCCTTCCTTAGGGCTTATGTCAAGATTTTTTCCTCGCATAGAGATACACACTCTCATACTCTAGCGCGTTGGCAAACCTCTGCGTGTATTCTTTGAGAAGTGCCTTGCTTAGGAAAAAGCCCTTTTGCACGCCATTCACCCCGCTAGCGTGCAAATGCCTAAAAACCTCGATACTAGAGCTAAAGCGCAGTGTGTGGCTGCTGCGCGAGAGGTGGAGTATCTCAAAATCCTTGCTTAGAATCTCCTCATACTCCTCTAGATTCAGATACTCTAGCCCAACCCCGCATAGCTCTCGAATCTGCCACAGATTGTGCGTCCCAAAACTCGAGAAAAGCAAAGCCCCGCGAGGGCGCAAAAACCTCGGCAGTGCCTGCAAGCATTTGCGCTGATTGAGCCACTGGATCGCCGCATTTGCCGTGATGAGGCTAAAGCTGCGCGGGGGCAAAGCCTCGCCCACAAGCCCCATATCAAAGCGCAAAAATTCCGTATCCCCGCCAAAATACCGCGCGTAGTCATTGATGTCGTTGCACACAAAATGCGCGTGGGGGTAGAGGGATTGTAACAATCTCGTGTAGCTCCCCCTGCCACAACCAAACTCAAAAATCTCCGTGCATTGCGGGAAATCCGCGCGCAGAATCTCCACAAGCCTGCGTGCCATAGCGCGCTGCACGATGGCGTGGTGCTCGTAAGTATGGGCGTGGCGTAAAAATCGCTGGGCAGGCAGGCTAGGCATCACAAAACCTCAAGCGATGAAAACACAAAATGCGCACACGCAAGCTTATGAATCCTAAAATCCTCGTGCGCTTTGGCGTATGCCTCCCACGCGAGATTCTGTGCGAGGGGGCTAAAAATCCCATCAGCCTCACTCACAAACGCCTCGCGCCACTTGGGCACATAGCCTAGAGGCGTGCGGGAGCAAAAATCCTGCAGGGATTGTAGCTCCTCTGTGAGATTCTGCGCGGGCGATAGGATCTCATCTAAACGCGCGCCCTCCTCGCCCTCCGCATATTCCTGCCCAAAGCACCCACGCGCAAACACCTCCCTATCAAAGCCCGCAATTGTGCGCCTAAAAAGCCGCGGATGTATGCCAAGCTTAGAATCTATGCCCGCAATCGTGCCATTTATCGCCACTGCCCGATCCAAGCAAGCAAGGGGGGCTGTGAAAATCCTAGAGGCTATGGCAACGCCCATAGACCACGCGATGAGGGATTTGGCGTCTTTGGCCAGAGTGAGAATCTCGCTCAAATTGCTAAAATCGCGATAATCATACACCATCGCTAGGGGCTGCGTGGGGCTAAATGCGCGTGGCAGCACGCCAAACCCGCTCATAAAGAGCCTAAAAGGCGTGTGTGGCGCGCCGTTAAAAAAATGCACTCTCATAGCTCCGCCCTCTCTATCGCCTCTAGTAGTGCGTGCGTATGCGTGGGCTCTAGGGCGGCATTGAGGCAGATTCTCACGCGCGCGAGATTTTTGGGCACGCTTGGATAGCGGATTGCTGGAGCGAAGATTCCACACTGGTGCAAATGCGCTGCTAACTCTAGGGCGCGCTCATTGCTCCCCACCACGAGGCTTAGGATATGCGCTTCCCCTAGCACGCGAGTGTGTTTGCAGCGCAGGGCTAGCTCGCGCTTTAGCTCCACACTCAAAGTGCGCAAGTGGATTCTATACGGGGCTAGCTGCGCTAAAGAGGCAAACACATATGCGCTAAAGGCGATATTGAGCGGCGGGAGGGCGGTGGAGTAGATGAGGCTGCGCGCGGTATTGATACAATACTCCTTGACCTCGCTATCACACACCACGCACGCACCTACCGAGCTTAGAGCCTTGCCAAAGGTGAGGATTAAAAAATCGACAGATTCACTCACGCCAAGCTCCCTCGCTAAGCCTAAGCCCTCATCGCCACACGCGCCTATGCTGTGGGCTTCATCAAGGTAGAGATAGGCATTGTCATAGCGATTTTTTAACGCCACAAGCTCGGCTATGGGGGCAAAATCCCCGTCCATAGAATACAAGCCCTCCGCCACGATGATAAGCATATCGTATTTGCTATGGTAGCACTCTAGGAGAGTTTCTAGGGCGTGTGTGTCGTTGTGCGCAAATCGCCTAAAATGGGCGCGAGAGAGGCTGACACCATCAAACACGCTTGCGTGGGCGTATTCATCGATGAGGAAAAGCACATTGCCAAGCCTGCTCAGCGCGCTCATCATACCAACATTTGCGTGATAGCCGCTATTAAAAAGCAGACAATCTCTGCCATACAAGCCCGCGATGAGGGATTCTAAGCGCGAAAAAATCGGGAAATCCCCGCTTAGCAAACGCGAAGAGCTCGCACTCATATACGCGCCCTCTTTACTTGCGTGGTGCAAAAACTCCGCGATACGCTCCCGCCACAGAATCTGCAAGCCCAAATAGTCGTTAGAAGCGAGGTTGAGCAGTCGCTCTCCTAAGCTCCCTCGCACAAACACGCCCTCGTGCTCATAGGAGCGCAGCTCTCGGAGGCTATGCCTCGCTTTTATCTCACTCAAGGCTTTGGCAAATGGATTCATACACTACTCCTTTTGGCATAAAACTCTTTGGCAAGGGCGTATAGGAACTTTTTGTCGTATGAGGTTTTGGGAAACGCGGGGGATTTGTCATCATAGAGGCGAGATTCTAAAGCACGCACAAAAGGCATATACGCGCGGGGCGTGTGTGCTAGTATCGCCCCCAAAAGCTCGCCATAAGAGCGCGAGCGAGCAATAAGCCTATAAAGCCTCCTACTAGGGCGCGCCCACCACCACAGCCCTGCGCCAATCATCGCCACGACGACGCCTAGGCTAGCCCACCACAGCGACACAAAATCTCTTGCCTCGTGTATGGGCGGCGGGGCGTCGTGGATATGGATCGCATAGGGCGTGCTAGCGATGGGATAAGCCCTAGAGCCCTGCACATAGCTATACCCAAATGAGGGAATCTCATAGGTGTCTTGTGCGATGAGTGTGAAGCGCTTGCTTAGCGTGTGGAGATATCGCCCATCATTCCATTTTGAGCTAATCGTCGCGGGCGCGGCGTAAATGCTGACATTAGGAATATCAAGCACAAAATCCAAGTCAAAAATATCGCCATAGCTCTCTAGCGCAATGCTAAACTCTAGCGGCTCCCCCGCGCCCACATCGCGCGCGAGGGCTTGGGTAGTGAGGCGGCTTGCGCCATAGAGCGGGGTTTGGGTGTAGAGATTATCAAGGGAGTCTAGATTCACAGGGGCGACCTCTAGCGTGTGTGGCGCGCTAGAATATGTGTGTGTGAGCGTGCGAGGGTGTGTGGAGCGAGGCGATAAAAAGACATCGTGCGTCTGCTCATCTTTAGATGAAAAATCCTCTAGCCCCACCTGCACCGCTAGAGGCTCGATAGTCAATGTGCCAGATTCTATCGGATAGAGGCAGTAGCGCAGCTCATAGACGATATACTCGCCTCTGTGCGCGCCCTCTACGCGCTCCACCTCCACAACCCGCGCCCCTAAGACATACAAGCGCGCGATATCTAGGGAGTGAATCTGCGTGAAAATATCTTTGTGAATCTTAATTGAGACAGAATAGACAACCTGCTCATACACAAAAGCCTTTGGCGTAGAGAGTGTAGAATCTACAAGGATTGTATCCGCGCCTTGTAATAAAGTAATGCTTAGGAGAAAAAATAGGATTTTTTGTAGCACTTTGCACCTAAAATGTTATAGAATCTAGTTTTTAGATTCTAGCGCATTTTCGTGCTTTGATGAGATTTTTGGGTTTATTTTGCAAAGATTGTTTGTATGAAGGAGTGGAGCTTGCAGATTTTGCAGCAGTCTTTTGGAGCGTATCAGACGCACTGCTATATCTTAGATTTGCCACAGGGGCAGTTTATCATCGATCCGGGCGAAAACGCGCACCAATGGGTGATCACACACTGCCCAAAGCCCATAGCGATTCTCAACACACACGGGCATTTTGATCACATTTGGGATAATGCCAAGCTCCAAGAGCATTTTGATGGTATCCCACTCATCTGCCACGAGCTCGATGCGTTTTTACTACAGAGCGATGTGTTTAGCCTCGGACTCACCCCAAGCCACCCCACCACGCTGATACAATCCCACAACACTAGCCAAACACTCACGCTAGAGGGCGTAGAAGTGAAGTTTCATCACTTTCCGGGGCACACGCCGGGCTGCTGTATGATAGAGATAGCGGGGCAGATTTTTAGCGGGGATTTTATCTTTTATCGCAGTATCGGCAGGAGTGATTTTGCCTACTCTAGCCCCAAAGATATGCGAGAGTCCCTCCTGCGCTTTGAATCCCTACAAGAAATCGCGGATATGCCTCTCTATCCCGGGCACGGGGAGCGGACAATCGCGCGCGATGAACAAGCCAATGTGAAATTTTGGCTCCCTAGGATAGAAAATGCTTAGCCAATCCCACAAACAGCGATATTTGCGCGCTATCAATCTCCCAAATGTCGGCGAGGAAGGGCAGCTAAAGCTCCTAGGCGCGAGCGTGCTCATCGTGGGCGTGGGGGCTATCGGCTCTATCACAAGCACCTATCTAACCGCCGTGGGCGTGGGCAGGATAGGGCTCATCGACTTTGATACGATTGATATAGAGGATTTGCAGCACCAAGTCCTGTATGAGACTTCTTTCCTCAATCGCCCCAAAGTCCGCTCCGCCCAAGCCAAGCTCCAAAGAATGAATCCCGATATTGTTATAGAGGGATACTTCCAAGCCCTTGATGTGCGCAATGCACTCAAAATCATACAGGGCTATGACTTCATCATCGATACGACTAGCAACCTCCATACGACTTTTTTGGTTAATCAAGCTTGTGTAGCCACAAATAAACCCTTTAGCACCGCGGGGTATTACCAATACCAAGGGCAGATTATGACGCATATTCCGGGTAGTGCGTGCTTTTCGTGTGTGTTTGAGAATCTCCTCCCCCAAGAGCTGCGCAGGACTATCCAAAGCGGCGTTTATGGCTTTAGCACCGGGATTGTGGGCTCTATGCAGGCAGGGGAAGCTATCAAATACTTCCTACACAAAGACACGCCATATTTGCGCGATACGTTGCTTGTGGATTGTCTGGGTGTGTTTGATACGCAAAACCTGTATTTTAATAAACTCCTTGCGCGCAAAAATCCCTCCTGTCCCGTTTGCTCCAAAGATTCTAAACAAAGCTAACAGCAGCCCACTCATTTTTGAGAACGCTTTTTGCTTTTCTAGCCTAAACTTTTTAAGGGCTTGCAATGGATCTAACAACGATTATGGGCATACTTTTGTCTATCACAAGTATTTCTGTCGGGGATATTTTAGAGGGTGGCAATCCCCTGCACCTCATACATCTAAGCTCCGTGCTCATCGTGATCCCCACCGCGCTTTTCTCTGCGATTACCGCGACACATGGCGCGTATGTCAAGGGCGCGTATAAAGAGCTCAAACTCGCCTTTTTGGGCTCAAGTGTGAATCTCAACGAAACCATCAGGCAGCTAGTGGAACTCTCGACTATGGCGCGCAAAGACGGCGTGCTCTCGCTGGAAGGCAAGGCAGCGCAGATAGAAGATGATTTTTTGCGCAAGGCACTTGGTATGATTATCGATGGGCGCGACGCACACGCGGTGCGCGAGGATATGGAGATTCAGATAGAGGTGCTAGAGGAGTATTACCACGGCAGCGCGCATTATTGGATGCTTATGGGCGAGACTTGCCCGACATTTGGGCTTGTGGGCGCGGTGTGCGGTCTCATCCTCGCCCTCCAACTCTTAGATGATCCCAAAGCGATGGCGGCGGGTATCTCGGGAGCTTTTACCGCGACGGTTACGGGGATTTTTGGGGCATACGCGCTCTTTGGTCCCTTGGGGCAAAAAATCAATGCCAAAAGCAAGGATATCGTGCAAGAAAAGGTGCTCATCGTAGAAGGCGTAGTGAGTATCGCTAATGGCGATAATCCACGCAACCTCGAAGAAAAGCTACTCGGATTTATCAAGCCCGGCGAGCCCAAAATCTCACAATTTGAGTAGGAGCGCAAATGGCAAAAAAGAAAAAATGCCCCGAATGCCCCGCTGGCGAAAAGTGGGCGGTGCCCTATGCAGACTTCCTCTCGCTTTTGCTAGCACTTTTTATCGCTCTGTGGGCGATCTCCTCTACAAGCGTGGAGAAAGCAAAGGCACTCAAAGAGGCGTTTGTCACGGTATTTGACTTCCCCATCACGATGCCTATGCCCTCCGAAGTGGATCAAGATTCTGGCAATTATGAGGGCAATGATGCCGATGAGAGCTCGCCCTCCTCTGGTCCCATCTCGGAGGCAAGCATACCCTCAGACATACAGGCTGATATCGGTGGCGTGCTAGAGCAGATAGATTCTGGGACATTTTTGCGACTGCCTAGTCAGATTCTCTTTGAGCCCGGCGTGGCAGAGATCACCAATAGCGATAACTTCACTTACCTAGAGCGGCTTGTAACCATCATCAAAGCCTATCCCGAGTATGTGCATCTAGATGTGCGCGGCTACACTGATAATGCGCCCCTGAGCGCGCGCTCGCCCTATAAGGATAGCTATGAGCTCTCAAGCGCGCGTGCGATTAATGTGATGCGCGAGCTCGTCCAAAAGGGCATACAACCCCACAGAATCTCCATATCCGGATATGGACCCTACGATCCTATCGCGCCAAACGACACACCGCAAAATCGCGCAAAAAACAATCGCGTGGAGATATTTTTCTTTGTGAGCAAGACAAATGCGCCAAAGATTCAATCCCTGCTAGAAAAGCAGTGAGAATGCCTAAAAACCTAGCACTACCCCCGCTTGCCTCCCATCAAGCTGCGCTAGTATGCGCACAATCCCCCATAGCCCGATACATTACAAACACGCACGGGCTTGCGCAAAGTTTTGAATCTTTATCCCAAACTTATGGCTAAACTCGGCGTTTTTTGCTACAATCTGCGCTTTATTTGGATTTTAAGGATTGGAGGGATTTGTGAGTGAGCAAGATTCGACATTTTTTGACACTTAGAGATTTTAACAAAGATGAGATTTTAGCCATCATCGATCTCGCACTGCAAATCAAGCAAGAATGGCATAATCAAACACAACCCCTATATTTAGAGCGCAAAACCCTAGGTATGGTGTTTGAAAAATCCTCCACGCGCACGCGCGTGAGCTTTGAAGCGGGGATTTATCAGCTCGGCGGTATGGGGATTTTCCTCTCTAATAAAGACATACAGCTTGGGCGCGGCGAGCCTATCAAAGATACTGCGCGCGTGGTGAGCTCAATGCTTGATATGATAATGATGCGCACCAGCGAGCATTCAAGAATCGAGGAATTCGCCCAATACTCTAGTGTGCCGGTTATCAATGGGCTAAGTGATGATTACCACCCCGTGCAGCTTATGGCGGATTATATGACGATGGTAGAATGCGGGATTGCCCTGCCGCACGCAAGCAGATTCTATCCATCAAACCCACAAAAGCCCATAGTCGCATACATAGGCGATGGCAACAATATGGCGCACTCGTGGCTATGGCTGTGTGCCAAACTCGGCTTTGAGCTGCGTATCGCCTCGCCCAAGGGCTATGAGCCCAAAGCCCAAATCCTAGAGCAAGCCCTGCAAGAAGCCACAAAGAGTGGGGCGCGCATTCACATTAGCGATGATATACACGCCGCGGTGCAGGGCGCAAATGTCGTGACAACCGATACTTGGGCGTCTATGGGACAAGAAGACCAAAAAAAGGAACGCCAAGAGGCATTTAAATGCTATTGTGTCGATAGTGCTACAATGGCTCTAGCACACAAAGACGCGATATTTTTGCATTGTCTGCCCGCCTATCGCGGACAAGAAGTCAGCGAGGAAGTGCTAGAGGGCGCGCAAAGCAGAGTGTTTTTGGAAGCACAAAACCGCCTCCACGCCCAAAAGGGCATTATGGTATGGCTACAAAGGCAAAACACACGATGAAACCCACAAAAAAGGAGCTCCTGCTCCAAGACGATGTGCATCAGCAATTTGGTATGGGCTATTTGAGCAAAATCGATAACCAAAGCGCGCTACTAAAGCTCCAAGAGGGCAGTTTGGAGAGCAATAAAGATATTTGGTTTTTGCAAGATGGGGACAATCGCGAGTTTGTGCTTATGCCCCAAAATATGCTAAACAAACTCCTAGGGCGTATCAAAGAGGTGCAAGAAGAAAAGCTCCTAATGCGCCTAGAGCGAGAAGTGGCTACACAAATGCCAATCGATTTTGATGACGCGATGAGCGTGGCAAAAATGTATCTAGAATCCCATCGCCAAAGCGATGGCACGCTACCTATGGTAAATGTCGCCTCTGTGGTGCGTGAGGTTAAAAAGCAGCACCCCAATTTGTTTTTTAACCTCGATGAGTATATCCTCCGACAAAAGCAGGGTGTGAGCGATGATTGACTTTGCAAAATTCGCCGCCTACTCCAAGCCCGGACCAAGATACACGAGCTATCCCACTGCCGTGGAATTCCACAGCGATTTTGACGCTAAACAATATAGAGAAAATCTCCAAGCAAGCGACAAGCAATACGCCCACATACCGCTTTCTGTGTATGTGCATTTGCCATTTTGCCGCTCTGCGTGCTATTTCTGCGGGTGTAATGTCGTCTATACGAGCAAAGAGGAGAAAAAAGCGCGCTATATAGGGTATTTCAAAAAAGAACTAGCCCTGCTTGCCCAAAGTATGGATACGACAAGAGAGGTGGTGCAGTTTCACTTCGGTGGGGGCACGCCGACATTTTTTAACGCCCACGAGCTCCAAGAGATTATAGAATCTCTCCGCGCCACATTCCCCAACTTCGCGCCCAATGCGGAGGTGAGCTGCGAGGTGGATCCGCGGTATTTCACACAGGAGCAAATGCAGGTATTGCACGATGGGGGCTTTAATCGCCTAAGCTTTGGCGTGCAGGATTTTCACCCCAAAGTCCAAGAAGCCGTGCATAGGCACCAAAGCCCCGAGCTCGTGCGCGAGGCAGTGGAGCTAGCGCGCAAGTTTGGGATAGATTCTATAAATTTCGATCTCATCTATGGGCTGCCTTTTCAGAATCTAAGCACCTTCAAACAAACCCTAGATTCTGTCCTAGAACTCTCGCCCGAGCGTTTGGCGATCTTTAACTACGCTCACGTGCCCTGGATCAAAAAAACAATGCGCAAAATCGATGAGAGCACCCTCCCGCCACCACAAGAGAAGCTAAAAATCCTCCAAGAGAGTATAAAGGTGCTAGGCGCGGCAGGCTATGAGATGATAGGTATGGATCACTTTGCCAAAAAAAGCGATGAGCTCTATCGCGCCAAGCAGCAAAGACAGCTCCGCCGCAACTTCCAAGGCTACACGACTAGGGGCTTTTCGCAAACCATAGGTATCGGGCTCACAAGCATTAGCGAGGGCGTGGAGTATTATGCGCAAAACTATAAAGATATGGCGGCATACGAGGCGGCACTCGATCACGGGGTTTTACCCACCGAGCGAGGTATCAAGCTCACGCGAGAGGATAGGCTGCGCAAAAGCGTGATTATGGAGCTTATGAACAACCTTAGTCTTGAGTTTTCACACACGCAGCGGGAATTTGGCATAGATTTTAGGAGTTATTTTGCGCGAGAGCTCGCCCTTTTGGCTCCGTATGAGGAGGCGGGATTGCTTGAGATACGCCAAGATTCCATTACCACCACGCAAACGGGCGCGATGCTCATCCGCAATATCGCAATGTGCTTTGATGCGTATCTGCACAATGCAAGCGAGCAAAAACGCTTTAGTAAGACGATTTAAGGGGACAGAATGCCATTTGATTTGCAAAACACCGCGCTCTCTTGTGTCAAATGCGGCAAATGTATCCCTGATTGCACCATTTATCAAGTCAATCGCGATGAAACCACCTCGCCACGCGGGTTTTTGGATCTCCTCGGTGCGTATAAGGCGGGGCAGCTGCCCCTAGATTCTACAAGTAAGAAAATCTTTGAATCTTGCTTCCTATGCACCACCTGTGTGCAAAACTGCCCCTCCAAACTGCCCGTGGATACGGCTATAGAATCCGTGCGTATCGACATCGCGCGCGAATTTGGCATAAGCTGGTATAAGCGATTGTATTTTTTTCTCCTGCGACACAGAAAAATCGCTGATATTGTGTTTTCATTTGTGGGCTTTGTGGCTCCCTGCCTCTTTAAAAGCGATGAGAGCAAGCTAAGGCTTCCCATTAAGCGCAGTGTTTTTCCCTTTGCCAAAAAATCCTTTTTGCAAAAATACGGCACGCCACTGCCCACTACCAATCCACCACAAGCGCGCGACATAGAATCTAGCGCACAAAATACAGAATCTAGCGCACACATAGAATCTAGCCCTAAGCCAAACAAACGACGCGTGGCGATTTTTATCGGGTGCTTGGCAAACTACAACTACACCAATGTGGGCGAGAGTTTGCTAAAGATTCTAAACGCCCTAGATATAGAAGCTTTTGTCCCAAAGTTTCAGGAATGCTGCGGCGCACCGGCGTTTTTCACGGGCGATATACGCACCGTCACCACGCTCATAAAGCGCAATATTGAGTATTTTGAGCAGTTTTGGGAGGATATAGACGCGATGATAATCCCCGAAGCTACTTGCGCGGCGATGGTAAAGGTGGATTGGAAGCACGCGCTAGAGCTTGGCGAGGAGGCAGGAGAATCTCAGCAATGGGTTGAGCGATTAGAGCGGCTATTGCCAAAGATTTTTATGACAAGCGAGTGGCTTGAGGCGCATACTGATATCCTCACGCGCCTTGAGGGCACGCGCGCGGATTATGCCATCACTTACCACGATCCTTGCCACGCGCGCAAGGTGCTGGGCGTGTATAAGCAACCACGCGCCCTGCTTGCCAAAAACTTCACGATTAATGAAATGTCAGATTGTGCGCGCTGCTGCGGGTTTGGGGGGATTAGTATGCAAAGCTCTAATTACGCCCTCACGCTCAAAGCCGGTATCCCAAAAGCCCAAAGTATCCACGCAAGCGGCGCGCAGATAGTGAGCGCGGAATGTGGCGCGTGCCGAATGCAGCTCACAAACGCGCTAGATTCTATCAATTCCCCCGTGCGCGTCCTCCACCCCCTAGAGCTCCTCGCTGACAAGCTCCCTCATAACTAAAGACAATCACAAGTAAAGACAAACAAGCCGTGCTCTCTTAGACGGGTTACCCTCTCCACAAAGATTTTGGGCACGTGGATTCTATAACGCGCGCCTTGGTTTGGAAAATAAAGCCATAAAGGGCGCAAAGCGTAGGGGGAGATTCTAAACTTTGTGCGCAAATGGGGGCTAGAGGCTAATGCAAATAGGCTTTTTGGGTGGATGATGGAGTGTGAGGGGCAAAAACACAAGCTTGTGCGCAAAAAGCTAAGCTCTAAGCGCAAACTCGCCCTATGCCACGCGCGAAAAGCTAAACCCAAGCGCGCCCGCTACAATCACTCCATACCAAATGGGGCTTTAGATTCTATAATCACCAATTCCAAAAACAAGGGATAAAAAAGCAGTGTCTCAAAGCAGGCAAGCAAAGCGAGAGGCGATCCTCTCCCCGCGACTTTGCTAGATTTTAAAATGCGAGATATGGGCTTTGAGTGTAGATGAGATTTGCTCTAGACTCTCGCTGACACTCGTGTTTTGCTCCATAAGCTCGGCGGTTTGCTTAGAGATATCTGCCATCTTAGAAATCGCTGCATTAATCTGCCCCATAGCCTCCACCTGATGGTTTGAAGCCCTAGCGACATCTTTTGCTTTGGTAAGTGAATCTTGGGCTTGCTGATAAATCTCATTGAGGATACCCCTCGCCTCGTGTGCGAGCTGCAAGCCCTTCTCGGCTTGTGGCACTGCCGCCTCCATAGCCTCCACGCTCGTTTGTGTCTCACTCTGGATAATCTGAATCATCGCAGCAATCTCTGAAGTGGCGTCCTGCGTGCGCTCAGCAAGCTGCCGCACAGAATCCGCCACCACGGCAAACCCACGCCCGTGCTCGCCCGCGCGCGCCGCCTCGATCGCGGCATTGAGCGCGAGGAGATTGGTCTGATCGGCGATATCTTTGATGAGTTGCGTGCTGGAGCTGATGTCTTGGGCGTGCTTTTCAAGCGATTTGATGTGTTCATTAGAGCTATTGACAGTCTCTGCGATTTTTTCAATCTCGCTCACGGTTTGCATGAGCGCATCGCGTCCCTTTTGTGAAAGCTCGGTGGTGCGTGAGGAGTTTTCCTCTGTCTGATTGGCCACCTGTGCGATATTTTCCGTGCTTTGGGCGATTTCTTGAATCTTCTTAGCCGAGTCTGATGAGGATTGCACCTGCTGTGTGGATGCTTTGCTCGCTTTGTCCGAAGACTCTGCCACGCTCTGGGCTTTGAGGTTGAGATCTTGGGCATTGCTCGTGAGCTCTCGCACGATAGATTTTAGCTGATCTTGCATTTTTGCAGTGGCATCAAGCAGGCTATCTGGGACTTTGGTGCTGATGTCTTGCTGGAGATTGCCCTGTGCGATATTGCGCATAATCTCTACCACCACTCTGGGCTCGCCACCAAGCGAGGACATAAGGTTTTTGATAATCAGCATTGAGACAATAAGAGCGATAATAACCGCAACGATAGTGAGCCAAATCACTGTCGTGAGATATGAGGAAACCGATGCTTGAGTGACTTCATTAGCCGCTTGGTTTTTGGCTTCTTGGTAGTCGATAAATTGATTTATCACCGCAAGCCACTCGACAAAATATTCTCGCACTTTAGAATCCAAAAGCTCGGTAGCCTTGGCGTTGTCGTTGGCAAGCGCCAAATCAATGAGCTTCTTTGTCAGAGGCATAGTCTTTGCCTCCACTGCCTTGATACTCTTTAAAATCTCCCTTTCTTTGTCATCTACCATCGAAGCGTCTTTAAAAATCTCATCAAGCTGCACGGCGTTGGTGGCGTAGTCTTCTTCAAGCTTTTTAACAAGGGCATAAGTCTGCTGCATGTGCTTAGAATCCACAAGCAAAATAATATCGCGAATGCCAATAGCCCTATCATGCACGCTCCCTCGGAAGTTGATAGCATGCCTTTGCTTGACATCATTTACTTGGCTTATGTCTTCTAGAGTTTCAGAGATAGAATGCACTTTCATATACCCAACGACGATGATGATTAAAATAAGCGCAACAAGCGTGATGAAGCCCACACTTAGCTGCGCACGCACCGATAAATTTTTCATTAAAATCTCCTTAAATTAAATATAAATCGCATTATACTTTATTTTCCCTTGCATTTGTGCTAGATTGCAATCTAGCATGCTCGATTTGTATGCACTTATCCTGCACATTAGGGATACTCCGCTCGCTTAGACGCCTAGCCACCTCATCACTGCGTATGTCAAGCTGCATCCAAAACGCCCCCACGCTCCCACTAGGCAGGCTTAGAATCTCTTCAGCAAGCACCTCGCAAGCCCTAGCATTGCGGAATGCCACGACGATATCAAAACGCCCCTTATCCGCCACCGCCTCGCTTAGGCTACGATACACCCTCTGGCCTAGTATCATCTCTTCTTTGGGATAAATGGGCGTGATGACAAAACTATGCTCCTGCAAATACTGCGCCACTTGAAAGCTGTCTTTTTGCGGATTGGGGCTTAGCCCACAGATGGCTATGCTCTTGGCGTTTTTGAGCAGTGAGACTATGGCGTTATTAGATTCAGACATTTTTGCTCCTTTTGATACTTCTTAGATCTTTAAGTAGATTTGGCAGCCCTATGATAATCCCAGAGAGGATCACAAGCACCATACCAAGCCCCACGCCAAAATGCGGCAGCGCATCGCCTAGCATAATGCCAAAAATCAGCCCAAACACCACGCGCGTGTAATCGATAGGCGCGACTATCCCAGCGGGTGCGAGCATATAGGCTTTTGTCAAAAAATACTGCCCAAAAGTGCCAAAAATCCCCATCGCGAGGACTATGCCCCACTCGCTTAGGCTAGGCGTGTGCCATACCGCTTGCCAAGATTGCATACTCGCTTGCACGATGAGTATGCCCAGACTCACCACGCTCATCGTGATACCAAAGACAAGCACCACGACATTATCATCAAAATAGCCCTTAAGATTGCGCAGGCTAATAAACGCCAAAGCCATCATAAACCCGCCCAAAATCCCTAAGATAATATTTAGCATCGGGATAGAGTTAAAATGCGGATCGCAAATAAGCACAATCCCACCAAAGCCTAGCAAAGTCGCAAACAGCACGACAAAGCCCACGCGCTCTTTTAAAAACAGCATTGAGAGCAGCACGACATAGATAGGCATCGTCTGTGAAAAGGTAGAAGCCACGCCTAGCGAGATATGCGTGATATTATAAAAAAGCGCGAGCATACTAAGCCCGCCAAAGAGCGAGCGCAAGCACAGCAGCCACCAGCCGCCTTGCTTGGATTTTTTGCGCGGGGGCTTATACACAAACCACCCCAAAAGCAGCACCACCATAATGATGGAGCGAAAAAATATGCTCTCCACCGCGCTCATGCTAGGCGATAGAATCTTCACGCACGCATTCATCATCGCAAAAAACAGCGCGGAGATGAACATATTGATAATCCCTAGGCTGATATGGGAATAATGCGCAAAATATCGGGGCTGCTTTGGGCTCATCTTTGGGCTCATTGTGATAATGCTAGCGTTTTTGGCGCGAGTTTGGGGGCGTGTGCTCTTGGCGCGAGATTTCCCTGCCATTGCGATAGATGATGGTGTATTTGAGCGCGCCACTTGGCGTGTAGAGATGGGATTCTCCATCGGCTAAGTCATTGACATATCTCCCCCGCTCGCGCACCACGCCGTGCCGATAATACCACAGCGACTCGCCATTGACATCGCCATTGACAAAAAACATCTGCGTGCGTATCTGTCCGTTGTCATAATACCACTTCGTCCAGCCATCTTGCCTGCCATCTTTGAAGCTAATCTCCCACGCAAGCTTGCCATTGCTATGATAGAGCCGCACCACGCCCGTGTAGTGATAATCCACGCTCTGTTCCACGCCATCGCCCCCCTCGGGAGTTTGCGCGATGAGATCTTTATAAGAGAATTTCAAGCCCTGTGAATCTTTTGGCTTCTCATCGCTCTCATCGCCCCTGCCCTCGCTTTGAGGTGCCGCGCCAGATTCTGTGCTAAGAGCGGTGGCGGGGGCTTTTTGTGAATCTTTTGGCTTAGGCTTTGGGGGCTTTATAGAATCTTTTTGTTTAGACTTTGGCGCGCTTTTGGGTGCGCTCGATTTGGGGGCGTTTGGAGGGGTTGTAGAATCTTTAGAATCTCCTGTATAGGCAGCCTGTGAATCTGCGCTAGAGTGCGCAAGCGTGGCGGAGTGAGAGCCTGTATCAAGCGAGCTTGTCTGCGGCGAGCAGCTATACAGCCCCACAAGCACACACAAAAAGGCAGCCCACCGCGCGCCTCGTGGCAAAAATCCCAAGCTTATTTTCAACCAAAGTCCTTACAAAGAATATTAAAGAGTGTTAGCGCATAATCGTAAAAATCGTGGAAAATTGTAGCGCGGATTTATGGGCTTTAAATAAACATCTCATTATAATGCCCCGCCAAATAAGCCCTCGCAAGGAGCGTAATATGAGCTTTACACATTTGCATTTGCACACCGAGTTTTCTCTCTTAGATGGATTGAACAAAATCAAAAATCTCGCTAAGCAAATCCGCGCGCTTGGTATGGATTCTGTGGCTATCACTGATCACGGCAATATGTTTGGCGCGCTAGAGTTTTATGTCGCGATGAAAGAAGAGGGCATAAACCCCATCATCGGCTTAGAAGCCTATATCCACAATGGCGATGAGCTCAACGACAAAAGTATCAAGCAGCGGTTTCATCTCTGCCTTTTTGCCAAAAACGAGACAGGCTACAAAAACCTTATGTATCTTAGCTCCCAATCCTTCATCAATGGCTTTTACTACTACCCTAGGATTAATAAAAAGCTCCTGCGTGAGCATAGCGATGGGCTTGTGTGTAGCTCGGCGTGCCTGCAGGGCGAGATAAATTGGCATCTTAATACCAAAAACGAGCGCAATGTGCGCTTTGGGGCGAAGGGCTATGAAGTGGCAAAGGACATAGCACTTGAGTATAAGGACATCTTTGGCGAGGATTTTTACCTAGAGATTATGCGCCACGGGATTGGCGATCAGTATTTTATCGATGAGCAGATTCTGCGGCTTGGCAGAGAGCTAGGGATCAAAGTCATTGCTACCAACGACACGCACTACACATTGCAAGATGATGCCGACGCGCAAAACATCGCATTCCGCGTGCTTATGGGGGATTCTAAGGGGCTAAAGCATATCGTTAAGGAATTTTATATCAAATCCCCAGAGCAAATGCAAAAGCTCTTCTTAGATATCCCAGAAGTGCTCGCAAACACCCAAGAGATTGCCCAAAAATGCCAGCTAAATATCAGTCTCAAAAACAAAGAGATAAAAAACAAGCACACAGGCGAGATTATCCTGCACAACACCCCCGCCACCCCGCCGACTTTCAAAAACACTCAAGAATACGCCAAAAAAGAGGGCTTAGATTCTGTGCTAGGAATGGATATAGAATCTATCACAGATTCTGTGTATTTTGCCTACAAATGCCGCGAGGGGCTAGCTAAGCGACTCCAAAATGTGCCACAAAGTGAGCACAC
This sequence comes from uncultured Helicobacter sp., assembly GCA_944326445.1. Classification (GTDB taxonomy): domain Bacteria; phylum Campylobacterota; class Campylobacteria; order Campylobacterales; family Helicobacteraceae; genus Helicobacter_F. Next base: position 81,154 of record CALVDZ010000003.1, read on the forward strand.
GCGCTATAAAGAGCGGCTAGAGCAAGAAATCGAGATCATTACCAATATGAAATTCCCGGGTTATATGCTTATCGTGTGGGATTTTGTGAATTTTGCCAAGACTAATGGTATCCCCGTAGGACCGGGCAGAGGCTCGGCGGCGGGGAGTCTCGTAGCCTATAGCCTTTCTATCACCAATATCGATCCTATCAAATACGACTTGCTCTTTGAGCGATTTTTAAACCCCGAGCGCGTGAGTATGCCCGATATTGATATGGACTTTTGCCAACGGCGGCGCGGCGAGATGATCGAGTATGTTACGCGCGTGTATGGCAAATACAATGTCGCCCAAGTCATCACCTTTGGTTCTCTTTTAGCCAAAGGCGTGATACGCGATGTAGGGCGCGTGCTCGAGATGCCCTATGCCGAGGCTGATGCCTTTGCTAAGCTTATCCCAAATGAGCTAGGTATCACGCTTACCAAACAAGTGGGCAAAGATGGCAAAGAAAAAGATGGCGCGTGGGAAAAAGAGCCCAAAATCCGCGAGCTTGTGCAAAACAACCCTAAGGCAAAAGAAGTGTGGGATCGCGCCCTAGCCCTTGAAGGACTAAAGCGCAATGCAGGTATCCACGCCGCGGCTATCGTGATAGATTCTGCCCAAGAGCTTTGGCACAAAGTCCCGCTGTATGCCAATGACAAGACAAAGGGCGTGGTTACGCAGTATTCTATGGATTGGCTTGAGCCTGTGGATCTCATCAAATTTGACTTTTTGGGCCTAAAAACGCTCACGATGATTGATGATGCACTCAAGCTCATCAAAAAGCGTTATGATATAGATATCGACTTTACAACTATGCCTATGGAAGATCCCGCGGTGTTTGGGACGATTCAGAGCGGCAGCACGCTTGGGCTCTTCCAAATAGAATCTGAGGGTATGCAAGATCTCAGCAAAAAGCTAAAACCAAGCTCTTTTGAGGACATCATCGCGATGCTCGCGCTCTATCGCCCCGGTCCTATGGAATCTGGTATGTTAGATGACTTCATCAAGCGCAAGCACGGGCTAGAGCCCATCGCTTACGCCTTTGATATACTCGAGCCGATTTTGCGCCCTACTTATGGGATCATCGTCTATCAAGAGCAGGTGATGCAGATCGTGCAGGCAGTGGGTGGATTTTCACTAGGTGGGGCGGATCTCGTGCGCCGCGCGATGGGCAAAAAGAAAGTCGATGAAATGCTGCGCCTCAAAAAAGAATTTGCCGATGGGGCGCAAAAAAATGGCTTAGATAGGCAAAAAGCCGAGGATTTGTGGGAGCTCATCGTCAAGTTTGCCGGCTATGGATTCAATAAATCCCACTCGGCAGCTTACGCGATGATAACCTACCAAACCGCCTATCTCAAAACCTACTACCAACACGAGTTTATGGCAGCAATGCTTACCAGCGAGACGAACAAAGTAGAATCGGTAGCAAAATACATCAACGAAGTGAGGGCACTAAACCTCGAGGTGCTCCCCCCGCATGTGAATTACTCCGAAAACGACTTTGGCGTGAGCGAGATTGATGGGGTAAAAAAAATCGTCTTTGGACTAAGCGCGATTAAGGGGCTTGGCGAAGCGCCCATTGAAGATATCATATCCGAGCGTGAAAAAAATGGCAACTACAAGGATTTGGCGGATTTCATCGGGCGCGTGGATTTTTCCAAACTCACCAAACGCTCCCTAGAGCCACTGATCAAAAGCGGCAGCCTCGATGGACTTGGATTTTCACGCAAAAGTATGCTAGAGAATATCGACACCATTTGCGAGGCAGGGCGGCAAAAAGACAAGGGCAACGCGCAGTTTGATACCTCCTCGCTTTTTGCCAAAGAGGATTTTGACACCACGAGTGTGAATCTTAGTATCAGCAACGCCAAAGAATACGATTCTAATATGCTTTTGCAGTATGAGTTTGAATGCCTTGGAGTGTATTTGGGCGGACATCCGCTCGATAGATTCAAAGCCCAAATAGACGCGCTTAAGGGCGTGAGTATGATGGCAGATATCCATAGCCTCGAGATAGGCAGCCAATGTATGTTAGTTGGCAAAGTCATTGAAGTCAAGCGCAGGATTAGCAAAAAGGGCAAGCCCTATGGCAGCGTGGGGCTGCTAGATTTTGGCGGGAGCTCGAATTTCACGATTTTTGAAAAGCATTTGGCAAAAATCGAGGAATTGCGAGCCACAAACCGCGATCCCGATGAACCACTTGCCTTTAAATGCAAAGTCGAGGAGATGAATGACAAAAAGGAAGTGCGCGTGATGGAGATCCTCACGCTTGAGGAGGCAAAGGATCAAAAGGTGCGCCTCAAAAAGCACAAAGACGAGCCAGACAAAGCCCCTCAGTCTATCCCGCTTGATTTGCGTCCGCAAGTGATTGACACCTGCACGCCACTCACACTTGTGATAGATTCTGAAGCGATGCAAGCCAATGTCATCTCGCACACCTTTGAGGCGATCAAGACATTTGCGCACGCACACAAGGGGGCTAGGGAGCTGCGCGTGCTGATTAAAAACAAAGAGAGTCAATACACCTTTGTGAGCGATGTGATGGTGGATTCTGCGATAAAGGAGCACTTTGACGCACTGCATTGGGTGGGGTAAGGCACACACGCGACACCTCGCCCCACCCGCAAAAAGAAAATGTCTATATCCACCCACAAAAGCTCCAAGAGGCACTAGACATACTCGAGGCAGAGCTAACAAGGAGGGAAAAGCCACCAAAGCAAAAGAAGTGAGGCAAAATAGGCGAGGGGGCTGCCCAAGCCCTGATAGAGGAGTTTTAGAGATTCTAAATTGTAGATTCTCTCAAGCAATTACAGAATCTACCTCCATAGATTCTAAAGATTCACAAAAACAAAATAGAAAATCTAACTTTTTAGAATCTAAGCAACTTACAGAATCCACAACGCCAAAAACCTTATCAAGGCTTTGCCCGATTCAAATAATAGTGCGTGCGTAAGCACGATGCCTAAGCGCAATTGCAAAATTGCGCCATTTTTGCAAAGCAAAAATCACATCAATATGGAGGTGCGCTAGCACCAACCGCCCCTCGCCCTTGTCGTGGTGGTAAAAATGCGTTAAAAAAATGCAGTAGTGCATTTTTAGCATTTTTGCCTAGACAAGGAAAAAGCGAGGCACTCTCCCCGTTTGCCGTGCCAAAGGCTTGCAAGCGCAGCGCAGCAAAAACAGCGGAGACTTTTTCGGGGCTGGGGAGAGGGGAATACCCCTTTTTGCGAAAAAACACAAGATTCTAAAAAATTAGAAAGTATTCGTGAGAACACGACTCTAAGAAACTTAGAATCTACAGAATCCAAAGCAGATTCAGAATCTAAGGCGGAGAATCTAGGAAACACAGAATCTAAAACATTTACAGAATCTAGCCACTTAGATTCTGAAACAATCACAGAATCTAAAGAGATTCTAAGAAGTGAGCAAAGACAGAATCTAAACAATGCGGAATTTGGGGAATCCAAAGCAGATTCAGAATCTAAGACATTTACAGAATCTAAGGTGGAGATTCTCAAAAGCGTAGAATTGAAAGAGGTTTTAAAAAATGAGCCAATACAGAATCTAAGTCCCAAAGAGCCCGCACAATGCAACACAGAACCTAAGCCCAACACAATCCCCCCACAGATTCATAAACACAAAATCAAGCCTCCAAACAAAGCAGATTCTAAAACACAAAGGCAATCACAGAATCTAAATAAAGAAAATCTAAGAAGCCTAGAATCTAAAGGAGGTAGAAGCTAAGACATTGCAGAATCTAGCCCGAGAGATTCTCAAACATGCACAGAATCCAGCGTAGATTCAGAATCTAAAGAGCACATAGAATCTAATCAAACCTTAGAATCTAGCCTCTTAGATTCACATTCTCACGGATATTCCCTAGCTTCTCATCATCACTTGTTTGCGCAAAAAGAAAAGGGCGAGTGTTCGGTTGGTGCTAGCGCACCTCCATATTGATGTGATTTTTGCAACGCAAAAATGGCAGAATCTAAAGCTTTAGAATCTTTAGATTCTGCTCGGCTTGCGCTTACGCGCCCCATTATTTAAATTTGGCAAAGCCTTGATGAGATTTTCTAGCGTTATGGATTATATAAATTGCTTAGATTCTGAAACTATCTGTGTGTATTTTAGAATCTGCCCTGTTTGAATCTTGATTGTTTTTGAATCTGTGAAGGTAAATTCTAAGATTATGAATCTAAGTTCTGCAAACGCCTTAGATTCTGAATTTTCTTGAGATTCTGCGCTTGGCTTTGCGCACAAAAAATAGTGGCTTCAGTGGTGCTACCCTATAATCTCACAAAACCTCGCGACTTCTAGGCTCGCGCTACCCACCAACACGCCATCGACATTTGCCAAGCGCATAATCTCCCCTGCGTTTTTCTCATTCACACTGCCCCCATAGAGCAGCGGCACACTGAGGAAGCTGCGCAAAAACTCGTGCGTGCGCTCTATATCCTCTAGCCCCGCGCTCACACCCGTGCCAATCGCCCATATCGGCTCATACGCCACGATGAGATTCTCATACTGCGCATTAATCCCCTCAAACTCCGCGCGCAAAAACGCCTCCACGTCCCCACTCTGACGCACCGCGAGATCCTCGCCTATGCAATAGATTATCCTAAATCCCGCCTTGGCAAAATACGCAAACTTCTGCGCGATATACGCTTGAGACTCCCCAAAAATCGTGCGCCGCTCGCTATGCCCAATGAGGATAGAATCTATCCCAAATTCCCTGAGCTGCTGCGCGCCTATCTCGCCGGTAAATCCGCCATTTTCCACACAATGCGCGTTTTGCGCGCCCACACGCACGAATGTATAGGCATTCTCAAGCAACGCCGCCTGATTGGGGAAGACAAACACCTCCGCGCGCTCTTTAGAATCTCTCGTAAGATCCGCCTTACAATCCGCCCCGTTAGAATCTACCCCCATACGCCTGCTAAGATACGCCTCAAGCTCGGTGATATACGCCTTAGTTTGCGCGCGCGTGAGGTTGCATTTGAAGTTTGCTGCAAAAATCGCCATTATCCGCTCCTTTGTCTCCGTATTCTCAAAATCCCCGCATTATGCCATTTTCTTGTTTCACCACGGCTTTAATGTGGGCTTTAATTTGCGCTCTAGCCCGGACTTTTGGCTAGGCGTAGAATCCGCCTCGGGGCTGATAGATTCTATAGAATCCACAGAATCTAAGCCCACATCTTTTGTGCTCATCTCCTCTGACTTGGCGATTTGTAGAGCTAGGAGCGGGGCGGTGCTCTCAATCTCGCGAGAATCTCGGGCTTTGGGTTTGGTAATGATGGCAGCCACCGCCCTCCTTTGCTCCAAAAGCTCGCGCGTGATGGCGAGATTTGTCTGTGTGGCAGCACTTGGCGCGAGATTCTGTGCGTTTTCAAAGGCGTGGTGCGCCTCCACATAGCGATGAAGCATAAAGAGAGCATTGCCTAGATTGTGCCACAGAAGCGCGTAGTAGGCGTGTGCGCAGGGCAGCTCCAAGCTCTCCTGATACAATCGCACCGCGCTCGCATACACGCCCATTTTGTAATACACATTGGCGAGGTTGTAGGCATTCTCACAATGCCTTTGTGTGGCATAAATACGCTCATAATCCCCCAAGGCACGCTCATAATGCCCATTTTTATACCAAAAATACGCGCGCATAGATTCAAACGCCCCCGTGCTCAAGGCTAGATTCACCCACAGACACACACAGAGCACAGCCCGCACTCACAAGCTCCAATCCACGCTTTCCCCGCGCGCGTGCAGATAGGCGTTTGCCTTCACAAAACAATCACTCCCCACAAAACCTCTAGCAAGCGGGCTGGGGTGCGGTGCGGTGATCACACAATGCCGCGCGCTATCAATGAGCCAAGCCTTTTGCCTAGCGTAATTGCCCCATAGCATAAAGACAATCCCCTCGCGCGATGCGCAAAGCCTAGAGATCACCGCGTCGCTAAATCGCTGCCACCCCAAGTGCTTGTGAGAGGCGGGGGCATTTGCCTCCACGCTTAGGATACTATTTAGCAGCAGCACGCCCCGCCGCGCCCACGCGCTCAAATCCCCGTGTGCTGGCGGAATAAAATCCGTGGTGCGCGCGAGCTCTTTGTAGATATTTTTGAGTGAAGGTGGGGGCGGCAAGGGAGAGGGGACAGAAAAGGATAAGCCCATCGCCTGTGGAATCTCCACGAGACGCTCCCCATCGCGCACCGCCACGCTGCCGTGGTAGGGATCTTGTCCGAGTATGACGACGCGCACCTCTTGGGGAAGCGTGCTCTCAAAAGCGTTAAATAACAATCGCGGGGGTGGGTAGAGGGTTTTGCCAAGCTTTAGCTGGGCGTAGTAGGCGTCTCTGATCTCATCAAAATACGCGCTCTCAAGCTCCTCTTTGAGCAGTTCCTTCCACTCTAAAGGGAGCTTGATAGAATCTAGATTCATTCGATGATTTTGGGGACGATGAAAAAGCCATCTTGGGCTTTGGGTGCGCACGCTAGCACATCTGTAGCGATATGAGAATCCACCACCACATCATCGCGCAATGGGGTTTTTAGCTCTGCAAGTGGTGCTATCTCATCAAGTTTGAGGGAGTTTAGGTTTTCTACAAATCCTAGAATCTCATCAAGCTGGGCTTTTATCTCATCGTGCTTATCCCCATCGATTTTAATACTGCCAAGCCGCTGCAGCTTCGCCAAAGTCGTATCATCAATATGCATAGATTTTGCTTTGGTGCTTATTTGCCCTGCTCTTTGCGATATTTGAGAATCATCGCATAAGCTTCATCTTTCAAGCGCAACTTTTGCTTTTTGAGCACTTCTAGCTCCATATCTGTGAGCAACTCATCGCCATCTTCTATGCGCTTAATCCTATCATCAAGCGCGTTGTGCTCATCAAAAATCTTTGCAAAATGCGCATCGTGTGTCTTTAGCTGGGTAACCTCATCTCTGTATTCGTGAAACATACAAACTCCTTTTGACAAAAATATGCGCCATTGTAGGATAAATTTGCAAAAGAGATGATTAAAGAGTTATCTTTTTAGGACAATGTGTCTATTTAGGACATTTTGTTGCAAGGAGGTGATGGGGTTTTGTGCCTGCACGCTCACATCAAGTAGTAAGAGAGAATCCCCAAAGGGCGTGAGGTGGCTCTGGATACGATAATGCGCGCTTGGGCGAAACTCTTGGTGCTGGCAGCGCGCATAATCAAAAGATCTAAGGCATAAAATCTGCATTTCATACATACTCTTGGCATAGAGTCGGAGCTGAGTGTAGGCGTGGATATGCGAGAGTGGCGCGTTTGGCGAGAGCGCGATGATGGAGCCCACGCACATCGATACAAAGGCGAGCATAAACACCGCATAATAGCTACAAAACGCCGCGCGCATAGGTTTCTCCCGCACAATCCTAACTCCCATATCGCTCACAAATCCCCCCTACAAAAACGCGGCTTTCACACCCACGAAGCTCCCGCCCTCAAAGCAGCGCTGCCCAATACAGAATCTAAAGCCCACAAAACGCTCCTGTGGGTAAAACTGCAGGGCAAAGTCTCGCACATTTTCTAGCAAAAGCTCTTGATTGAGCCAAAGCGCGTCATGGTGGTGGCTAATCTCTATGCGCCTCTCTTGCAGAGGCAGCGCGGCGCGACACAGAGATGAGGGCACAGAATCTAGCCTAAGCCTATCACTCCCCACACTCACGACTTTTACGATAGATTCTATAAAATCCTCTGAATCCACCGCGCTCTGGCACACAAGCACGAGATTTTGGCTAGGCTTAAAGCTCTGCGGGGCAAGGGGCGAGCTAAAAACAATCTCATCGCCCTGCAGGGCAAAAATCTCAATAGGTGCTTGGGGCAAAAGCGTGTCGTTGTAAAAACGCGCATTAGCAAATGTCTTATCCCCATAGCCTAGCAGCCGCTCTGAATCTAGGAGCAAAAAGCTCGCACTACTAGGGCTTAGGCGCAAATCCACGCTTTGGCTTAGGAGGTTTTCAATGCGCAAAAGTGCGATTTGGGAATCTAGCAACCTCTGTGGCGAGCTCGCTAGCAAAAAGCGTGTGAAGTGCAGTGCCACGCTCACACACGCAATCCCAACAATGCCAAAAATCACGATACTCCAAAGCATCTCAAACGCGACAAAGGCTCTGCGCATATAGCCCCTAGCGCACAGAGATGGGTTGGAGATAATGCAGACTATAAGGCAGTGCCGTGGGCGCGCGATAAATGTGGTGGTGTGTCTGGTAAGTGTGGGCGTTAGTCTGGAGACTAGAGGGGTGTGGTGTGGTAGCAAGGATATGGAGCATATCCGCCCCGCTGCTCGTGCGTGTATGGAGGGAAGCAAGTCTGTGGCTCATATACTGCTGGAAGCTAAAGACAATCCCAAGTGCCAACGCGCATAGCACCAAGCCAAGCACGCATTCCACCATAATAAACGCAGGCTTAGTGCTTTTGTATGGATTAGATTCTAAGCTGTGGTTATTTTGCGCGCTTAGGCAGTGCGTGGGTTTGGGGCTTATGGGCTTTGGAGGTTTCATCTATTTGGCACGATAGAAAATTTCTTGCTCAAAATACGCGGACTTTGTGGCATTGGCATCTGCAAAATCCTTATAAATGATGTGAAAATTTAGCTTATAGCGACCATCTTTAGCAAACACCAAGGGTGTGGGTAAGATGTAGTCTGAACCAGACTTTCTTACATTTTTGGTATCAAGGCTAAGGGCTATAGACTCGCTATCTTGCACCCCTTGCATAAAGCTCGTAATGCTCAGATTCACCGCAGCAATGCTTACACCCTCATGGCTAATGCTCACGATAAAAGGCTCGCTAAATTCGGGAATTAGAGCAGCGGAGTGCTTGGGGAGTTTTTTGATAAGATAGGGCGTGCGGAGCGCGATTTTCTCATCGCCCATATGCAGCGTGGCTTTGGCTCTGGATTCAAACTCCCTTTGCTCTTTTAGTATGGTATTTATCTGCTCATCGATATCGCGCTTCTTGCCGCCATACATTTGCTCATCAACCACGGGATTTTTTACCGCTATCATCACGCCTACGCTAATAATCACAATCCCAAAGAGGATAATCCCCACAATCGCTATAGGCCAATAGTTTTTTTGCATTTTTATCCTTATTTTTTCAAAAATCTCGATGTGATATACACAAATCCCAGCACACCAAGCAGGATAACAAGCATACTCATCATACTGATTTTGACAAATTCCTTGCCCCCATTCTCATCGCGCGGGACATTGAGCTCTAGGGTTTTACCATAATGCAGTGCTACCAAATCCGCCGCTTCACTATATCCATTAAACATAATGGCTGAAATCTGCTCTCTCTTAGGGCTCTCGCCGCGCTTTGGGAGCAGGGGCACCATATATTCAAAATACACGCGCTCCTCTAATTCTTTGTCAAACACTTCCCTATCGCTTAGCACAAATTCAATCTGCTGATCTTTGACATACATTACTATCATCGCATAGGGCTTGGAAAGGGCAGAATCTTGCAGATACTGCCTGTAGAGCTCTCGCGCCTGTGCGCGGGCATCACGAGAAGTGCGAGAATCTGATTTTGTAGTGGGTGCAAAATTTGGTATAGATTCTGTAGATTCTATGGCGAGATCTTTGCTTAAAGCAGCAAGGGCTTTTTGGCTATCTTCTACCACAACTACCTTAAGCAAAAATCCCGTTTTCTCTAAAAGCTCCGCCCCTAGCCTATCGATAAACTCCTTTGTCTTAGGCACGAGTAGATTATCATCATCTTGGGCAAATTGTATGGGCACATAGCCCACGGCTTTAGATTCACTCATCGTGTTTTGGGCTAGTGCCAACCCAAAACACATAAGGCACAATACAATAACTCTCATCTACACGAGATGCAAAAAGAGATCGGGGATAAAAGGCATAGCAATCGTCGCTAGGATAGTGATGATGATAAGTGTCGCAAGCACTTTTTCCATAGGTGTTAGCTTCATAGACTACTCCTTTGCATTTTTATAATACGCAGAGGCATCTTTGACATTTTGCTCAATGCTGCTTTGTGATTCTATCTTGTAGAAGTTTGTCGCTTGGGCTTGCTGCGTCTTGATAGCGCAAGTCCCCAAAATCCCAACAACCGCGAGCAACGCCACAACCGCTATCAAAAATCCGGCTAATCCATTGATACCAAACAATTTATCCATAAGCTTCCTCCTTATTCTTGAGCAGTCAATGACTGGATATATTCATTGAGCGCTTCCTCTTGGGCTGGCGCGAAGTTGGCATAACCAAAAGAAGGCATAATCCCGATATTGCCACGCTTGCCTTGATTTAGCACCTTATGCAACAAGGAAGTCGAGCCATAAGTAGTCAAATCCAAAGCCATGCCTTCCATACCCTTACCATCATCGCCGTGGCACGCGGTGCAATGAATCTCAAAGAGATCTTTGCCCTTTTCCACTTCTAGGGGGTATTTTGTCTCTTTTTTAGCAGAGAAGGTTTTCATCACATACGCCGCGATCGCTTTCGCTTCCTCATCGCTGACTTCCACAGGAGCCATCTCCTCCATCATATAGCCTAGTCCTTTGCTACCATTTTTTATCACATCGATGATACCCTCTTCCTTGCCCCAAATCACGAGATTCTGTGCCTTGCCATCCATTCCATCCGCCTCCGGGCCGTGGCATTGCGCGCATTGCACTTGGAAGATACTAAGCCCCATCTCTCTAAGCTCTACAGATTCTAAACCATTCCATTTTTCTGCATACGCGGCGTTGTATTTTTGCACTTCTTGATTGTATTGACCAATCTGTGAAAAGGATTTGAGCGGATAGCCTAGGAAAAAATACCAAAATCCCCAAAGGATAACCGCGCCAAAGCAAGCCACCCAACCAATGGGGATATTGTTGGCAAACTCGCCTATACCATCCCAAGTATGCTCGAGCTGCTCGCCATCACTCTGCTTTGCGTCTTTAATCTTTTTGAGATACAAGCCCATAATAAACACAGTAAGCACCAAAATGACCGCCGCGCCTAAGAGTGCTAAGGCATTTACGCTGTCTGATAAATTAAACCATTGCATTGAAACTCCTCCTTACTTATCTTTTTGATTGTATTGCCTCGCGTGGTTCGATGAGTTCGTCTTCTAAGCCATCGTGCAATGCCAAGTCCGCATATCTCTCATAATCCCTCTCGCCTCTTTTTTGCGCAACATACATATGATAAGCATAGCTATACAAAAACACCACAAGCCCAAGTGTGCCAAGCGTGTAAAGCACGCCTGCATATTCACTTATGAACTCTACGAACATCTGCTATCCTTTTATTGTAGTGGTGATCGACGCTTTTGGCTTAGGCTATTCATATACGCAATAAGCGCGACGATTTCTTTAACCTCGCCTCGTTCAAATGCCGCCTTGACATCTTGATTTACCATTTCATCGACGATTACTTTGGCTTCTTTCATAAAGATTTCTTTTGCCTTTGCAAGCGTATTGGCATCGCCTCTGACATACTCATCTGCACCAATTTGCACACCACCCTCTACATCATAAGGCACATTGAAGACAACCTTTTGTGTGTAGGCTTCAGCAAAGGCAGTCTCAAAATCCACATCTTTTGTATAAAGATGCTTATACGCAGGCATGATAGAACCCGCTACACGCGAAGTGGGCTCCCACATATGCCCATCATGCCAATCTGTGGAGCTCTTGTCCCCGATTCTGTGCAAGTCCGGACCTGTCCTCTTAGATCCCCAAAGGAATGGTCTATCATACGCATACTCACCGCTAAGACTAAAGGCACCATAGCGATCTGTCTCGGCCTTAAAGGGGCGCACAAGTTGAGAGTGGCAGTTATAACAACCCTCTGCGATATAGACTTGTCGCCCTGCAGTCTCTAGCAGACTATAAGGCTGCAATCCCTCAATCGGACGCGCTGTCTTGGCAAACCCGGGTAGAATCTCCACAAGCCCCGCGATAGCAAACACAACCAAAAAAGCAAGCGTGAAAAAGAATGGATTTCTTTCTAAGAAACTAAACATAACCTACCTCCTTACTTAAGCTGCCATAGGTGTAGCGTTGGCAGGCTCTTTGTCAAGCACTCTACCTGAAGTGATAGTCATAAAGACATTGTAGAGGAATATGATAAAGCCAACCAAGTAGAGCAAGCCACCAATCGCACGGATATAGTAGTATGGCACGATATCGCGCACTGTATCGATAAAGCTATAAATCAAGCTTCCATACTCGTTTGTCGCTCTCCACATCATACCTTGGGTAATACCCGCAATCCACATACTTGAGAAGTAGAGGATAATGCCCGTAGTCATCACCCAGAATTGCGCGTCCATAAGCTTTTTGGAATAAATCTCGCGCTTAAAGATTCTAGCCACCATATGATACACAGCCACGATCACCATAAATCCTACCCAGCCAAGTGCCGCATCATGCACGTGCCCGATAATCCAATCAGTGAAGTGCGCTAGGGCATTTACAGAGCGGATAGACTGAATGGGTCCCTCAAGTGTCGTGAGCATATAGAATGTGGAAGCAAGGATTAGGAACTTAATCATCGGAGATTCTTTAATCTGATTCCACTCGCCACGCATTGTAAGGAGCATATTGATCGCTGTCCCCCAAGAGGGCAAAATCAAAATCACAGAAAATACCGAGCCAAGTGTCTGAATCCAATCAGGAGTCGTCGAGTAGATGAGGTGGTGCCCGCCAGCCCAAATATACACAAACATCAAGCCCCAAAACGAAAAGAGCGTGAGTTTATACGAAAACACTCTCTGTCCAGATTCTTTTGGCAAGAAGTAGTAGATAAGCCCGATAATACCAGAAGTGAATACAAATGCCACAGCATTGTGTCCCCACCACCACTGCACCATCGCATCGTTTGTCCCGCCATAAAATGAGATCGAATGCCACCAGCTACCCACTCCAGCCACCAAGCCTGTGGGAACTGAGAGGTTATTAAAGATATACAGAGCAGAAACGCCTACAAATGTCGCTATGAAATACCATAATGAGATATAAATGACTTTTTCTCTCCTCACGCCCATACTGCCAAAGAGACTAACGCCCCAAAGCACCCATACTACAACCACCAAAATATCAAGGGGCCAAATAAGCTCAGAATATTCTTTAGATTGTGTCAAACCTCCAAAAAGCGTGATCACTGCCAAAACCATAAGCACGATATAAAGCCAAAAGTGCAATAGCCCAACAGCACGCAAAAATGGGTGCTCAAGATAGCTTATCTTTAGCACTCTTTGTCCCAAATAATACCAAGACGCCCAAATACCACTCAAGGTAAATCCATAAATAATCCCATTAGTGTGCAATGGTCTTATTCTCCCAAAAGTCCCATATTCTGATGCGAGATAATTAAGCTCTGGGATCGCAAGCTGAAACGCGGCAACCACGCCAAGAAGCAATCCAACAAAACCAAATGCTAGCACAGAAAACACGAATAACTTCGCTATGCTGTAGTCGTATTCTAAAGCAGGACTATTATTCTGCATATCCACTCCTTATTTTTGGTATCTCTGAACACTTAAAGATTCTATAAATTTCAATATTAAGGCTCTATTAAACCCTAAACACAAAGTAAATTTTGCAAACAAATCCTATACTGCATTACTTTTTTACCCACTTTGGCATTTGGGCTTGCTTAAGCATTCTCCGTCAAATTTTTGCTACAATTCCTGCTTTTTGCACACAAAATAGCCCACATTTAGAAGACAATAGGAGACAAAAATGGAAAAATTTAAAAACTTCGTTGATTCCTTCCAAAAAGATCCTAGCTATAGGCAGCCACTAGGCTTTGGTATCGCACGCGTGGATATAGGCAAATGCTCGCAAAAAATCCTTTGTGCGACTTATCCATTGCTTAATTGGCAGGGGGAGAATCTAGGCACTTACGCCGTGCTTAGCTTTGCTGCCAAGCAGGCAGATTCACTCATCTCACAAAATGAAAATGAATCCGTATATGGTATCAATGAGAGCTTTTTGCAAAAAGCCTTGGAACTCTATGAGCCATTTTTGCGAGAATCTCTGTGCGATAGCGAGACACACAAAAATATCCAAGTGATTTTAGAGCTGCACAAAATCGCCAAAAAGGGCAAGCTTAGAAACTGCCGTGGCGAGGCGAAGTATAGATTCTGCGTGCTGTATGCAGATTCTGTATGTCAAAGCGTGGAGAGCGCGTATATGAAACTCTTAGCTCTCTCTCTAGGCAAAGCCCCTCTGCGCAGCCTCAACCTCGATGGAATCTTTGGACTACTTAGCAATGTCGCGTGGAGCGGCAATAAGCCCTATGAGCTAGAGTGGCTACGCAAAAAAGAGATCGCCCTCAAACTCAAAAACAAATTCCCCACTATCGATTTTGTCGATAAATTCCCCCGATACCTAATGCAGGTGATCCCGCAGTATGATAATATCCGCTTGCTTGATAGTGCAAAAACTCGCTTTGGCGCGTATTTAGGCACTGGTGGCTACACACAAATGCCCGGGGCTAGCTATGTGAATTTTAACGCCGGCGCGATGGGTGCGTGTATGAATGAGGGCAGAATCTCCTCAAGCGTCGTGGTGGGTGAAGGAAGCGATATCGGCGGTGGCGCAAGTATTTTGGGCGTGCTAAGCGGTGGGAACTCCGAGCCCATTAGCATTGGCAAAAACTGCCTACTAGGCGTCAATAGCTCCACGGGTATCAGTCTAGGCGATGGGTGCATCGTCGATGGTGGGATTGCGGTGCTAGCGGGCACGATTTTTGAGATCCCTAAAGCAGAAGCAGAGAAGCTCGCCCAAATCAACACAGATTTTGTGATTAATCCAAGCGGGCTTTACAAAGGCAGAGAGCTTTCAGGCAAAAATGGCGTGCATTTTAGGCAAGATTCTACAAGCGGCAAAATGATCGCCTTTAGGAGCAATAGAAAAATCGAGCTTAATGCTGCTCTGCATTAGGCTTATTTTTCTTACTTTTGACATTGTATTGCTGTATGCCTATGAGCACGCCGTTACTTTTGTTTTGGAATATTGTGTAAGCCTCATTACGCTCATAATAAATCTCCTGTCCAGACTTCACAAACCATTGCATCATCGCCCCATTTGGGGCTATCCCCTTGCCCTCGCCATCAAAAATATCACGCCCAAAGATAATATCCTCAAACAAATTCCCATAACTCACCGCACCAAAGAAGTTTTTTGCCGCATTCCACTTGCCTAGACAATCATCATTAAAGCAGATTGATGAGGGCTTTATCGTGATACTCCCCACGACTTTGCCTAGCTTATAGAGTTTGAGCTCTGTGGCTTTTTTCTTATAAGTGATCGTGGCAAAATCATAAAAAGAAATTTGGGGGGAGCGAATCTCTAGGATTTTAAACTTTGTGGGTTTGATGACTTCTTCTTGGGAGGATTGGGTATCTGTCTGAAAGAGCGTGGAGAAGCTATCGCCTAGCTCCGCACACGCACTTAGTAAGACGGCACAAACAATGCAAAAAAAATAGGAGGTTATTTTGTGCATTGCGCTAGGGATTATTTACCGCCAGAGAGGACTTTGTGCCAGATTCTACCATCGAGTTTTAGCTGCATGCTCACTTGCATCACACCATCTTTCCAAATGCTCTCGCTAATCTCGGCATTACGGATAAGGGCTTGGACTTTTGTTTTGACTGTGGAGTTTTGCACCACCATATCCTTTACCGTATCCTGTGCATTCAAGCGGATACCATACATTTTTTCGCCGATTTGTCTATACGCATCGACAATCGCAGCGCGCTTGGCGAGAGCCATAGCCTGACCGGGCGAGATTGTATTCTCTGGGGGTATCCCCATACCTACTGCATTGAGCTCGATGACATTGTTTTCTGTGAGCATTGGGGAATTTGGGATAAGAGATTCTGACTGCTTGGGCGTGAGGATCTCATCTCGCTCAAACTTTGGATCGCGATCGTGATCGCGCATACCCGAAACCTCGACCTTATCAATCACCATCGTATTAACGCGCTGTGGCTGTGCCAAGGCAGGCTGTGCCATAAGGTTTGGGTTTGTGTTATACCCGGGCATAGGTGGGTATGTGGGTGCTTGGATTGGTGCGTAGTTTGGTTGCGCACTTGGTGGGATCAATCCATTGCTAGCACCACGCGTCTCGCCTCCTACTTCAAGCAAACTGCAACCACCCATCGCTAATGCGATAGCTGCTATGATAGAACCTCTAAGCACTTTGTCTTTCATTTTCATTCCTTTGATGTGATTTTTACTCTGCTTAAAGCAAAAGAGATTCCAACTTTTAAAAACGCTTATACACGCTAAGCATATAGCCATTATGAGGAGTTACACCCACGGCAAGTGCCATATTGTGAGATTCTAGCTTGCTCGCAAAGGCGTATGAGACAAAAAACCCCAAAGCCGCACCAGCGAGAACCTGCTCTGTGGTATGTCGCTGCGCATACACGCGCGAAGCACCCGTGAGCGTAGCTAAAACCCCCAAAGGCACGGAAAATTTCCACCCATATCGCTTGTGTGCAAAGCCCACTGCAGAAAACGCAAATGAAGTGTGCCCAGAGGGAAACCCATCATAGCTGCCATTATTTGGGCGTTGGGAGATACTTGCGAGATTTTCACTAGAGCGCGAGAGGATCACAAAGCCCTGCTTGATGAGATATGTGCCCGCTAGGGTAACCGCCGAGCCTAGAGCTTGTTGTTTCACACCCTCCATATCATCAGCAGCATAGCTATATGCCATCATGACAAAGGGCAGCACCTGCATCGCATCGCCAAAAATCTCAAAGCCACTTTTTGCCTGCGCCAAAGATACATTTATAATGAGGCTAAAAAGCCCAACGCGCACACAATGCCTACACAATCTCATCATAAATACATCTTAAAAGCCCCCTAGAATCTAGGGGGTTAGTCTCTATGCCGAGGGGATTAGCCAAGGCATCCAAAACGCGATAGCATAGGTAAAGATACCAATACCAATCACAAAGATTATGGAGTATTTAATCGTGAATCTAAAGAGATCGGATTCTTTACCGACTAATCCCACCGCTGCACACGCGATTGCAATACTTTGTGGAGAGATCATTTTGCCCACAACCCCACCTACAGAGTTTGCCGCGAGGAACAGCACCTCTGGTATATCAAGCTGCCTTGCAGTAAGCTGCTGCAATGTCCCAAAGAGGAGGTTTGAGCTTGTATCACTACCGGTTAGGAACACGCCAATCCAACCCACCACAGGCGAGAAGAACGCAAAGGCATCGCCGGTTTGCGCTAGAGCTAGGGCTAAAGACGCTGATAAGCCGCTATAGTTTGAAACAAACGCAAAGCCCACCACAAGCACGATGGTAAGAATGGCAAATTTCATCTCATTTAAAGTCTCGCCAAAAGTCGCCACCGCAGTGGAAACCTTGACTTTGAGCAAAAACATCGTGATGATAGCAACAATGAGGATAGAGGTCCCCGTGGCGTTGATGAGTGAAAACTCAAGCACGGATTTTACCGGCACATTGCCACTTGATTCTGGCACGACAGGATAATGCTGCAAAATCTCGGCAAGGCTTGGGAAAGCGACTTTAAACACAGAAAAATTCAAGATTCCGGCTTCTTGTGCCACGCCACCCGTGGAGAGCTTCGCGCCTGCTGCGACAAAGAGATCTTTGAACCAACCTTGTGTCCAAATCACGATGACTACGATAAGTAGCACAAATGGCAACCACGCAAGCACAATGTCTTTGGTAGAATATTTTTTCGCCTCTATGCTCGCACTGCCACCCACGCTCTCATCAAATTTGAAAACATTCTTTGGCTGCCAAAATCTAAGGAATACTGCCACTGCGATGATAGATACCACCGCTGAAGCGATATCGGGTAGCTCTGGCCCTAGGTATGTTGCGGTGATATATTGCACAATCGCAAAGCTCCCACCTGCCACAAGCGCCACGGGCCAAGTCTCTTTGACACCTTTAAAGCCATTCATCAAAAAAATGAGGAAAAAGGGGATAAAAAGCGAGAGTGGTGGGAGCATATGCCCTGCCATCGCAGAAATCTCAATCGCAGGGACATCGACTGCCTTTGCCATCGCCGTGATTGGTATCCCAACCGCCCCAAAAGCCACCGGCGCGGTATTGGCAATCATACACAGCCCCGCTGCATACAATGGACGCAAGCCTAGCCCCACGAGCAATGCCGCGGTAATCGCCACAGGACCGCCAAAGCCGATAGCTCCCTCCAAAAACGCCCCAAAACAAAATCCAATGAGGATAACCTGAATCCGCTGATCGGGTGTGATAGCGATAATAGATTCACGCAAGATATCAAAATAGCCCGATTTTACAGTGATTTTGTAGAGAAAAATCGCCGCAATGATAATCCACGCAATAGGCCACACACCATACAGCCCGCCATACACAAAGCTCCAAAGCATTTTGTCTGCAGGCATACCATACACAAACACCGCGATAATCGCCGCAAGCGCAACGGTTAAAAATCCTGCAGTATGTCCCTTTGTCTTTAACACCACAAGCGAGACAAAAAACATCGCAATAGGTAAAAACGCTACAAACGCGCTTAGCCACATATTATTTAGTGGATCATAGTTTTGCACCCACCCAAGCACCTGAGTCTCCATAAGAAGCACCTCCATAGTCAAAACTCCAAAGCGTTAGATTCTGTGTGTTATAGAATCTTATCCACGCCTTATCCCCACTAGCTTAACATTTTTTTTATAAAAGCAAAAGACAAACGCCAAAAACTTCGCGCACAAATCCGCAAAGAATGTAGTTTTGAAACAAAACTTAATAAATTCTAAAAGAAATGAGCACTTTTGATATTGCTTAAAGCAGGACTGGGATATCATACGCAGACAACGACAAACTTCAAGCAAGGAGACAATCTTGAGAGTGTATTTTTTCTCGACCTGTATCGGTGCGGCGGCGTTTGCCGATACCTGTGTCAATAGTATCAAGCTTTTGCAAAAAGAGGGCGTGGAAGTCGTCTTCAAAAAGGATCAAACCTGTTGCGGACAGCCTAGCTTTAACTCCGGCTATTATGAGGAGAGCAAAAAAATCGCCCTCCATAATATGAATCTCTTTAAAGGTAGCGAGCCTATTATCCTGCCTAGCGGTTCTTGTGCGGGTATGATGAAAGTCGATTACATTGAGCTATTTGAGGGCAGCGAGTATGAGGAGGAGGCGCGGGCGTTTAGCAGCAGAATCTATGAGCTTAGTGAGTTTCTGGATTCTGTATTAAAAGTGCGTTATGAGGATAGGGGTGCGCCTACAAAGGTTACTTGGCATAGCAACTGCCACGCGCTGCGCACAGCCAAATGTATAGATTCTGCAAAAAATCTCATCAAAAGCCTTAGTAATGTCGAGCTTATCGAGCTAGAGAGAGAGGAGGAGTGCTGCGGGTTTGGCGGCACCTTTAGCGTCAAAGAGCCCGAGATTTCAAACGCTATGGTAACCCAAAAGGTGCAAGACATCGCCTCAAGAGGCGTGGAGTATATCCTAAGCGCGGATGCGGGGTGCTTGCTAAACATATCTGGCGCGATGAAAAAGCAGGGCGTGGGCGTCAAGCCTATGCATTGGTATGATTTTTTAGCACAGCGAATCGGACTATAAGGAGGCAATATGAGCAGTATCAAGCAGCAATACCACGATATCGTGCATACCAAACTAGAGGACGCCCAGCTACGCAAAAATCTCCTAAGCGTGATGGATACGCTTAAGGGCAATCGCAAAAAGCTCATCTCTACGCGGTTTTTGGATTGGGAAGCTCTGCGGCAAAAGGGCAAGGAGATTAAGCAAAAAAACCTCTCTAAACTCGATAGCTTGCTAGAGGAGTTTGAATCTAACGCGCTAAAAAATGGCTTTATCGTGCATTGGGCAAAAAACAGCGAGGAAGCAAACCAAATCGTGCTTGAAGTGATGCAAAAAAATGGCATTACTAAGATTCTAAAAGGCAAGTCGATGGCGAGCGAGGAAACCCACCTCAATGCGTTTTTGAAAGCTAAGGGACTAGAGCCTATTGAAACGGATTTGGGCGAGATTATTATCCAGCTTATTGATGAGCCACCCGTACATATCGTCGCTCCGGCAATCCACAAAAACCGCTACCAAATCGGCGAGATTTTCCACCAAAAGCTTGGCGCGCCGCTAGAATCAGAGCCCGAAAAACTCAATGAAATTGCGCGCGTGCATTTGCGAAAAGAGTTTAAGGAATTTAGGCTAGGGCTTAGTGGCGTGAATTTTGCCATTGCTAAGGAAGGGGCGATATGGCTACTAGAAAATGAGGGCAATGGGCGTATGAGCACCACGGCGTGTGATATCCATATCGCATTTTGTGGGATCGAAAAAGTCATTGAGAGCTTTGAAGACGCTAGCACGCTTAATGCCCTGCTAATCCCCTCTGCCACTGGCGCACCCGTAACCTGCTACAACAACATCATCACTTCCCCACGCAAAAGCGGCGAGCTTGATGGACCCAAAGAGGTGCATATCATCCTGCTTGATAACAACCGCTCACAAATGCTAAGCGATGCACACTATTACCGCGCGCTTAGCTGTATCCGCTGCGGCACTTGCCTCAATCACTGCCCCGTGTATGACAAAATCGGCGGGCACGCGTATTTGAGCACCTATCCCGGACCTATTGGCGAGGTGATCTCCCCCCAACTTTTTGGGCTAAATAAATTTAGTCCTATGCTTGATCTCTGCTCGCTTTGTGGGCGGTGCTCTGAAGTGTGTCCGGTGAAAATCCCACTTGCAGAGCTCATTAGGGATTTGCGCTCTGAGCGTGTGGGGCAGGGGCGTAAAAGCGTGGTGGGGACAGATGTAACCACACAAAATCCCGCTGAAATCAAAGCAATGGCGCAGTTTGCAAACCTAGCGACAAGCCCTAGCAAATGGCGGTTTGCGCTAGGCTTAGCGGGAGTTTTCGCCCCACTTGGCAAGGTGTTTGCGCCCTTTGTGCCATTGCTAAAGACTTGGGTGAAATACCGCGAGTTCCCACACATTAGCGGCGGGCTTCACAAAAAAGTATCCCAAATGCAAGGAGTGATTTATGAGTAAAAATGAGATTTTAGGGCGTGTGCGGGATTCTCTGAAAAACAACGCCCATATCCCAGCCCCAAGCGTGTGCTATGCTAATCCGATGAACTACACGCACAAGGAGCTTTTGGAGGAATACAAACTCAACCAAACCAACAATAAAGCCATCGTGCGTGAATCTAGCCAGCAGGAGCTAGAATCCACCATAGAGCAGATTCTAAAAGAAGTGCAGGCAAAGCAGGTGCTCTATAACGCTGATGTGAAGTTGGAGTTTAAGGGCGTGGATTGCGCGCTTATCCCTTATACCCAAAGCGTAGATTCTGTGCGTGAGGAGCTTTTTAAAATTGATACTTCTATCGTGGAGGCGCGCTGTGGCGTGGCAAATCTAGGGATCGTTGGGCTAAGTGCTAATCCACAAGCTCCGCGTCTAAGCTCACTCATCACCAATAACTGCATTTATTTGCTCAAAAAAGAGGCTATCGTAGAGACACTTTATGCGGGGATAGAGCATATCAAGAGCCATGAGAGGGAGCGCAGTGGCACGGAGATTTTGCCCACAAATATCATCTTTGTAGCCGGACCTTCACGCACGGCAGATATCGAGCTACAAACGGTGTTTGGCGTGCATGGACCGCGTGTGGTGTATGTGGTGGTGTATTAGATTTTAATATTAGGGGGTGGAATATGAATGTAGATTCTCGATTGTGGATTACCAAGGATTCTAAGAGCTATTTGGGTGCGGGGAGGATCGAGCTACTAGAGCGAATCAAAGAGAGCGGCTCGATCTCCAAGGCTGCAAAACAGATGAAAATGAGCTACAAAGCGGCGTGGGATAGCATAGACATCGCCAACAAACTCGCCGTGCCAAATCCGCTCGTCATCTCAAATGCCGGCGGGGGCAAGGACAGCGGCACGCGCCTCACGCCAGAGGGGCAAAAGGCTATCGATACCTTTAGGAGTCTCCAAGCACTCAAAAATGATTTTTTTAGCTATCTTGATGGGGCAAAGGACTTCGATGAGCTAAGCGAGCGCATACAAAAGCTTTCAGAGAGGCTAAATTCTTAAGAGATTCTGTGCATTTTGGACTGCGTTCATAGAATCTTATGCCAAACTTTAGGAGACTAGATGAAAAAACGCAAAATCATCATCCGCCTAGATGGCGGACTTGGCAACCAAATGTTTATGTATGCGTTTGCGAAGTTTATGCAGGAGCAAGGCTATGAAGTATTGCTAGATTCTGTAATGATTACTAGGGGGGGGGGCAGGGCATAACCGCGCCTTTGAGCTTAAGTGCTTTGACATCGACTCATCGCTAATCCTTGAAAAACACTCCCTAAAACACCCTCATCTTTTGCTATATCGCTACTATCACGCGCTCAAGTGGAGAGCACTCAAGGCTTTTGGGATAGTACGCATATTTTGGGATTCACACTTTTGGCGCAAATGGCTCTATGCCACCGAGCCAAGGACGCGAGAAGCCTACAAGAGATTCCTTGCAAAGATTTCAGAGCACAAGCCCGTGTTTGGCGACAACGCCTATATCGTCCATAGTTATTTTATCCATCATCACTTTGTGGATTCTGTGTATGCGCACTTGCGGGCGGACTTTACCCTTAGCAAAGCACTCTCTGCACGCAATAAAACGCTAAAAGCAAGGATTTCACGCACACCAGATTCTGTATTTTTGCACATACGGCGCGGGGATTTTTTGCAATCCAAACATTGGCAGTTTAAAAAACTTGGAAGCACCTACTACAACAACGCCATAGACGCTATCAAATCCCATATCACAAATCCCCATATCTTTATTTTTAGCAACGACATCGCGTGGTGCAAGGCGTATTTTCTCAATAGCTTAGAATCTAGTGTGCGCGAGAATGTGTGCTTTGAGTTCATAGAGGGCAATAGCGAGACAGATGCCGCCCAAGAGATGGAGCTAATGCGAAGCTGCAAAAACGCCATTATCGCAAATTCCACATTTAGCTGGTGGGCAGCCTATCTCATCAATCACACACAAAAAATCGTGTGCATGCCCAACTCGTGGTTTCACAATCACGATACATTGCCTAATAATTTTATGCAGTGTGAGGGCTGGAAAGTAATCGATGATGTTTGGAGGAGTAAGCCCGATGGAGCAAGTAAGAAGTCTGATACACAACACGAAGCTTAAGGAGAGACTATCGGCGCACAAATCCACAAAGTGATGCATGCCAATCTCCCCACACGGAGCAAGTGGCAATTCACTTGCCACGAGCGGTATCAAGTTTGTGAAACAAACTTGCATGAGATTCTATAGAATCTAGAAGTTATAGCTATACCCAATCATTCCGATTAAATGTCGCTGCGTGCTACCGGCGTGGGCGAGACTAAGCGTTGGAATTTTCATACTTAAATCCACGCGATGTGTCCCGCTAGCGATGAGGCTAAGCCCGAGATTGAGCGGTAGCATAAAGCCTCCGCTGTGTCCCGCTGTGTTTTTAGCACACCATACCCGGCACCAAGCCCCACAAACGAGCCAAACACCACAGATTCGCTCTCATAAAAATTTAGTAGCAAATCCACATTAGCATTGACATAGTGCAGATAGCTGCCATTTGTGCCACTCTCACTAGAGTGTAGATTCATACCATAGATATAATCGACATAGCCGCGCAAACCAAGGGCTTTTGAAAAATAGAGATTGTAGCCAAGCTTTGCGCCGACATTAAGATAGCGCGGCGCAATAACCTGCAATCCTGCATTCCCGTGCTCAAAGCCGATACTATAGCCCGTAGCAAATCCCACAAAAGCCCCACTTTTTATCGTGTGCAAATCTTTTGCGCTCATTTGCGCACATAGCACCATCGCACCTAAACTAAGAAGAATCTTTTTCACACACCCCTCTAAAATTTTATGTAAAAACTTAGGCCACAAAGATGAAATCCGCAAATGCTGGGTGGATTACATCATACCACCCATTCCTCCCATACCGCCCATATCTGGCATAGCTGGAGCTGGCTTGTCTTCTTTAATCTCATTGATTGTCGCCTCGGTAGTGAGGAGCAAACTAGAGACAGACACGGCGTTTTGGAGCGCGATACGCGTTACTTTAAGCGGATCAATGATACCTGCTTTAAACATATCCACATACTCGCCCTTGCTAGCGTTAAAGCCTATGGTTTCTTTGGCGTTTTGCACTTCATTGACCACCACACCGCTATCAAATCCCGCATTTGCCGCGATTTGTGCTAGAGGAGCCTTGATAGCGCGCTTGATGATATTATAGCCAATCGCCTCATCGCCCTCGAGGTTGAGCTTGACTTTTTGCGCTGCGTGGATGAGTGCCGCACCACCACCGATGACAATCCCCTCATCAACCGCCGCTTTTGTCGCTGAGAGTGCGTCATCTACTCTGTCTTTTTTCTCTTTCATCTCCACTTCCGTAGCCGCGCCTACTTTGATAACCGCTACCCCGCCGCTAAGCTTAGCCAAACGCTCTTGGAGCTTTTCTCTGTCGTAATCACTTGTCGTGTTGGCAATCTCTGTCTTAATCTGTGCGATTCTGTCCTTGACTGCTTGAGCCTTGCCCTTGCCATCGACGATAGTCGTGTTGTCTTTGTCAATCACGATGCGTGCTGCCTGTCCCAAATCCTGCAAGCTCGCTGCCTCAAGGGTTTTGCCAAGCTCTTCACTGATGACTTGCCCACCTGTGAGGATTGCGATATCTTGGAGCATTGCCTTGCGACGATCGCCAAAGCCCGGAGCTTTCACCGCTGATACATTGAGCACGCCGCGGAGCTTATTCACAACCAAAGTCGTGAGTGCCTCGCCCTCGATATCCTCAGCGATGATGAGCAGTGGCTTGCCGCTTTGCATAGTCGCCTCGAGCAATGGCAAAATCTCTTTCATATTAGAGATTTTCTTATCAGTCAAAAGCACATAGGCATTTTCAAGCTGTGCGACCATTTTGTCGGTGTTGGTTACAAAATACGCAGAGAGATAGCCTCTATCAAACTGCATACCCTCCACCACGCTTAGCTCGTCGTTGATACCCTTAGCCTCCTCGACGGTGATCACGCCATCTTTGCCCACTTTTTCCATAGCTTCAGCGATGAGGCTGCCGATTTTGTCATCAGAATTCGCCGAGATAGTCGCTACTTGCGCGATCTCGTCCTTGCCGCCGACTTTTTTACTTCCCTTTTTGAGCTCGGCGATGATTGCCTCGCTTGCCTTATCCATACCGCGCTTGACTTCCACAGGATTCGCACCTGCTGTGATATTGCGCAAGCCTTCTTTAAAGATGCTATGTGCTAAAACCGTGGCAGTCGTCGTGCCATCTCCGGCGGCATCAGCGGTTTTGCTCGCCACTTCTTTGACAAGCTGCGCGCCCATATTTGCGATTGGATCGGCGAGCTCGACTTCTTTTGCCACAGACACACCATCTTTGGTAATCGCTGGTGCGCCATAAGACTTTTGGATAAGCACATTGCGCCCTCTTGGTCCCATTGTTACCTTGACGGCGTCGCTAAGTTGCTTGATACCCTCATAAAGCTTGTTTCTTGCAGAATCTGCGAAGTGAATTTCTTTGTTTGCCATAATAAACTCCTTATTGTTTAGTGGATTATTTTGTGATAATGCCTAGAATGTCTTTGACTTCTAGCACGATAAACTCTTGGTTGTCTAGCTTGATCTCATTGCCTTTGTATTTCTCAAACACGACAACTTGATCTTTTTTGAGCTCTGGGCATTCTTTGGTAGCTTTGTCGCCCAAAGCCTTGATTGTGCCCATAAGCGGCTTTTCTTTAGCATTATCGGGGATAATGATACCCGAACTCGTCTTGGTGTCTTCCTCTAGTCTCTGCACGAGAACTCTCTCTCCAAGTGGTGTGAATTTCATAGTTTCTCCTTGTGAGTGGTTTCAAAAATTAGCACTTAAAAAACTTAAGTGCGACAATTCTAATGGATTTTATTAAATAAGTCAATATCTTATAGTAAATGAGTAAGAAAAATTTAGTCTTTTATACTAAACTTATTTATATAAAATCACTAAGAGTTCTGCAAACACAGAATCTATTTTCACAGAATCCAAGCAAAATTCACAAATGCAAAGTTTAGAATTTAAAGAATTCACAGAATCTAGCCCAATAGATTCAGAATCTAGTGGAGACACAGAATCTTAATGTAGGTTTAGAATTTAGTTTTGATATTTCAGATTCAAATTCAGAATCTATCGAGTTAGATTCTAAATTTTACTTTTTTTGAATCTTTGGTTGGATTTTGTGTTTGAATCTGAAACTTTGAATCCAAAACCAAATCCGCTTTAGATTCTGAATTTTCTTGAGATTTTGCGCTTAGCTTGCCCCGCCTTGTGTGGATTGTGTGGGGTTACCACTGCTAGCAAAAAATTAGCATTGTGCAAGCAGGGAGTGGGTTGCTATCACAACAAACGCGGTGGAGGGGTTTGTGGAGTTTTGTCGAGTGCGGAGGTGGGAGCTACCTAGGAGATAAGCGAGCACCCCCCAAACCCGCCAAATCCTTGCAACGGCTACCCGCTTTGGCTTAAACTGAGTGTAGGGCAAGCAAAGGAGCCATTTTCCTTACGCACAAAAGGCGGATTTATAGAATCTACGCCATTGCTAAATCGCATTCCCGACGCGCAGACACTAAAAAGCCACAGAATCTCGTTTAAAAGTTGCGTGTGTGCTCACGCAGCGGAGCGAGCGGGGATCGTTTCTCCACGAGTAATAGCAATTTGCTTGTGGCAAATTGCAATGAATGTATAGAATCTAAGACTCTACTCCTCTATATAATTCTTAAGCTTCCGTCCCACTTTTGGGTGTTTGAGCTTTTTAATCGCGCTAGATTCTATCTGTCGCACGCGCTCACGCGTCACATTGAGCTCTTTGCCAATCTCCTCTAGCGTCCTATCACTCTCATCATCAAGCAACCCAAATCGCATTCTAATCACTGCTCTTTCGCGATCGTTTAGCTGATCAAGCACCTCATAAATCTGGGCTTTTAAATCCTCTTTTAAAATAAAATCCATCGGTCCCATCGAGCTCTTATCCTCGACAAAATCCCCAAATTTCCCATCATCATCATTCCCGATAGGCGCATCGAGGCTGATTGGCTCTTTGGTAATTTTTATCACATTTTTGACTTTATCCACCGGCAAATTCACCTCCTGTGCGATAAACTCCACATCGGGCTCTTTGCCATTTTCTTGCATATATTTGCGCATAATCTTATGGATTCTATTAATCGTTTCTATCATATGGATAGGGATTCTAATCGTGCGGGCTTGATCGGCGATAGCACGCGAGATAGCCTGCCTGATCCACCAAGTCGCATAAGTCGAAAATTTAAAGCCCTTTTTGTATTCAAACTTATCCACCGCCTTCATAAGCCCGATATTGCCCTCTTGTATGAGATCCAAAAACGGCAAGCCGCGATTTGTATAGCGTTTGGCGATACTCACTACAAGGCGCAGATTGGATCGCGCCATCTTCGCCTTTGCCTTATCAGAGATATTTTTGCCCCGCTTTATCTGCTCTAAAATCTCCTTTAGCTTCTCTGGCTCGAGGTTAAATCCCCCCTCGCTCGCCTCTTTGGTTTGGAAGAGTTTTTTTAGCTCGATATACACGCTTACCATCGTCGTTTCTGGCACTGCTGCGGCGATTTCCTCACGAGTCATATTGGTGATATTTTCTAGAATCTTATTGTGATTGTCTATCAGAGCTTGGTTAAAAAGTGGCAGTTTATACTCAAGCCGCTTGAGCTCCTTTTCAAAGCCATCGCCGCTTTTTAGGGTGTTTTCCATCGCTTTGACAAGCTCATTGATGAGCTTGCTCGTAGGTCCCAAATCGAGCAATTTTTCTTTTAGAATCTGCTTTTTGTGCGCCAAAAGCAGGATATAGATAAGCTCATCTTCATCTTTTTGCGCATTTTCCTCTTGTGCATTGAGCACTTTTAGCCAATCTTTTTTCGCCCTATCGAGTGCCTTGAAGTTCTCAAGCACCTTTTCTATGCGCTTTTGATCCTTTTTGTTGATGGGCTTTTTGCCACTAGATTCTTCCTCGCTCTCGACTTCATCGTTCTCATCTTCGCTATCTTCCCTCTCCTCTTCCTCATCTTCAAAGCTCTTAAAGAGCTCCTTTACGCGTCTCTCTCGATTAATCAGCGCGTCTTTGTAATCATAAATAAAATCGATGAGATAAGGCACTGAACAAATCGCATCGAGGATTGTCCCCTCGCCCAATTCGATTTTTTTAGAGAGATCGACTTCCTCTTCTTTTGTCAAAAGCGGGATTTGCCCCATCTCACGCAGATACATTCGCACCGGACTATCACTCCTACTCCACTCTAGCAGCTCACGCTCTTTGGTGAAGTCAAACTCCTCTTCGAGCTCCTCATCGACGACTTTTTTGCGCTCCTCTTGGGATTTTATCTGCTCTTGGATATTGAGCTTTTTGGCAGCCTCTGATGAGCTTAAAAGTTCCTTTTTATACTTTTTTGCCATTTCTCTAATCTTTCGCACCTGCGCGCCACTTGGAGCTTTGGCGAGAATCTGTGCGATTTTTTCATAAGTGACATAGCTGCTCTCCTCTTCTTTGAAAAATGCTTCAAGGCTTTGCATCACTTCTTTGGCTTTTTTGTTTTGTTTATCGGTAGCTTGGGGCACATCGCCACCCAGATCCATATCCATATCTTTTTCATCATCAAACATCTCTTTTGTCATAGCACTTCCTTTACAAAAAGTTTTTAGTCTCTAACATCGGCATTTTTGTGAATCTTTTGATACGCAATCTACTTCAAATCCGCCCAATTATCCCCCACACTCACACTACATTTTAGCGGCACCAAAAGCGTGTATATGGAATTCATAAGAGATTCTATATGGGGCAAAAACTCCTCTATCTTAGATTCTGGAGCTTGGAAAATCAGCTCATCATGGACTTGCAAAAGCATTTGCAGCTCACTATCTTGGTATTGTTGGTGGATTTTATACATACAGAGTTTGATGAGATCTGCCGCGCTGCCCTGAAAGATACAATTTATCCCCTCGCGGATATAGTTTGCCTTCATAAACTCCGTCACATCGCTAAAGTCAAAATACCGCCTGCGCCCTAAAAGCGTCTGTGTGTAACCATTTTCTAGCAAAAATTCCTTTTGGTTGTTCAGATAGTCTTTCACCGTTGGAAAAAGCTCAAAATAGCTATCGATATACGCCTTTGCCTCTTTAAAGCTGATTTTTAGCGTCTCGCTAAGCTTGCGCGCACCCATACCATAGATAAGCCCAAAGTTAATCGTCTTAGCGATAAAGCGTTTGTTATGCGCCTCACTCTCGCCAAAAAGCTTTAGAGCCGTCTCATAATGTATGTCTTTTTGTTGTTTAAAAGATTCTATCAAATGCGAATCTTGGCTAAAATGCGCAAGCAGGCGCAGCTCTATCTGTGAATAATCCACGCTAATGAGCTTATAGCCTTCCTTTGCGATGAACCCCTCGCGGATCTTGCGCCCATACTCGCTACGCACGGGGATATTTTGGAGATTTGGGGATTTGGAGCTTAGCCGCCCAGTTACCGTGCCTGTCTGCAAAAACGAAGTATAGATTTTGTGCTCGGCGTTTTTGTTGGCGTATTTTAAAAGCGGCTCGATATAAGTGTTTTTGAGT
The DNA here is from genome assembly GCA_944326445.1 of uncultured Helicobacter sp. Classification (GTDB taxonomy): domain Bacteria; phylum Campylobacterota; class Campylobacteria; order Campylobacterales; family Helicobacteraceae; genus Helicobacter_F. Next base: position 110,838 of record CALVDZ010000003.1, read on the forward strand.
TTGTTCATCTCGCGGTATTCTAGCACGAGCGGGATTATAGGGTGAGAATCCGCGATATTGCTTAGCGTGCGCTCATCGGTGCTTAGCCCCCCTTTGACACTGCGCCCACTTTGTAAGCCTAGCTTATTAAAGAGAATCTGTGAGAGCTGCTGGGGTGAGTTGATATTAAAATTTTCCCCCGCATACTCATAAATGCGCTGGGTTAGGGAGTTGAGGATCTTTGTAAGGCTTTTGTCATACTCCTCAAACAAATGCGTATCTATCCTAATGCCCTCTCTCTCCATCTGCACGAGCACATTGACAAAGGGAAATTCTAACTCCATAGCAAGCTCCAAAATAGGCTCGAGATTGCGCTTTTCAAATTCTTGCTTGAGGCGTTCATACAGACAAAATGTCGCCACGGCGTCTTCAGCCGCATATCGCGTGGCTATCGCGACATCGACACTTGCAAAAGTCTGCTTTTTATCCACAATCTCATCAAAGCCAATCATTTTGTGGTTAAACCATTGCAGCATTTGCTTATCAAGCCCCACAGGCTTACCACTATCTAAAAGCCACGCTAACACCATCGTATCGATAATCGCGTTTTTAGGCTTTAGGGCGAAGTTGTGATACACAAGCGCGATATCAAATTTGAGATTATGCCCTATGAGCGTGTGGGCAAAGAGCCTTTGGAGCGCGAGAGTGGCATCTTGCATACTGATTTGATTTTGCACGCCTAGATAAGTGTGCTGCAAGGGCACATAATAGCCCTTTTTTTTGTCAAAGCTAAAGCTAAAGCCCACGATATTTGCCTCTTTGGTATCGAGCCCATCACTCTCGGTATCAAAGGCGATAAGGGCATCTCTAGGGATAGAATCTATAAGTGTAAAAAGCGCAGATTGAGAATCTATCATCTCATATTCATACGCAAAGCTTGTAGATTCTGTATGGGGCTTGGGGGGATTGGCAGCGTTTTTGAAACTCGGAGAAGTCGAGAGGGAATTGTATTTGGGTCCTTGAATCTTTGTGAGGATTCCATTAAACTCATACTTGTGCAGGGCATCGACGATTTGTAAGAGCGGGTTTTGCTCTGGCATCGCGCATTGGCTAAAGTCGATATGAAGGGGAATGTCTTTGACAAGCGTTACAAGGGCTTTGGAGAGAAACGCCTCGTCTTTAGAATCCACAATCACCTGTTGCAAGCGCGGGGTGAGCACTTGGGCGATTTCATCGCTTCTTTCATACAGAGATTCTATGTTTTTAAAATGTTTGATGAGCTTTTGTGCGCTTTTGGCTCCGATACCTTTGACACCACAAACATTATCACTGCTATCGCCCACAAGGCTTTGGTAGTCGATAAACTCACAAGGCAACACGCCAAATTTTTCTTGGCACTGCTCCTCGCGAATCTCGATTTTTTTGATAGGATCATAGATATAGGTGTGTGAATCTATGAGCTGATAGAGATCTTTATCGTGGCTGATAATGCGCACATCTAAGCCCTTTTGGCGCGCTAGCACACTCGCTGAAGCGATCACATCATCAGCCTCATAGCCATCTACACTAAGATTGACAAAGCCCATCTTGCTAATCCACTCAATGGCGATTGGGAGCTGCAGGAGCAAATCTTTTGGGACTTCTTGGCGGTTTTGCTTATAGCGCGGATCAAGAATCTTGCGGCGATTTTTGCCCTGCCCCTCAAGCGCAAAGATAATATAATCACAACTTTTGTTTTTATAAAGATTGTTTAAGAGATTGCAAAACCCAAGCAATAGCCCAGTGGGAAAGCCCTCTTTGTTTTTGAGCGGTGGGAGGGCATAAAAGGAGCGGAAAAAAAATCCAAAAGTATCGATAATCGTGAGAGTTTTCATCGACAGATTCACCTAGACATCTAGGTGTTTGACATTCTTTGCGTTGTTTTGTATGTAGAGCCTGCGTGGCTCGACTTCATCACCCATAAAGAGTGTGAAAACCTCATCGGCACTGCTATCGTCTTCTAAGCTTACACGGAGCAAAGTGCGGTTTGCCGGAGTCATCGTCGTTTCCCATAGCTGCTCTGGATTCATCTCTCCTAGTCCCTTATATCGCTGGATATAGGCATCTTTTTTGGCACTAGATTCTATCTCTTCTAGCAGCACGATAGGATCTTTGTCCTCCAAAAACTCCAAGCCACGATCCTGTATGGTTTTATAAATAGATAAGCCCTCTTTGAAAAAATTATCACTCCATAGATTCTCATCTATCAAAAGCTCCACGAGCCCCACACGCGTCTGGACATAAAGTCGCAGGTAGGATTGCGTGATTTCTTTGTTTAAAATATTGCACTCTTGGGTTTTTAGAAACTTCTCAAGCTCGTTATATAGCTGCTGATAATCATTTGTGTGAATCTGTGGATTTTGGATAAGGAATTTCACCGCTTCAATCATCGGATACTGCTTCTCAAGCTCTTTTAGTACGAAGCGATAGTGCGAGATAAACTTCAAAATCTCCAAAAGCTCAGCATTTCCTATACCCTCAAACGCAAAATTCCCAATCCCATTTTCGATGAGATACTCACTCAACGCTTTCTCGTCTTTGAGATAGACTTCCTTTTTGCCTTTTTTGAATCTATACAAAGGCGGCTGGGCAATATAAATATGCCCATTTTGGATAAGGGGCTTAAGATAGCGATAAAAGAAAGTCATCAAAAGTGTTTGTATATGGCTACCATCGACATCCGCATCCGTCATAATGATGATTTTGTGATAGCGCAGTTTCTCGATATTAAACTCATCGCCAATCCCGCACCCAAAGGCTGTTATCATATTTTTGATCTCATCGGATTTGAGAATCTTATCAAGGCGCGATTTCTCGACATTGAGGATTTTCCCGCGCAATGGCAAAATCGCCTGATAGCCTCTATCGCGCCCTTGCTTAGCACTACCACCCGCAGAATCCCCCTCTACAAGGTAGATTTCAGACTGCTCGGGATCTTTGCTCTGACAATCCGCTAACTTGCCCGGCAATGTCCCTACTGAAAAGCTTTCTTTTTTGCGCGTTAAATCCCGCGCTTTTTTGGCTGCTTCACGCCCACGTGCCGCCATTATCGCCTTTTGCATTATTGCTTTGGCATCATTTGGATTTTCTTCAAAAAATTTATTGAGTTTTTCATAAGTGAGCTTTTGGACGATTGGCTTGACAAAGGAGCTCCCTAGCTTGCCCTTTGTCTGTCCTTCAAACTGCGGTTCGATGACTTTTGTCGAGACGATCGCTACTAAGCCCTCTCGCACATCATCACCTGTAACCTTAGAATCTTTCTCGCGCGCACTCGCATTTGCCTCGATATAGTTCATAATCGCTCGTGAAAGCCCCGCTCGGAATCCCGCCTCGTGCGTGCCGCCCTCTGGTGTGCGGATATTATTGACAAAGCTTAGCACTTTTTCATCATAGCCATCGTTATAAGTGAGCGCGATTTCCACCTCGACTTCTTGATCGTTTGTCTCAAAAGTGATGATTTGAGAGACGAGGGGCTTGTGATTGAGATCTTGGACAAACTGCGAGAGCCCACCCTCGAAGTGATACACCTCCTCCACTCCACTGCGCTCATCATAAAAAGTGATGGTAATGTTTTTGTTTAGGTAAGCGATTTCTTTGAATCTCCGTGCGAGTGTGTCTGCACTAAACTCTAACACCTCCATAATCTCGCCATCGGGAAAAAATTCTATAGTCGTGCCCTGCTCGTTTGTCTGCCCGATGATTTCAAGCTCACTTTGGGGAATGCCTTTAGCAAATTCTTGGCGATAGACGTTGCCATTTTTTTTGATCGTCATAATGAGCTTTGAAGAGAGGGCATTAACCACCGATACTCCCACGCCGTGCAAACCGCCCGAGACTTTGTAAGAATCTTGATCGAACTTCCCGCCTGCGTGCAAAATCGTCAAAACCACCGTAGCAGTTGGGATATTTTCTGTGGGGTGGATATCCACAGGGATCCCGCGTCCATTATCCTCGATGATGGCACTACCCTCACGAGTAAGCGTGATTTTAATCCTATCACAAAACCCTGCCATCGCCTCATCTATGGAGTTATCCACGACTTCATACACCATATGATGCAAGCCACTGACATTAGTATCGCCGATATACATTCCCGGGCGTTTTCTGACAGCTTCAAGCCCTTTTAGGACTTTGATATTTTTTCCACTATAATCCTGCATACTCTCCTAGCTCCTTAGCAAATCTCAAAACTTATAGAATGATAGGCATAATGATGGTGTTGAAGTTGTTATCCATAAAGGTAAGGGGGGCGTTTTGTTCATTGAGTGCCATAGTAAATTCTGCCGACTCTACTTGTGCCAAAAAGTCTGTTATATATTTAGAATCCACGCCAAAGACAAATTCTTCTTGGATATTTGTCTGTATGTCAAGCTGTGTGCTTGCCTTGTGATTTCTATCGCTCATAGATTCAAAGAGGATTTCATTAGCGCGAAGTGTGATTTTAATCTTATTAGAAAGCGAGCTCACGATTTTAATAGATTCTATAAATTTGTCTTTTGGGAGCTTGATAGTGTTTTTAAATTCTTTTGGGATGATTTTTTCATAATCTGGATATTTTCCATTGATGACTTTACTAAAGAAGAGATAGCTAGGGGATTTGATGATGATATAAGTGGTGTTAAAGAATATCTCTATGTTATCGACAAAAAGCCTTTGAATCTCATTCATAGCGCGTTTGGGGATGATGAGTGAGAGGGTATTGATGCCTTGTGTGTCGTATTTGACGATAGCAAGGCGTCTGGTGTCTGTGGCTACGAAGTTGAAGGAATATTCTTTGATGTCAATAAGTGCGCCATTTAGCTCAAATTTTGCGTTGTTTGTCTCGGCGGTGGAGTTGATTTTTTTCATCGAGCTTAGGAATTTGTGGGATTCTATGTTGATTTGTTGGGATTGGGAAAACTCTGGCAAGCTAGGAAACTCATTGACATTAAACATTTGGAGGCTGGATTTTGATCGTCCTTGTTTGATGAAAAGCAAATCGTCTTGGGTTTCTAGGGTGATATCGTCTTCTTTGAGGTTTTTGACAAAATTGAGTATATCGCGTCCATTTGCTGTAGCTCTGCCCTCTTCTTGTGTATGCACTTCGATTTGGGATTGGATGGCGATTTCATAATCAGTAGCTTTAAGTGTGAGGGTGTTATTGACACATTCAAAATAAATATGTGAAGTGATTTGTGAGATATCTCGCTTTTCTAAAAAATTCTGAAAGTTTGAGAGTATGATCTCAAAAGGTGTTTTTGAAATACTAAGTTTCATCGTGCTCCCCTTTGTTTTAAATAATTTTAGTAGTAGTAGTAGGGTGTGTGAAAATGTGAAATGTTGTCATCTTTCCCTATTTTGCTTATCTTTGGGGGGTTAAAGTTTTCACAAAATGTCAATGCGTCTTTCACATTTATTCCCATACTCTTATGCTCTAAAAGTGTTAAATTATACTTAAATTTGCGTAAGCTTTGCTTTAAACTTGCGGGATATTGTCGTTTTTTATGTTGTTTTCGATTTCCTCGATGAGGTTTTTGAGGTTCTCATCTTCTTTTATTGCTTCTTCTATGGCTTTTATGGCTTTGCTTACTGAGCTGTGATCTTTCATATTGAGTTTGCTGGCAATCATTGGCATAGAATTGTGCGTGAGTTTGCGCGTGAGGTAGGTGCTTATCCTGCGTGCTTTGGCTATGCGCTGGTTTTTTGCCTTGGAGGTGATCTCACTTGGCTTGATATTGAGCTCTTTGCCTACAGATGAGAGAATCTTATCGATAGTTATGTTGCCCGATATGTCTTTTTGGTAGGTTTTTATCACGCTTGTGGCGATCTCGAGTTTTGTCACATCGGGATTTAGGTTGGATTGGAGGTTGATATTTTGGATGATCCCTAAAATCTGCCGTGAATTGTCAAGCTTAGTTGCGATGAAGTTGATTGTCTCATCATCGAGCACGATGGAGTTTAGGTTGCATTTTGAGCGGATAATCTCTTTTTTGGTGTCAAGATCGGTTTTCTCGATTTCTATGACGATCCCTCCCTCAAAGCGCGATCGCAGTCGCTCCTCTAGCCCTCTAATCTTTTTTGGTGGTTGATCGCTTGTCATCACGATTTGCTTTTGCTCTTGGTGCAGGGCGTTGAAGGTGTTGTGGAATTCCTCACAAATCTGATCTTTCCCGCCAAAAAACTGCACATCATCGATGAGGAGGTAGTCGCATTTTCTGTATTTGTTGCGGAAAGTATCCATCGTTTTGTTATTAAGCCGTAGTTGAAAATCGTTCAAAAACTGCTCGGCGGTTATCAAAACCACTTTTTCGTTTTTTTCTTTCACTGCGTTTGCGATGGCATTGAGCAGGTGCGTTTTGCCCACGCCGGTGTGTCCATAGATAAGCAGGGGGTTGATTTTGCCCCGTATCTCTACCACCTTTTGGCAAGAATCCCACGCGAGATGGTTGGATTTCCCCACGACGAAGTTCTCAAAAGTCTCTTGGTAATTGATGTGAGATTCTTGGAGGGAGTTTTTGAGGTTTTTATTGTTTTTTAAACTTTTCACATTACCTGTCATTTTTTTTGTTTTTATGTGAATTTTTAGCGGGATACCTGTGATTTCTTGTGCGCAGGATTGGAGCTTATCGAGGTAGTGTATCTCTATCCAATCTGCTATGATGCTATTGGGTGCATAAAAGACGAGTAAGTCCTCTCTGGAGGCACTTTCATCAAACTCTAGAATCTTAAAATATGTGTCGTATTCGTGCTCGGATATCTCTTTTTTAAGTTGGTTTAGTATATCATCTATACTCATTCAAAAAGCCCTTTGTCTTACCTCTGTAGTCTTGGGAAAAGATGTGAAAGATATGTGAAAAGTTCTTGAAATCATAGGAAAAAAAGTTTTAAAATGGATTTAAAATGCAAATTTTAGGGATCGATCCGGGGACGAGGAATTGTGGCTATGCTGTGATTAGCTACACAAACAACACGCTTAAGCTCATCGAGGCGGGGTTTATCAAGATAAAAGAGCGGGTTTTGCAAGCCCAAATCGTGGAGTTCATCGAGGGTATCGACATCGTGCTCAAGGCGCATAGGATCGATGAAGTGGCGATTGAAGATATGTTTTATGCCTACAATCCCAAAAGCGTGATTAAGCTCGCGCAGTTTCGCGGGGCACTGAGCCTAAAAATCCTCCAAGATTTTGGGAATTTTGCTGAATACACACCGCTACAAGTCAAAAAAGCTCTCACAGGCAATGGCAAAGCAGATAAGACACAAGTCGCGTTTATGGTTAAACGCCTGCTTGGCATTAGGGGCGAGATTAAGCCGCTTGATATTACTGATGCTATAGCCGTGGCGATTACGCATTCCCAGCGGTTGAGGTAGATTCTATAAATCCAGCTTTTGCGCGCAGGAAAATAGCTCCGCAGGCTTGCAATGCGCAAGGTTGAAAAATTTCTAAAGAAACTTCGTTTTCTAAAAAGCGACGCTTTGCGTGCAAGCCAAATTTCCTTTGTCGCGGAAAGCTAAATGCCGCCAATACAGAATCTAAAACCCCACTTCCTGCTCCTCATCTTGACTTTGCTCCTGCGTTGGCGTGGATGGTGAATCTAGGCTCTCAGGGATTGTAAATCCTATGGCAAAGCTTTGCACCCTTTTGAGGTTGATATTTTGTAGCACATAGGCTTCTATCTTATAAGCGTCAGGATTTTTGCTATCCACGCCTTTTAGCCAAATGAGCGCGCTATCTGGCTTTGCAAGCACGCTCACATCAAATGGCGGCGCGACTTCTTTATAGATTGTGGGGAACTCTAGCACCTCGCCATTTTCCACATTTACTACACCTACGATGATCTCGCCGTTATTTGGCTGGATTTTATAAAGCGCGTATTTACCCCCAAAATCGATAATCCCTCGCTTGAGTGCCTCTTGGGGACCACCCTCGCAATTCACACAGCTCTCATCAGCACTCATAAACTGCCCTTGGTAGAGATTTGCGGGGTATTCTTGGAATTGAGGGATTTGCCGCTCTTGGCTAAAAATATCTTGTGCGATTGCGCTCTGAAGTGCGGGATCTTGGGCATTTTCTTGCGTCGTATCTGCCATATTTGGATTTTTAGAATCTAGTATATCTTGGCTTTGCGCATTTTGGGAGGGGCTTGCTCTAAGGTTTTGTGAATCTAGGAGAGGCGTCGCTCCTTGCACAAGGGTTTGTGAATCTAGCGTGCTTTGCGCGGTTGGCTCGTATTGGTTGGGGATAAATTCTTGGGTGTGTAAGTGCTTGCCTAGCTCAGAGATTCCCACGCCGATACCTATGCCCACACACATTAGGAGCACTAAGGAGAGAGCTTTTTTCATTTTTTATCCTTAATTTTGTTCTTGGCGGCTAGCTTAGCCCTGCACAAACGCCTTGATAAGCGGCGAGTGCAGCACGGGGCTAAATTCTATAATCTCATAAGTCGCGGCGTTGTTGAGGTAGTAGGGATCGCTCTGTGTGAAAGCCTCTGCGCTCTCTTTGTCAGCAAAACGCCCTATGATGCACCCACCCACCTTTGGATTTTGCGGACCAGAGAGGAGCAAAACCCCCGCGTCATAGCCCTTTTGCAAATACGCACGATGCTCGGCTAGAATCTGCTCAATCTCACTGATGGGCTTTGTGTAAGTTACTAAAATGCAAAACATATTCATCGTTGAACTCCTTGTGTTGGTTTTTAGGCTAGCTGCCGTGGTTTAGATTCTGTGATGAAAGCTCCCAAATGCTCACAAGTGCTTGAAAATGCTCGTGGCGCAAAAAGCCAAACCATTATGAAATCAGAATCTAGCTCTTTAGCAGCAGGTATTGTGCGCTTTTCTCCTTAGGTAGGGCTTGCGTGTGATACACTTCCTCGCCCACGCGCACCTTGTATTCCACGCCCTCTTGTGTCTTGGCATAGCTGAGGATAATGCGCGCCGATAGGAGCTTATCCTCCTTAGAGGCATTCTTTTCGATAAGTCCTATGGGACCAATAGAATCCAAAAGCGTGATTTGCTCCATCATCGGATTTGGGCTTTTTAGCTTCTCATTTTCCTCCTCATTGCGCCCTATCACGCACCTAGCACCATTTTCTAGCACCATATATCGCCCCACCTTTATCATCTCCACATCTTCAAACACCATCTTTCTGTGCCCGCTTAGATCTTTTATCTTTTGGGCGATAGAATCTTGAGTGAGTAGGCAGCCACCACCGGGCTTTTCGTAGTATTTAAAACCATAAGATTCAATCATCGCAAGTTGCCTTGTCCGTCCGCGTCCATTGACATCTAGGAGCTTTTCTCTATCCACCCAGCCCATTTTTTCGGGGAAGCTTGGGGCGAGGAGCTTGGCACTCATAGGGCGCAGTAGGAGTTCATCGAGCGTCTTTGGCTTATTTGGATCGCTCCCATCACGGCTTAGGATTACATCAAACTTTGGATCTTTGCCAATCTCGCGCACGAGTTTTTTGACTTCATCGAGTGCTTGGGCGCGTTGGGATTTGGGGCGCTGCCCTAGCACCTCGCCACTGATGACGAAGTCCGCGCCACACTCAAGCAGATAGTTAAAGGCATTGCCAAACATATTGGCGTGGCAGTCGATGCAGGGGTTGAAATACTTGCCATAGCCGTATTTGGGGCTAAAGAGCACGGAGTTAAAAAACTGCTTTCTAATATCGATGATTTTTAGCTCTACGGGGATTTGTGCCGTGGCGTTTTTGAAATACTCTAGTTTGTCTTTGTTGCCACCAAAGCCTATATTAAAATGTAGGGCGATGACTTCAATCCCTTGATCTTTGAGTAGTTTCATAGCGATGAGGCTATCGCAACCCCCGCTAAAAAGTGCTAATGCTTTTTTCATAGCTGATAAGTTCTCCTTGTGTAAGTTTGGCGATTTTGTCTTTGAGAGTGTTGATAGATTCTAGCTTTTGCTTGGTGTGGAGATTGAGCCGTGGGATAAGTGCCAAATCCCTCTTATAGGCTTTGAGCACGAGGACTTTTAAATGCTCCCTAAACTCCTCAAAGCTCCCAATCTTTTTAATACTCTCATCGATGAGCAATGGACGCAAATACGGGCTTTGCGCGATGTCGCCCTGCGCGCTATCTAAAAGCAAGAGGTATTCCCTGCCATAGGATTCAAACACGCTTGGCTCTAGGTATTCTACCGCTGTGTGAATCCACTCGGGATTTTCGAGTAGGGTGCGTATGAGCACGCCCTCTGCGAGGTACTTTTGTGAATCTTGGGCTAGGATAGGCGTTTGTTTGGGGTTTTGTCGGTGGATTTTGATGAGATTTGGGGCGATACGCAGTCGCTGCGCGATAAATGGCACATACTCGGCTTGGAGCAGGGGCGTGAGTGTCTTGCTAAAAGCGGTGATTTCACTAAGGGCTTGCTGCTTTTGGAGCGGATCGGAGAGATTAAAGCCCGCGATGATGCGCTCAAGCACAAACTCTATAAAGCTCACCGGGCGCGCAAAAAGCGATTTTAGCTCCTCTAGTTTGTTTTGGGCTACCATATCGGCGGGATCGAGATCGTTGTGGAATATCACCACGCCCCCACTCGCACTGATAGCACTTAGCATTTTTGCAGCCCTAAAGGCGGCATTAATCCCGGCTTTATCGCCATCATAGCTTAAGATGATTTGGGGATCGCCTTTTTTAAGCAATGGGATATGATCGTTGCTCAGAGCCGTGCCTAGCGTCGCCACGGCGTTTCTAAACCCAGCTTGGTGGAGCATAATCACATCGATATAGCCCTCGCACACGATGATTTTTTTCTCCCGATAGATGGATTCTTTGGCGATATGATAGCCATAGAGGAGCTTGGATTTGTTGAAAATCTTGCTTTGGGGGGAGTTTATGTATTTTGCCATCGCTTGTGGATCGACACTACGCCCGCCAAAGCCCACGATTTTGCCACTTGATGAATGGATAGGGAACATAACGCGCTGTGAAAAGCGCGCATACTCTCGCGCCTGCTCTTTGCCAATCACGCCTAGCTCTAGGGCTTCTTGTTTGTTGTGAGCGTGGTGGGTATTGATAAATTTCATACTCTCAAAGCTCTGTGGGCTAAAGCCTAGGCGGAAAGATTCTATGCTTGCCGCAGAGATTCCGCGCTTGTGGAGGTAGTCTAGCATTTGGGGATTGTTGTGGAGCTGCTGCTGATAGAATCTCGCCATATCCTCTAGTAGCGTGGATTGGGGCTTTTTTTGGTAGTTGTTTTCGTATTGGAGTTTGAAGTTACTCATCTCCGCCACGCGCTCTAGTGCCGCGACAAAATCGAGCTTTTCATACTGCATTACAAAGCTGATACTATCGCCCCCCACACCGCAGCCATAGCAGTGGAAAATATTTTTGCTAGGGCTTACCATAAAGCTTGGGGTTTTTTCATTGTGGAAGGGACAGCACGCCGAGAAGTTGCTCCCTGCGCGCTTAAGATCGATATAAGAGCTAATGATATCCACGATATCCACCTGCTCTTTTAATCGCTCGATAGAATCTTTGCTTATGCGCATTACCACAATCCCTAGATTCTAAAAACTATATTGCACATACGCCTTGCCAAAGCTCCTATTTATCGCGCTTTGGTGCTCTAGTCTCTCAAGCATATACACGCCAATGGCTCCTAGCTCCACATCGAGTGTGGCGGCATAGCGCACCCCTAGCGAATACGCACTCTGAATCCTATGCGCACTGCGGCTATCACGCCCCAAAATCTCTATCGCGCCTTTGCTAAAGCCAATATCCACAAAGCCATAGATGGTGCTTGCGCGCTCCTCATACATATTTGTGCTCTGGCTCCCGCTATGCATACCGCCGGGCTGGATCACCCCAAAGCCATTGTGCGCGTGGTTATGCGCTTCAAAGCGCGAGGTAGAGCCCATATTGGCGATTTCAAAGAAGTGATTGCCCACCTTTTGGTAGCCCGCGCCAAATTCTAGGAGATTGCCATACGCGATACCCTGCTCTAGCCAGATGAGGTAGGTATCGCCCCGCTCGCCTATGGTGTGCCCGTGCCCATCATCGTGGCTATGATCGTGCTCGTGATGGGAGTGGTGTGCGAAAGTGGAGTGGAGGTAAGCATAATGCAAAAGCGTGGTGCTATGCCAGCCATCTACACCTCCAAATGAGAGTATCGCCTTGCCCCCAAAGACATCAAAAAACTCCTGCATATGGTAGGCAAAGGGCGAGAGCTGCACAAAAGGCAGTGTGAGCTCTAGCCCGCCTGCAAAGAGGTTTTTGCCATCATAAAGATGCCTATAGAAGTCAAAATCCGTGGCAAACTCGCGCGTGATATGGGCTTGCTCATCTATCCAAAGCCCATAGAGCTTGGCATAGGGGATTTGTATATAGGCGTGCGCACCCTGCAGTGAGTGCCCCACCCAATCAAATTCATCTTCAAACCGCCCAGTCTTAATCCCAAGGCTTAGATTCTCAAACTTCTTTTCATAGCCCACATACGCGGTGTTTGTGATGAATTTAGATTCTATATACTCATAGCGCGTCCCACCAAAGGTGGTGTCCATACCAAAGGGCACAAACGCGCTAATCCCAAGCCCAAAGTCAAGACTCTCAAAGGCTTGGGCTTTCATCAGCATTGTGGTATAAAGCATCGAGTAAGAATCTCGCCTCGCATTATCCCGCGATGAGGCGAGTGCGGAGCTTTTGCCAAAAAGCCCGATATGAGCGCGAAACTCCACGGGATCGCTGTGATGGTGGTGGTGATGTCCTCCCTCATCGTGTGTGAGAATCTGCGCCACTCCAACGCCCCCACAAAGCCCCCACAAAGCCAACGCCCGCCCAAAAGATTTTATTTTGATTGACATACTTACTCCTTGTCTCGTGAGATGGTTACACCTAAACTCTTTAGTTTAGATTCTAGATTTTCATAGCCGCGATCGAGGTGGTAGATTCTGTGAATTTGCGTAGTATCTTTGGCAATCAGCGCAGCGAGCACGAGTGCTGATGAGGCGCGCAAATCTGTGGCCATCACATTAGCACCCATAAGGGGCTTTGCCCCACTTATCTTAGCGATATTGCCAGAGAGCTTAATATCTGCGCCAAGTCTTTGGAGCTCGCTCACATGCATAAAGCGGTTCTCAAACAATCGCTCCTCTATCACGCTCACACCCTCGCATTGCGTGGCGAGCGCCATAAATTGCGCTTGCATATCGGTGGGGAAGCCGGGATATTCTGTCGTGATGAGCTCAAAGGCATTGCGCTTTTTGGCAGGCAGTATGGTGATGCTAGATTCTGTAATCTCAAAGCCAAAGCCGATTTCTTCGAGCTTTTCTAAAATCGCTTGGAGGTGGGTGCTATTAGCATTGTGCAAACTAATGCGTGAGTTGGTAATCGCCCCTGCACATAGGTATGTCCCCGCCTCAATCCTATCGGGGATCACACTAAAGGGGCTAAATCTAGGCAGCTCGCCATCGCTCCCATAGATAGAGATTTCATTGCTCCCTATGCCTTCAATCTCTATGCCATTTTGTGCTAGCACCTCGCAGAGTTGCACGACTTCTGGCTCTTTGGCGGCATTGATGATACGCGTTTTGCCCTTAGCCAAAGCCGCCGCCATAATCACATTTTCGCTCCCTGTTACCGAGATTTTGTCAAACAAAATATCCGCGCCTTGCAAGCCTTTTGGGGCATTGGCGATGATATAGCCACCCTCTATGTGAATCTGCGCACCCATTTTTTCCATAGCCTTGAGGTGCAAATCCACTGGACGCGCCCCGATAGCACAGCCCCCCGGCAGGCTCACTTGGCATTTCCTAAAGCGCGCTAAAAGTGCTCCTAGCACGAGTATGGAGGCGCGCATTTTGCGCACGATATCATAGAGGGCTTTTGTGTGGATAATATCTGCGCAATTTATGCGTAGCGTGTGTGAATCTAGATTCTGCAAGCGCGCTCCTAAGTGCTCTAGGAGCTTTGAGAGCGTCTTGACATCGGCGACATCGGGGAGGTTTGAGATTTGCACATCGTCTTTGCTTAGGAGCGTGAGGGCTAGGAGCGGGAGTGCGGCGTTTTTGGCACCCGATATGGCGATACTGCCGCAGAGGTTTGGGGATTGGGTGATGGTAAGGTAGTCCATAGCATTCCTTTATTTTTTTTCTCTGTGTTGTAGGGCGGTGCCTACTTTAGTCTGAATCTGCTTGGCGATACTTGGATTTTCATCCTCTAGTGTATCGCGAAACTTTGCCACCTCATCGGTTTCCATAAGGATAGGATTGAGAGAAAAGTTATAAATAATCTCTAGCCATAGGTTGTAATTAGGGCTATTTTGTGCGCATTTGGTAAATTTGTCTGTGAAAGTCGTGTAGCATTCTTTGAGCTTTTCTTTATTATCTTTGTGTGCGAGGACTGCTGCGTGAAGCTCGGCAAGTGGATTGGTGGGTATGGGTGTATTTCTATCCTCTAGTGCTACGCTCAAAAGCCCAGCAAATATAATGGGCGTGGTTAGGATAAACATCACTAACCAGCACATCACATAAAACACTACATCAAACATTACTTAGGTGTAGAGAATCTAGGCTTTGAAAGTCTTGAATAAATCCGTGGTAGCCTTGACATAGCCATCTACCGAGCCACAATCATAGCGTGAACCTTGGAATTTGTAAGCAAGCACCCTGCCCTGCTTAGCCTGCTCTAGCAAGGCATCGGTTATTTGAATCTCGCCCTTTTTGCCCGGCTTAGTCACACGCAAAATATCAAAAATATCGGGCGTTAGGATATATCGTCCGATGATGGCGAGATTGCTTGGTGCGCTATCTATGCTTGGCTTTTCTACCATATTATTGACGCGATACACGCCCTCCTCTATCATCTCGCCATCGATAATCCCGTATTTATCCACTTCTTTTTTATCCACTTCCTCGATGGCCACGATGGAGCAGCGGTAACGCTTGTAGAGATCCACCATTTGAGCTAATACGCCTTGTGAGCCTTTATTGACACACAAGTCATCGGCTAGCACCACGGCAAAGGGCTCCTGTCCGATGAGCACCTCGCCCGTGAGGATCGCGTGCCCTAGCCCTTTCATCTCCTCTTGTCGTGTGTAGGAAAATTTGCAGAGATTTGTGAGGCGTCTGATATCTTTGAGCAAATCCTCTTTGTCCGTGCCCTCGATTTGGTGCTCGAGCTCATAGTTTCTGTCAAAATGATCTTCAATCGCCCTCTTGCCGCGCCCTGTAACGATTGCCATCGTGTGGCAGCCAGCCTCTAGGGCTTCTTCTACGCCATATTGTATGAGTGGCTTGACGAGGATAGGGAGCATTTCCTTTGGCATCGCCTTTGTCGCGGGCAAAAATCGCGTCCCATACCCCGCTGCGGGGAATAAACATTTATCGATCATTCTAGCTCCTTGTTAATTAATCAAAGTCGTTTTGAGTAACTGCTCTAGGGCGATATTATTACCAAAAAGTTCTTGATAAACAATATAGTTAGCCAGAACTTTCAAGCCATACATCCGCGATTCTTCATAAGGGATAAGCTCCATACTTAGCCATGGCTCGTATTTGCGCTTTTTGATAAAAAGCTTTTTTTGTGCTAGCGTGCGTCGTAAAAACCCCGGGCCGCCATTATACGCATACGCCACAAAAAGCGGGTTTTTAAACTCGCGCTCTAGCTCCTCCAAATAGAATCTCCCAAACTCTAGCGCGATGATGGGGTTAAACATATCCTCTAGCCTGATATCCTCTAGCCCCATACTTTTGGCAAAGGGCGCGACATTAAAGGGCATAATCTGCATCATACCAAGCGCATACGAAGTCGAGATGAGGGCGGGGAGAAAATTGCTCTCTTGCCTAGCGATGGCGTAAGTGAGGGATTTTTGGTGGGTGCTTTTCCATTTGATATTTTGGGCAAAGGGCGAGAGGAAGTAGTTGTTTTGGTATTTTGTCGCGCGGTTATGCACATACGCCATATGCGCCAGAGAATCCACAAAGGCAAATTCTTGCGTGAGCTCGCTTAGAGCCTTTGTGTCGCTTACTTGCAAGAGATTGGCGCGCAAAATCTCCCATTCAAAAGGATCTTGGATATCAAAGGGCGGTTTTTGCTCGCTTAGGGGTGTAAAATCCGTGATGATGGTGTATTGCGGGGTGGTGCGGAGCTTTTGGGTGGCATAAATGGTGTAGATATCGATATTGCTACTTTGGGCGAGTTTTGTGAGGAGCTTTTTGTCCTTGCTCACATAGTATTGCCAAAACAATGCCTTGTTGTGCAGCAGCGCATCTTTGCTACTACTTTGGGCAAGCTTGAAGTAGGCTAGGGCGTTTTTTGTGTTTTTTGCCATCAGCTCGTTTATGCCAAGCAAAAAGAGCGTATAGGGGCTTGCTTTAGTGATGTGGGCATTTAGCAGGGATTTTTTGAATCTAGGCAGTGAATCCGATAGGATAATGCCTTGGAGCATTTTATCAAACGCCGGGGCGTTTTCATCGGCGAGCTTTTTGAGCCTTTGGGGCTTTATAGCTTGGTTTATAATGCTCTCTTTTTGCTTTTGTGTGAGGGCGTTATAAATCTGTGCGAAAGTCTTGGCATCGCTTTGGAGCATTTTGGTGAGGATAGTCTTAGAGCTTAGAATCTCTACCTTTGTGCTAAGGCTTTTGTTTGGGGCGACTTTGTCTTTGAGGGCTTTGAGGTTTTGGGGCGAGAGGCTTGGGATTTGGCTAAGCTTTAGCCCATAGCCTATGCATTCTAAATCCTGTGTGAGGAGAGAGCTAAACTCTAGGCGCGCGCATTGCAGCTCTTTTGGCAGCTCGTTGGGCATTCCCTTTTTTTCTAGGAGGGCTTTGAGTTTTGGGGTTTTTCTATGGATGAGCTCATAGGCTTTGAGCGCGTCTTGCAGGGAGGTGCTCTCTTCACTCAAAAATCGCCAGATATAAAAATCCCGCGCCAAACCTTTGGGCTTAGATTCTAAAAAGGCTATATCGATGTTTTTGGCGAGTGCTTGTGTCCCAAGCACGCACAAAAGAGCACACAAAAGAGTGCGCAAAAGCGCAAATTGTCTGCTCATCGCATACCCTGTGCGAAGTTCTCGAGGATTCTGATAAATGTGAGATCGATGAATTTTAACGCCACAATCACAATCAGCGGGGCGAGATCCAGCCCGCCTATGTTGGTGGGGATAAGCCCACGCACTTTGGTAAAAACCGGCTCGCTTAGGCGATAGAGCACCTGCACGATGGGATTATAAGGATCGGGGCGCACCCAGCTAAGTAATGTGGCGATGATGAGAATCCAAATGTAGAGATTAAGCAGCATACTCGCAATAGTCGCGATGGCTTGTAAAAATGTGGAAAGAACCATAGGTTCTCCTTTCTAAAATAATATTTAGGCATTTACCCTCTGGGATTTGGTCGCTTCGCTCCCGCGTCTTATCTCAAAACAAGGCGTAGCCGCAGTTTCTTTAGTAAATCCTAGAATGCCCGGCAAGCCAAATTTTAGAATCTAGATTCTAAGCTTTGAATCTAAAACTAGCCCAGCATACCTAAGAGCTCAAAATGCGTGAAATAATCGTCAAAATAATAGATATTTTCACACCCTGCTTCTATGAGATGAGTCCCCAGCACGCTCGCGGTATGCCCGCTATAGCACACAAGCAGGATATTTTTGTCCTTGTGCTTTTGGGCGTAGTTATAGACATCTTGGGCGTTGTTAAAATGCTTAGAATCTTTTATATGTGCGTAGCTATAATCGCTCTCATCGCGTATATCGATGATATCAAACTCCATATTTGCCAAATCCGGCGCGTAGATTGGATTTGCTAATGATGGATTGTTTTTGCCCTTAAACTCCATAGAGGTGCCTCCCAATGGTTTTTGGGGTATTGTAGTCAAAGTTGGTTAATTAGGGGCGGGGCGTGAGGACGGGGAGAGGAGCTGATGATCGCTTAGGGTTTTGCTCCCTAAGAGGCGTTTGAGAATCCAAAACGCGCCCCTGTGAGCGAGGCGCACGAGCGTGGCAAACACAAAAGGGCTTATCTTGCGCTGGCTAAAGAGATGCAATCCATTGTGTGAGACTAAAAACACGCCTTGTTGTTTGGCTATGTATGCAAGCGTCTCTCTGGCATAAAAGCTAATGTGCTGCCCGTGCGCAAAGCCATAATACCACCACGCCTCTTTGCCTTGGTGTGGCGGGATAGGGCAGGGAAGTAGCTCTGTGGAAAAGAGGAGATTGGGACATAGTGTCAGCATAGCAGAGATTTGCTCCATCGGGTTTGGGAGGTGTTCAAAGACTTCAAAGCTGCTTAGGAGCGTTGGCTTGGCGTGATGATCCCACTCAAAGCCGCGTGCGAAGAGGTTTTCACAATACTCATCTTGCCACAATGCCTCAATCCCCGCATCGCGCAGCAAGCGCACAAGCAGCCCCGTGCCACCGCCAAAATCCACGAGCAAGGGGGAATGTGTGCTGTGAGAGTGTGTATCGCGAGAATGCGCGCCCTGCGATGTGGAGCTAGAATCTGTGGCATTAGAATCGGGGCTAGAATCTGGGTTAGAATCTATCCTCGCCCCCCCCCCCCAATTACGCTCTTAGAAAAGCCAAAGAGCGCGCAGGCTATCACACTCACGATTTTGTAGAGATGGAGATTGCGAGCGACTATGCCTGTGTCTGAGGCGTTGATGGCGTTTGTGTAGGCTTGAGAGAGCCAATGCACCTCGCTAGCTGACAAAAATCCACAACGCTCACATTTATAAAAGGGCTCGAGGTATCGCTCTAGTATCGTCGCTTCAAAGGCTTTTTGCACGGGGCTTTGGCAGATTTTGCATTGCATAGGTTGTCCTTTGTTTTGGGATTGTTTTAGTGCGAGTCTATCATTTATTTGATGCAATTTGCCTTTGGCAAATCCTCCTTGCTCACGGAGAGCAAACTCCCTTTTCCTAACGCTTGCTCTGTCGAGCTAGATTCTGTAATGCTTTTGTGAATCTTAGTTAGATTCTGTGGGAATGGACTTTGTAGCGGTTTTAGAATCTAAGGTTAGATTCTAAGTTTGAATCTAAGTTGTTGAGCTTAGATTCTGAATCTACCTCAAGATTCTGCGCTTGGCTTGCTGTTGCAAATATGGCAAAACAAAATACCAAATGCTCTATCAGAGAATTGCCCAAGCAATGCTAGAACTTCCACTTCACCCCTAGATTCCCGCTTAGGTATGTTTCACTCTTGTTATCCACCTGCCCGGCAAAGAGTTGCTTAGCCCCTACACCCACAGTCATACTAAAGGAATCTCCAAACGCGATATTGCCCCCGATGATGAGCCGCCCATAGGTTTTGCTCACATCCGCGCTCGCGATGCTAAAGGCGGTGCTCGATCCCACAAAGCTCGCTATGTAGTCCCCGCCGCTATTTAGCACATATTGCTCGATTTTTGGGATCACAAAGAGATAGGAGCTCTCTGAAAAGTATTTGCGCGTCTCTAGCCCCACTTCCACGCTCATCGCGTTGTTTGCGTAGGCTGAGATGTTTTGCGCCAAAGAGCCTGTTTGTGTCTGTGCGGGCGTGGAGCTGTAGTAGTAGTTTAGCCCCACAAATGGCTTCAAAAACACGCTAGAGATGTCAAACACCCTGCCCACATTGAGGTTTGCCCCCACAAATGTGCGCATAAATTCCGAGTTTGCGCCCGTGCCTGCGAGGCTGATGCTTTGCGTCGTGTCGGCAAACTGCCCATAGACTTTCGCGTTTAGCTCCCATTTGGGCACGAAGCGATAGGAGGTATAGAGCCCGATTTGGTAGTTGTGGCTGCCTTGGGTGAGGTTGGTATCGTTTATCGTGGAGTTTGTGTAAGTGGCATACACACCTAGCAATATTTTATCTTTAAAATCGCTATCATAGCCCACGCTCACACCATAGAGTCCGCCACTATTGCCGCCTATGATATTTGCCCCGCCAAAGACATTTGCCCATAGGCTGTTGTCATAGGTGGCATTGCCGTAGTAGTCATAGCGTGCATCGGAGCTGCCCGCCGCGGCAAATAGGCTATTTTTTAGCATACGCGCAAAGCGCATTTGCTTTTCATACGGGTTGTTGGTTTTGGCGATCCTGCCGCCAATTGCCATATCATTAGCGATGTTCATCGTGGCGTTAGCGGAGCTCTGCTCGCTCGTGGTGTTGGTGCTAGCGTGCGCTGTGGATTGCATATCCTTGAAAAACCCTGCGTTTGTGATAGCACCCATACCGATAGCCGCATCTGTGGAGGAGCCTATGAGACTTGTTAGGATCGCGTCATTTTGCGCGCGGTTGCCGGTATTTAGCGCAGTGGTAAGATCGCGGAAAAATGTAGCGTTAGTCATCTGCGCGATGCTTTGGCTGACATACTCGCCCTTGCTTGAGCCTAAAATCACTTCAAAAGTCTTTTTGGCGTCCTCTTTGGCGGCTTGTGTATCGCCTGTGGCATTGATACTTGTCATAATATCGCTAAGTTTTTTGGTTTCGACTTTAAGCGAGACAAAGTCCTCATTTATCACTGAATCTTGCGCGGTTATTTTGTCAAGCACGCCCGCTAGGTAGGTTTTGTCCTCTGTGGTGTGGGTATTGCCTAGTGCGACATCTAGCCAGCCTTGGTTGGTATCGGCATTGCTCTCGCCACCACCGGTGCCAATCTGTTTCTTTTTGTCCTCTAACTCTTTTATTTGTGTCTTAATCTCAGCAATCGCATTGGCAAGGAAGCTCTCAAACTCCTGCTTTTTAGCCTCATCTACTACATACGAAAAGTAATTATTCTCATCAATGCGAGCTTCCGTGCGAAGCGATATGTCATAATGATTGATAATTAGCGGTGAGGGTGGCTGGGTGGTTTGTGGCGGGGTTTGAGAATCTGCGGCGTGCAGGGCTGCTGCTCCCAAACTCGCGCCCAAAAGTAGGCGACTAGTGATAAGCGATATTTTCATCTTTGCTCCTTGTGAAAAATTGTGTCTTGCTAGGACAAAAACCGCTCCATTATAGCCCCCCCCCTTATAGGAAGTTTAAAAGCCAAAACAAAAGAGAATCTAACCCCCAAATACCGCCCACCACGCCCCCAAACTCGTATAGAGCAGATACGCGCTAAAGCCCGCAAACACCACGCCACAGATTCTATCAATCCATACAAAGACTTTGGGCGTGAGGTAGCCACCAATCGCACCGCCAAGCGCGATCACGCCCAAAAACGGCAGGCTAAGCGCGCAAAAAAGCACGCCAATCCGCGCACCCAAATCCACCTCCATAAAGGGCACGATGATCGTGCCAAAGAACAAAATCGCCTTGGGATTAGAGAGGTTGATCCCTAGTGCCTTGAGATAGAACCCTAGCAGAGCGCGGGGGCGAGAAGCATCTAGGGCGCGTGTGTGGGAGGAAGTCTGTGGGAGCACGGGTGCTTGGCTAGTGAGGAGCGCATAGGCGAGATAGGCGAGATACACGCCCCCGCATAGCATTAGCGCGCTCTGCACCTCCGCGCTGCCCAGCACGAGCCCTAGCCCGAGATACAGCGCGCCAAGGAATATCGCCCAACCACTCGCAATCCCCAAAAACGCGCTAAAAGCCGCTCTAGCACCATTGCACAAACTCGTGCGCAGGACAAACAAAATATCAGGACCGGGGGTGAGTGCTCCTATAAAGCCTATGGCAAATACGCTAAGTAGTTCCATTACTGCCTCCTTTTTGGGTTTTAGATTCTGTATTAGCGGCATTTAGCTTTCCGCGACAAAGGAAATTTGGCTTGCACGCAAAGCCGTAGGTTCTTTAGTAAATTCTAAAATGCTCAAGCAACCCACACACAGAATCTAAGACAAATTTAAAATCTACTAAAAGATTCACTTCTAGATTCAGAAGTTTAGAATCTAAGAAAGACTTAGATTCTATAGATTCACAAACCCTCACATTTATAGATTCTAAAATAATAGATTTGAGAATCTACCACTTTAGAGAATCTCATCAAGGCTTTGCCTCTTAGCTTGGTGCGGATTCTATAAGCTTGCCACTGCAAATAATAAAATTAGTCATTAGCGGTGGTGCTTGTGGAGTTTTGGCGGGTGCAAGCTAAATTTTTATAATCCACGACGGCTATAAAACGCCTCCAACTCCCCCATCTCCCCCTCACTAAACCCCGCCTCCAGCCTCGCCCTAGTGTTCAAAACCCTCCCCGCGAGGCTAAACTCCCCAAACTGCTCACACAGCGCGACAAAGGGCTTGGGGCTAGACAAATCCTTGCGGGCATAGCGCCACCATTTATCGCCCTTTTGCACGTGCCCCACCTCATCGCGCAGGATTATCCCAAACACCTCTTTGATCTTTGGCTTTAGCGCAAGCGGGGTTTGCAGGAGCTTTTCTAGCACGAAAGGATTGGCATCTAGTCCCTTTGCCTCTAGCCCCCTATGCACCACACCCATACGCCACTCTAGGCTATTTTGCGTCGCCTCCATCGCCGCAAAGAGCGTGTTATGCACGGGGAATGCCCCATACGCAGAATCTAGCTCCGCCAAAAGCCCCTCTAGCAGCCCAAAGTGCCTTATCTCCTCATCTGCCACGCTGAGCCAATCCGCATAAAACTCCCTAGGCATATCCCTAAAGCGATAGCACGCATCGAGGGCTAGCACAATCGCGCTAGATTCTATATGCGCTACTGAGTGCAGGATCTTTGCTATGGCAGTTTTGGATTTGGCGTGATTTGGGCGGCGGATTTTGAGTGCGGGGGCGAGGTTGTCGCGCATTATAGAGAGGCTTTGGAGCTCGTGTGTGGGGCGCGCAGGGGTGTGCGGAGCGAAGTCTAGATAAGCGCATTGAAAATCCTCATACAAATGCGAGAACTTCTCACTTATCTGCGTAAAACTCGTGCTTTGGAGTATGTCCTCTAGGGCTGCAAAAAACATCTTTTTCATAGCGGGATTTTAGCATTATTTTGGTGCTAGTTTGCCACAAGCAAGCTGGCGTATCGCTTTAGAGGGAGCAACTTCCCTTTTCCCCAACGCTTGCCTCACACGAGGTTTTTGACATTGTGGATTCTGTAAATGCCTTAGAATCTGTGGAGTTAGATTCTGTAAAAGTTTGAGATTTTGTATTTTGCTTTTGTGAATCTTGTGTGGATTCTGTGCGAGTAGATTCTACGAGGTTAGATTGTGAATCTGAAGTCTTAAATTTAGAATCTAAGTTTTGTTTAGATTCTAAATTTGCGTTACATTCCGCGCTCGGCTTGCTTGGGCATTCTAAGATTTTCGATGAAAAATGTGGGTTGCAAGAAAAAGTGCGAGGGAGTTACCTTAAGCGGTAATGACCGATGCACTTTTTCGTAGCTCCCGCATTTGTCGCGGAAAGCTGAATGCCCATCAACAGGAATCACTCAAACACTACATCAATCGCCCTCACATCCTCCCCATACACAGGCGCAAGCGTCTGCTCATAGGCTTGTGTGAGAAACTTCTGCTGCACAAGCGTATCGATCTCAGTATTGAGCCACTCCAAAAGCTCGGCATTGCCCTTTTTCACCGCCGGTGCGATGACATCTCGCTCGCCCAGCTCCTTAATCCCCACGCCAAACTCGGGATTGTCCTTCACCCACGCAAAGAGCAAGGTATTATCGTGCGCGAGCGCGTCGCCCCTGCCGTCTTTGAGCGCGGCAAAAGTCTCGGTGTTTTGCTCAAATTTAAGGAGTTTAATGTTTGGGTGGTTTTGGGTGAAGTAAAAATCCGCAGTCGTGCCTTTATTGACGATGAGTGTCTTGCCCTCAAGCTGCGCGACATCGCTTATCATGCCATCTTTGCTCGCCACGCCTAGCGAGACTTTCATATAAGGCTTGGCAAAATCCACGACTTCCTCTCGCTGCGGCGTTTTGGTGAAGTTTGCCATAATGATATCGACTTTGTTTGCGCGCAAAAACTCCACGCGATTAGCCGCCTCCACGAGCACAAATTTTATCTTGTTTTCATCGCCTAGCAAGTCTTTGGCGATTTGTTTAGCTATCACGATATCAAAGCCCATATTTGCACCATTAGCATCGACATAGCCAAAGGGCGGCTTATCGCCAAACACGCCCACGATGAGCTCACCGCGCTGCTTGATAGAATCTAGCGCACCGCTCTGTGTGCCCTGCTCTTTTTTAGTCTCGCTGCACGCACTAAGTGTGAGCATCGCCACCGCTACCAACCCCACGACAAAAGAACGCCATATTTTCGCCTTCATTTTCAAATCCTTTGTGTTAAAATTGTGAGGCAAAAAGGTAATACATTTAGATTAACCACAAGCTATCAAACAAAGGAACACTATGATAGAGATGATACAGACGCGGGGCAAGGGCGAGAGAGAGGATGTGTGCTTTGCTGATGCGGTATTGCACCCAAGCGCGAGTTTTGGGGGACTTTATACATTTCCTACCCTGCCGCGCTTCACACCGCAAATGCTAGAAGAGTTTGAGAATCTAAGCTACACAGAGCTTTGCAAACGCGTGTTTGGGCTTTTGGGATTGGGGCTTGATGAGGGGCTTTTGGACTTTGCGCTGCAGACTTATGAGGGCTTTGATGAATCTAGCGCACCTGCTCAACTAGCGCGCTATGATGAGAATCTCTCTATCCTAGAGCTCTATCACGGACCCACGCGCGCGTTTAAAGATATGGCACTGCAGCCCTTTGGGCGTATCGTGCAGGGCTTAGCACAGGGCAGGGAGTATCTCATACTTGTAGCCACTAGCGGCGATACGGGACCAGCGACTTTGGAGAGCTTTGCTAGGGAGAACTTGGGGCAGGATTGTAGTATCAAAGTCGTGTGCATTTACCCCAAAGATGGCACTTCGGATGTCCAAAGACTGCAGATGGTGACGCAAGATTCTCCAAATCTCAAGGTGCTTGGTATTAAGGGGAATTTCGATGACGCGCAGCAAATGCTCAAATCCTTGCTACGAGATTCAGAGTTTTTGGGATTTTTGCAAGGCAAAGGTGTCGCGCTCTCAGTGGCAAATTCTGTCAATATCGGACGCGTGGCGTTTCAGATAATCTATCACATTTGGGCGTATTGCAAGCTGTGCAAAGAGGACGCACTCACGCGTATGCAGCCCCTGCATCTCATCGTGCCTAGCGGGAATTTTGGCAATATCTTAGGCGGATTTTATGCCAAAAAGATGGGCGTGCCACTAGGTAAGCTCATCAGTGCTTCAAATGCCAATAATATCCTCTATGACTTTATCACCACCGGCGTGTATGATATACGCCACAGACAGCTGCGTAAAACTTCCTCGCCCGCGATGGATATTATTAAAAGCTCTAATGTGGAACGGGTATTGTTTGAGCTTTTTGGTGCGCAGCGCACGAGGGAATGTATGCGCTCGCTCCAAGATGAGGGAGTGTATGCGCTAGATTCTGTGGAGTTGGAGGCGTTGCAGGGGTATTTTGCGGCGAGCTTTTGTGAGGATAGAGAGTGCAAGGAGCTCATCGCCAAATCCTTTGCTAAGGGCTACTTGCTAGATCCTCACACAGCGTGCGGGATAAAGGCATACGAGGAGTTTGCGCAATCCCACAAGGGCGAGCAGTTTGTGCTCTGCTCCACCGCGGAGTGGAGTAAATTCGCACCCACCACGGCAGAGGCGCTAGGTGCTAGGGCTGGGCTTGGAGATGAAGAGGCGATTAGGTTTGTTTTGTCTTTGGATTCTGCGCGGAGGCTTAGCCCGCATATCGCCGAGGTTTTCAAAAAGCCCGTGGTGCATAGTGAGGTGGTGGAGATTGAGGGACTAAAGCACGCTATTATGCAGTGGCTAGATGTATAGAATCTAAAGGATTTCAATGGATATCACGACAAAAAATTGGCTTATTCCTAGCATTGCTTTTTTCTTATTTTTGTATGTGATGGTGCTTTTGGCGATTTTTGCTTATAAAGATTCTAAAACGCTGCTTTTTGAGGGCGCACAGGGCAGCACAACCACCATTGAGGATTTCAAAAAGGAGCTCAATCGCTACACAAATTGAGGCTTAAAAAGCATTGGGCTTTCGTCGATTTTGTGTTACAATAAAAAGAAAACAAGGATAGGAACATATGATTACAGGTGTGAATTCTTCTATCGCAGCCACCAACTCTCTAGGGAGTAATCGCAACCTAAAAGGCGCGAGCGATGTGCGCGCACAGGGCAGCGAGGAGAGCAAAGAAGTGGCGTTTGATAAAGTGAGTGATATCAAAGAAAGAATCGCCAAAGGCACTTATGCTCTCGATATGGACAAAACTTCTAGGAAAATGGCATCAGATTTGCTTAATCTCTAAAAACACTCGCCCTAAACCCAATGGGCGGGGATTAGGGAGTGCAGATGTTGCAGCAGTATTTAGATGGTGCTATCGCTGATGTGCGTAGCCTCATAGATCTTACCAACCAAGACATAGCAGATATCCAAGTCGCCAACAACGAAGCGATATTTGCTCGCAATCCACAAAAAAACTCTCTCATCAAATCTTTTGAACAAAAAAAATCTCTTATGGAACAAGAGATGCAAAAGCTTATCCAATCCTATGACAACAAACCCCTTGCCGAGATTCTGCAGCTTGAGCCAGCGATTGACAAGGGGCTAGGGGATTTGCGCCAAGCACTTCAGGAGCTAAAAACTCTCAATAGCGCGTATGCAAAGAGCGTGTTTGCTGTGAGCGAGTTTTACGACTCGCTTTTGCGCAGGCTTATCCCTTGTGAGGATAGCGGATACACCAACACCAGCAGGGCAAAAAGCCACCTCGTGCAGATTCAAGTCTAGGGGGCATAATGGGCGGTATTCTCTCCTCTCTTAGCACCTCATATAGCGGTTTGCAAGCCCATCAGGTAATGGTAGATGTGACGGGCAATAATATCTCAAACGCAAGCGATGAGTTTTATAGTCGCCAAAAAGTCGTCGTGCGCCCAGAAAAGCCCATTTATTTCCAAGACTACAACCTAGGGCGGGGCGTGAGTGTCGAGACGATTGCCCGCGCACACGATGAGTTTGTGTTCTCACGATACAGGCGCGCCAATGAAGAATCGCAGTTTTATGATACGCATTTTACTTATTTGCGTGAGGCGAGTGCGTTTTTCCCGGAGGTTGATGGCGTGGGGATTTATAACGACTTGGAGCGGTATTTTGACGCGTGGAAAGATCTCGCCAAAAATTCTAGCGATCCCGCCCAAAAACAAAATCTCGCCAAAGATACCGCCACACTCACTAACAATATCCAAGAGACACGCAGGCGGCTTGAAATCCTGCAGCGCAAGGCGAGTGATGAGCTAGAAGTGGTGGTAAAAGAAGTCAATCTCGCCGCCAAAGAAATCGCCGAGATAAACAAAAAGCTCAAAGAAATGGAAGATGGCTTAGAGCTCAAGCAGGCTAATGAGTTGCGCGATAGGCGCGATGAGCTGGAGTTTAACCTCCAATCGCTCATCGGTGCAAATGTGTTTAAAAACCACCTAAAGAGCGATTATTCTACCTACCCTCAGCGCGCGGATTTTGATGATGAGTATGTGCTCAATATCGGCAGGGGCTTTAATATCGTCGATGGCTCGATGTATCACCCCATCATTTTGGAAAAAGACAACAACGCCAACAATCTCTCGCGCGTGTATTTTCAGGGCGATGACTTCAAACGCATAGAAATCACCGAGAAAATCACACAGGGCAAGGCGGGATCGCTTATTGGGCTTTATAGCAGCGGCATAGACGGCACGCCGGTGGGCAAGATTCAGGATTATATCAATCAGCTTGATATTTTTGCTAAAGGTTTTATTGAGGCGACAAACGCGATATACGCCCAGAGTGCGACAAATGTGATAAAAAGCGATAAGCTCGATATTTGGGGCAAATACGCGCTGCTAGATTCTAACTACAATCTCAAAGAAGGGAGCTTTGATATCATCGTGTATAACACCACGGGCGATGAGATGGTGCGCAAAACTATCCATATCGATAGAATCACCACCATCTATGATGTCGTTAATGCCATTAATGCCAACACCGATGACAACAAAGACAACAACCCGCTTAATGATGTCGATGATTATTTTCGCGCGTATTATGACGATGTGGCTAGAGAATTTGTGATACAGGCTAAAGATCCCGCAAAGGGCTTGTATGTCTCGATTAAAGATAATGGCACGAATTTCACCGGGGCACTTGGGCTCAATCGGTTTTTTGATGGCAATAGTGCCAAAGATATCGAGCTAAACCGCGAGTATGTGCGGGATTCTACGCTGATACGCCCGTGGCTTGCGCCTATTAATGGAAACTTTGATGTGGCAAATATGATGCAGCAGCTCCAATACGATGAGGTGGATTTTTATACAAGTAAATTTGATAGCAAAAAAATGCGCATTCCGGAGTTTTTTCAATTCCTAACCGGGCGCGTGGCGACGCAAACAGAGCAAACCCAGCGCACCAAAGAGACTAAAGATTCTGTGCTTTCAGCAGTGAAAAAGGAGCATTTGTCCATCTCACAAGTAAGTGTGGATGAAGAGATGGTGAATCTCATAAAATTCCAAGGAGGCTACGCGGCAAATGCCAAAGTCATCACGACTATTGACAGAATGATAGAAACACTCCTTGGTATCAAGCAATAATCTAGCGGCGGCTTGTGGGCATAGGGCTAAGCCCATAATGGAGCGAGGATAGAATCTAGCTCCATAGATTTAGATTCTAAACATTTATAGAATCTACCCTAGTATCCTCTCTCCACGATTGCCCGAAAAAATCTCTGTCCTCACGCCACGAGCTCTTAGCTCTTCTAAGCTCCCGCAAAAGGCGATTTTTTTATCCTCCAGTAGGATAAACCTATCCACGCTATCTTTTATAGAATCCAAATCGTGGGTTACCATCACAATAGTGATATTTAGCATTTCTTTGAGTTCTAAGATAAGCGTATCGAAGTTTTGCGCGCTTTTGGGATCAAGCCCGCTTGTGGGCTCATCGAGGAACAAAATATCTGGACTTGTGATGAGTGCGCGCGCTAGGGCTACGCGCTTTTTCATACCGCCACTTAGGGCGTATGGGTATTTATACACGCTTTGTGCGGGCAGCCCCACGCGCTCACACCAAAATGCCGCGAGCTCATCGATACATTTTTGGGGCAGGCTCCCACGCTGCACAAGCGGCATACCGACATTATCAAGCACGCTCATAGAGCTAAAAAGCGCGCCAAATTGAAACATCACGCTGCATTTATCTAGCACCAAATGCCGCTTAGAATCTTCTAGTTCCCAGATATTGCGCCCAAAGATTTGTATCTCTCCGCTCACGGGCTTTTGGAGGTAGATCATATTGCGCAAAAGCGTGGATTTGCCACTCCCGCTTCCGCCTAATATCCCAAAAATCTCGCGCTTTTGGATACTAAAGCTAATATCATCGTGGATTATTACGCCCTGCGTGTATTGGGTAGTGAGATGGCTGACTTTGATAATCTCTGCCATTTAAATCCCCAAAGTCGTGGTAAAAAATGAAAATATCGCATTGATGACGATAATCCAAAAAATGGCATTGACGACACTTAGCGTGGTTTGCCTGCCTAGAGATTCTGTATCGCCCTGCACCTTTAGCCCTCTAAAGCACCCCACAAGCCCGATAGCTAGTCCAAAAAACGGTGCCTTGACTATGCCCACCCAAAAATGCGTGATGGCGACATATTCATAGAATCTCTCCCAATACTGCGTGAAGCTTATCCCTGCTTGCACATTAGTAGCGAGCATTCCTGCAAGCAGGCTCACCACATCTGAGAGAAACACAAGCAGGGGCATCGTGATGATGAGGGCTAAGATCCTAGGGGTAACGAGAAAATCTATCACGCTAAAGCCCATCGTTTTTAGCGCGTCGTTTTCTTCGTTGAGATTCATCACGCCAATTTGCGCGCTGAAGCTAGATGCTGAACGCCCCGCGATAACAAGTGCTAGGACAAAAGGTCCCAGCTCGCGCAGGCAGAGCTTTGCTACGATCTCCACACTCATAATGGGCACGCCCATTTTGTCTAGTTGTATCACGCCCTGCAGGGCTATGGCATAGCTCACGATAAAGCTTGTGGTGAGCACCACAGGCAGGGATTTTAGCCCAGATTCTGAGATGTGATAAAAAATCGAGGCGATTTTAAACCGCCGTGGGTGGAGCACGCTAAGCCAAAGGTAATACAAGCTCATACCAAAAAAATGCAAAAAATCTAGCATATTTTGGAAAAAATCCGCCACCCATAGCCCAATATTGCTAAAAAATGTAAAGAAAGCCGAGGGCTTGTGGGATTGTGCAGGGAGGTTTGGCGGATATCGCTCTAGAGTGGCAAAAATCTCTTGTATGTGGGAATTGGGATTGAGAAAAGTGTAGGATTTGCCCTCAAGGAGTGAGAGCAAAAACGCGCAAAAGGCAAAATCCACAACAGGCTGCGCGCTAAAGTCGATCTCTACCTCTCTGGCATTGCGCAAAGCCGCGCGCAAAGCACGCAAATCCCTCTTTGGCGCACTATAGAGCCACTCTCCGCTAAGGACTAGGCGCAAAGTCGGCGTGGATTTAAGAATCTTAAATCTGCCCATCGTCTTTCTTTTGATAGATTTGTGGATAAAACACCTTAAAGCGTTTGTGAAACCAAAACCAGCTACTTGGGCTAGATTCTATCGCTTTTTGCGTAATGCGCGCTTGGGCTTGCGTGGCTTGTAAGATGTCTTTAGCCATATCGGAGGTGTTTTGCGCTCTGATTGGTTCAAAAAACCGCACCTCATAGCGCGAATAATCGTCGTTAAAATCAATAAACACGGGCACGATCGCCACGCCAAAGCGGCGCGAGAGCACAGAAGCGATGGTGGTATGCGTGGCGCGTTTGCCAAAAAACTCCACTTCCACCCCCTCATTTAGCCCGATATTTTGATCGACTAAAATCCCCACAAGCGCGTTTTTTTGGGCATACATTTTGAGCAGGTGCTTGAATGCGCCCTTTTTGTCTATCATACGCACGCCATTGCTCTCGCGCCGCTTGATAATCATATGGTTGATAGGCTCAAACTGCGTGAGACGCCCAAGGGACGCCATCTGACACATACGATAACGCGGAGGGAGGATCGTCGCCATCGCTTCCCAATACCCAAAATGCGCGGAGATGAGCACCGCCCCGCCGTCTTTGGCGATAGATTCTGTGATGAAATGCTCGTTTGTGAATCTAAAGCGCGCAGCGTATTTGTGGGGATTAAGATACACCACGCGAATGCTCTCTAGCAGCACAAAGGCAAAATTGTCATAGCAGCGGCGGATAATGGCGTGCCTTTGGGCGTGTGTGAGGCTCTCCCCATAGACAAACTCAAGGTTTGCATACGCATCGGCGTATCGGCGTTTATCAAGTGTGTGAAAGAGCCAACCAAGCGCGCGTATATGCCACACAAAGAATCTATGCGGGATATGCGCGAGATAGCGCCCAAGCACTCCGCTAGCAATCTCTAGGAGCAAAATCGCGGGCTTTAGCATACAATCTCCTTGTGTTTTTGGCTAAGCAATGTGAGGGCGCATTTGGCAATCTCACTAGGCGCGATGTTGTTTATCGAAAAGTCGTTTTTGTCATAAGTGGGGTTGTCGCTGCCGCTTAGCGTGAGGTTGGATTCTCCTAGGAGTTTAAATCGCTGTGCGGGGGTGTTGCCATAGAGCGTGAGTGAATCTCGCCCCAATGCCCACGCTAGGTGCGTGATACCCGTATCCCCGCCGATGATGAGATCCATTTGCGCTATGAGGGCTTTTATGCTATCTAGGCTGAGGTTGCTAAGTGGCGTGATGGCGTGTGAATCTCTAAATGGCGTGAGGGCGGGGGATTGTAGGATTTGGGTGGCTTTGTGTGTGGCTTTGTGCGTGAGGAGCAAAATCTGTGCGCTGCGCAAATGCTCGCATATGAGGGCGAGGGCTTTGGCAAAAAGCGCGGGATTGTAAGTCTTAGAGGGCAGGGAAGATTCTAAAACGCACAGGATATAGGGGCGAGATTGGAGTTTGGGGGCGATAGGGGCGAGGGCGTGTGGCGTGTGGGCAAAGGATAGGGCTTTGTGTGAGAGCATATCAGGGAGTGAGGGCTGTGAATCTTTAGCGATGTGCAAAATCTCTTTAGCCTTATGCAGTAGGAGTGCGTTGCGCTTTAGGATATTTTCTTCATAGGCGATTTGGACGCGATGTGTGTAAAAAAGCGCGCTTAAAAGTTCTTTGGCAGAGCCAAAGCCAAAGCCCACAAAATGGCGTTTGCGCAAAAATGCGCCAATAAGCGCGGATTTGATAAGTCCTTGCATATCGATGAGTATGTCAAAAGCAGGGAGTTTGGCAAGCCTCTTTGCGAGTTGGAATTTTTGGGCTAGGGATTGGCGTTTGAGCGTGATGACTTCTAGAGAATCTATGCAGGGCGAGTGCGCCAAAATATCGCTAAATCGTGAATCCACAAACCAAGTGAGGTGGATTGTATAAGCTCGCTTGAGTTCTTGCACAAAATCCGGCAAAAACGCCGCGCTCACGATACAATCCCCCAAGGCTGAAAGGCGGATAATGCCCACGCGCAGAGTTGCTCCCATTTTCGCGCCCTTTAGTGAATCTCAACAAAGAGCCTAGGGGTGGGCTTTTGGAGGCGTGGGAGGTATTCTCTAGCGAGGTAGAGGGGGTGCGTGGAGTGGATATGCAGGTAGATGTCCTCGCCCATATGCTCACATTCTAGAGTGATTTTTTGGCGCAAATCGCGGGCTTTTAGGAGGCATTGGGCTAGCCCTAGGATAAAGCTAAGCCACTGAATCTGTGGCAGCGGAGGCATATGGGATTCTAAAATCGGGGCGAGCTTTGGGATTTTTTTGTCACTATACTCGATAAGTAGGGCGATGAGCTCTCTGTGCGCGTGTGAGAATCCATACTCTAGCCCATTAAGCAGGATATACGCGCCGTGCAGATTGCTCTGATAGAAGTTCAAAGTCGTGCCAATGGGGCTAAGGTAGGCGGCAATGCCAAGCACATAGCGCAGATTCTCATCGCATTTATGACAGGGCGAGAGCGTGTCAAAAAGCTCTAGGGCTAGGGATTTGAGCGTGTTTGCGTATTTTTTTTGCAAGCAAAATCGCTCTTGGAGGCTTGCTACCGAGGGATTAAATCCCTTTGGGAATTGGTAGTGC
This sequence comes from uncultured Helicobacter sp., assembly GCA_944326445.1. GTDB lineage: Bacteria > Campylobacterota > Campylobacteria > Campylobacterales > Helicobacteraceae > Helicobacter_F. Next base: position 143,872 of record CALVDZ010000003.1, read on the forward strand.
TGGTTGCGCAACAAATCTGCCAAAAACACGCCCTCGCGCACGCCCACGCCGCTTGTGATGACTTCCTTTGCGCCCAAATGCTCTAGGAAGCTCGCAAAAATCAGCACGCCGCTTGTGATGGTATCGAGCCTATCTTGCGGGATAGGGAGGTTTTGGAGCTTGTGGAGGGGGGAAGTGGTGATTTTGTCAAAAAGCTTTTTGTGCTCTTTGGGGTTAAACTCATAGCCGTGGATTCTATTGAGCGGATACTCTGTGTGTTTGATGAGCATTTTTGCCACCGCCCTAATCGTCCCGCCTATGCCAAACACTCTTTCGTGGTGGTAATGCGCGGGGATTTTGGCAAGTTCTTGCTTGATGTAGGCTCTCGCACCCTCAATATCGTTGCGCTTGTCAAAAAACAATTCTTTTATGCGAATGGTGCCGATATTGAGCGAGATGAGATCGGTGATTTTGCCCCCTTGGATAAAGGCGCATTCTGTGCTACCCCCGCCGATATCAATCGTGATACCATCTTTTTTGTGTAAGAGATTAGCGCACGCCACGCCACCATAAAAGGCTTCTTTTTGTCCGTCTATGACTTTGATACTAAGCTTGCATTCTTTTTTTACGCGAGCGAGGAAGTCTCTAGCATTTGGCGCGTCCCTAATGGCAGAAGTCGCCACACAAAAGAGCTTGGTGGTTTTGTAGCTTTTGGCTATGTCTAAAAATTCTTTGATTGCGCCTAATGCGCGCTGCATAGGGGCTTCTTGGAGCATACCACCATTTTCATAGCAGCCTTCAGAGATACGCACTTTGGATTTTATCTCGTGGATTAGGTGAAAGCCAAAACGGCTTGTTTTGCGGAATATCGCCATCCGCGCGGAGTTAGAACCAATGTCAATGACGCTGGTAACCTTTGCCATCACTCCGACCTTTTGAGCTGCTCGGATTTGTAACGGAGTTCTTCGATGTTTTCTATATTGTCAGGATCTGGGATTATCGCATCTACGGGGCATACCGGGATACAATTTGGCTCATCATAATACCCTATGCACTCGGTGCAACGATCGGGATCTATGATATAAAATGGATCGTCTGCGTCGATTGCTTCATTTGGGCATTCCTCCCTGCACGCATCGCAAGCAATACACTCATCATTTATCATTAACGCCATTATGCCTCCTTGAAAGTATAAAGTAGTGTTTTTAGCCAAAAGATTTTTAACTCTTCCTTAAAATGTCAAAAAATACAGGCTTGCGTGGGGGTTTTGTGGAGATTCTTGGCAGAATCTCGGTGGTTTGGCTACAATAGCGCGACAATTTAAGACAAAGGCTAGCGATGTTGCGATGTGGAGTCGTGGGGTATGGGTATTGGGGTGTGAATGTGGCGCGCACGATAGAATCTCTTGAGTGCGCGGAGCTCTATGCGCTGTGTGAGATAGAATCTACGCGCGCTAAGGAGGCGTTGGGGGCATTCCCACATTTGCGCATTTATGAGGATTTTGAAGAGTTTTTGGGCGATGAGAATATCGAGTGCGTGTGTATCATCACGCCGCCACACACGCATTTTGCCCTCGCCAAAAAGGCTATAGAATCTAGAAAGCATCTCTTTGTCGAAAAGCCCCTGTGTATGAGCTATGCGCATTCACAAATACTCTATGAACTAGCGGATAGGCATAATGTCGTGCTCTATTGCGATCATATCTTTTTGCACGCGCCTGCGGTGGAGTATCTCAAAGCCCATATCGCTGATTTTGGCAATATCGTCTCCATTACCGCGCGGCGTATCAATCTAGGGTTGTTTCAGAGTGCTACTGATGTGGTGTGGGATCTCGCAATCCACGATTTGAGTATTATTGATTATCTCATAGGGCTTGATGTGAGGCGTGTGAGTGTCTTTAGGCAAAAATACCTCAACTACCCCAACGACGCCTTTGCCGTGCTAAGCTTAGAGCTTACAAATAATGTTATCGTGATGATTAATGTCTCGTGGCTCTCGCCTATTAAGGTGCGTGAGATCACCATCGGTGGGAGTAGGCAGACTGCCATCTATGATGAGACGCGCTCTGATAAACTCAGAATCTACACAAGCGGCGTAGTGCTAGAGCAAAACCTCCAAACCCCCGCCCTGCACCAAATGATGATTAAATACCGCCTAGGCGAGGTGCAAACGCCAGAGATCACTAAAGAGCTCGCACTTGATAGGAGTATCAAAGCCTTTGTGCGATTGGTGGAAGCAAAAATGCGTGAGAATACAGAATCTAGGAGTGTGAAAAATGCCCAGAGCGTGCAAAACGCCGATAGTAGCGTGGATAAGACAGATAAGGCGGGCAATGCGGATGGTTTGGGTGGTTTGGGCGAGGCGGCACACCAAAATACGCACAACGGCACGCAATCCCGCTTAGAGATTCACAAAGATGCGCAATCTCTACTATGGGGCGAGGCGGAGTATCGGGCGCACACCTTGCGCGTTATGGCAGTGCTTGAGCGTCTGCGTGAGGCGCGCTAGATTCTATGGCTTGATGAGAGGGCGTGTGTTGGTAGGATTGGAGGAGCTTGTTTAGCCCATTGCTACTATGGCAGTCGATGTGGAGGGTGTAGTCAAAGGGCAGCGTGGGAGTGAAGTTGTCAAAGATGAGCTGAAACTCTTGACTTTGTCCGGGCGAAAGGGCTAGGGGGATAATCTGCTTGTAATGGCGTTTGGGATAAATACCGCTAAGGGGCTTTAAAAACCCATCGTGCAGGATATCCACGCTCACCTCACACAGGCTAAATGGCGCAAAGCCTATGTTTGTTACATTTGCCTGCACAAAAAATGCGTTGGTGTATTCGAGGCGTTTGCTCTGCAATACCTCAATATCGCTCTTATAGAGGAGCTGCTGCATACAAAACTGCAGGATAAAAGGCGCGCTAATAAAAAGCACGATACTAAGAAAAAAGAAAAATTTAGAAGAAAACCTACGCCCTCGCAGCAGCAGCCCGAGCATAAAAAACAAAATAAACACCACAAAGAGCATACTCATAATGGCGATTTCATAAAAGGCGAAAGTGTCAAAAAAGTTTTGGATAAGGACTATGATATCTTGCATAATCTAGTCTTGGCGGGAGTTTTTCTCCTCTATCCCGCTTACACCCTCCCGCCTTTGGAGCTCTTGGCGGATTCTATCGGGGCTTATGCCATAGAGCCCAAGCCCAACAAGTGCGTGATACACGAGATCGCTACATTCATAGATGATGTCCTCACTCCTGCCGTCTTTGAGCGCGAAAGTCAGCTCCCCAGCTTCCTCGATGATTTTTTTGCAAATGGTATTGATACCCTTAGCATACAAAGACGCGGTATAAGAGCTCTGCGGATCGCTAGAGCGTTTGTGCATAATCGTATGATAGAGAGAATCCACAATGCCATAGAGCTTGGTGGTATCAATAAGTGGCGTGGAAGTGGCGTGAGAATTGTTGGTAGATTCTATAGAATCTAGGGTTGTAAAGAAGCAGCTTTTTGCCCCCGTGTGGCACGCCACGCCCACTTGACGCACCATAAAGAGCAGGGTGTCGCCATCGCAATCTAGCTTGATAGATTCTATATGTTGGAGATGTCCGCTCTGCTCGCCCTTTTGCCAAATGCGCTGTTTGGAGCGCGAGAAGTAGTGCGCGAGCTTGCTTTGCATACTTAAGCGCAGAGATTCTTTGCTGCTGTAGGCGAGCATTAGCACGGAGTTGTCCTCTATGCTTTGGGCGATGGTGGGGATTAGAGGGGATTTCTCCCAATCAATAGCACCAAGGCATTGCGCGAGTGAATCTGATACGAGAGCGCGCGAGGTGCTTGCCTCGTGTGTGGATTGCGTAGATTCTGTGGGGTGTGGGTTCATCTATTGCGCGCTCACGGTGCTTTGTCGCTTGCTTTTAGAATCTACCCAGATGTTTGGCACAGAGCCGCCCGGAGCGAGGAAAATCTGGGCGTTGTTATTTTCTTTGAGTGCTTCATTAAACTTGCCCTGCACCTCGATTTGGCGCAAGTCTAGCAGGCGTTGGCTAAGACTATCGGCGATGAGTTTGTTGGCTTGGGATTGGGCTTTGGCTTCGATGGTTATCGCGTCTGCCACACCTTGAGCCTTGACACGATTTGCGTCCGCCTCCCCCTTAGCAAGCGCAGCGACTTTTTCGGCTTCTTGCTTGGCTCTATCGACTTCATAGCGCACGCGCTCGGCTTCTTGCCTTGCGACTTGGACTTGCTCGATTTGGGCTTTTATCTTTTCAGGTAGCACGATCTCGCGCAGCTGCACGGAGGTGAGTATCACGGGATCGTTTTTAAACCGCTTGACTTCATTTTCCATATTGAGAGCTATTTCTTTGGCTATATCATCGCGCTTGGTGGGCAGCTCCTCGGCGGGATAACGCCCCACGACACTGCGCACGACATCACGCACCACGGGATTGATGATTTTTTGCTCCCACGACAATCCATAAACAGAGATTGTGAGCGGGGCGTTGGTATCGTTTAGTTGGTATTGCACCGTGAGCTCAATCATCACCGTGAGTCCGCGAGAATCTAGCACATTGATCGCATCGTTTCTAAATATCCCTTGGTTTTTGGCTATCGCCCCCATATCTTCGCTACGAGAGAAGTTTATCGTGCGCACACGCGTATCCACCACAATCACTTCTTGAAAAAATGGGATAAAAAAGTGCAGTCCGGGCTGCAATGGCGTGGGCTCGTATTTACCCGTAGTAGCCTTAATCCCCACTTCACCGGAGTTGATGATCACAAAGGGGCGTTGGATGACAAGGATCAAAACAATAGCGATGAGAATGAGCAAAATCGTGAGCTTTTTGCCACTAGGCACGAAGTTGTTGAGGTTATTAAAGCCATCAAAGTTGCTGCCACCACCAAAAGGCGGTTTGTTATTATTGTCGCGCTTTGGCTCTGATGACTTATTGTCGTTATTCATCTGTGCGCGCTTGTTTTTGAGATGTTCATTGAGATCTATTGGCATAGCAGTCCTTTAAATAAATGTGAGATATTTCCTGTATTTTTGGTTTTTGCCCTGCACGATGGCAAAAAACTCTTCTTGAAGTCTCTTAGTGATAGCTCCGGCTTTGCCCTCGCCAATCACGCGCCAATCTAGCTCGCGCACCGGCGTGATCTCTGCGGCTGTCCCGGTGAAAAACGCTTCATCGGCGATATACACCTCATCGCGCGAGATTCTGCGCTGCTCTAGCGGGATACCGAGATCTTTGGCGAGCTCTACCACGGTGGCTTGTGTGATAGATTCTAAGGTATTGTCGTGTGGTGGGGTGATGAGCACGCCATCGCGCACGATAAAAAAGCACTCGCCACTTCCCTCCGCGATAAAGCCATTATCATCGAGAAGCAGGGCTTCCTCACAACCCGCGCTTATGGCTTCGTATTTTGCCATTTGGGAGTTGAGATAGCCGCCAGCGGATTTTGCCTTGCCCATATGGGATTTGGCGCAGTTGCGCACAAAGGAGCTTGTTTTGACTTTGATACCATATTTGAGTGCATCATCGCCCAGATACGCGCCCCACTCCCACGCAGCAATGGCGACATTCACAGGCGCGTTCGCGTGATAGAGCCCCATCACACCATAGCCTAGATAGATGAGCGGTCTGATATACACATTGGCTTTGTAATCGTCTTTGTTGGCGCGCAAAAGCTCGATTTGGGCGTTTTCGAGCTCTGTTTGCGTGTAGGGGCTTTTGATACACACGATTTTTGCCGAGTTGAGCAGTCGCTTTGTGTGATCTTGCAAGCGAAAAATCGCCAAACCTTCAGGCGTCATATACGCCCTCGTGCCCTCAAACACAGCGTTGCCATAATGCAGAGTGTGAGTCAAAATATGTGTGGTAGCCTCCGCCCACGGCACGAGCTTGCCGTCTTTCCAAATGTATTGCGCTTCTTTTAGCATACTAACTCCTTTGTGAATCTTAAGCCTCCTATCCCACAAACACCACTCTTTGCCTAGCAATACACCTAGCTAGCGAGTTCGTGAGAGGAGCACCACCATGGGGCATTTTGGGATAAATCCAAAGAGCCCCATAGCCCACAATCTTAGCGTTTTGAGAATTGTGGTGAGCGGCGAGCCTTTTTCTTACCATATTTTTTGCGCTCCACTACTCTTGAATCTCGTGTGAGCAAGCCCTTTGGCTTGAGTATCGCACGGAATGCGATATCGTAGCTATTAAGTGCTTTTGATATACCGTGTCTTAGGGCTTCAGCCTGTGCAGAATACCCGCCACCAAGCGTGCGAGCGATGATATCCACAGATTTTTCTTGCTTGGTTAGGATAAGGGGCTGCATTACCTTCATCTTGATGGCTTCGTGTCCGCCAAGCCAGTCATTAAGGCTTTGTCCATTGATAGTGAGTTTGCCACTACCGCTTTGTAGCCATACTTTTGCGACTGCTGTTTTTCTTTTTCCTGTTGCATATACTTTTGCCATATTATTTTCCTTTAGCTGCTTGGGTTGATTTGCTTATTTGCGCGCTGTGGGGGTGCTCGCTACCGCGATAGACTTTGAGCTTTTTGAGCATTGCTCTGCCGAGCTTTGTCTTAGGGAGCATACCACGCACCGCAAGGTGGAAGAGCTTTTCGGGGGATTTTTGGAGCATTTCCTCAAGCGTCTTGCTCTTGGTGCTGCCAAAGTAGCCAGAGTGCGTGAAGTATTCTTTGTCTTTGAGTTTCATACCGGTAAATTTCACCTCGGTGGCATTGATGATGACGACAAAATCGCCACAATCGATGTTTGGCGTAAAGCAGGGCTTGTGTTTGCCGCGCAATAGAGTGGCTGCCTGCGTGATGAGACGACCAAATACTTGATCTTTAGCATCAAGCACAATCCACTGACGATTGATGTCCTCTTGTGTTGCTATTTTTGTGAGTTCCATAGAGAATCCTTGCTGACTTGAATTGTTTTAAGAGCACGCATTATAAGAATTTTATTCTGAAAATTAACTTAAGTTAATGAATCTCTAAGCTTTAAAGCTGAAAGTTTTATAAAAAATTTATATATAAGAATTGATATAGATTCCATCTGTGCAGCTTTGTGTTATAATTTTTCGTTTTATAAAACTTTAAGAAAACTGCGAAAAATCCACATTTTCTGCCGCGTAATGGCTTAGGTTTAGATTCTGTGCAGAATCTGCCTTAGGAAATCCGCAGTTTATCTAAAGAAAAAGGAGGTGGGAGCACAAGCGATTTTCTTCAAATGCCTTTTGTTTGGATTATTACATAAACTTTGAAATTAGACATTCTGTAAGGAGGAAATATGCAAGCAAATGTAAGTCGTCGGAGTTTTATAAAAAGTGCAGCCATTGCCTCAGCTGCGTCAGCTGCGGGACTAGGCGTGCCAAGCACGCTCCTAGCAGAATCTAGCACCGCCCAAAAGTCTTGGAAATGGGATAAGAGCGTGTGTAGATTCTGTGGGACGGGGTGCGGGATAATGGTCGCCACCAAAGACGGGCAAATAGTCGCAGTCAAGGGAGATCCAGAAGCACCCGTAAATCGTGGTATCAACTGTATTAAGGGATATTTTTGTGCAAAGATTATGTATGGGCAAGATCGCCTCACGCAGCCACTTTTGCGTGTGAATGCAAAGGGTGAATTTGATAAGAAAGGGAAGTTTGCTCCTGTGAGTTGGAAACGGGCTTTTGATGAGATGGAAAAGCAGTTTAAAAAAGCCTATGAGGAGATAGGACCGACAGGCGTGGCGATTTTGGGCAGTGGGCAATACACGATCCAAGAGGGCTATGCCTCGGCAAAGCTTATGAAAGCTGGCTTTCGCTCAAACAACATCGATCCTAACGCGCGGCATTGTATGGCGAGTGCGGTGGTGGGCTTTATGCAAACCTTTGGTGTCGATGAGCCAGCGGGCTGCTATGATGATATTGAGCTCACCGATACGATTGTTACTTGGGGCGCGAATATGGCGGAGATGCACCCGATTTTGTGGAGTCGCGTAACCGATAGGAAGCTCTCCAACTCCAACAAAGTAAAGATTGTCAATCTCTCAACCTTTACCAACAGGACTTCAGATATCGCGGATATCGAGATTATTTTCAAACCCCAAACCGATTTGGCGATTTGGAACTTCATCGCACGCGAGATCGTGTATAACAAACCAGAATCTATCGACAAAGAATTTGTCAAAAACTACTGCACCTTTAGCACCGGATATGTCAATATCGGCTATGGTATGCGCGATAATCCCGAGCACAAGAGCTTCGCACCTCAAGAAAGAGAGATCGTGGCAAAGCAAGTGAGCAAAGTGCTCAGCGAGAATGAGGGCATCACGCTGCAATATTTGGGCTTAAAAGCCGGCGATACACTCACTAACGACAGGGCAAAGGAAGCCGATGCGCATTGGGAGATTGGTTTTGAGGACTTTAAAAAAGCCCTAGAGCCATACACGCTTGATTTTGTCGCGACACTTGCTAAGGGCGATGAGTCCGAAAGCCTCGATTCTTTTAAGGCTAAACTTCAGCAGCTCGCTGATTACTACACACAAAAAGATCGCAAGGTTGTGAGCTTTTGGACGATGGGCTTTAACCAACACCAAAGGGGCACTTGGGTCAATGAGCAAAGCTATATGGTGCATATGCTCCTTGGCAAACAAGCCAAGCCCGGCAATGGCGCGTTTTCACTCACAGGGCAGCCTAGTGCGTGTGGGACAGCGCGTGAGGTGGGGACATTTTGCCACAGATTGCCCGCGGATATGGTGGTGGCAAATCCAAAGCACCGAGAGATCTCTGAAAAAATATGGAATCTCCCCGCCGGCACACTCAATGGCAAGCCCGGCTATGCGTATCTGGACATTATGCGCGCACTAGAGGATCAAAAGGTGAAATGGGTGTGGGTGCAGGTTAATAACCCGTGGCAAAACACTGCAAACGCTAACCATTGGGTAAAAGCCGCTAGGGAGCTTGATAACTTCATCGTGGTGAGCGATAGCTATCCGGGGATTAGTGCCAAAGTCGCGGATTTGATCCTGCCCTCTGCGATGATTTATGAAAAATGGGGTGCGTATGGCAACGCCGAGCGGCGCACGCAGCATTGGAAGCAGCAAGTCCTCCCGCAGGGCAACGCGATGAGCGATACTTGGCAGGTGCTAGAGTTTGCCAAACGATTCACGCTCAAAGAAGTGTGGGGCAAGGACTATGAGGCGTTGGGGCTAAAGAGTGTGCTAGCTGAATCTAAGGCGTTTGGCTATAGCGAAGATTCTACGCTCTTTGAGGTGCTCTTTGCTAATGAAAGGGCTAAGAAATTTAGCACCAAAGACGCGATGCTAAATAACCAACTAAACTCCGAAGTTTTTGGCGATACGCGCAAAGTCGTGGGCAGCGATGATACAGTCTTTGAGGGCTATGGATTCTTTGTGCAAAAGTATTTGTGGGAAGAATACCGACTTTTTGGGCTTGGACACGGACACGATTTGGCGGAGTTTGATGTGTATCATAAGGTGCGTGGATTGCGCTGGCCTGTAGTCGATGGCAAAGAGACGCAATGGCGATTTAACGCTAAATACGATCCATACGCGCGCAAATACGGCGAGGGCAAGGAATTTGCCTTCTATGGCAATAAAGAAGCCGCGCTTTTGCAAGGCGATTTGAGTAAGCCCGGCAGTGAGAAAAAGCCCATCAAAAATAGGGCAAAGATTTTCTTCCGTCCGTATATGGATCCCTGCGAGATGCCAGATTCTGACTATCCTTTGTGGCTCTCAACTGGCAGGGTTTTGGAGCATTGGCATAGCGGGACGATGACGATGAGGGTGCCAGAGCTATTCCGCGCTGTGCCAGAAGCACTGTGCTATATGAATGAATCTGATGCGAAAGAGCAGGGCTTTAAAGCCGGGGATCATATATGGGTAGAATCTCGCAGGGGCAAGGTAAAGGCGCGTGTGGATATCAATGGCAGAAACCGCCCGCCAAAGGGCTTGGTGTATGTGCCTTGGTTTGATGAAAATGTCTATATCAATAAAGTATGCCTTGATGCGACTTGTCCGCTCTCTAAACAGACGGATTTTAAAAAATGCGCCGTGAAGGTGTATAAGGCATAATCCTATGGATTTGCAACGCAGAAAGGCAATCGGCTCTATCCTGCAGGCTATGGGGCTTGCGGCTGTGGGTGGATTGGTATGGGGCGCGTATGTCCTAGAAGCCAAATCCAATCCCCTATGGCTCTATCCTCCGGGAGCGCGAGAGAATTTTGTCAATACCTGCATTAAATGTGGGCTTTGCGTGGAGGCGTGCCCATACTACACGCTTAGGCTTACACAAGATGGATTGAAGGGCTTGCCGGTGTTTGTGCCGCGTGAGATTCCGTGCTTTATGTGTGAGGATATACCCTGCGTTACTGCCTGCCCTACTGATGCACTTGATGAGAATCTCGTGAGCACAGAGGGCGCGCTAGATATCACAAAAGCGCGTATGGGCGTGGCGGTGGTGGATACACTCAATTGTATCGCGTATGCGGGGATTCAGTGTGATGCGTGCTATCGCGCTTGTCCTTTGATAGATAGGGCGATTTATCTAGAATACAAGTCTAACGAGCGCACTGGCAAGCATTCTATGATATTGCCTATGGTGGCAAATGATGTCTGCACTGGGTGTGGCAAATGCGAAAAGGCTTGTGTGACAGAGCTCGCCTCCATTAGGGTGCTGCCTAGAGATTCTCTCCTAGGCAAAATGGGGACAAACTATGTCAAAGGCTGGGAAGAGCGCGATGAGCAGCGCCTAGAATCTGCCCCTATACGCAAGCTACAAGGAGATAAAAAGCAGAGCTTAGAATATCTCAATGGAGAGTTATGATGTGGCTAAGAAAACACAGATTTTTGCTCCTGCGCCGATTCACACAGATTGGAATCTTGGCATTGTTTTTTGTGGCAAACTGCTCTTTTGTCTTTATCGATGGCACGAGGCATTTTGTAGCACAGGGCGATATCAGCTCACTCACTAGCGGGGAGAGAAACCTCGCTATCGCACAAAGCAAACACGAGGTTTTGCCCTTTAAGATTCTAGAGGGCGATTTGAGCGGTTCTAAGGTTTTAGAATCTATCCCTATGAGCGATCCGCTAGCATTTTTGCAGATTTTCCTCGCTGGCGGGGCGATGAGTATGGATTTGCTACTTGGTGTGCTCGTGGTAGTCGTGGTGTATGGCGTGTTTTTGGGGCGTGGGTATTGTGCGTTTGTCTGCCCTATCAATATGGTGAGCGATTTGGCAAACTTCTTGCGCAGGAAGCTTGGGATTGGAAATGTGCGCTTTTTAGCCATCTCACGCAGGGCGAAGTTTGGCGTGCTGTTTTTAAGTCTTTTGCTTTCACTTGTCTTTGGCGTGTTGGCGTGGGAGGCTATCAGCCCTATTTCTATGTTGCATCGTGGCGTTGTGTTTGGTATGGGTGCGGGATTTTTTGGAATCTTGTGCGTGTTTTTGCTCGATTTGTTTGTGCTCAAAAATGGGTTTTGTGGGCATTTATGCCCGCTAGGAGCGACATATAGCCTTATTGGTGCAAAAGCTATGCTAAAGGTTGCGCACAATGTGCAAAATTGCACCAAATGTATGGAGTGCGTGAGAATCTGCCCCGAGAATCAAGTCCTGCATATGGTGGGCAAACATAGCGCGAGCGTGGCGGATATGGCGTGCATCAAGTGCGGTCGTTGTATCGAAGTGTGCGATGATGACGCACTAAGCTTTAGTCTATTACATTATCAAAAAGGAGAGAAAAGATGAGAACTTCATTAGTGTGGAAAGCCGTGATAGTGGCTTTGGGAATGGGCGTGTTGTTTGTGGGTTGTGGCGATAGCAAAGGTGAGAAGCAAGCAGAGAGCGCAAAGATGCAGGGCGTCGATGAGACGCAGCTAGGATTGCGCAGTGCGCCGCTTGAGGGCGAGAGCGTGAAGCTTGTGGATTATACATTTACTACCAAGGCAGCGGGCGAGAGCGAGAAAATAGAGCGATCTTTTGAGAATGCCCCGCCGCTTATCCCCCACGATATAGAGGGTATGCTCCCTATCACGCAGCAGGATAATATGTGCCTTAGCTGCCACGATAGGGAAGTGGCTGAAGGCGTGGGTGCGACGCCGGTGCCAGCATCGCATATCTATGATTTGCGCACGATGAAAAAGGCGGCAAGCAGCATAGCGGATGCGCGCTATAACTGCACGCAATGCCACGTGCCACAAGCACAGACAAAACCGCTTGTAGAAAACACCTTTAGCCCCGAGTTTAGTGATCAGTCCCAAAAGCACCAATCCAACTTGCTTGAGGTGCTCAACCAAGGGGTGAAATAATCGTGAGGCTATTTGGGCTTTGTGTAGCTGTGTGGGTGGCGTGCGCGAGTGCGTATGCAGGTGTGCTGCCCTCACAGGTGCTTGATACACACGCCGAGGTTACCTCTATGCGGCAAAAGGGCGAAAATCTCTATGTTTCCACTTCACAGGGCGAAGTGCAAATCTATGCGCTTGCAGGCGATGTGAATCTTAAACTGCGACTGGTGCGGCGCATAGAGCTGCCTAGCTATGAGGATTTGTTTGGATCATCGTTTCGCCCAAAGGTGTTTAATACCGATACCAACGCGCGCGGGGAAATCCTCATTATCGCTACAGGAGCAAACGGAAGCCGCAATCTGTATGTGTGCAAAGATGAGAATCTCGAGGTGCTATTAGAAAATATGAGTATCGCCAAGGCTTTGTGGGTGAGCCAAACCCAAGTGCTTGTGGCGTTGATGAGTCATGAGATTTTGCTTTTTAGCACACAGGAGCGACGCGTGGTGTATCAGACTCAAATCACCCAAGCGAGCTTTAGCGATATGGCGTATAACTCGCGAGATTCTATCCTCTACACAAGTGGTGAATCTGGCGTGGTGTATGCGCTAGATTCTAAGAGTGGCGCGCTTGTGGGGCAGTATAATAGTATCAATAAGGATAAAGTCTTTACTATCAGCTTTGGAGGCGATAGGCTCGTGGGGGCGGGGCAGGATAAGCGGCTTAGCATCTATACACTGCAAAATGGCAGTAGGCTTGTGGATGCTGCGATGGTGAAGTCGGAGTTTCTCATCTATGCAGCGGGGATAGATGAGAGGGGCGAGTATATCGGCTATATGAGTGATGAAAATGGCTCTGTGCGAATCCTGCGCGCCAAAGACAAGAAGCCCATCGCCACACTTGAGGGGATTTCTGGCGTTGTCAATAGCATTGTGTTTTACAAAACAAGCGTGCTTGTGAGCTGTGATGATAGCAAGATTTATGTATTTTCTTTACAAGGAGTGTTATGAATATTTCAAGCATAATCGTGCGCGCTAAGCGCGAGGATTGGGAGAAGCTGCTAGAGGAGATTGGCGCGATAGAGTATAGCGAAGTCGCGCTAGAGGATAAGGCTAAGGGCGTCATCATCGCTACCATAGAAGCCCCCGATACGGGAGCAGATATACAATCGCTCAAGCAAATAAGCGCGCTAAATGGGGTGCTAAGCGCGGATATGCACCTAAGCTATATGCAGGATTTGGAGGAATGTAGGCTAGATATGAATGAAATCGCCGAGCTTATCGATACCAAGCCCATTGCGCAAATGAAGTATTCTGGAGATGTGAAGAATTTTTTGAAGTAATGTTGGGATAGTCTTAGATTCTAAAATCTAAGATTCTGCAGTGTCGTTGTGTCAAAAGGCGGTGTGGGAATCCTAGTCGTGGGAGCAGTGGCAGATTTTGCTGCTAGATTGGTAAAGCTTCACAAGGAGTTTGTGCAAGGTGGCGAACTCCTCATCGCTAAGTGCGTTTAGGAGACTTCGCTCGCATTGGAGTGTCGCAGCAAAGATCGTTTTGGCTTGTTTTTTGCCCTCTTCTGTGATGATGATGAGGTTTTCTTTGCGATTAGTGGGGTTTTTGCGCCGCTCTAGCAAGCCTTTAGATTCTAAGCTGTCTATCAAAAAGCGCGTGGTGTTTTTGTCGATTTCCATAATGTTAGCAATCTCTGTCTGCGAGAGCTGCGTGTCCATCGCGATGAAGAGTATGCCAACCTCCCTGCCATCGCTAAAGCCAAATTGCGTCGCAATCATCTGTTTAAAGTGATTTTTTGTGATAAACACGAGCTTTTGACAGAGAAAAAAAATCGATTCTTCAAACATCTTCTATAATCCTTTTTTGTGATAGTAATGCAAAATGTTAGTATAAAAATGTTATTTTACTATCCTATGCCGTAAAAATCAAGATTTGCTTTAGCTTACTTGTGAGATAATTGGCGGCTTTTGAAATCAGCCAATGAAAGGAGTTGCCGTGTCGTTGAGCACAAAACAAAAAATAGCCTTGCTAGAATGGAAAATGAGAAACATATTTAGGAAGCCTTATTACGCCTTGGTGCGTAAGCCATACCGAAAGATGCAGCAGATATTTGGTCAGGTTGATTTTGTGCCTAGTGGGCATTATTATTCACCTATTGCTAATAATCTGGATGTGCAAGAGAGAATAGCAAATCTTAATTACGATCCAAATATGCTAAAAGGTATTGAGCTAAATACACAAAAGCAGCTTGGGCTTTTGCGTGCATTTTCTAAATTTTATGAGCAGATGCCTTTTACGCCAAAGGGTGAGCAGGGGCTGCGCTATCGGCTAGATAATGGATTCTTTGGGTATGGAGATGGGATTGTTTTGTATAGCTTTATGCGCTATCTTGAGCCAAAAAATATTGTAGAAATTGGCAGTGGGTATTCCTCGGCACTTATGCATGATGTGAATGAGAGATTTTTTGTAGATCGGGGGGGGGGGTAAATATTACCCATATAGAGCCCTATCCAGATAGATTAAAATCCCTCCTAAAACCTCAAGATTTTTCAACACTGAATCTATACGAAAAAAGACTCCAAGAAGTCCCGCTAGATGTTTTTGATGTGTTAGGCCAAAACGATATTCTTTTTGTGGATTCCTCACATGTGTCTAAAATCAACTCTGATGTGAATAAAATCGTGTTTGAGATTTTGCCGCGGTTGCGTAGTGGTGTGTATGTGCATTTTCACGACATAGGTTATCCGTTTGAAAATCCAATACCTTGGCTTAGAGAAAAAAGAGGTTGGAATGAGGCGTATTTGGTTAGAAGCTTTTTGGCATACAATACTGCTTTTGAAATTGTGTTTTTTAACAACTATTTAGGGCAACTCTATAACGAGGAAGTGGCCAAAAATCTGCCTATGGCAAAGCATTATGCCGGTATATCTTTGTGGATTAGGAAGGTATAGGCAGTGGCTAGATTCTGAATTTAGCTTGTCAAATACGGAGTTGCTAAATAAATGCGGAGCTTTGCCTCGTTTTGCTCACGATTGTATCATTTGGGTAGAAGTAGGTGGGGTGAGAGCAAAGCGCAAAATGCTCAAGTATCACTCACAGAATCTTGCTCGGGCTTTATCCTCAGACTTAATTCGGTTTGCATAAAATATCCTTGTGTTTGTGTTATTAATGAGGCATTATAGGCTTTATAAAACGCAAGGGTGGCTTGCGATTTATAATTATACAAAGAGGCAAAATGATAAAGATACGACTTTCGCACCTAGAATCTATCAAAGACTTTTTTGTGGGACTAGGGGCATTGCTTGTGTTAGGATTTTTTGGCATTATGCCTGTGCTGCTTGTGTTAGCTTTCTTTTTCCCCTCACTTGAATCTTTAGCAGAGTATGTGGCTATGGGTGGTGCGCTAGTCGCGCTATCTGCCGTTTTGGTAGTCGCTTTATTTTATCTTTGTTTGCCTATGTTTTTGCTATCTTATGTGCCTTGTAAGATTGTGCAAGGGATTTTTAGTATTTTTGTAGAATTTATCAGTGATGAGGAATATGAGCGATACAAAGAAGACAAAACATAACGAAGGTAAGAGGTGGCGTGATGTTTCTTACAGATGGGATACTAGAATCTTATACGAGGGCGTTAAAGGTATTTTGGAGGGTGTTTGGTATCGGTGGTGGGATTGCTACGGTTGTGGCTTTGGGACTAGCGATATTTGGCGGATATAATGAACTCTTTGCCTATGTGGGCGGCGTGTGGCTGCTAGGTTTGCCTATTTGTGCTGTGCTTTCTTTGACTTTGTTTTATGGTATTGCTGTTGTTGGCATTGGTTTGGAGTTTGTGTGGGAGATTATGAGTTCGGCGTATTTGGGTATGCGTGATGCTCTCAAAGAGGCAAAGCGCAAAGAGGCTTAAAAAGGCAGTGGTGTTGGATAAAACGCAAGGGGTGTGCTATGGTGAAAAGCTTGAGTAATTTTTATACATATCTTTTTGGGATTGTTTTTCTAATCGGGTTTCCTTTGTGTAGCGTAGTCGATTGACTTTTGCTAGGAATTGGCTTGATTGTTTTGTAGTGTATTATGTGATTGGGCTTATCTTTGGCTTTTTTGTGTTGCTTGGATTGCTTTTTGTAGCGGCTTTTATTGATTCTGTTACGATGAAAGAGTGAGTTTAGAATCTTAAAAGCATTTTGATTTGGTTTTTGCTCTGCAGAAACGGCGCAATTTTGCAATTGCGCTTGGGCCTTGTGCTTGCGTGCCCATTACTTGAGCTGGGCAAAGTCTTATTGGGATTTTGGTGTTGGGGGATTCTGTAAGTTGCGTAGATTCTGAATCTATTGAATGGGATTTTGTAAAACGCTTGAGATTTTATGATTTTGTTTTATGAATCTTGATTGGATTCTTTGGAAGTAGATTCTGAAATGGCTTTAGAAACTATAGGATTAGGTTACATTTAAATCTGAAACTTTAAATCTAGAATCCAATCTTTCCCCGCTTATGGAGTTAAGCGCGTCGGCTAGGAGCATATCATATTCCAAAACGATCGCTCTGTGCTATGCAAAACCTTTAGGTATTTTGTTTCATAATCCTCATTTGCTTTGGCAAGCAATAAATCCTCTAAAATATCGTTTTTCTCTCAAAATCTCGGACACACAATACCCCTTTAGAAAACTTCTTGTATTATAGGTGCTTTTGTGTAAATTATTTCTTAGCATTGCAAAAATTCCTATGAATCTGTGGTTATAATACACCCTAAGTATCAAGGCTTGGAGCTGTAAGATACGCAATGTAAGTGCTGTAAATCCAGCCCTTTGCTGAAGCGGTCTTGATACGCTATGTAAAATCATCATACACCAACTCATATTCCGTTAGTATTTTCATCATTCTTTGTTTGCTTGCGATGTAACTTGTTTTGTATTGTAGTCTATTGCTCTTTGGTATCTGCACACTAACAAGATTTAAAACGCCTTTAGAATCTAAAAATGGTTTGTAAAAATAAAACGCCTCTTTTATCCCATTTGAGATACTTACTGCATACTCGCCCTTATCCACGCTTACATTGACAAAATAATCCTCATCTTTCAAGTGCTTGACAAACAAAAATGAGTTATCACTATCGCGCAAAATTGCTTCAGGCTCATCTAGCACTGCTTTAATCTGCGGTATAAATTCCTCCCTACCTTGTGAAACGAGCTTTAGCAAGCTTCCTTTTTGTAGTCGTATTTCCTTACCACCTAGTGCTTGCCTTATCTCCTCGCTATGTTTTGGGATATAGCTTTGCTCCAGATTCTCTAGCTCAAAAGTCTTTAGCCACTGCGCTTGTGTCTCTTTGGTCAGTGTGTGCTCTTTGCCTTTAGAATCCCTAAAAGGTATGTCCTCTATTTGTCCTGTGGTTTGTCTCTCTCCTTGAGAGCTTGTATCAGCATTTGGAGTATCTCTATCTCGTGTTTTAGTTGTATATTCTCCTCTTTGGTTAGCTCTAGCTGTGCTTGGAATTGTTGTATCGTAGTTTGGTAGCCCATCACCGCGATGGTTGCTCCCAATGTGATTGAAAATATTATTTGGAATAAGTTCATTATCACTCCTTGCTTGTGGTTTTTGTAGAGTTGTGGTAGAATCTGCGCTAGTGTCTAAAGACATACTAGAATTTGGGCTAGTATCAAAATCTTTAGACTCTTTGGCTAAGTTGCTATCCCCCCATTGGGTAGCATTAGGCTTAGCCAAACTTTCTAACTCCAGCGTGTAAATCCTCGTAGTGTCTTTATCTATGCTTTCTTTTAGTGTTATGAGTGCGCTTGTATCTTTGTCTATTTGCGCGGAGTAGCGATGTATCCATACATTTGGATTTGTGCTTTTGGTATCTTGTGAGCTTTGTTTAAATGTTGCTTTTTCAAAAAGAGAATCCACCTGTTTAGAGGCTTCAAAATGTTGCTCTGGGCTAAATCCATTATTCACACTCTTTTGTATAGCTGCATCACTCCCCATTTTAGCGATGTTTTTCTTAGAGATTTGTGCTATGCGTCCATCGTTTGCATTCACAATATCCTTGCCTATAAGTGGCTCTAGTGTGGTGGCTAGCTCCGCGCGCAGGATTTGCTTATGCCCCTCTCTCTCCAAGCCCTCTATCATCTCATCTTGTGCCTCATTGACTTCTTTTGTGATTTTGTTGATAAGCTCTCTTGTGGGGGAGTTTATGCTAGGATTTTCCCCTGCGCGCTTTAGGGTGAATTTAAACTCGCTTATATCGCTGCTTTGACTTAGGGCTTTGCGCAGATTAAATCGCAGTGCCATACCCTGAATCTTTTCGTTAAAGCCTTTGGCAAATGGAATATGTGGCATAAGACGCATTAGGGCTTCAAAGCCCATTTTTACCATCTGAAACTTTGCCGCACCCTCGATACTTGTGGCGATAGAGCTTCCTACTTCTTTGGGCAGGGCTGCACCCAGACTTTGGGCAATAAGCGCATCGTTTTTAAAGAGTGTATCAAACCCCCGCGCTATCTCTATGAAGTCCTTAGCCTCTTTAGAGCCAAATTCCATAGCTAAGTTGTCCAGATTTTCAAAAAACGCACGGGAGTTAAACACCCTATCTTTTCCCAAACTTAGTAATGTCTTTTGAAACATACCATAGAGCAGAGCCACTTCAAAATTGGCTTTTTGCGCAGGATTTAGTCCTTTGGTAAGATTTTGTATATTAGAGACTTCCCCACCTTGCCCTTGTAGGTATTTGTAGATATTGCTTAGGGCTTGGGCTTTGGATTTGGCTTCATCGCGCACTTTTAGTCTATCGATAGTCTTTAGAGCCTCTTTCATCGTGGCATAATCACTCAGCGCGGTGCTAAAGAGTGCGCTAGCATCTTTGTAGAGTTCTTTGTTTTGGGCAAAGATCTGCTCAATCCCGCTCTTTATATTCTCGCGCAAAAAGCCCTCCACACTTTGCTTGATAAAGCTCTTTAGATTGGGATCGCTCGCTTCTTTGTAGTAGCTATTTAGCACCTTAAGCGCGTTGTTTAGCTGACTAAAGGTTACGCCATTTTCATTGTAGATGTTTTTTCTACAAAGTTTAAAAAGCGCAGCGAATCCTCGGGCAATATCCCGCTCTCATCAAGCTTTTTGCGAAAAGCGGTGTAGCTCTCTTTTGTTTGTGTGAGACTAGGATTTTTAAAGCGCATTGGCTCTTTAAGATTCCTGTCGCTATAAAATGTTATAATTTCCTCCATAGCGGTGGTGGGGTTAGAGTCCATATCCGCTATGTCATTGACTACCGCTCTAAAGCGCACGCCATCTCTTTCCCACTCATACAATCGCGCACCATTGCTATCTATAAAGGGCTCATTGTGTTTTAAAAACTCTCGTATATCCCTGCCTAAGCTTGCGAGTTCCTTGTCTGTGATGTAGCCCTCTTTGCTCGCTTCTTTGGAATGCTTTATGCGGATATGTTTTGCGCCCTTAGAGCGATTGCCACTAGTATAGAGGATTGCCTCATCGATATTTTGCAAATCCTTATGTATGATCGTGGCATTTTTGCCATTATGTGTTACATTATGTATCCCTCTTGCTTCTTTTTTATCCACGCCCTCTTTGCTTAGCACCACTTTGTATTTCTCATCATACACTTTTGCCAGCACGCCCTCCATAGCCTGCGCGTATTCCTCCTTGGTGCCTTTTTCAAAGTTGGTAAAAATCTCTTTTATCTCACTTGGCTTTAGCTCTAGGTATTCAAGCTGCTTTTTGAGGTTGAAGGTGGTTTGGTTGAGGATAGATTTAAGATTTTTCTGCAGTGTGGGCGAGGAGTTCGCCGCTTCAGAGAGGAAGGCTAGGAGATTGCCACTCTCATCAGCGCGGATAGAGCGGAGGATATGGCGTTGTGTTTGGGATTGGGAAGTGAGCATAAAGGCATCATTTAGCACCTTAGCTCCCTTGGTGATGAAATGCTCCTCCCCAAATTTCGCGCGGATATTCTCATAGGCTTTGGAAGTGCTAGCCTTTTGGAAGTCTATCCCACCCCCAAAGCTCTCTCCAAACTCTCTTAGTGCTTGTTGCTGCGCAGGATCTAGGGTGTTATCCACTAGCTTCCTTGCAGCCTTAGCGTTGCCATCTTGGAATCTACTCACAAAGCCTAGGATTGGCGTGTATTCTATCGCGCTTTTGGCAAAATTGCCTAGAGTTTGGGCAGCATTGCTATCTTTAAAGGTTTTTATCCCCCGCTTTAGGGCTTCACTCCCGCCGATGAGTGCGACATCGCCCAATGTGGAAAGAGCTCAAAAACAAATATCCATAAAACTCAATAACTCTACGATTGAGTATTTTAAAGAAATGGCTAGTAGAAAAGGTGTGCCTTACCAAGTGCTAATCAATATTTTTTTAAATGATTGCGTAGAAAAAAGCTCGATATCATCGTGGGCAGGGCATAGGGCCTAAGTCAAGCGAGCCCCGCTCAAAGGTTTCAATGGCTTGCCTTTGTTTGGCGGCTTGGATTCTAAGAGATGTGAATATACGCTTGCTTACCTGTGTGATTAGCGATACTGCGCCCTTTAAGGGCGGAAAATGCGATAAGAAAAGCATCATAGAGATGAACAAAGAGGGCTGGCGCGTGGTGCAGGTTGTGATGGGACTTCGACAAATCGGCGTTTTATTCGAGCGCGAGCAATAGAATCTAAGCCAAAAACCTCCCAAATCTCTTATAGAGCTTTTTTAGAATCTTTGGCGGGAGGCGTCTTAGCAGGGCGTGTCTCGCGCTCCATCGGGCGAGTGGCGTGGGGGTGTCCCAGCTCTCGATACTGCACACATCATAATACTTGCTATACCATCTAAGCTGCGCGTTTGTAGGCGTGTCGCCGAGGACTTGCCTCGCGCTCCTGTCTCGTTTGCGTGTGGTGGTGGCGAGGGTGTGCGGGTATTTGCAGGCGATGAAGTTGCCATAAGTCTCAAACTCACTAAAGCCAGAGCTGCCTAAATCCTCATCACTCACACAATCCAAAATCGCCTGCCAAAAGGGCTTATCGTGTGTGGATTCTATAAGCGTGATGAGCTCTTGCATATGAAGTGAATCTACCATCATATGTTCGGCTATGAAGCTAAAATCCACTGCCCTATGCACGACTTCCCCCTCACTCGCGGGGATTTTTAGCCGCTCTAGTGTCGCAAAATATGGCTTGTGGTGCTCTCTCTGCCTTTCAAAGAGCGCATTGCCGCGCGTGTCAAAAAACCTCGTATCCCGCAGCAAAATCGTATCGCAATCCCAAATGAGATAATGCGCGCTAGATTCTGTATCTGCCCCTCCCCCCAATTAGTTTATAGGAGGCATATGCCATTTTGAGGAATTGCTGGAGATACCAGCCTGCGCGCTCTGTGTCGTGTATGCGTCGTGCCAAAATGCTCTGTATGCGCTCTAGGCTTAGTCCGCTATAGAGCGTGTCCTCATCGATGTAGCGTAGGTGACGGGCGTGGGGGAGGCTTTGGCATTGTGCGATGGTGGAGCGTGCGGCGATGATGGTGATTATGCGGGGTTTGGCGTGTGCTTGTATGCCCTCAATCGCGTATGGGAGCACCGCGCTATCGGCACTTTTTAGGCATATGAGTGCGTCAAAGTCGGGCATAGCACTCCTAGAAAACAAGCATTTCGCGCTTAAGCTTATTGAGCGCGTCTATCTCTGCCTTTAGTTTCTCGACTTCTGCATCTATTTGCGCGAGTAGCGTGAAGTTTAGCGTCTCTGGCATATCCTGTGAGCCGCGTTTAATCATAATATAATCGAGCATAGAGATTTTTGCCATACCTAGCAGGATATTGATATCATCGCGGATATCCTCGATGTTTCTAAAAATGCTATCAATGCGTTCAAACATAGCCACTCCTTTATGATTTAATCCCCGCAGTAATGAGCGTGTGCAAGTGTATAACACCTTGTATTGAATCTTGCTTATCCGTGATGACAAGAATCTGAATCTTGTTGGCTTCGATCATCTTAAGCGCGTCAAAGGCGAGCATATTTGGATCGTCGCAGGTTTTTGGGTTTTTGGTAGCGTATTTGAGCACTGCATCATCGAGGCTAAAGTCCTCCCGTAGCAATGCCCTGCGCAAATCCCCATCGCTTAGTATCGCTATGAGCTTGCCTGCTTGGGTGATGAGGAGATTGCCTAGCCTAGCTTCGCTCATCAGTGGGATACATTCTTTAAGCGTTGTGTGTGAATCTACGATGGGGAGGTTGGAGGTTTGCATTAAATCCTTGAGCTTGACAAAGAGCCTTTTGCCCAAGCTCCCGCCGGGGTGGAATGAGGCAAAATCCTCGTGGCTAAATCCCCGATAATGCATAAGGCACACTGCCAAAACATCGCCTAGCGCGAGGGTTAGCGTGGTGGAGCTAGTGGGAGCGACATTGAGCGGGCAGGCTTCTTTTTGCACAAAAATATTAAGAAACAAATCGCCCATTTTTGAGAGGCTAGATTGGGCGTTTTTGCTCATCGTGATGAGGGTATTGCCAAAGCGTTTGAGATGGGGCAGGACATTGAGCAGCTCTTCACTCTCGCCGCTATAGCTTATGGCGAGGATTATATCCTCCTTTTGTATCACGCCTAGATCGCCGTGCATTGCCTCTGTGGGGTGGAGGAAAAAGCTCGGCGTGCCCGTGCTAGAGAGTGTGGCGGCGATCTTGGCACCGATATGCCCGCTTTTGCCCACGCCCATCACCACGAGCTTGCCTTTAGATTCTGCGATAGTGCGCACGATTTGGTAGAGCGTTTCTGAATCTAGTCGCTGGATAGAATCTAATAGGGCGTTAGATTCTGTATGGAGCACCTCGGTGGCGATCTCTAGATAGCGGCTTGCCTTAGACATCTTGCCTCCCTTATAGGACATACACCATAGCTTCTATGGTTGGGTATTTTTTGACTTTTTTAAAGATATGCTTTCTGAATGCCCCTTGTATCTCTTGCTCTATGGTTTTGGCGTTGAAGTGCTCTTTTTTGTAGTTTTTGATTACAAGCTCCAAAATCTCTGTCATCTCTTTTTCAAAGCCCTTGTCCTCTTTGTTTGCCACAAGCCCATAGCTTGAGATTTTAGAATCCACAATCTTGCGATCCTTGCTCACCTGCATCGAGACGATGACGATGCCATCATTAGCGAGCGTTTGTCTGTCATCGACGATATCGCTATCCACTTGGCGATTGATTTGGTTGTCGATGAAGATTTTGCCATTTTTCACACTGCGGACTTTGCGCATATAGTTGGGATTGACTTCGATTTGATCGCCATCTTCCATAAGGAAAATATTTTTTTCTAGCACGCCGCATTTGATGGCGGTTTCTTTGTGCTTGGCTATATGGTTGTATTCTCCATGGACGGGGAGGAAAAACTTGGGCTTGATGAGGCGCAGCATTAGCTTTTGCTCCTCTTGTGCGGCGTGCCCGCTCACGTGAATCTCGCTAAAATCCTGATACGCCACCCTCGCTCCGGCTTTCATTAGGAAGTTTAGCACGGTTGAGACGGAGCCCTCATTGCCCGGGATAGCCTTGGCAGAGATGATAACCATATCGCTGGGCTTAATCTTGATATGACGGTGCTCATCTGTCGCCATACGATAGAGTGCGCTCATCGTCTCGCCTTGAGAACCGGTAGTGACGATTAAGATCTCATTATCGGGGTATTTTTCCACCTCGTGGGCTTCGATGAATATATTTTGTGGGATTTCTATGTAGCCTAGCTCGCGTGCTATCTCGAGGTTTTTTTCCATAGAGCGTCCTATCACGGCTACCTTGCGATTATAAAGGCGTCCATAATTGATAGCTTGATACACGCGGTGGATATTTGAGCTAAAAGTGCTCATAATCACGCGCCCTTGTGCTTGCTTGAAAAGTGTGTCAAATGTCGGTCCCACGCTCGCTTCGCTAGGTGTGGTGCCGCTGCGGTGGGAGTTGGTAGAATCGCTTAGGAGCAGCATCACGCCCTCTTCCCCATAGTGCGCTAGTCGGTGCAAATCCGTGGGCATATTGTCAATAGGCGTGTGATCGATTTTAAAATCCCCCGTGTGAATGATCGTCCCCGCCTCCGTCTTGATAGCCAAAGCCGAAGCGTCAATCACGGAATGCGTGATATTAATCCACTCTATCTCAAACTCCCCGATTTTGATGGGCTGGCGTTTTTGGACAATCTTAAAATACGAGCGGAATTTTTTTAGCCCGTGCTCATCGAATTTGCTCCCAATCATACCAAGCGGGAGCGGAGTCCCATAGAGCGGGAATTGTAGCTGCTTGTAGAGGTAGGGCACCGCACCGATATGATCCTCGTGTGCGTGAGTGATGATAACCCCTGCGATTTTGTCCTTAATCGCGTGGATATAGCTAAAATCCGGTATGAGGATATCCACGCCGTGCATCGTCTCATCGGGGAAGCTCATACCCACATCGATGATGATCGCGCTATTTTGTGTCTCTATCACGGTGATATTGCCCCCGATCTCGCCTAGCCCGCCAAGTGGCGTGATACGCACGCTCGCTTTGGTGTTGAGGTTGAGCTTTGCGTGGGCATTGAGGCTCTCGCGCTGAATCTTTGTGTTTGCCTCTACGCCGCGTCGCAAGTCTTTGTGTAGGCTTAGGTTGTCCTTTTCGTTAGGATTTTTCACGCTGCGCACGCCATTTTCTACGATATCTTTGTCCTCTGGGCGATTTTTGGCGTTAGGATTCTTGCCACTCCATTGACGCCCTTTGAATCTTTTCTCCTGCTCCATCTTGTGAGAATCTTTAGCTTGGCTATTTTGCGCGGATTGGAATCTCCTCTGTTGCGTCCCCTTGTGGGGGAAGGGTTTGTGTGGGGTTTGTGCTAGATCTTGTGTGTTTGCCACGCCGATGTGCTCTTGCGCATTTGTCGTGGGTTTGTCCGCGTAGCTGGTGCTATCCTCGCTTGTTGTGCTCTCGCTTATTTTGTGGCGAAACTTTTTGGTAAAGGATTTGAATCTACTCTCTTTTGGGGCTTGCGGGTTTTGCGCGTTGGCTTGCCCCTCTTGGTTTTCTTGGTGTTGGTTGTTTTCTTCCATTGTTATGTCTCCTTGTGAATATACTGATATATGTGGTGATACTGCTCTGTGCTGACTTCGTGTGCTCTAGCATCATCGCGGATATGGAGTGTGCGCAAAAGAGGGGTAATGTCTGCAAAAGCCTTTTGGAGATTTTTGGCTAGTTTTTTGCGTGGTGCGCAAAATGCTAACTTCAAAAACTCCTCAAATCCGCTATCCCCACGCGTGGTGTTTTGAATCTTGTCAATACAAAACACGCTTGAAGTTACCTTGGGTGCTGGCTCAAATGCGGTGTTTGGCACATCAAAAAGCATTTGTGGCTTGCCAAAGGTTTGGGCTAGCACGCTCAACGCACAAAACGCGCTCTCTTTAGTGTGGGCGCAAAATTTTTGTGCGACTTCCTTTTGAGTCATCACGATGAGATATTTGCACGCACTATCGCGCAATAGACGCAAAACAATGGGCGTGGCGATATAATAAGGGAGGTTTGAGATGAGCACATACTCGCTAGGGTGCAGCCACCCCTGCTCTTGCTCTATCTCTAGCACATCTTGTTGTATCAGCTCCACCCTTTTGCTCGTGATGAGGGAAGCGAAATTTTTACAAAACAAAGAACACAAGTCGGAATCGACTTCATAGGCTTTTAGAGAATCTCTCTTGGCTAACTCCTGTGTTAAATCACCCAAGCCAATCCCAATCTCCACGAGCTGATAGGGGAGGGTGGGAATAGATTCGATGATTTGGTGGATATAGGAAAAACTCTTTAGAAAATTCTGCCCTAAGTGCTTTTTGGTCCTGTAGTTTTCCATAAAAATCCTTGAAAAATGCTATAATTGTAGCAAAAGTTCTTAGAATCCTAGCTGATAAATTGCTTTTAGAATCACAAATTGCTAGCAAAAGAGACAAATATTTAGAGAAAACAAAAGGTATGGTTATGGGTTTTGCAAAGCGGATAATCCCCTGCTTAGATGTCAAAGATGGGCGTGTGGTCAAGGGTGTGAATTTTGTAGGGCTACAAGATGCCGGAGATCCTGTGGAGATAGCACAAAAATACAATGCCCAAGGCGCAGATGAGCTCGTGTTTTTGGATATCACTGCGAGTGCGGAGGGGCGCGGCACGACTATAGAGATGGTGCGACAAGTCGCCAAAGAGGTGTTTATACCCTTTAGCGTGGGTGGGGGCATAAGCTCGCTCGATGATATGTATAATCTCCTCAATGCCGGGTGTGATAAGGTGAGTATCAATAGCGCAGCGATCAAAAACCCCGCGCTTATAGAGGAGGGGGCGAAGCGGTTTGGCTCGCAATGTATCGTGGTAGCGGTGGATTATAAACGAGTTGGTGGGGTTGGTGAGTTTGGCGCGCGAGATTGTGTGATGGGCAGAGAATCTATGGGCGCGACTTCCCCGTGGCATATTTTTATCAATGGCGGCAGAGTGGATACGGGCAAAGATTTGCTTGAGTGGTGCAGGGAAATCTATGAGCGAGGTGCGGGAGAGATCCTGCTCACGAGTATGGATTGTGATGGTGTGAAAAAGGGCTATGACAAGGCAGGAATCGAGGCGGTCAATGCCATCGCTCCGCTACCGCTTATCGCGAGCGGTGGGGCTGGGTGTATGCAGGATTTTGCCGATGTGTTTGGCTATGGGGCTGATGCGGCGTTGGCAGCGAGTGTGTTTCACTATGGCGAGATTGGTATCGGCGAGCTCAAATCCTACCTCAAAGCCCGCAATATCAGCGTGAGAATCTAAGTGGGAATCTGTGATGGTAGTGTGTGCTGGGCGTGGGGAGGAGTTTAGCTTCGCGCAAGTGATTGGCGTGGGATTGGTAGAAAGCGCGATAAATCTCACGAGAATCTGCCTCACACAAAAGGTTGATGAAATCATCTTCGTAGGAAGTGCCGGGGCGTATGATAAGCGTGTGAGGGTGCTCGATGTGTTTTGTGCCACGCAAGCCACGCAGATAGAATCCGCCTCGCTTACGCATAACGCCTACACACCCATAACGCCTCGCATAGAATCTCCCAAACCTGTTTTTTGTAATGTTTCATATGAAACAATGCTTGTCAATAGCTCGAACTATATCACGACAGATTCTGTGGTGGCGCGGAAGTTTGTCGAGCAGGGGTTGGGATTAGAAAATATGGAGTTTTTTGCAGTGGTGGAGGTGGCGCGGCATTTTGGGATCGGGTGCTTGGGGATTTTTTGCGTGAGCAATCACTGCGATAGCAACGCGCATAGGGAGTTTTTGCGCAATCGCGAGGCGGTGCGAGAGCGCATAGAATCTCTCGCGCCAATGCTTGCTCATCAATCCACGCGCCTAGCGCAAACACAGAATCTAAGGCAAGTCGATGAGTGAAGTGGCGGCAAAGAAGCAAAACATTTTTGGTTACACCCTAGAGGAGCTGGGCGCGATTGTGAATCCGAGGTTTCGCGCGCAGCAAATCTACAAATGGCTTTATATAGAATACAAAAGTGACTTTGAATCTATGTCAAACCTCCCCAAAGTCTTGCGAGAGGAGCTGGGGCGGACGCATAGCGCGCGCAATCTCGAGATACTCAAATGCGAGCAAAGTCGCGACGGGAGCAAAAAATACCTTTTCCGTACGCACGATGGGCATACCTTTGAATCCGTGCTTATCCAAATGCGCGAGAAG
Organism: uncultured Helicobacter sp.; assembly: GCA_944326445.1. GTDB lineage: Bacteria > Campylobacterota > Campylobacteria > Campylobacterales > Helicobacteraceae > Helicobacter_F. The sequence continues at coordinate 171,783 of CALVDZ010000003.1, forward strand.
CAACGCGATGAAATGGGCAGGATTTTAAGCAGTGAGAAATGGACGATTTGTCTCTCGTCGCAGATTGGCTGCAAGGTGGGTTGTGCGTTTTGCTTCACGGCAAAGGGGGGATTTTGTCGCAATCTCGAGGCGGGGGAGATCGTCGAGCAAGTCGTGCAAATCAAGCGCGACAACGCCATCGCACCGCACAAGCGCGTGAATATCGTGTATATGGGTATGGGCGAGCCATTGGATAACTTTGAGAGCGTCACGAAGGCGATTAGAATCTTGAGCGAGCGTGATGGGCTCAGTATCTCGGCGCGTAGGCAGACGATCTCCACGAGCGGCATAGCTCCCAAAATCAAAAAGCTCGGTATGCTGGATTTGGGCGTGCAATTGGCGATCTCTCTGCACGCAGTCGATGATACGCTGCGCAGTCGGCTCATACCGATGAACAAAGCCTACAATATCGCGCAGGTGCTTGATGAAGTGCGTGCGTTTCCCGTGGATATGCGTAAGCGCGTGATGTTTGAATACCTGATGATAAAGGATCTCAACGATAGCCTCAAGGAGGCAAAGAAGCTCCTCGCTCTCCTCAATGGCATACGCGCTAAGGTGAATGTGATTTTGTTTAACCCCCACGAGGGCAGTGAGTTTTTGCGCCCAAGCGAGGAGAGGGCGAAGGCGTTTGCAGATTTTCTCACGCAGAGGGGCTTGCTCTGCACGATTAGAGAATCTAAGGGGCTTGACATTAGTGCGGCGTGTGGGCAATTGCGTGAAAAGGTAAGGGCGCAAAATGTTTCATATGAAACAAAAGACAAGGAGTAAGCAGTGGATTTGTTGGATTGGGCGTTGGTGGTGTTTTTGGCGGTGGTGTTTGTGGGTGGAAGTGTGTGGTTTTTGTATTATGCGTATGGCGGGGATAAGAGGTAAATTTTGCTAGATTCTGTCTTTTTTCATTTTTCAGAATCTCTTTAGATTCTGTAATTGTTTCGGAATCTATGTGGCTAGATTTCGTAAGTTGTGTGTCTTTCAGAATCTCCGCACTAGATTCTGAATCTACCTTAGATTTTGTATTTCTTAAAGTCGCATTCTCACGGATATTTTCTAATTTTTTAGAATCTTGTGTTTGCGCAAAAGAAAAGGGGTTTCCCCTCTCCCCGCTCTCCCCAGCCCCGAAAAGAATAAAGCGCCGCTGTTTTTGCTGTGGCTTGGCTTGCAACCCGTTGGGTCTTTTCGGCAATCGGGGAGAGAGCCTCGCTGTTTCCTTGTCTAGGCGAAACGAAGTTTCTTTAGAAAAATCAGCGGTGGCACTGCTGCCACCTTTTTCCTGATTTTCGCCACCACGACAAGGGCGAGAGTAGGCTCGTGCTTGCGCACGCACTATTGATATTTGGCAAAGCCTCGCTAAGGTTTTTTGAAGTGGTAGATTCTGTAAATTGCTTAGATTCTATAGTGTGTTTTGATAGAATCTAGCTTGGTTTATAGAAAAGGTGTTAGCCCAAAACGCGTTCCTGACGCGATGACACCAAGAAGCCACAGAATCTCGCATTTAGATTCTATATATGCTCGCGCAGCGGAGGGGCGAGGGGCTCTGCCTCACACCCCGATAACAAGTTTCACCAGCGTGAAACTTGCATTAAAACAAAAGGAGAGAAATGATACTTGTGCATATTTGTTGTTCTGTAGATAGTCATTATTTTTTGCAGCGTTTGCGTGAGCAATACCCAGATTCAAAGCTCATGGGGTATTTTTATAACCCCAATATCCACCCCAAGGCAGAATACGATTTGCGCCTGCTTGATGTGGAGCGCAGCTGCAAAATGCTCGGCATAGAGCTCTATGAGGGGGAATACGACGCGCTGCATTGGCTAGAGGATGTGCGGGGGCTAGAGGAGGAGCCCGAGAAGGGCGAGCGGTGCGTGACGTGCTTTGATAGTCGTTTGCTGCGCACAGCGAGCTTTGCGAAGCAAAAGGGGATTGGGACTTTTACCACGACGCTCCTCTCTAGTCCGATGAAAGAGCGCGAGATACTTTTCACACAAGGAGAAAAGATAGCGCGCCTCCACAATCTCGAGTTTATCAAAATCGATGTGCGCAGCAACGGCGGCACCCAAGCCCAAGCCAAGCTAGCTAAAAAAGATAGGCTCTATCGGCAGACATATTGCGGGTGTAAATTTGCATTGACAAAGCAGCGTGACGCGCAGGGCAAACTCTCGCTTGAGCTAGTGGAAAATCTCGGGAGGCAGATTCAGCCCGCGAGCAATGAAGAGCGGCTTGAGACTTTTAGCCGGCGCAACGCCCTAGAGGCGGATCGTGTGCCATATATCCTTGCCAAACGCTCGATTATGGCGTGGAGAAACCTGCGCAGCACGGCTAAGTTTGAGGGTAAGTTGCTAGATGCGTATGTGCTCGCGGATTCAAAGAGCAAAAACCATAGCAAGATGGGGGAGATTGAGTGGATACGCACGGAGGTTGGCTCGCCACTGCTTTTGCAGGGGCTTTTACGCCCCAAAAATGCGACAAATTCCGCACAAAGCGAGAACCTAGCCCAGCACTTTGCAAATGTCTCTCACGAGATTGCGCTAGGAGTGGCGAGCAAAGATGATAGCGTGTTTTTGTGTCTAGAGGATTTTAACGCCCTGTGTGAGACGCGCTACCAAAGCGTGCGGGAGCTAAGTCGCGCGCCTATCCCCTATAGCTTAGAAAACGCGCTGCGCATTTGTCTGTGTGGATTGGGGAGTGTCAATCCTATCATCGTGCTAGATTCACGCATAGAATCTAGCCTCACGATTTTTATCCATAGCATATCCCAAGAAGAGAGTGTGTTTGCTCTCATAGAGGGCAAGAAATAGGGTGGGCTACAAGCGGGCTAGGATAAAGCATTTTAAAAGTGTTTTTTGAGTAGAATGCGCCGGATTTAGTAAATGTGTCGTAAGTGCAAGGAGCTAGTATGATGGATATCAATAAAATACGCGAGATTTTGCCGCATCGCTATCCGATGTTGCTTGTGGATAGGATCGTCTCATTGGTGCCAAATGAGACGATTGAGGCGTATAAGAATGTAACGATTAACGAAGAGGTGTTTATGGGGCATTTTCCCAAACGCCCCATTTATCCCGGTGTGATGCAGATCGAGGGAATGGCGCAGGCTGGCGGTGTGCTGGCGTTTGTGAGTATGTTTGGCGATGATACGCAGCAGGCAAAAGAAAAAATCGTGTATTTTATGACGATTGACAATGTCAAATTCCGCGTGCCCGTCGTGCCCGGCGATAAGCTCGTGTATAAGCTCGAGGTGCTTGCCCATAAGGGAAATATTTGGTCGCTTGGGGCGAAAGCCTTTGTCGATGAGAAACTCGTCTCTCAAGCCGAGCTTAAAGCGATGATAGCCGACGCGGATAAAGGATAAAAGGATACATATGGCAGAGGATAGAATCTCCCCGACAAGCATTATAGAATCTGGAGCAAAAATTGGCAAAAATGTAAAAATCGGGCATTTTTGTGTGATAGGCAAAGATGTGGTGATAGGCGATGACTGCGAGATAGGCGATCGCGTAACCATCACGGGCAAAACAACGCTAGGCAAAAACAACAAAATCTTTACCGGTGCGTGTGTGGGTGTGCCACCCCAAGATCTCAAATACGCCGGAGAGGATACAAAGCTCATCATCGGCGACAACAATATCATCAGAGAATACACCACGCTCAATACCGGCACGGCTGGCGGCGGGGGGGTAACGCGCATAGGCGATGAGAATCTCTTTATGGCGTATGTGCATATAGCCCACGATTGCTCTGTGGGCAATGGCTGTATTTTTGCCAATGTCGCGACGCTTGGCGGGCACGTAAGTGTAGGGAATTATGTGAATTTTGGGGGCTTGAGCGCGGTGCATCAGTTTGTGAAAATAGGCGATGGCTGTATGCTTGGTGGGGTTTCGGCACTCGTGCAGGATTTGCCACCCTACTCCATCGCACACGGCAATCACGCGCGCATAGCGGGGCTAAACAAGCATCGTATGCGCAAGCTTTTTAGTCGCGAGGAGATAGATTCTATCACGGCGATGTATCGGCGCATCTACTCGCGGGAGGCACCGATGAAGGAATTGGTGCAAAAAGAGCTAGATTCTGGCAAGCTTTCACGCACAGAGGTGTATATTTGTAATTTTATTTTATCAACGACTAGGGGCATACCTCTAGGGCGCAAAGGAACTGAATAATGATGGAGCCAAGATATTGTAGCTTTTGCGGCAGAATGGAGACGCCAAATAACCCCTGCATAACAGGTAACAAAGGCAATTCTGTCGATGTGTATATTTGCAAAAACTGTATCACGGTAAGCGAGGAGATCCTCAAAGGCTATAAAGAGCCAAAAGAGTTAGAATCTGCGCATAATAGGGAGTTTAGTATCCCCACCCCTAAGGAGCTCAATGCCCGCCTTGATGAATATGTTGTGGGGCAAGATGAGGCAAAAAAAGTCTTTAGCGTGGCGGTGTATAACCACTACAAGCGCATTAGTGGCGAGCAATGCCCCGTGAGCCCCGAGCTTAAAGATGTGGAGATTGCTAAGTCAAATATTTTGCTCATCGGTCCTACGGGCAGCGGAAAAACGCTAATGGCACAGACTTTGGCGAGGTTTTTGGATGTGCCTATCGCCATTTCTGACGCGACAAGTCTCACGGAGGCTGGTTATGTGGGCGAAGATGTAGAAAATATCCTCACGCGCTTGTTCCAAGCTGCCAATGGCGATATAGAAAAAGCCCAAAGGGGCATTGTGTTTATCGATGAGATCGACAAAATCTCGCGCTTGTCCGAAAACCGCTCCATCACGCGCGATGTGAGTGGCGAGGGTGTGCAGCAGGCGTTGCTAAAGATTATCGAGGGAAGTGTGGTAAATATCCCTCCCAAAGGTGGCAGGAAGCACCCAAATCAGGAGTTTGTGCAGCTTGATACAAGCCATATTTTGTTTATTTGTGGTGGAGCGTTTGATGGATTAGGCGAGATCATCAAAAGACGCATCGGGGGCAATGCCCTAGGATTCCACGGTAAAAAGCATAGCAAAAGCGATGAGCAATATCTGCTAAGTCTCGTGGAGCCCGATGATCTCGTGGGCTATGGACTTATTCCCGAGCTTATAGGGCGATTGCATGTCATCACGACGCTAAATCCCATAGACAAAAAAGCGATGATGCAGATTCTCACCACGCCTAAAAACGCGCTTATCAAGCAGTACCAAAAACTCTTTGAGATGGATGGTGCGAAGCTAGAGTTTGAGCAGGGTGCGCTAGAGAAAATCGCCAAATTAGCCATAGCGCGTAAGATCGGAGCGAGAGGGCTGCGATCTATCATCGAGGAGCATATCAACGATCTTATGTATAATCTCCCGGATTTGCGAGGCTGTGAGATAACTATCACGCAAGAGTGCATAGAGGGCAAAAAAAAGCCCATCATCATCAAGCAATCAAGGGCGAAAAAAACCTCATAAGATTAAGAATTTAAAGTAAGGAGTGTGTATGCTGCTAATGGATAGATTGATAGGATCGTTTTCTAAGGATGTCGCCATTGATTTAGGGACGGCAAATACGATTGTGGCGATTAAGGGTGAGGGGATAGTGATAAATGAGCCATCAGTCGTGGCGGTGCAGAGCGACAAAAATGGCTATGGCGAGATTATCGCCATAGGGCGCGAAGCCAAAGATATGGAGGGTAAAACCCCGCATAAAATCGAGATAATCCGCCCTATGAAAGATGGCATTATCGCGGATTTTGAGATGACGGAGAGAATGATACGATTTTTTATCGAAAAAGCCTATAAGCGCAAGAGTCTCATCCGCCCGCGGATTATGGTGTGCGTGCCCTATGGACTCACAGGTGTGGAAAAAAAGGCAGTCAAAGAATCCGCCCTCGCAGCGGGCGCGCGTGAAGTGTATCTGATAGAAGAGCCTATGGCGGCGGCTATCGGTGCTGGGCTACACACAGAGGAGGCGAAGGGCAATCTCGTGATTGATATTGGTGGGGGGACGACGGAAATCGGTGTGGTGTCCTATGGCGGCTTGGTGATTAGCAAAAGTATCAAGGTGGCGGGGGATAAGTTTGATGCGGCGATTATGGACTATGTGCGCAAAAAATACAATCTCCTCATCGGCGAGCGCACCGCGGAGGCTATCAAAATCGAGATTGGCTCGGCGTATTCTATGAATGAGTCGCTTGTGTTTCAAGTGCGTGGGCGCGATAATGTGAGCGGCTTGCTCAACACCATCGATCTCACAAACGAAGATGTGCGTGAGGCTATCAAAGATCAGCTAAAAGAAATCGTCAATGCCCTCAAAGATGTGGTAGAAAAGCTCCCGCCCGATCTCTCTGGCGATATCATCGAAAATGGTATCGTGCTCACAGGCGGTGGCGCGCTCATACGCGGACTTGACAAATACATCTCTGAAATCGTGCGTCTGCCCGTGTGGGTGGCAGAGGAGCCGCTGCTATGTGTCGCGCGAGGCACAAGCAAAGCGATGGAAGATGAGCGACTCCTCCAAGAACTAGCGATTAACTAACCAATCTATGCGCTACAAAGCCCTTATTTTTCTCGTTTTGTTTTGCGTTACGATTGTCGTAACGATGGAGCTAAATAAGGGCTTTGAAACGCGCGTGCTCAATGTAGCCGATAAGGTGCGAATGTTTTTTGTCTCAAATTTGGAGGGGTTTTGGCTATGGTATAGGGCGTATTTTGCTCAAGCCGATGAGATAAAAGCCCTGCGCCAAAAAGTCGCAGATTATGACAAAATCGTGCTTCAAAACACCGCCCTTGCTAACCAAAACACCGAGCTAAAATCACTCATACAAAACGACTTGCGCCTACAACCCGAATTTTATCTCGCACATATGAGTGCGTATGTGCGTATGGGGCAGTATGATAGGATCTGGCTTACGCTAGATTCTGCCTTCCGCCAAAGACTGCAATCTAGCACAGAATCTAGAATCCTAGGGCTTGTGCGCAACAATGTGGCACTAGGTATCGCTAAGTTTGAGTATGGGCGACTGCAGGGACTGCTCAATACTGCCAAGGAATGCAGCTATGGCGTGTTTATAGGGCAAAATAAAGCAATGGGGATAGTCGATAATACGCCAAAAAGCAGTGGCGCGTATGTGGGCGTGAATTATATCCCAAAATGGGTGGATATCAAGGTGGGCGATGAAGTCTATACCAACGGGCTAGATGGGATTTTTGTCGAGAATATCCCCGTGGGCAAGGTGGTGGAGATCTATGAGGATTCCAACTTCCTGCGTGCCGATGTGCTGCCCTATGCGCAGACACAGGATATCGATTATGTGTGGGTGGTGGATACGAGGGTGCAGGATTTGCTAGAAACCCAAACGATTCAAGAGCCCTAATGGCGCGTTTGTGAAAATGAAAGATTCTATAACAACAAGCGAGATTACAGAATCTAGGCAGCCTTTAGATTCTAAAAAGGGCAGTGTATGCGTGCCAAAGGGTAAAAATAACGGAGCGAGTGGGGATCTGCCCTCTGTGAGTGATAGTAAGCTAGCAGAGCACGATGAGATAAGCGAGAGGTTAGCTCATATCCTAGCTTCCCTCCGCGCTCCTTGTAGCAAACACACGCTTGATGTGGCGATTTTGCAGCTTTGTGCGTGTGCCCCTGCCGCGCGAGATTTTGTCAATCCTTACCCACACAATGCGCATAACCCGCACAATCCACCAAGCGAGGCGATACCCACACACGATCTCACAGAGCTCGCCAAAGCCCTCGCGGATAGAATCTATGAGCTGCTGCACAATGGCACGATTTGTGAGCTTGAGTATATCGGCGTGTTTTGGGTGTTGCGCACTTTGAAATCCCCTCTTAATGATACGCGCTTTGCGGTGTTTTTGGAGCAGATGCAGCCCTTTAGCGATGGGCTTAGCGAGATAGAAAATCTCTTATTTTTACAGGTGTGTAGCGTGGCGATGATGTTTGTGTATGGCGCGGAGGAGGGTATGAAGTTTTTTATCGCCCATATGTGCTTGCTTGATATGAATCTCCCACAAAGCGAGGGCGTAGCGGAATTTTGTATCAAACACTTCCCGCTGCTTGGCGTGGATTTTACCCTCTGCCTAGAGGCACTCGCCCACGCCCTGCACTCCGCCACCACGCTAAGTCCAAAGCGGCGCAGGAGCTTGTTTAATTGGCAGCTGCATTGCCTCTGGAATATCGAGGGGTATTTTAACAACACGCGTTGGCTTGAGCTCTATCCCGCATACAAGGCGGTGTTTTACGCACTGCTTGATCGCACCAAGGAGGCGTTATCCCACGATATGGCGTGCGCGCTGGAGTGCCTTGATGAGGTGCTGTATGTGCAGTTTTTTCTCTACCATATGTGTGGCAATAGCTTCCATACCCAAGAGCAGTGGCGGGAGTTTTGCGCCGCGGTGGATAGCAGGGCAGCAGCGGTGTATGAGGAGTTTGCGCCATATATGGATTCTATAACGACAGGCGAGATTATAGAATCTAAGCAACCTTTAGATTCTCAAAAAGGCAGTGCGAGTGCGCCTAAAAATAACGGAGGAGATTTGCATACACAATCCACCCCCACGCGCCAAATCATAGGGATTTTAAAGGATCGCATTGTGGGCAACTCCCCCTACAAAGTCGAGTTTTCGCTCTTTAGCAATCTTTTGCGTGACAAAGACTTCGCCGCACGCTTTCGTATCAAAATCTACAATATGGCACTTATTGAAAAAAGCTCTGATGATGAGGCGTTGCGCAGGGAGCTAGAGGGTATTGGCGTGGAAATCTGCGATGTGGTGCTTGCCCAAAACACAAAGGGCTTTTACAACTCCCATCTTAGCAAAGCCCTGCTATTGTGGGAGGCGATACGAGCCGATGGGGTGAGGTGTCTCATCTCGCCAAATAATGGCTATGGGATTAGCGATTTTTTGCTTAGCGTGCGTGTGGCGCCTGTGCAGGCGTATTACTCGCACGGGAATTTTGTGTATGATATTCCCTCCATCACGCACCGCCTCACGCATATTTGCAATGCCCAAAGACGCATCACGCATTGTGGATTTGGGTTCATCGGCGTGAGTGTGAAAATGGATACGCGCTTTTATAATCCCCCTGTAGATTCACGCGCCTTGCAGGCTTTGCGCGCACAATACCCTCACGATGTCAAGATTCTGGGCACAATCGGGCGTTTAGTTAAGCTGGATTCTCCACAATACCTAAAAAGCGTGCTAGAAATTATGCGCTCCTTTCCGCAAAGCGTGTATCTGGCGTGTGGTGGGGGCAATGAATGGGCGATACGCGAAAAAATCGTGCGCGAGGGGGGCGCGGATTTGCTTCATCGCTTTTGCTTCAGTGGATATGTCGATAGCGCGCTCTATGGGCATATCATCGATTTGTGGCTCGATAGCTTCCCGCTTGAGCAGGGGGAGAGCCGTATAGAATATGTGGCTAAGGGCGGCGTGGCATTGGTGCTATCTAAAGAAAGCAAGCAAGAGCGAGAGGAGAGAATCTCGCGCTGGGTGGAGCAATATACCGAGCTACTCACGGAGTTTTTAGCCCTCTATAATGCCCCTGCGCCCACAAGCCGTGCTATCGCGCTCACAAACCTTACAGATGTGAAAAATGTGCTTTGTGAGTGCGCGTATGTGGTGTATGATGTGCAGGCATATGAGCAGAGGGCTTTGGAGATTTTGCGTGGCTCATCGTGGGAGGTTTTGCGCGCTCAAAGCCTTTTGGAGCGCGAGATTTTGGACTTTGTGCGAGAGCGGGTAGGCGTGCAGAGTTTTATGGAGGTTATAGAATCTGCGGGCTTCTAGGCTCTAAGGCGTGATGATGGCGCTCTCGCTCATATTAGCACTATGCAAAATCGTGCTTTGGTGCAATCGCGCGTAGTATTTGAGGAGCATTTTTTGGAGGCTTGGCTCGATACTTGGGTAAAACCACGCGTTGTTGCTCATTGCGATGACAAACTCCGGATAGTCCGCATACAGGGCACTAGAAGTGGCTTCATAGCAGATTGCGACGCGAAAACGCTCGCCTAAAGCATCAATATCCCCAAACTCCGCACCTGCGCTAAACTCCATTTGCGCGATAAAGCCAAAGGGCTCTTTTATAAAGCGTGGCAGGGGGATATACTCCCCAAAGGGCGCGAGAATCACCTTGTCTATGCGCCTAGATTCTCCATTGCTAAAGACAAAGGCACTATTGTAGCTCTCCTCTCCGTGTGTGTGCAGCGCACCCGCGATGATGGTAATCTCTAGGGAGTATTGGCGCAGCGCCTCATACACGCTTGCCGCACCGCTATCGATGAGCGCGAAAGGGAAGGCGGTTTCTGGGAGGATGATGAGCGATTTTTTTTGCGCTATGGCGTCTTTAATGAGTGCGAAATTTTGGGCGATAATCTCACGCATATTTTGGGCATTCCATTTGAGGCTTTGGGGGACTTGTGTTTTAGCGATAGCGATATGTTGCGTAAAGCTCGGGGGATTTGAGGGGCTAAAGGTGTGAAAATCTAGCGCACCAAATGCACACACAAGGCTTAAAAACAGGTTTGCTATGGCATTTTTAGACTTTGGCACACAGCTTTTGTGCGCGTGTGTGGAGATGATAAGGAAGTAAAGTGCGAGGATAAGCAGGCAAAAATGCAGTGAATCCACGCCAAAATGGCTATATGCGAGCAGGGCTTGGGGCACGAGCCAATCAAACCCAAAGGGCGTGATAAAGTGCATTATGAGCAAGCCCACAAGCCGCACGGGTAGGCATTCACAAAAGAGCAGCACCCAAAACACCACGCCATACACCAGCGCGACACACACCGCGATTAAGGGCGCAAGTGCGCTAAGCTCAAAGAATCTAAAGCTAAGTCCCACCCACCAAAACCACCAAAGCCCCACGAAAAAGCCAAAACCAAAGCGGCGAGATTTGGGAACACGCAGATAGGCATATAGGCTCAATGCCCCCAAGATACTGCCTAGCCAATAGGGTATATCGGTATGGCTAGATTCAAAAAGAGAGAGTGCATAAATAGGCAGGGCAAAGACAAACGCCATCAGCGCGTCGCAAAAAAGCACAATCATCAGTGGGGCGGCTTTTTGTGCAAAGGGAGGCAGGGAAGGCGCAAGGCGCGCAAAATATGCCAAAAGTGCATCGATATAGGGCGCAAATGATGGAATCTCAAGCCCAGAGCGCATAGTGCGCAGTGAATCTAGCACGGGATGAGTGTGTGGGAGGAGTGGCATCACAAGTCCTTAAGTCTTTTTAGAATCCTAGGGTGCTTCATTGTGTTGGGAGTGTTGGGATTGAGGCTAGGAAGTGTGTGCCTAGCGACTTTGAGACATCTCACGCCCAATGCACAGGCCACAAACGCCACAAATTCTAAAATCCCAAACACCGCACCCTTTAGATCTACACCGCTTAGATTCACGCCGCGCCTTTATTTTCCCCACTATTGCAGCTCGCTATTGCAACTTTTCTTTTAATAACTCATTTACGCGGGCGGGATTTGCGCTCTTGCTAGCTTTCATCACCTGCCCGACGAAAAATCCAAAGAGCTTATCCTTGCCGCTTTTATATTCTGCCACCTTTTCAGCATTAGCCGCTAGCACAGATTCTATCGCAGCGATAATCGCCCCATCGTCATTGACTTGCGCTAATCCCATAGAATCTATAAGGCTATCCACATCGCCACCCCTTTGCTCCACTAGCACATCAAGGATTTCCTTAGCACTCTTACCGCTGATTTTGCCCTCATCAATGCGTTTTACCAAAGTCGCCAAAGTCCTAGAATCCACCCCGCAATTCTGCAGGGTATTTTCGCCTTTTAATCGCCCCAAAAGCTCGGTGGTGAGCCAAGTGAGCGCTCCCTTTGCACTCGCTCCATAATCTAGCATAGATTCAAAATATCGCGCCATTTCTAGCTCGCTTGTGAGCACGCCCGCATCGCTAGGCTTTATCCCAAATTCCCGCACATATCGCTCGCGTTTTTCATCGGGCATTTCAGGGATTTGTCGCCCCTCATTCATTAATGCCTCATCGATATACACCGGCAGCAAATCCGGATCGGGAAAATACCGATAATCCGCTGCTTCTTCCTTACCCCGCATAGAGCGCGTTACGCCCTTAGTAGTATCAAAGAGCCTTGTCTCCTGCACTACTTCTACTTCATACTTGCCATCTTCCCACGCCTCGATTTGTCGCTCCACCTCGTATTCGATAGCTTTTTGGATAAATTTAAAAGAATTAAGATTTTTAATCTCCACACGCGTATAGAGTTTAGAATCTCCCCTAGGGCGGATTGAGACATTCGCATCGCAGCGGAAACTCCCCTCTTGCATATTGGCATCGCTGATATCCAAAAACCGCACGATAGAATGCAGCTTCTTAAGATAGGCTATCGCCTCATCACTACTGCGCATATCCGGCTCACTGACGATTTCTAGCAGCGGCGTGCAGGCGCGATTCAAATCGACTTTAGAATACGCGTCTTCGTGGATATTTTTGCCTGCGTCCTCCTCCATATGCGCGCGTGTCACACCGATAGTCTTTTTCTCGCCACCCACTTCTATCTCGATATTGCCACGCCCCACGATGGGGATTTCAAATTGACTTATCTGATAGGCTTTGGGCAAATCTGGATAAAAGTAGTTTTTGCGCGCAAAGATAGAGTTTTGGTTAATCTGTGCGTTGATAGCAGTGCCAAAGGCAATCGCCTTTTTAACCACCTCTTTATTTAGCACCGGAAGCGCACCGGGTAGCCCCAAACAAGTAGGGCAGACATTGGTATTGGGCTTGGCACCAAAGCTCGTAGCACAGGAACAAAAGATTTTGGTTTTGGTATTTAGCTGGACATGCACCTCTAGTCCGATAATCGTCTCAAAAGCACTCATAATGATTTCCTTTAGGCTTGTGTTTGGGTATTTTGCGCCTAGTATAACGAATCTAAGCTAAAAAAGCTCTGCAAAAACCCTTAAATCTAGCGCGCCCCTTGGCACAATGTGGGGATTTGTTTGACAATTTAAGCCTTTTTGCTCTAAGATAAAGCTTAATCAAATATAAAACTTAGGAGAGCACAATGCTAGGCACAATCCGCTCAAAGATTACCGCCATACTTTTGTCCTTTATCGCCATCTTACTTGGCGTGGTGTTGTTTAATCTCCAAAGTGGCTTTAAGAGCCTAGCCAAAAACAACACGACAAGCGAGCTCAATAAACTCAATGCTATGCTTTTTGAAGGGCTCAAAGTCGCGATGAATTCTGGCGATCCTGAAGTGATTAATGGCTTTATCAATGGGGCGCAGCACACGCCCGGCGTGCTAAATCTGCAGATATTTCCCTCTAGAGATGTTATTGAGCTTATGGGATTGCAAAAAGTCGTGAGCGATGATGTGGAGATTAAGAGGATTTTTGCGGATAAGACACAAGAGCTTAGAGCCTACCAAAGCAGTGGGGATAGCGGCTATGTGATGCTAAAGCCCCTCCTAGCCCAAGAGAGCTGTCTAGCCTGCCACGGGACTTCACAGATAGGAGACGCGCTGGGCGTGGCAAAAATCACGATTTCAAACAAAGAGATGCTAGCGGATTCTGATAGGATTTTGCTCGAGATTGTGCTGTGGATTTTGGGCGTGGTGGGTGCAATGCTCATCGTGCTGTTTTTTGTCTTTAGGACTCTTGTGTTTGCGCCCATAGAAAATCTCGCCAATGTCGCCAAAGATCTCTCCCAAGGCGATGGCGATCTCACCAAACGCCTGCCCATAAGAAACCAAGATGAGATAGCTAAGGCAAGCGCGTATATCAATGCCTTTATCCAAAAAATTAGCGACACCATTAGCAACGCCAAGCACACTTCACACCAAAATATCACACAAGCGCGCAATCTCTCGGACTCTTCCCAAGAGATAGATTCACGCATTGCCCAAAGTGCGGAGGTGGTGCATAAAAGCGCGAGTATGCGCGAGGAGCTTGAAGTGGTGCTCCAAGATTCTATCGCATTGGCACAAAGGAGTGCTGATGATGTGAAAGAATCTTTTACCCAACTCACAAACACCAAAGAAGTGCTTGCCCAAATGGTGCGCTCTCTCCAACAAAATGTGAGCACAGAGCACGAAATCGCAAGCCGATTAGAATCCGATGCTAAGGAGAGTGAGCGTATCAAAGATGTGCTTGCTCTCATCGATGAAATCGCCGATCAAACCGCACTCCTCGCGCTCAATGCTAATATAGAAGCCGCGCGCGCTGGAGAAGCGGGGCGGGGCTTTGCCGTGGTGGCTGATGAGGTGCGCAAACTTGCAGAGCGCACACAAAAGGGGCTAAGCGAGATAAATGCAGTGGTCAATGTGATCATCCAATCTTCACACGATGCCAACGCAGCGATGGGAGAAAATGTGGAGAATATCTCGCAGGTGGCGGATTCTTCGATTGAGAGTGCGGAATCTTTAGAGCAGAGTATGCGCTCACTCCAGAGTGCGCTTGATGCCTCCTCCCAATCACTGCACAAGGCAAATGAGCTCTTTAAGGCTATCAGTGAGATTTTAACAAACCTCAAGCTGCTAGATACGCTCATCAGTCAAAATAGCCAAAGCGTGCATACGATAAACACCATCTCTAGAGACATAGCTTCTAAGGCGGATACACTCAATAAGCAGCTAGATTTGTTTAAATGCGAGTAGGGGGGATTTGTCTATGCAGGTTTAGCCTATGTATTGGCAATGCGAGCTCACACTCCCATTGCCTGTGCTAGGTAAGCACATATAGAATCTAAGTGCGAGATTCTGTGGTTTTTGGCATTAGTGCGTGAGAAACGCGGTGGTGGCGGCGTAGATTCTACAATCTGCATAGAATCTAGCCCTAATCCACCCTACTGCCGTCTCCCAAAGGTTATGCCATACACTTCATTCCTTGTTTCAAAGAGCGGATCTTTGGGCGCACCCACGCCTTTTGGCAGCACCGCTGGCATAAACACATCGCGATTGCAGCCCTCACCATCGTATTTTGTAACCCTAAGCGTGGCGATTTGCACCTCTTTGTGCTTGCCACTCCAAAGGGCGGTGGTGTCATCAGTCTTATCTTTTGGATTGGCTAGGATTAGCATCATTTTGTATTCTATAGGCTTGCTAGCGACTTTATTCTTAAAGTCCGCTTCTAGGAAGTCATTGCCTAGCTTCTTTGCCTCATCGGGTGTGAGTCCCTTCTCGCCCATCACAGGCACAAAGGCAAAGCGCGCTGGTATATCCCTGCCCTTGGTGTCTTTGAAGTAAAAAGTATGCACGCTATGATACTTCGTATTTGCTACACTAGGCGTGAGCGGGAGGGTAGCGAGGTATTTTTCATAATTTGCAAAAGATGGCGTTTCTTTAGTCACCTTAGCAAGGTTTTGGGAATCCACCTTGCCATCTTTTGGGATTCTGATTTCAAAAAACTTCACAAACTCCTCTAAGTCTTTTGCAAAACTTATCTCGGCATTGAGCGCGACAATCTCCCAACTATCGCTTTTGCCCCCGATTTTTAGAGCAAATCCCCTGCCCTTTGTGCCATCGCTTGCGTTAGGATTCCCACCGCCAAGCGAAAAGCGCACTTGTGTGGGGATAGCGGATTCTTTAAGCAATGGGATATCATAGGTTTTTGTGATATCCTTCACAGGCACAAGCTCCCCGATAGCGCAAAAACCCTTAGTGTGGTTTATCTTTTTGTGTGGATCTTTTGCATCGCCATTGAGTGTATAAAACAGCTCGGCGATACTCTCTGAATCTGTGCCAGATTGCGCCCACAGGACACTACATAAACTAAGCCCTAAGGCCAAAACTACTTTCCTTACTTTCATTGTTGCACTCCTTTAATGTGTTTTAGCGCGACATTATCACACGCCATCATAAACTCAGTATAAATATTTTTATAAACCGCACACTATAATCGCGCTTCTACATTTTCATTCACTAGGTTTTGGGACAAAGCACAACGAGACTTCTTTTCTCATTTATTTTTCTTCTCAAAGGATTTAGGATTAAAGATACAAAATCTCTCGCAGTAGCATAAGTATCGCGGTTTGTGCGGCTTGTTTTTGCACGCTTGTGCGATTACCGCTAAAGATATGTCGCTCCACCTTTGCTGCCTCGCCTCGGTGCTGCACGCCGATATACACGAGCCCCACGGGCTTTTGTGCGCTTCCTCCGCCCGGTCCGGCTATGCCGCTTGTCGCTAGGGCAAAGTCCGCACCGCTTAGGCGCAAAACCCCCTTGCACATCTGCGAGACGACTACCTCACTCACCGCACCAAAGCTCTGCAAATCGTGAGAATCTACGCCCAGCCAAGCTTCCTTGATGGCATTATCATAGCTTATCACACCGCCCAAAAACACCTCCGAAGCCCCGCTAATGCGTGTAAATTCATAGCCTAGCAGCCCGCCCGTGCAGCTCTCTGCGGTGCTTAGCTTTTGGTGCGTGGCTTTGAGCAGCGCGATAGCGGTTTGGGCGAGATTTTTGCCCCGCACGAGCTTAGAGCCAAAGAGCGCACTCACTTCACGCATAAACGCCTCTAGGGTGGCTTTGTGCGTGTGCGTGGCTCTGACAAACAAGCCGCTAGATTCTAAAAGCACATCGTTTTTTTGCGCAAGCGAGCTAAGGAGCGTGATGGCACTTAGAGAATCTATGCCGATGAGCAAAAAAGAGAGGGTATGTTTCATAACAGCACCTTTTGGAGTATTTTTATTGCAGATTGTGGCATTTTAGCATTTATTAATGCGTTTTTTTATACCCTCGGTGGATAATCCACACAAAAAGGAGAGCGCGTATGTCAAAGGCAAAGCAGCAGCTTGTAATCCGTCCAGAAAATAGTATGGACATCAAAGAAGTGTATAAAAAGAAATCCGGCAGAATGAAAGAGGATTTTTACGAAAACGAGCTCCAAAAGCTCCATATAGAGCTTTGCAAACTGCAAAATTGGGTGAAAAAATACAAAAAAAAGATAATGATCATCTTTGAAGGGCGCGATGCAGCAGGCAAAGGCGGCACAATAAAAGCCTTAACCGAGCACCTAAACCCCAGAGGTTGCCGCACCGTAGCACTCTCAAAGCCCACAGAGACAGAAAGCACAGAATGGTATTTTAAACGCTATATCTCCACACTGCCAAGCGGTGGGGAAATCGTCTTTTATGACAGGAGTTGGTATAACCGCGCGGGGGTAGAAAAAGTGATGGGCTTTTGCACCCAGGAGCAGTATAAGGAGTTTATCACGCAAGTGGCTAATCTCGAGCATATGATTATCGCAAGCGGCACGATGATTTTTAAATACTTTCTTGATGTGGGCAAAGATGAGCAAAAACGCAGAATCTTGCGCCGCAAAACCGATCCATTGCGTATGTGGAAGTTAAGTCCCATCGATGACAAATCCCTAGGGCTTTGGAATGAATACACCGAGGCGTTTGAAAAGATGTTTGCGCGCACACATACGCATTTTTGCCCGTGGGTGGTCGTCAATACCAACGACAAAAAGCGCGCACGGCTCAATGTCGCACGCGATTTGCTAAGCAAAATCGACTACGAGGACAAGGATCAAACGCGTGTGTGCCTGCTCCCAGATCCGCATATCGTGTGGCAGTATTCTGAATACCAACACTATAGCGACGATCCCACCAAGGAGGTTTTGGCGCAATTTAAAGAGCGTAAAAAAGACAAGCTCGCAAAAACCAAAGTGACAAAAGATAAGGGCAAAAACAAAAAGGACAAAAAGCAAGCCAAAAAGGCGCAGGATACGCATACGCCTAAATCCGAGCAAATAGCACAATCCCAACATACAGAATCTAAGCCCTCAAAGCCATTAGATGAAGGAGAAAATAAACGCTAGATTGGCGACCCCTGCAAGATTTGAACTTGCGTAACCGCCTAGAAGGGGCGGTATCCTTGGCCACTAGATGAAGGGGTCGAGAGGTGAGTGTGTGGATAGCAAGATGGCTAGGAGCCACGATGTTTGCAAAGAGCCAATTATACAAAAAATTCCCCAAATAAAGTGTATCAATTAAAACTTCTCCCCTATAATGCCAAGCGCAATTCCCCACTTGAAAGGATTTTTATGTTACTTCGTTTTGTTTTTGCAGGATTTTTGGCTATGGGTTTGGTATCTGCTAACACACACGCCCACCACGAGCACAATCACGACGAGCACCACACCGAGCAGCAAGAGCAACCCACGCTAAGCCAAAGTGCCTCAAGCCAAGCAATGCTAGATTCTATGCACGCACCGATGATACTCCAAGACTTTTCAGAATCCAGAAGCCCAGAGATCGATTATCTTACCGATATGATCCCCCATCATCAGGGTGCGGTGGATTCTGCGACGCTGCTTTTGCCACATATTACTAACGACGAGCTACACACACTCGCACAAAACATCATCCAATCCCAAACTAAAGAAATCGAGGAGTTCAAAGCCCTGCTTAGCGGCGATACAATCACAAGCACGACGCTATCAAACGCGGATTACAAGGAGTTTCTCAAAGCCAACAAGCAGGCGATGGATACGATGATGCACCAAATGCACGAGATAAAGCCCACAGATGATATCCAAAAGGACTTCGTGCGCGCGATGATAGCCCACCACAACGGCGCGATTAAGACTTCAAAAATTATCCTCGCCTATGCCAAAGATCCCCAGATTCGCAAAATCGCTCAAGGCATCATTGCCGAGCAAGAGAGTGAAGTGAAGCTTATGCAAGAGCTCCTCAAAAAGCTCTAGGACTTAAATCCCAAAACCTAGCATTAGAGAATCTAGGCAGTCTTTAGATTCTATAATGCAAACAACTCTTTTTCTTTCCCTCCACACTAAGTCAAGCGGGTATGCAATGTGTGCGGTAAGATTGCAGATTTTTGGAGGGCGTGGAGCTAGTCTGCTTCTTTCAAAGCAAGCTTACGCACTACAATGATTAAAGAGCTTATAACAAAATGCCAAGCCAAACGCACAATCCCAAGCAAAACACAGAATCTAGTGTGGGCTTAGAATCCAACATGGATTGAGAATCCAAAACAATTGGAAAATTTGCAAATTTACAACACTAAAAGCCTTGATGAGGTTTTTTGAAATGGTAAGTTTTGAATCTTTTTTGTATTCTATATTGTAGATTCTACGATTTTTTAGATTCTAGGTTTTGTTTTTGTGGATTTTGAAGCGGATTTTGCAATGGCCTTAGAATCTATAAGGCTAGATTCTAAGGCCACTTGAGATTCTGTGCGTGGTCTTGCTTGCCTTGTGTGGATTCTGTAAGATTGCTACTGCTAGCAAAACTATTCATTGCGATATGCCTCTCACAAAACGAAGTTTCTTTAGAAAACGAAGCTTCTTTAGAAATTTTTCAACCTTAGCACATTGCAAGCCCACAGAGCCCCATTTTACCACAAAAGGTGGTTTAATAGAATCCATAGGGCTTAAGCGGCTCTTTTAGTGAGCCACTGCCTCGCTTGCACCAATCCCGGTTTGAGCGCGGAAGTCTTGGGCTTTGAACCCTGCTCTATCGATTTTTGCACGCTCACTATTATCAAGCTTAGAGATGATATAGATGAGGACAAGTGTCAATGGTATCGTAAAGATAGCGGGGTGCTCATAAGGGAAAATCGCCTCAGGGAAATGTAGCACTTTTACCCACACACTTTTACTAAGTAACACAAGTGCCAAAACGCTGATAAGTCCGATGAGTCCGCCCCAAAACACGCCTTTTGTCGTGAGATCTTTCCAATAAATGCAAAGTAGAATGATAGGGAAATTCACGCTTGCTGCGATAGCGAAGGCAAGTCCCACCATAAAGGCGACATTTTGATTTTCAAAACCTATGCCTAGGACGATAGCCAAGACTCCAAGTCCGATAGAGGCACCTTTGGTAACACGCATCTCAAGCTTTGGATCGCACACGCCGTTTTTGCAGACATTGACAAACAAATCGTGGCTTATCGCACCCGCTCCAGAGATGGCTAACCCCGCCACCACTGCCAAAATCGTAGCAAACGCCACTGCGGAGATAAATCCTAAAAACACATCGCCACCAAGCACTTGAGCTAGGAGCACAGCCACCATATTGCTCGCACCGGTAAAATTCCCCTCGCTATCAGTGAATTCCGGATTGCCTAGCAAAAACGCGATAGCCCCAAACCCGATGATAAAGGTAAGGATATAGAAATATCCGATAAGTCCGGTAGCATAAAACACGGATTTGCGCGCTTCTTTAGCGTCTTTGACGGTGAAAAATCGCATAAGGATATGGGGCAAGCCCGCCGTGCCAAACATCAACGCTAACCCCAAAGAAATCGCAGAAACAGGATCGGGCAGGAAGGTCCCCGGACTCATAATCGCCTCGCCCTTGCTATGATTAGACACAGCCTTAGCAAACCAAGAGGCGAGATCAAAATTTGCATGATAGAGCACCATAAGCGCCATAAAGGTTGAACCGCCCAAAAGCAAACACGCCTTGATGATTTGCACCCAAGTGGTGGCGTGCATTCCCCCAAAGACGACATAACAAATCATCAAAATCCCTACAAGCACCACAGCCACGGTGTATGGAAGTCCAAAGAGCACTTGTATGAGCTGCCCTGCGCCCACCATTTGTGCGATGAGATAAAAGACGATTACCGCTAAGCCGCTGATAGCCGAGATCGTGCGGATGGGCTTAGATTTGAGGCGATAGGCGACAATGTCGGCAAAGGTGTATTTGCCAAGATTGCGGAATTTTTCTGCGATTAAGAAAAGCACGATAGGCCAACCAACCAAAAAGCCCACAGAATAAATCAAGCCATCAAAGCCATTGGTAAAAACTAGCGCGACGATTCCTAGGAAGCTCGCTGCGCTCATATAATCCCCCGCAATGGCGATACCATTTTGCATACCCGTGATATTGCCCCCTGCGGTGTAGAATCCATCGGCGGATTTGGACTTTTTGCTTGAAAAATAGGTAATGCTTAGCGTGGCGAGCACAAACAGCACAAAAAGCGCGATAGCGATGAGATTGAGATCGCTTTTTTCTACATCTCCTGCGTCAAAGCCCGCGCCCAATACGACTTGTGTAAGGCTTGCAAACAAAAGCCCTAAAAAGATTTTATGTTTCATAATGTTACCTCCCGTCTTTCAACTCATCGATAAGCCCACTTTGGTGTAACTCTTCTATCACTTCTTCTTGCTCTTTGTCAAAGTATTTGTTGGCAAAAAATGTATAAACACCTGTAAGCACGATGGAGAGCACAATGAGGAAGATACCAAACATAATGCCAAATGTGATAGAGCTAGGCCCTAGCCTATACCCCAAAACTTCAGGGAAAAATCCCACGCCCACGATGAAGCCATAGTAGCATACGAGCACAATCACTGCGAGAGCAAGTCCGAATCTGTTTCGGAATCTCACGAATTGCTGAAAACGCTGCAACACAGCCTGTCTATTGTTGCTTGTCATAAGGCACTCCTTTTTGTTGAGATTCCCTATCAATGTAACAAAAAAACAACAATTTGTGGAACTTTTGCCACCACAAAAGGGCAATTTTGGAGAGTTTGTGTAATTAGATTCTATAAAAATACCTATACACAGGGGATTCTATGGCATATACACAAAATGAAACATTTATAAAATCTCATCGCTTTTTTGCAGAATTTAGGACAGAATCTGTGGCATGCCCCATTAGCATAGGCGGTATGGAAGCGGTATTGAAACAATTTGGATTTTACACGATTTAGATTCTATATGGGTGCGCGCTGGCATTTTGCCGCCGCATTTTAAGAGTAAAGGTAGCCAAATGAGGATTGTAGCTCTCTTAGCATTTGTGTGGATTAGTCTCTTTGCCCAAGGGGAATCAAGCCAAAAAAAAGAGGAAGTGAGCAGCAAATCACAGATTCAAAAAAGCACAAAGAGTGAAACAAAAGCCCAAACCCCAGAGGCAGTCATCATCTCCAAACCTATCCAAAAAGGCGCGCTGCAGGCACAAACTCCATTCCTTGGCACGCTGCACTTTCTCAATAGCTCCAAAGTCGCTTCCCAGACAAGCGGGGTAGTCGAAAAGGTGTATTTTAAAATCGGAGATTCTATCAGGCTCAATGCCTCTCTTGCCAAAGTCAATGCCGACTTGCTCCAAAAAGAAATCCAAAGCAAGCAGGCTAAGCTTAGCCAAGCCCAATATATCCACGAACGCCAGCAAAAAGAGCTCGCGCGCTACAAAAACCTCCTAAAGTCTGAATCTGTCTCGCTCCAGCAGTATGAGAGCATAGAATACGAGCAAAAATCCCAATATAGCCATATCCTAGCCCTCACCTCCGAGCTAGAATCTGCCAAAATGGAGTTTGCCAAAAAACATATCAAAGCCCCAATCAGCGGCATCATCGTGGATAAAAAAATCAACAAAGGCGAGTGGATTAATGTGGGCGATCCAATCTGTGAGATCGTGGATACCACAAGTGCGGAGATCATCGTCGATGTGCCCTCACATATGCTCACACACCTAAAGAGAGGGCAGGAAGTGGGCGTGCTTATCAACAAAAAGCATTATAAGGGTAAAATCTATGCCATCATACCGCGCGCGGATGTGCATACGAGGACATTCCCCGTGCATATCAGTGTGGAGAACGATGGGAGCTTTGTCGATGGTATGGCGACACAAGTCCTGCTCTCTAGTGGCGGGGTGATTGAGGGCAATATGGTGCCTAGGGATTGTATCGTGGAGTATTTGGGAATGCAGAGCGTGTTTGTGGTGCGAGATTCTAGAGCATACGCTGTGCCTGTGGAGGTGCTAAGCGTGCAGGGGAGCAATGCCATCGTGCGGGGCAATCTCAAAAGCACAGATTCTGTCGTGTATCGCGGGCAGGATCGCCTCCAAAATGGTATGCAAGTCAAAGAATCCACTATCGAGCTAAAAAGCCTCAAAAAGTAGGTGGCGATGATACGCACGCTCAAATTTTGCCTACACAATCCTATGGTGGTATTTGTGTGCGTGATTTTTGCGCTGATGTTTGGGCTTTTGGGGCTAAAATCTATGCCCTATCAGCTCATGCCCCAAGTGAGCAAGCCAACGATTAGTATCTACACGACTTGGAGTGGTGCGACACCCTATGAGGTGGAAAAGGAGATCATCAATCGTCAAGAAAAATACCTAAAAGGGATTGAAGGCTTAGAATCTATCCGCTCTACTGCGAGGCAGGGGCGCGCGGTGGTAGGGCTAGAGTTTAAAAGCGGGGTGGATATAAACTTCGCATTGCTCAAAGTGAGTGCCAAAATGGACGAGATAAAGGGCTATCCCGATGATGTGGATAAGCCCACCATCGCCTTAAGTGGCGAGAGTATCCCGCCAGCGATTTATCTCTTTTTGCGCACATTGGAGAGGAATGAGCGTGAAGTGGATACCTATAAGACATTTTTTGAGGATTATGTGCTAGGGCATTTGGAGCGCATAGAGGGCGTGGGTGAGGTGTTTTATCCCGGTGGGCGCGCCACACAAATGCAAGTCCTGCTAGATTCTAAAAAACTCGCCCATCACAATATCGCCATCGCTGAAGTCATCGCTGCCATCACTAAGCATAATAAAAACACCACCGCAGGGAGTCTGGACTATGGTATGCGCTCCTACAAGATAAAAGTAGAATCTGAATACAACAACGCCGCCTCGATCCTGCACACGCCTATCCAAAAATCCGGTAGCAAGATTCTCTATCTCCAAGATCTCGCCGTCGTGGTTGAAGGCTTTGCCAAACAAGCAAGCTATGGCTATCTCAACGAAGTGCGCGCACTTAGCGTGCAAATCGTGCCCGTGGCAAATGCCAATATCCTAGAGCTCACCCAAAAGACGCGCGCCATCGTGCAGAATCTAAACGAGGGGATTTTGCGCGAAAATGGCTTGGAGCTCGTGTGGAGCAGGGATCAGGAGGGCTATATCCTTGATGCGCTAAGCCTTGTCAAAGACAATATCATCGTGGGCATTGCGCTCGCGTGCGCGGTGCTCTATCTCTTTTTGCGCAATCTCTATTCTATGGCGGTGGTGCTTATTTGTATCCCGATATGTATCATCGCTGCTTTTTTCTTTTTAAACCTTATGGGACGCACGCTCAATGTGATTTCGCTCGCGGGTGTGAGCTTTGCGATGAGTATGCTTATTGATAACGCCATTGTGGTGCTAGAAAATATCACGCGCCATTTGCATACGAAAAAGCCCCTTTTGCGTGCTTGTATCGATGGCACGCGGGAAGTGATTGGCGCGATTTTTGCCTCGGTGGTTACGACTATTGCCATTTTTATCCCCATTATGGATATGCAGCAGGATTTGGGGCAGCTCTTTTATGATATCGCGCTTAGCGTGTGCTTTGGGCTTGGGATTTCGTTTTTTGCCTCGATTTTTGTGATACCTACGATGCTGTATGTGTGTATGGGACGCTTTAGCTTTGAATCTAGCCGGGAGATTGCTTGGTATCAGAGGCTTGGTGGTGCTTTGAGCGCATATCTTATGCGCGTGCTAGATTCTATTCTGCGCACGCCTAGGCGCAGTGCGTGGTTTATCATCGCATTTATGATATTTTGTGCTCTTGCTAGCTGGGTGCTTTTCCCTAGGCTTGATTATCTGCCTAAGGGTAATCAAAACTTCCTCATTGGCTACATAAACGCCCCGCCGGGCATCTCCTATGAGCAGCGCAAAGAAATCGGCGAGAGTATCTTTGCCCAAAACAAGCACCTTATAGAATCTCTAGGCTACACACAAAAAGATTCTGATGATTTGCCGCCTATTAAGCATTTGTTTTTTTCGGGGAGTGAGAGCTATATGCAGCTTGGGGTAACCTCTAGCAATCCCGCAGAGATTAGGCGGCTTATCCCACAGATTCAGACAAGCATTAGCAATATCCCCGGAGTGCAAGCCTCCGTGGTGCAGCAGGGGATATTTGATAAGGGCTCTAGCACGCAGAGTATCTATATCAATGTCGTGGGGAGCGAGCTAGATTCAATCATTGCCACCGCTACCGCCCTAAGCAACGCTATCAAGCAAAAAATGCCCTATATGCAGGTGCGCCCCCTGCCAGCACTAGAGAATACCAATCGCGAGATTGTGCTCTATCCTGATTATGTGGCATTAGCACTCAATGGCTTAAACGCTAAGAGCTTTGGGGATATTATCGATGTGGTGCTTGATGGCAAGCAAATCGATGAGTTCAAAACCCCTAGTGGCAAGACTATCGATCTCGTGCTAAAAGCCCTGCCGGATTTGAGCGAGGAGAGCATAGGGCGCGCTAGGGAGAGTGTGGATTTTCAAGCACCCGAGGATTTTGCGCACACACAGATTTACACCCCCAGCGGCAAGCTCCTCCCGCTAAGCTCACTCACGCACATTGCCCAAGAATACACGATGGCGCAGATTCGGCATTTTGAGCGAGAGCGCACGATTTTGCTCGTGCTTAACTCCCCCGCCGACAAGCCCCTAGAGGAGGTGCTCTCCACCATACGTGAGGAGGTGCTCCCCGAGCTCAAGGCAAAGGGCGAGCTGCGCGATAATCACCTCATTTTTGGTGGGAGTGCTAAGGATATGCAGGGCGGTAGAGAGGATTTGTATATGGGTTTTGCGTTGGCACTCTTTATCACATATCTCATCTTATGCGCGCTGTATGGGAATTTTTCCTATCCCTTTATCATTATCCTAACCGTGCCCTTTGCCATTTGTGGCGGGCTCTTTGGGCTTAGCTTTGTCAATGCGTTTGTCTATCCCCAAAACCTCGATATGCTTAGCCTGCTAGGCTTTATCATTCTTGTTGGAAGCGTGGTGAATAATGCGATTTTAATCGTGTATCAGACGCAGTTTAACCTAAACTATGGTATGGCGTATCTGCCAAGCATTAGAGAATCCACCAAATCCCGCGTGCGCCCGATTTTTATGAGTATCTTTACAAGCGTATTTGGGCTGCTCCCACTCGTGCTTTTTGGCGGGGCGGGAAGCGAGATATACAGAGGGCTTGGCTCGGTGCTAGTGGGCGGGCTACTCTTTTCGGGAGTGCTAAGCCTTTTAGTAATCCCAAGCGCGCTTTTGCTCTACTTTTGGGCTAAAGAGCGCAGAGGGAACGCGCACAAAAAAGAGCATAACGCACTTATAAAAATCCCAAAAAGACTAAGGGAGATTCTAAAACGCCCAAAAAGTTGGCAGCAGATAGGAAAGTGGAGGCGCCAAAAATGATGAAAAGGGCGATGTGGAGGGTGGCTTTGGCAGTGATACTGCCTGCGATATTGCCCACTTGCGCGTGGGGACTAAGCCTCGATGAAGTCATACGCCTAGCCCTCCAAAATAGCGATGTGATAAAAGAGCAGGAGTTTAGCACCAAGCAAAGCAGGGCAAATCTCTTGGCGCAATATGGGAGATTTTCCCCAAAGCTAGGATTGCAATACACCATCACGCAAAACACCCGCGTCAATGACACCATCTACACCATAAATCTTAGCGATATCCAAATGAGCTACAACCTCTTTAATGGGCTAAAGGATTTGTATGGGTTTAGATTCTATAAAGATCTCTACCAAGCCCAGCAGCATATGTATGAGGCGAGCAGGCAGGATATTATCTTACTTGCTAAAAGCCTCTATATACAGATTCTCCAAGCCAGAGACAATCTCGCCATCTCTACAGAATCTATCCGCCTCCTAGAGCTGCAAAAATCCCAAGCCCAGCAATTCTACCTCCAAGGCGTGAAGGCAAAGAGCGATCTTTTAAGCGTAGAGGTGATGCTCGCTAATGCCAAGGTAACCCAAAGCAATGACAAAAACACCCTGCATTACGCCACCCTAGCACTCCAAAAGCTCATTATGCAAGAGGTGAGCGCGCACGCGATTGAAGAGATTAGAGCCTATGAGCTAGACAAACTGCGCTTTGAGCGGCAAAAACTTATGGGGCTTATGCTCTCCCATCGCTCCGAGTATCTGTATATGCAGGAGATTCTCTCCTCTATGGGCAACCAACAAAAGGCGTTGTATGGGGAGTTTTTGCCCGCACTTGATGTGAGCTTTTCACGGCGATGGTATAGCAATGATGTGAGCCTGCTCAATCGCTTTGGCACCAACCTCCAATCCCAAGCGCGCCTAAGCGTGTCGTGGAATTTTTTTAACGGATTTAGCGATGCGTATGCCATAGAATCTAAACGCTATGAGATACTAGCAATGCAGAGCAGGCTAAGCGATCTCAAAAAAGAAATGTCCCTAGCCCTTGATAAAGCCCTCGATGATCTAGCCATCGCCAAGGAGCAATACGAAGTCTCACAAAAGGCAATCGTGCTAGCCGAGGAGAATTACAGAATCGTGCAAAACCGCTATCAGCAAAATATCGAGACTTCCCGCGAGCTACTCAATGTCGAGGTGGCACTCAACCAAGCGCGCCTGCAGTTTAACCAATCCCAACATCGCATAAACCTAGCCCTAGCCAATCTCGAGCGCATCGTGCAAAACCCGCTATTTTTAGACTAATCCCGCCCCTCGTTTGCTCCCGCCTCTATCTTAATCCCACTTCTTTGCTCTGCCTTTTACCTCTTTGCTTCCCCCCCCCCTTTTTTTTTGCGTTTTTGTTTCTTTTTTATCTTACCTCTCTGCTTTTTTCTTTTTGTCCCGCTTCCCTCCATTCCTCTTATCCTCTGCACCCCTCCTTGTTTCCTCCACTCGCCCCTTATTTGCTTCCCCTCCCGCAAAATGCACCAAATTACGAGGTTTTTAGACAAAAATACAAGTTTTTTAAAAAATCCTTGTGCTTTTATGGCTTTTGTAGTAAAGTAAATCAAAAGTAAATGAAGGAGGGCATTATGCAAGAGAGACGAAAAGCCTTGAAACTCATCGCTGGGGGCGTAGGCGTCTGTGCGCTGCCACTAAGCGCGCTTGCAAAGGTGTTTGAGGAGGAGATCCCAAAGTGGGATAGGGAGTTTGATGCTATCGTCGTGGGGAGTGGCTATGCGGGCTCAGCGGCGATGCAGAGCCTGCTAGATAATGGCATAAAAAATGTCGTGATGATAGACAAAATGCCCTATCTAGGTGGTAATAGTGCTTATAGCGGGGGTAAAATCGCCGTGGCTGGCTCACGATTCCAAAAAGAGGAGAATGTAGAAGATTCTAAAGAAAAGTTTGTCGCAGACATTTTAAAAAGCGGGCGCAACATTAATGACAAGGAACTTGTGGATATTATGGTAGAGGACGCGCCGCGCACGCTAGAGTGGCTTATGGCAAGTGGCGTGAAGTTTAGCGCACTCACACGCAGTGGCGGGCACTCGGTGGCGCGCTCGCTCTCGCCGGGCGTGGGGAGCTACATCACGCGCCCACTGCAAGAAAAAATCCAAAAAGATGGCGGCAAAATCCTCACACGCGTGATAATGGATGGCATCGTGTATGACAAAAAGGGCAATGTGATTGGGCTCAAAGTGCGCGAGAAGTATCAATTTGACTTCAATCCTGACGCTATAGAATCTGCCAACAAAAGCGGGCAGGTAAAATACTACAAGGCTTGGGGCGGCGTTATCCTCGCCACGGGCGGCTGGGGCGCGGATTATCGATTCCGCTCGCGCTTTGATTCTAGTCTCACAAAAGAGTTTAAAACCACAAACCACCTCGGCGCGACGGGCTATACCGCAGAGATTTTGCTCAAAGACAATGTGAAATTTGTGGATATGCAATATATCCAAAGTATGCACATAACGAGCTTTGATGAGGGTGGATTTGGCTTTGGGTATCGCTTCATCACTCAAGCCTATGATTATGGAATCGCGATTAATCCAAAGACGGGCAAGCGGTTTTTTAACGAAATTGCAGATAGGAAAATCGGCTCGGACGCGATCCTCAAAGTAACTGCGCAAAATGAGGGAATCCCACCGGTGGTGATTACCGACATAGAGGGGGCAAAGACGATTAAGCTGCCTGATTTGCAGCGCGGTATGCTAGCAGGGGCGGTGCGGCAGTTTGAAACCCTCGATGAGCTCATCGAATACTATGGGATTAACAAAGAGCCGTTTTTGGAGCAGCTCAAGCGATACAATGGCTTTGTCGATGAGGCAGCAAAAAATCCAAACTACACCGATCCGGAGTTTGGACGCAATTTTTCACAATTTAAGGGCAAATACATCAAGGTAGAGAAACCGCCATTTTTTGCCGCGCGCCCGGGTCCGAAGGTGCATCATTGTATGGGCGGGGTGAAAACTAGCACTTGGTGTGAGGTGTATGACAATGAGCTAAAAATCATCAAGGGCTTGTATGCGTGCGGGGAGCTCACAGGCGGGAGGCACGGGTATAATCGCCTAGGGAGCTGCGCAGTGCTAGATTGCCTCGTGTATGGAATGCGCGCGGGCGAGGCGTTAGCCAAACGATACAATGCAATAAGGAGTGTGTGATGAGATGGGTTATCGTATGTGTAACGCTGTGTGGTGTGCTCGCGTGGGCAGAGGGTGGGAATGCTCTAAAAGATTCTAAGGGAGATTCTAAAGTAGCGCAGGATTTTAGCGAGGCGAGGTTCCCCATCTATGGAATCCACAAAAAGCTCAATCTCTCCTGCACGGATTGCCATTTAGAAAAAGAGCCAAAAGACTACTCAAGTGCTATGAATAGGAGCTGTGAGAAATGCCACGGCGGATACGACAAGCTCGCAGACTACACAAGTGGCTTAGGGCATAATAACAATATCCACCAAAGCCCGCATTATGAGAGCTTGGATTGTGATATTTGCCACAAAAGCCATATCGATGTGGGTGCAGGCGCAGAGAATCTAAGCTCTACCAAAGCCCCAAAAGTCCTGTGCGCGCAATGCCACGGACAAGAAGCGATGCAAAATCTAATAGCGAGGTGAGGCTATGAAAAAGAAAATTTTCTACATAGTTGTGGTAAGCGTGTTTGCGACATTGATCGCTACTTCGCTAGGCTATAAGGCGGTGGTGGCGAGCGGCGAGTATCCCTTTTGCGGGAGTTGTCACGCGTGGGACGGGGCGATAGCAGAGACAAATATCGCCGATACAATCCACGGCGCGAGCAACCCCAAAGGCGTGCAGGCTACTTGCGCGGAGTGCCACCTGCCCCATGATAGCTTACATAACTATCTCTTTACCAAGGCAAAAAATGGCATCGCTGAGGGCTGGACTACGCTCACAGGCGATCCTAGCACAAAAGATTGGCTAGGCAACCGCGAGCACGCAAGGGCACATTATACCTTTGATAGTTCTTGCTTGCAATGCCACAGCAACGCCTTTAGCGAGGCAAATGCGCTCAAAACTTCGGGCATTAGTAAAATGCACCAAAAGTATTTGGAGTTTAAGGGCACAGATGAGGCGATGAAATGCACGGACTGCCACAAGCATGTCGGACATAAAAATCTCGGTGGCACGCTCTATGAGCTAAAAAACAAGGAAGCTGCGAGCTGGGAGGAGTGGGAGGCATTGCGCACACAGACGCGATGATCGCACAGAAATGGCTCTTTTTCGTTTCGCTGCGCTCACATCAGCAGAGCGGGTATGCAATGCGATAAGATTTTTCGGAAGGCACGCTCGGTTTGTCCGCTAACCTTCCCCAAATTTTTCAAAACGAAGTTTCTTTAGAAAGCTTACACAGCCACGCCGCGTCTGTTGCGATAGCAACCCACCCTACTTGCATAATACTAATTTTCTAAAGAAACTTTGTTTTGTTGTTTGTAGTGGTGCGCCCACGCAATCTAAGAGAGATTTAGAATCTAAGAAAAGATTAGATTCTAGATTTAAGGTTTTGGAGTTAGATTCATAATCCACTCCCACAGAATCTAAAACACTTACAGAATCTACCCCCCACAGATTCACAAACGCACAAAGACAGAATCTAAGCGACACAGAATCTATAAAATCGTAGCTTGTGGTTTGATAACTAAAGAAAATGGGGCTTAGGCAAGGGGGTATAAGAAAACATAAGGGAGCGCAAAGCCCTAGAGAGGCACTCTCGCTCCCTTTGCCTCATTTGGGCTCTAGGCTACCCTAAGAGGCAGAGCCTAGAGAAAGCCTACATGAGGCTTAAGAAAGATATAGTCTCACACATACCCCGCAACCATAGCGAGCACATATCCCGCACAGCAGGAGCTAAACACGCCAATAAGCCCGGGCAGGATAAAGCTATGGTTTATCACAAACTTCCCGATACGCGTCGTGCCCGAGCGATCGAACTGGATAGTCGCCAAATCGCTTGGGTAAGTGGGCAGGATATAATACCCATAGCACGCCGCGGCAAAGGCTACGATGACACCGGGCTCCACGCCGATATTGAGTGCCAAAGGCACAAAGGCTGCGATGGCTGCGGCTTGGGAATTGACAAACTTAGAGATGAGTAGCAGCATCAGCGCATAAGTCCAAGGGTGCTCCCTCACGACATCGCCTAGCAGTGCTTTCATCATCGGCGTATGCACCTCAAACATCGTATCCGCCATCCACGAAATCCCAAACACTGCTACAAGCGCAATCATACCCGAGCGGAAAATCTCATTAGAGCCGATTTTTTTCACATCAGTGTTGGTAAAGATAATGATGAGCGCGCCCGCGAGCAACATAAAGGCTTGGATCACATTCACCATCGAGATATAGTCATAGCTTGGGTTGCCTAGCTTGTCCTTTTGTGGTATCGCCACAAGCGCGCCAGAATCTAGCGCGTCTTTAAACGCGCTTGTGCTCTCCCCAGATTCAGTAGTTTTGGGCGTTTGATCGAGTCCGAGTTTTTTGAGATCGATACTGCCCTTATTCTCCCCGCTTGGCGTCCAAGAGATCTGCCCACCTGCTTCAATCGTGTAGGTGTAGCTCATCTTTTGTCCCCAATTTGGCTTGAGGCTATCAAGCACGCCGATAGTCGCCACAAGCGCGATGGCTCCGAGGAAAATCCACATCGCCACCCAATCTTTTTTTGGCAGCTTGACATTGAGCAGGGTTTTGCTCTCGCCATAGACATATTTTTTGAACTCGGGATCTTTTAAATGCGCTTGGAATTCCTCGTCTTTGTCGAGATCCTTGCCCCGAAACCACGAAAATATCCCGATACAGAGCACCCCAAAGAGCGTGCTAGGGATAGTGATCTGCAAGAGGTTGATATAGCCATCAAAGCCTGCTAGTGGGTGCTTGGCGTTTAAAAGCAAGGCGGTGAGGGATACTACTGCCACGGACACGGGCGAGGCGATAATCCCCATTTGTGAGGACACCGAAGCCGCCGCCATAGGACGCTCGGGGCGGATATTGTTTTTGATCGCGATATCATAGATGATAGGCATAATCGTATAAACCACGTGCCCCGTGCCACAGAGGATAGTCAAAAAGCAGGTTACAAAGGGTGCCAAAATCGTGAGGAATTTTGGATTCCTACGCAGGATACGCTCCGCGATTTGGAGCATCACATCTAAACCCCCGCTAGCCTGCAGTGTCGCTGACGCCACCACCACTGCGAGGATCGTGAGCATCACATCGATAGCGGGCTTGCCCGGCTTGACGTGAAAAAGGAAGATAAGCATAAGGATACCAATGCCCCCAAGTAGCCCTAATGCCACGCCGCCCTTGCGCGCACCATAAAACAAGCACACAAGCACCACAGCGATTTGTATGGCAAACTGCGTGCCTTCATTTAAGCTCGTCAAAAACTCCATAAAATCCTCCTTTTCTGGTTTAGTAAATGGATTGTAACAAAATCTCGCGCAAAAAGTGCTAAAAACAATACAAGACGAGACTTTTCCACAATAAACACACTTTTGTGGATTCACAAATTGTTACATTAGCTCGGTTTAGAATCTGTGCAAACGCCACACGCACTCCTGACGCGATTACACTAAGCAATCACAGAATCTCGCTTCAAGATTGCGTGTATGCTCGCGCAGCGGAGCGAAGTGGGGATTCACTCCCCACGAGCGGTGGCAATTTGCCAAAGGCAAATTGCAGTAAAATAGTGTATAATAGTAGCCTTCATACCACAACACAATAAGGATTTTGTATGCAATCTGCCACTCTGCCAACCACCGCGCCAAAGCAAGTGCTCTATCGCAAGAAGCGCTATCTCGTCTATTTTCTAGCCGCAGTCGTGCTCCTTGGTTTCCCTTTTATCACTATCGATGGCACACACATCTTTTTGCTCTCTTTTGATCACGGCGAGCTGCACCTGCTAGGCACGCGTTTTAATATGCAAGAGCTCTATTTGATGCCATTTTTGCTCATATTGCTTTTTGTGGGGATATTTTTTATCACGACTTTGGCGGGGCGTCTGTGGTGTGGCTGGGCGTGTCCGCAGACGATTTTTCGCGTGATTTATCGGGATTTGCTACAAACCACCATCTTTGGCTTGCGCAAAAAAATTTCCAACAAACAACAGCCCTTGCGGCTTGAGAGCTTCGCTGATAAGCTCAAAGCCACGCTTGCATTTGTGATTATCGCGTTTCTGTGTCTCACTGCTGCGGCAAACCTTATGTGGTTTTTTGTGCCACCTGAGGATTTTTTCGCCTATATTGCCAATCCCTCCGAGCACCCCGTGCTTATGGTGTTTTGGCTAGGTTTTGGGATCTTTTTTATCTTTGATATTGCCTTTATCCAAGAAAATTTCTGCGTCTATATCTGCCCATACTGCCGCGTGCAATCCGTGCTCTATGACAACGATACGCTTATGCCCACCTACAACTACAACCGCGGGGGCTTCGTGTATGACAAGCACGGCATTAAGATTGACAAAAAGCTAAAATTCATCGATCCAAACGCCGAGTGCATAGAATGCGAGCAGTGTGTCAAAGTCTGCCCCACGCACATAGATATACGCAAGGGTATGCAGCTAGAGTGTATCAACTGCCTTGAGTGCGTGGATGCCTGCACGGGCGTGATGGGCAAGCTCCACAAGCCCTCGCTTGTCACTTGGACTTCGCCCACCGCGATGGAGCAAAACCAAAAGGTGCGCTATTTTAGATTCCGCACGATTGCCTACATCGTCGTGCTTAGCATTGTGTTTGTCGCGCTGCTAGTGGTGAGCACCAAAAAAGAGGGTATGCTCCTAAATATCAACAACACTTCCGAGCTCTATAAAATCCGCACCCACGAAGTGGTGGATAATACCTTTAGAGTGGTGTTTCATAATACCGATAGTATCGATCACGAGTTTTCCATAGAGATTTTAAATCCTAGTGTGGATTCTGATATCGCCTCCAAACTAGAGATTATCAAACCCAAAGATCCCTTTGTCGTCAAATCCGGGCAAAAGCGCACAGAGATGGTAACCATACGCGCTAGAGAAAATCTCTCCAAAAACGACAGAAACGATAGTATCTATCCTATCATATTGCGCTCTTTCGCGCTTGATAACAAGGAGCAGATTTTTGCCAAGCGCAGGACAAACTTCACTTACCCAAGCCAAGAAACCATACAAACATACTTCCAAAAACGAGAAGAAAGGAATCGCTAATGGGGACTATCAGAGCACCCAGGCACTCCTAGATCGCTACGCCACACAGGCAAGACTCGTCATCACCACTGCCCTGCACAGCGATGGGCATACCCGTGCTCTTTTTGCAGGATAGCCCAGAGCAAAGCACGCGGTTTTCAGCCCTGCACAATCCTAAAGCCCCATAGCTTAGAGGATTTGCGCCACAATCGCGTGGATTTTAATCCAAAAGCCCAGATATTGAAGACTTAAAAGAGGCAATGCTCACAAATCTAGATTTAAGCATATGACAAATATGGGGCGAGGCGATAGACTTAGAGGCGTTGAGCAGAGCGCGTGCGTTTATCACAAAAGCCTGCTATCTCTAAGAGCGCGTGCGTTTAGAATCTACCGCACACGGGGTAGATTCTTAAGCGCGTGCTGATAGTCCTGCGGCGTATTGAGATTGTGGCTTAAGCCCTCATCACACACCACATATGTGATAAACCCAAGCTCTCTCACCAAATCCCCCACTACAAAATCCCCCGCCTCTATGGCGCGCGTGAGAGAATCTAATCTGTCCTTGCGCCACACACAGAGCAGATAATGCTCGCGCACCAAAGCCCCCGCCTCATCAACTTGCACGATGTAGCCGCCATTTGCCCCGCATTCGCGCACCTGCTCATAGAGCGTATAAAGAATCTTAGGATTAACAAAAGGCGTATCCACGCTCACAAAGGCGACATACGCGCTTTTTAGCTCCCTTAGCGCACACGCAATCCCGTGCAATGGCGAAAAGGCAGTATCCTTGCCCTCACTCACTTTTTGGCTATTGGGGCTATGTGTTTGCGTGGTTTGGGAGTGAAGGGATTCTACAATCATAGGCAGATTCACATTAGGCTTAGGGGTTTTAAAGCACAAAAAACTTTTGGCAAACACCTCCTTGCAGCGCGCATACACAAAATGCGCCAAATCCCTCTCGCCAAAGGGCAAAAACGCCTTATCACGCCCCATACGACTGCTCCTCCCCCCGCACAAAACCACACACGCTACGCTCATTCCCTCTCCCTCATTTAGTTTTTAGTTATGCTTGCAATTGTATAATCTCCCAACTTTAAACCACAAAAAGAGAATCTATGCTCATCGATACTTTTAAGCGAAAAATCGACTACCTACGCGTGTCTTTAACCAAGCAGTGCAACTTCCGTTGTCAGTATTGTATGCCCGATACGCCCGATGATTTTTTTGACAACACCGCCCTAGAGCTCCCAAAACTCCTAGAGTTTATCAAAATCGCCATCGACAATGGCATCGCCAAAATCCGCATTACCGGTGGCGAGCCGCTTTTGCGCGCTGATATCGCGGAGTTTATCGCTGGAATCTATGCGCACAAGTCTAGCATTGAGATCGCACTCACGACTAATGGCTTTTTGCTCGAAAAGTTTGCCAAAAGCCTTAAAGCCGCTGGGCTAAAGCGTATTAATGTCTCGCTAGATTCACTAAAGCCCGAGCGTATCAAAGCCATCTCTAAGCGCGACGCGCTGCCCCAAATCCTGCGCGGCATAGAATCTGCCCAAAATGTCGGGCTAGGTGTGAAGCTCAATATGGTGGCACTTAGTCAGACGCGCGATGAGATTTGTGATATGCTCGAGTTTGGGCGAGCGCGCGGGATTTTGGTGCGCTTTATAGAATTTATGGAAAACACGCACGCTAATTCCACGCTTATCTCGCTAGATTCTAAGCAGATTTTAGAGACTATTGCTTCACGATACACGATCACGCCGCTATTTAAAGAGCACTTCGGACCCGCCAAGCTCTTTAGTATCAATGCCAAAGCCAAAGACGGCAGGGATTATGCCTTTGGGATTATCGCGCCGCACGAGGACGATTTTTGTGTAAGCTGCAATAGAATCCGCCTCACGAGTGAGGGTGTGCTCTGCCCGTGTTTGTTTTACCAAGATTCTGTGAATGCGCGCGAGGCGATAGTATCGGGCGATAAGGAGGCGATGAGCGCGCTGCTCAAGCAAGCCGTGTATAACAAGCCTGAAAAAAACCAATGGGGCGCGGAGCAGATTTCAGAGCGCGCGTTCTATCACACGGGGGGCTAGGGGCTTATACCCTTGCTAGTCGCGTGCTAGTGTGATTGTCGTGCCTGCCCGCTCTTTAGCCAAAAAAGCAATACCAAAATACACGCCATACCCACAAACATCACTTCCCCAAAGGACACAATCGCCTTAGTATTGCCAAGCATCAAAATCCCAAAGGATACGCCTGTGGTGATAGCGGAGAAAAATATCGCGTGTGTGGCGCGCAAGTTTAGTCCCTCCTTTGCCGCGTAGATTCCATAATCCACACTCACCACCACTAAGATGAGCAACGCAAAGAGGTGCAAAATATCTAGCGCGCTATGCGTGGAGATAACAAAAAGCGCGCTAGTAAGGGGAAAAAGCACAAACACCGCGCATTCTAAAAACTTCCCTCGCGCACTTAAGGCAAGCGTAACAAGCATAGCAGTGAGCGCGATGCCTAGCATAATGAGCATAGGCGCATAGAGTGAATCTGTGATATGGCTAAGCAGCTCTTGGAGCGAGCGCGTCTCTATGCCGCCCTCTGTGCTATCTACGCCGCTTATGCCCCCGCTAGCACCCACGCCACCTTTGCTATCTAGCGTGGCTTGTGTGCCAAGCTCCTTGCGCGCGATTTGGCGCACGAGAGGCAAATCCTCTGTGTGAATGCTTGTGAGATAATAGAGCACTCCCCCGTGCTCTATCACGCGAAAGCCTAGGGATTCTAACGCCTCTAGTCTAAGGTGCTCCAAATCTTTGAGTTTGGCAGGATCATACGCGCTTTGCATAGTCTCAAAAAGCGTCTCTATCGCGGCTTTGCGCTCCTCATCTTTAGGGCTAATCTGCGCTAACATCGCATTTTTAAGTGGCGGGAGGGCGCGCTGCAGTAGTGCGACATTATGCCCCATAGCATGAGATTCTAAAAGCTCCCTGCTAGCTTTTAGGCGCGCACTATCTGGCAGGAGGCTAAGGGGTATGAAGCTCTGTGAAACTTGTGCGTTGAGTGCGCGCTGCAGGGCATTAGCAAGCGCGATGAGCCCTTGCAAATCCTTATGGCTAAGCAAGATTTGGCTACTCTCACGCTCATAGGCATTGGCAAAAAACTCGCGCTCTCTTATCTGCTCTTTGTTGTGATACCCAAGCTTTGAGAGATCAAAGTCAAAATGCAAATGCGTAGTCACAAAGCCCATACTCGCTACACAGAGTGCCAAAAACCACCATTTAGAGAGGCTCTGGGTGCGCCATCTCGCCATAGTGGGGAAAAACCTCGGTGCCCTAAAGCCCATATACGGATACACAAACGCAAAGGAGCAATAACTCACGCTAAGTGAGAGTATCGCATACAAAGAGAGCTGCGCCAAAAGCGGGAAGGGGACAAAGAGGCAAATCCCAAAGCCCACAATCGTCGTCATATAGCCATAAAACACCGGAGCGTTAAACCTCCTGCGCTTAGAGGCATAGAGCCCAAAAAAGTTGTGGTGCATCATATAATCAATGGCGATATTACTAATCCCCATACCAAAGGTTAGAGCCATAATCGTTACCTTGGGATAGATATTTGCAACCACAAACATCGCTATCACATTAGCAAGCACGAGCGTGATGATAGTATGCAGTGTCAGCATAGGGATACGGATAATCACAAAATAGAGCACCACAAAGACGATTGAAGAAAAAGTGAGCAAAAATCCCACCTCCTCCAAAGTCAGCGTGAGGTTTAGTGAATCCATAAAGTTTTGGGAAAAATAGCGTATGGTTGGGAAGTCTTTGGCAATAGACTGAAAGCCTGCAATCGTGTGTTTGAGTGCCTCACTCTCAATGCTTTTTAGCTCCACCACGCCTAGCAGTCCATAGTCCTTAGCGATGAGCTCTTTAGAATCTAGCACGGGGAGGCTAAAAAGTCCAAGCGGATCGTGGGGATTAAAGGAGGGCGGGGTTGTGGGGCTTTGTGAATCTTTGGTGCGGGTTTCTCTAGATTCTGTATTAGCCCCTGCGCCATCTTGTGTGCGCAATAGGCTCTGCACACCTTGGACTATGTGGCTTGTGATTTGCTCTTGGCTTAGGCGCGCTAGATTCTGTAATGAGTGCGTGGGGGAGGCGATAGCGACATAATGCCTAGCGATAAAATCCTCCAAATCTTGCGGGGTTTGCGTGTGGGTAAAAGTCGTGGCGACATTGGGCAAATCCTCTGTGCGCGCTAAAAACGCCTTGAGGTTTTCTCGTGAGATTTCATCAAAGCCCTCGCTTGCCACAAGCACATACCGAGAGCTTGCAAACTCGCGATACACCTCGATGATCTCCCTATCCGCATTTTGTGGGAAGAGCTCAAGCACCTCTTGGGTAATCTTACTATGTGGGAACACAAACACCCCCAAAATCACAGCGAGGACAAATAGCACGATATTGCCAACTTTTAGCCAGATCCCCATACGCACCCCTAAAGTGTATTAAGCCAAGCCATTATACAAAAATTGAAGTATAATACACCGACAAAAGATCCCCCACTAGAGCCAATGGAGGCACAATGATAAGGTATGTTTTGTGGATTGTAGCATTGTGCGTTTCTCTAGGGAGTGCCACTCCCTCTGATGGCACCTTACTTTCTCCCAGCCTTGAGGAAATCACGCAATTTAGTGAATTAGCAGGGTATGACTTGCTGCACTCGGAGTTTGCCAAATCAAGCAAAGATGAGGGCACAAAAGTCATCGCCATTTCGGATTTTTTCAACCTCACGGATTTTGCGCTAGATTCTGCATTGGTGGCGCGAGTGTTTTTGCACCAGATTAAGGATTCTAAGCTCTTTACCCTCACTAATGTCATCGCTGGCAATGCCTCAAACGCCGATCCTATGCTAGATTCTATCCGTGCTATGCGTAACAATCTAGAGTTTAGCA
Organism: uncultured Helicobacter sp.; assembly: GCA_944326445.1. GTDB lineage: Bacteria > Campylobacterota > Campylobacteria > Campylobacterales > Helicobacteraceae > Helicobacter_F. The sequence continues at coordinate 211,044 of CALVDZ010000003.1, forward strand.
ATATCATTCCCAAAGGCGCGCTGCTAGTCCCCAAATACTCCCTAAGCGGCAGAATCTCTAATGACATCAAAGAGCTAGGGGGCAAAACCATCGTGCAATACAACATTATCCTTAGCATCACAAATCTAGAAAATGGGCTTGTGGAGTGGGATTATGTGGATACGATCAAAAAAACCTATGATGGCAAAATCCCCAAAGACTTCTTTTCTCCAACGCGCTATGGGCTCATCTGCGATGGGGCTACTAGCACCAATCTTTCGCCCAAAGAAGCTTGTGAGCTCGCTATATCCGAGATATGGGAAGGAAGCTTCCAAGATATCGCGCCAAATAAGCGAGATTCTATCGCGCGCTATGCCAAGAGGGCTTGCGAGCTGGATTCGGCATTTGGGTGCAGGGCGTATGGGGCGGTATATCGCTATGGCGTGGGGGAAAAGCAGGATTTTACTAAGGCGATGGGGCTCTATCAAAAAGCCTGCCAAAAAAGCGATGGCAACGCGTGCTACAACATAGCACTAATACATACGCGCATAGGGCTTGCAAGCTGGGTTTTGACGCAGGGTGCGAGCTACGCCAAAAGCTCGCTGCCTTAGCGCAAGAAGATTCACTCGATGAGAGGGGGCAGACGCTCGCACAACAATGTGAGGCAAACGATAGCGTGGCTTGTGGGGATTTGGCGTTTTATTATTATCACGGCTTTGGCTGGGCAAATCGCAATCCCACAAAAGCCGCGCATTTATTCCAAAAGGGCTGCGAGCTAGGCGATGTCAATAGCTGCTATCAGATAGGATTGTGGTATGTATCTGGGCTTGGCGGCACACTCAAGGATTGGGGGATCGCCGCAGCATATATGGACAAATCCTGCAATGGCTACACGCTCAAATCTGCCTGTGCCAACACCGCCCATCAAGCCCAATGCCAAAAACATTATGAAAACTACAAATCTAATGCGTGCTTTTCACTAGGCTCGCTCTATGAGCGTGGTGGTATCAACCTCAAGCAAGACACCAAAAAGGCACTACAAACCTACAAAAAATCCTGCGATATGGGACTAGAAAATGCCTGTGTGTATTACAACAATCTCAAAGAAAGTCTTAAATAAAAAGGATTATAAATGCTCTACATCATTATCGGACTGCTGGGAGTAGTGATCGCGCTAGTGTTTATACTCGTGCGCTCCCTGCTCCAAAATACCGCCCTGCGCAAGGACACCCAAGCCCTCATCGCGCAGGTGGATTCACTCCAAAAGAATGAGCAAGCCCTCAAAGCCCAGATTACAGAATCTAGCGAGCGATACAGCCTCGCGCTGCAGGATAACGCGAGAGCGCAAGCACAGATACAAGCCCACGCCACGCTTTTGCAATCCTTAGAGCAAAAATACGCCCAAAACCTCGCCACGCTCAAAGCGGAGTTTGACAAATCCCTGCAAACCCAATCCCAAAGTATGCTCCAGCAAAATAAGCTTTACTTGCTAGAAGATTCTAAAAAAATGCTCGATTCCCTCTTTGCCCCCGTGCGTGAGAGTATAGAAACCTACAAGGAGGGTATGAAAGAGTATAAAGAAAAGCTTGTGGCCAATGAAGCCAAGCTAGAGACAAATATCAAAAATATGTTTGCCTATAGTCAAGAAATCGGGCAGAATGCCCAGAAGCTCGCACAGATTCTAAAGGGCGATAAGAAAATTAGGGGGAATTTTGCTGAGATCCAGCTCAAAAATGTGCTAGAGCATAGTGGGCTAATCGAAGGCGAGCAGTATAAGCTAGAGGCGCACTTCACGCACGAGGGGAGTGGGTATCGCCCCGATGCGGTGGTGTATTTGGATAAGCAAAAAAGCATTATTATCGATTCTAAATTCCCGCTGCCAAATAACTTTAGCTTTGAAACCCTTGATATAAGCGTATGCCAAGAAATCGCGCATAATCTCAAAAATCGTATCGATGAGCTTGCCAAAAAGCCCTATGCGAATTTTGAATCTAGCACTTATGAGTTTGTGCTACTCTTTATCCCCTACCAAAATATCCTTGATTTGGCTCTGAGCGCAGATAGTGGGATCTACCAATACGCCTATACTAAAAAAGTCTATCTCACCACGCCCCACACGCTCTTTATGGCACTTAAGACTATTGAGGTGAGCTGGGTGCATATACAGAGCGATGAGAAAGTGCGCACGGCGTTTGAGGAGATTGGGAAGTTTTATGATAAATTTGTGGCGATCACAGAGGATTTTAGCGCGCTCAAAAAACTCCTAGAGCGCGTGCTCAAGCAAAGCGATGAGATAGATTCTAAACTCACAAGCGGGCGGGGGAGTCTCGCCTCGAGGTTTGAATCCCTCAAAAAACTCGGCGCTAAGACGACAAAAAGCCTCGCGACAAAGGACTTACTAGAGTGATCTAGCCTAGCCTTTGTGCTTAAGCGCACTAGATTCTGTATAAATAAATTTTGTTAAAGCTAAAAGTTGCTATACTCCCAACCTCGCTTTTGTTTTGAGCGCAGATCGCGTAGCTCAGTGGTAGAGCACTACCTTGACATGGTAGGGGTCGCTGGTTCAAGTCCAGTCGTGATCACCACTCATATCACTCCCACACGACAGATTTTCACTTATAGAGCCTTACCACACACTCCCCTTTTTGCACACCCAAGCTTTTCCGCCCCATTTGTGTGCCCTCTTTGTGCGTTTCATACACCTCTTTTGTGCTATTTGTGCGCTAGATTCTGTGTCATGTCTTGCTCTAGGATTGCTAGAGCGTGGCGCAGGGATTGTGGCGGTATATAGGCGTTTTCTTTTTGCGGGTGCATAGAGGTATCACGCGTCTCCCCCACCATATACCGATACTTGTGCCCCCTTAGCAGTGCGCACATTTGGGGACCAAAATCGTGATAATACTCGCTAAAAATCTCAAACACCACCGCTCCGCTTGGCGCAAAGAGCACATTAGCTAGCCCCGCGCCGTGCATACTCGCGATGACTTTGCACTCTCGCATTAGCGCGATTTGCTCCCCTAGACTTAGAGAATCTGGCAGCACCATCTCATAGCCAAACTCCCCAAACACCGCCTGCACCTCCTGCAAGTTCTCAATATTGCGATTAGAATCCTTTGGGCGCGTGAGGAATACCTTGCGCATTGGGCGGGAGGTGGGCGCGTGTGCGCGTGTGCTTAGGCGCGCGTAAAACTCTAGGATATTGAGCGGGAGTGAGAGCGCGTGGGCAAACAGCAGGCGATCGCGGTATTCTATCGTCTCGACATCGGCAGTGAGCGTGGGCAACACCACACAATCCGCACGCAAAAGCCGATGGGGCTTGGGCGAGAGGATTTTCTCACGCGGGATTTGTAAGATCTCCACCATCTCGCGCGCAAAGGGCATGGAAGTATCAAGCACATAATAATCTACCTCTAGCCCGCTACGGATAACCTGCAGCATACTCGAGACGCTCTCCACGAGATAGTGGAAGTAGTTGGTGCTTTGGTGCATAATGGCGATCGTGCCTTGTATCCTCTGTGCGCGCGTAGTGTAAAAGCGCAGCCACTTCAGACAGCTCTTAAACACAAAGAGAATCTTGCGTGGCGTGCTAAGTGCTGGTGGCGGGGCAAACTCGTGCGTCATATAGGAGGTTTGGGAGATGAGGGCTTTGCGCGAAGCGGTGATGAGGACTTCTGAGCTATGTGAGTAGCAGTAGGCGTGAGTAAAGGCGCGGACTTTGAGGGCTGGGAGCGTGCGCGTGTAGGGGCGGAAAAAGCGGTGGTGGTTGCCAAAAATATCGCGGAAGTGGAAGTTCTTTTGTGTGTGGCTTGTCTTTTTTGTGCTTTTATGCGGATTGTGGGTTGAGGGTTTGGCAAACTCTGTATCGCCTAGATTCTGTCTTTGTGCGTTGTTTAGAATCTCTTTTGTGGATTGCGCGTTTGTTTGTGAATCTGTGCTAGGTTCTGTTAGACTAGATTCTAAACCTTTCTTAGATTCTGTATTTTCTCTACACTCCGCGCTTGGCTTGCCGGAAATTCTAGGTTTTTTGAAAAGCACGCCCACTAAGTCCGCTAACCTTCCAAAAAATCCATAAAGCAAAGCTTCTTTAGAAAA
>CALVDZ010000004.1 GCA_944326445.1 uncultured Helicobacter sp.
CAACGATTGCACACCACGAAGCGGGCGAGTGTCGGTATGCGCTGACGCGCTACACATTTTATTGGATTTTTGCTCCGTAAAAATGGCGCAATTTTGCAATTGCGCTCGGCTCGTGCTACCGCACACACTATTGTTTGAATCGGGCAAAGCCTCGCTAAAGTTTTTTGAAGTGGTAGATTCTGTGATTGTTTTAGAATCTGTAAAGCTAGATTCTGAATCTGAATTGTTGAATCTGGAATCTAAGCCCACACGAGATTCTGTATTTTCTTGAATCTCCGTGCGTGGCTTGCCCGGGCATTCTAAGGATTGAGATGAGAAAGTGGGGTTGTGCAGATTGGAGGCAAGGGAGCTACCTAAGCGGTAGTAACCGCCGCCGACAATCAAACTCCCCGCTTTATCGCTCAAGACTGAATGCCCCTCATAAGAGAAGTTTGCAAAATCTAAAAACCTCACCGCGCTCACAAAATGCACCGCCTTTGTATGCTCCCTCTTCAACCCCTCTATACGCTTTTGCAACGCCGCTTTAGGCGTGGGGCACTCCTCACTAAGCTCAAGCGCAAACAAATAGGCAAGGAACTTCGAGCCCTTAGATTCAAATCTGCCCTCTATGCACTGCCCGCGCTCTAGGGTAAAAAGCTGCTCTTGTGTGCTCATCGTCTCTCCTGCCTCATTGCATTGTTTCATTGCACTGCTTCATTGTGTCTGCCTCATTGCGTGAGAAAATAGGCTTTGAATCTATTAAAGAGCACGAGCATACCCTGCGCGACATTGCTATCATACAAATCGGGGTTTGTGATTTGCCCATAGGTGCTTAGCCGCTCCTTGTATTCCTTGAGCGTGATGATCTCATACTCGCCCTCAAGACCGCGCAAAAACTCAAACTCATATTCCATCACTTCTTGGGATTCGCAAAGCTTGCGCGTGAAAGTGCGCCTTTTGATAAGCAGCGCATTGCCCTCTATCTCGATGTTTGCCGTGTAGTTGTTGCACCCAGCATTGCCATAGATTCTATTCTGATCGGTATCAAAAATCATCGTGGTATCTTGGGGGGCAAAAAGCACTCTAGTATCGATACTTAGGCGATTTGCCTTCCACTCTTTGCTCGAGAGGCTGCTTGGCTTGGGGCTTGGCGAGCACGCGCATAACAGCAGCATAGCCACCATCACACACGTCCCAAACCCCGCACTTCTCATCACGCACTCTTAGGGCATATAGAGGTTACCAAGCCACATTTTTGCAGTGTGCTTGAGAGCATTGACATCATCGCTTGCGAAAAATTCTAGTGAGCGCAAGGCGCTGCGTGTGGGGAGCTGGTAAGTGTTTTGGATATATTCCACGATCGCCTCGCCGCTATGGATCAAAATCGTATCTTTGCCAAAATACGCGCTTAGGGCAGGGGCGATAAGCGGGAAGTGCGTGCAGCCCAAAATCAGCGCGTTTGGGGATTTGTAGCCTGTGAAGTAATGCTCAAGCAGGGCTTGCATAGGCTTGCCCTCATAGATTCCCTCCTCGACAAATGGCACAAAAAGCCCCGTTGCGAGGCTTTGGATATTATAAAACCCGCATTCTTGGAGCTTGGTGGCGTAGAGATTGGAAGCGATCGTGGCTTTTGTGGCGATGACGAGAATGGAGGCGTCTTTAGAATCTAGCTTGTTTTGCGTAGCGAGCACGCCGGGCGTGATGACGCCTATCACGGGGAATGGTGCCTGCGCGCTTAGAGAATCTAGCGCGTATGCGCTCGCGGTATTGCATGCCACGACAAGCATATCTACGCGATGAGAGGTAAAAAACTCCAGAGCTTGGAGGGAAAATCGGATAATCGTCTGCCTATCCTTGCTCCCATAGGGCACGCGCGCGGTGTCGCCATAATACACGATAGATTCAAAAAGCCTCGCTTCTAGGAGGCTCTTTAGCACGCTAAGCCCCCCCACGCCGCTATCAAATACGCCCACTTTCATCACGCCCGCCTATGGCTACTCTTGGGGATTCATAGCGTTGAGGAATTCTTCATTATCCTGTGTCTGTTTCATCTTGTTGTAGATAAAGCTTAGTGCCTCCACATCATCCATCGTGTGCATTACATTGCGCAGCATCCACACTTTGGTAAGCTTGTCTTTGCCAAGGAGCAGTTCGTCTTTGCGCGTGCCGGACTTGAGAATATCAAGCGCGGGGTAGATTCTGCGATCGGCGATATTGCGCGCGAGCACGATTTCGCTATTGCCCGTGCCTTTAAACTCCTCAAAAATCACCTCATCCATTCGCGAGCCTGTGTCAATGAGCGCGGTGGCGATGATCGTGAGACTTCCGCCCTGCTCGATATTGCGCGCTGCGCCAAAAAATCGCTTTGGCTTATGCAGGGCGTTGGCATCCACCCCGCCGCTTAGCACCTTGCCACTAGAGGGTGTGGCGGCGTTATACGCGCGTGCTAGGCGCGTGATAGAATCTAGCAGTATCACGACATCCTTGCCCATCTCCACCTTGCGCTTTGCTCCCTCTATCACGAGTTCGGCGACGCGGATATGGTTCGTGGCGGGCAGATCAAAAGTCGAGCTAAACACTTGCCCTTTCACGCTGCGCTCCATATCGGTTACCTCCTCGGGGCGTTCATCTACTAGGAGCACCATCAGTTCGACTTCTGGGTGGTTTTTGGCGATGCCGTGGGCGAGTTCTTTCATCAGTTCAGTCTTACCCGTGCGGGGCGGGGCGACGATGAGCGCGCGCTGCCCTTTGCCTATGGGGGTAAAGAGATCGAGCATTCTGCCTGTCACCATATCGGATTTGTATTCGAGCTTGAGCTGCTCGCTAGGGAAGAGCGGCGTGAGGTTGTCAAAAAGCGGGCGGTTTTTGATCTCATCAAGCGAGATAAAATTTACTGCCTCGATTTTAAGCAAAGCATAATATCGCTCCTGATCTTTTGGCGGGCGCACCTGTCCCATCACGATATCGCCATTTCTTAGCGCAAATCGGCGGATTTGGCTCTGTGAGACATAGGTATCGTTTTGGCTATTGCCCACGCTTGAAGCGCGCAAAAACCCGTGCCCATCGGGAGTAATCTCCAAAATCCCGGTAAAGAGCATATAGCCGCCTTGCGTTACTTGGGTTTTTAGAATCTCAAAGATGAGATCTTGGCGGAGGTATTCTTGGGGGTTTTCAACCCCGAGTTTGGTAGCGATTTGGATAAGTTGGGCGACGGGCTTTGCCTTGAGATCTTCTATTTTGTAGCCTTCCACAGGCGTGTGTGTTCGGATTTTTTCATTAGCCATTTAATAAGTCCTTAGTGAAGTGGATTGAAGTGTAAAAGTAGCAAAAGGCGCGATTGTAGCGGCTTTTAGCTTAAATCCGTGTAAATACGCGCCCTGCCACCGCCTAGAGCTGCATATTTTCAAGCAAAAAATCTTGATGGAAGCGATAGACTTTGTTGCGCACCTTGATGAGTATCCCGGCGTTCATTAATTGCTTAAAAGTCTTGACAATGGTTGGTTTGCTGACATTAAGATGCACCAAAATATCCTCATACGAGCCGTGAAACACCTTATCCTCATCGCAATGCTCGATGAGAAACTTGACAATCTCGATTTTTTTCCCGCCCACAAAAGTCGAGATGGCTTTGATGAGGAGATTTTGTGCCTCGATTTCCTTGGCTTGCACCATAGGCAGGATCGCGCGCTGCAGGACTTTGAGCAGAGAATCTATCTCGATAGGCTTTAGAATGTAGTTATCGACTTTGAGGCTGATGGCTTCTAGGAGGTATTTCACCTCTGTGTGGGCAGAAGTGATGATGATGGGGACATTTGGCTGGGTGGAGTGGCGGATAAGCCCCACGAGATCGAGCCCACTAAGCTTTGGCATTAGGATATCTGTGATTACCGCATCGATTCTGTGTTGGTTAAAGAGATGCCAAGCCTCCTGCCCATTTTTGGCAAGTATCAATCGCCCGACATAATCCTCTAGCACCATAGCAGTGAGATTGAGCGTATCTGGATCGTCCTCTGCGTAGAGGATTGTGAGATCTTTTAGGCTACGATTGACGCGATTCATTAGCTCTCCTTTTTGGATTTGGGCGCGCTAGATTCTGTAATGCGCCTTAGGATATTGGCACTATAAGGGATGATGATACTAAACGCACTGCCTTTGCTATGGCTAATATCGGAATTTTTCGCGCTATCCAAAGTTTGAGCAAAAGTGATGTTTTGCACCTCAATCCTCCCAAAAAACTGCTTTTCGATGATTTGCTTTGCCATATAGAGCCCTATGCCCGTGCCCACGGATTTGTGCTTGGTGGTGAAGTAGGGCTCAAAAATCTTTTGTATATCCTCAAGCTGTATGCCCCCCGCATTGTCTCGCACCATAATGCTAAGATGCTCATCACAAGGCGTGATACTAATCTTAATTGAGCGCGCTTCTTGTAGCTTTTGCTTAGATTCTCTAAACGCGTCTATGGCGTTATTAAGCAAAACAAATACCACTTGTGTGAAGGCATTTTCATACCCTAATATCTCAAAATCCTCCTGCGCGTTGGTGCGCACTTGGATAGATTCTTCATAAAGCACACCAGAGAGCAGCTCGAGAGAATCTAGCAGAGCCTTTTTGATACTAAAATAGGTTTTTTCCCTATCGGGGTGGAAAAATGTGCTAAAGCTCTCGATAGTCTCAGACATATTTTTGGCGATTTTGAGCCCGTATTCCGTCTGTGCATAGAGAAATGCCTCATCGAGCTTGCCCTGATCGTATTTAGTCTTAAAGCTCTGTATGAGCAGTGTGAGGGAGTTTAGGGGCTGTCGCCATTGGTGAGCGATATTGTGTATCATCTCTCCCATCGAGGCTAGGCGCGCTTGCTGATAGAGAAAGAGATCTTTTTGTTGGTTTTGTTTGACTTCGTATTCTATGGATTTTTGGAGGTTGTCATTGAGGCTTTGGAGCTCGGTAGTCTTTTGCGCGACGAGGTTTTCTAGCGAGTTATACGCGCTATTGATAGAATCCGTAATGGCTTTAGAGAGAATGAGAAACATACACGCTAGCACAAAGAGAAAAAATCCTAGAATCTTTAGGCTAAAGCCATAGAGCGAGTCGCTCACTTCTTTATTAATTGTGGCGAGATTGATATTTACCTGCACGAGTTGGGTGAAAAGATTGTAGCGAATCTTATCGCGCGCTAAGAGCGTGCTATCAATGCTTGCGATGAGATTTTTTTGCACTTCTAAAAGCCTTGTTATCTGCTCTTTTTGCTCGCCCAAAAAAGTGTTTTGATACCATTGGCGCACGATTTTTAGGAATTTATAGCGACTTGCCTTCTCCTCCAAATCGCTTTTATACGCCTGCCAAAGGAGTTGTATCTTGGCATCTTGGGTGTGTGAATCTAGCAATGAGTTTTGAATCTCACTCACATGGAGCATACTGATTTTTTGCGTGGGATAGTTGCTATCATAATCCGCTTTGAGCCCCGCAAGAGCCAAAAACCCCGTAGCCCAGCAGAGCAAAAAGATAATGCCGATGAGATAGAGCAGGATATGGGTTTTGCCCTCTATGGTAACTTTTTGGAGCTTGTTTTGGATAGATTTGAGCATAGGTTTCCTTTTTGGTGGGCTTGCGTCTAACTTGCCCTATGTGGTGGGCTTGCGCAGGGCTTGGGCTATCTGCTTAGGCGTGAGCGCGCGTATATGCGCAAAATCCCCATAGATTCTAAGCAGCTTATCTACCTGCGCGGGGCTTAGGTTTTTTTGCGTGCCGAGGATTTTGGCTTGCGTGAGTTTTTTGAGCTTTTGGCTACGATGGAAGCTAATGGCATAGCGATGCGCCTCATCGCGGAGTTTTTGCAAAAACTGCAATCGCTTATCGCTAGGCAAAAGCCGCACTTCAAGGGCTTTGGGCGTGTAAGAGGTGTGAAAAGTGTGGGGGGTGTGAGGGGTGTGGGAATCGCCAAGGGCGTGGGAGGCGTGAAAATCCCCGCGGGGCTGCCCCTCTAGCGCGCGCGCAGATTCTGTGGATTTTGCAGATTCTATAAAATCCTCAGAATCTGTAAAATCTACAAAATCCACAGAATCTGCGCGGGGGTTTTGGGATTTTGGTTTTTTAGATTCTATAGCCTGCTCTATTTTTTCAGAATCTAGCCTATAAATCACATCATCCGCGCTCCCCTTAGCGCGGTGTGCGCGTCCATTTAGCTTATGCTTGGCAATCCCTAGCACATCCACTTGCGCGCCCGTGCTCTCTAGGATTTCTCTGGCTATAGCGATTTGCCCCGCGCCGCCATCAAGCAGCCAAAGATCGGGGGGCGGGTTAGATTCAAAGTCAAGCGCGCGGCGCGTGAGCATTTCGCGCATTTGTGCGTATTCATCACTGCCTTGGAGGTGATAATGCCGATAGGACTCCTTTATAAAGCTATCATTTTCATACACGATCATTCCCCCCACGCACGTGCTCCCACTATGGTGTGAGGTGTCAAAAACCTCTATGCGATAGGGCAGATTAGAGAGCCCAAAGACTTCGCGCACGGCTTGCAGATTCTGCTCATAGTTGCGACTTTGCTCCCTTTCTAGCTGCATAAGCTCCCTAGCGTTGGTTTGCGCAAGCGCGATGAGCTCGCGTTTTTTGCCCCTTTGGGGTTGGAGGATTGTGATTTTTTTGCCCACGCGCGTTTTTAAGATCTCCTCTAGGCGCGTCCTATCCTCTAGCGCGCCGATTTCATAGGGCAGCAGGATAGAATCTGGCAGCAGGGGCGAGGGGGATTTGTAGTGGTTAAGCAGGGCTTGGGTGTAGAGCGAGTGCAGGGCTTTGGCGGGGGACTCTAGGGCTTTGGCGGGAGATTGTGTGGAGTGCGCGCCTTGGGCGGGCGTGCTAGATTGCATAGATTCTATATTTTGCACAGATTCTAGAGAATCTAGCGACTCATCGTGTATGCGCAGCGCGTCACTCGAGCTTATGCGTCCATTGCGCACAAAAAGCTTCATCATCACGCCGCTATGCCGCCCATTAGCACAAAAGACAAACACATCGAGGTTGCTCCCATCGAGCAAGTCGATGCTTGAGGAGGCTTGCATTTGCGCGATTTTAGCGATAGTGTCGCGGATTTTTGCCGCTTCTTCAAACGCGTAGTGCTCAGCAAGGGCGTGCATTTTAGATTCTAATTGAGAGAGGAGCTTTTTTTTGTTGTGCAAAAATTCAATGGCTTGGGTGAGAATCTGTGCGTATTCCTCCCTGCTCACTTTGCCTTCACAGGGAGCGAGGCAGCGGCGGATTTGGTAAAACAAACAGGCTTTTTTACCCCTAAGGCAAGATTTCTTTTGCACCAAGGGCAGGGATTGCAGGATACTTTCTAGCAGATCACGCGCCCCAGTGCTAAATGGACCAAAATAGGCGATATCACGCTTTTTGAGCAAAGCGCGCGTGATGTCTAGCGTGGGGAAGTCCTCGCTATAATCGATATAAATGTAGGGATAGGTTTTGTCATCGCGCAGGAGGATATTGTATTTGGGCTTGAGGCTTTTTATGAGGGAATTTTCTAGGATGAGCGCGTCCTGCTCGCTAGGGGTTACAAAAGTCTTTATCTCGCGTACCTGCGCCACCATAGAGGCTATGCGCGGGCTCAGTCTAGCGCTTGGGAGGAAGTAACTTTTGACGCGTTTTTTGAGATTTTTTGCCTTGCCCACATAGAGCAGTCGTCCATTGGTATCAAAATACTGATACACTCCTGCGCTTTGTGGGAGATGAGTGAGATCGGAGGGGGTGTGTGTGAATCTCTCTGTGAAACCTTCTGTGGAGCTCTCTGTGGTTTGAAAAGCGGGGGGTTGGGTAGCGGGGTGTGTCATCATCGCCTTTACTTTAAGCACAAAATAACTATAATTTTAACTTGTAGATTCTATAAGCCAACTTAAGGAATGCAATGAAACTCTGTATCGTAGAAGATGATATAAACTACCGCAAATCCCTAGAAATCGCGTTTCACGACTATCCAGATTATGAGATTAAAAGCTTTAAAAATGCTAAAGAAGCCCTCAAGGCAATCCACACATTTGCACACACGCCAGAGGATTTTGATGTGATTATCACGGATATTAATATGCCCCAAATGGACGGCTTGGAGTTTTTGCGCCAACTAGAGGGCAAATACACAAGTATCGTCATCACGGGCAATGCGTCTGTGCAAAATGCGATCAAAGCCATTCGCTTGGGCGTGAAAGATTTTTTGGTCAAGGGCTTTGGCTTTGAGGAGCTCATACAGACGCTAGAAAATCTCAAAAAAGAGCGAAAAATCCTAGGAGGACACGCAACAGAGACGATAGGGGCGAGAGAGGATACTAAGATTGAGAGTAGAGAATCTAAAAAAGAGCCCAAAGGCGCGCGTAAGACTAAGGCAAAGTTTTTCATCGCGTCTTCCCCTGCGTTAGAATCTGCCAAAGCCATCGCGCTCAAAGTCGCGCCAACTGATGCTAATGTGTTTTTGATGGGGCAGAGTGGGGTGGGCAAAGATGTGTTTGCCAACTTCATACACGCGCATTCTAAGCGCGCCCACGCGCCCTTTATCGCTATCAATATGGCGGCAATCCCCGAGCACTTGCTAGAATCTGAACTCTTTGGCTATGAGAAGGGCGCATTCACTGACGCCACGGCTGCCAAACCCGGGATTTTGGAGGACGCTAATGGGGGCAGTGTGTTTTTAGACGAGATAGGCGAGATGCCAATCGCACTCCAAGCCAAGCTCCTGCGCGTGCTGCAGGAAAAAACGCTCACGCGACTAGGAAGCTCCAAAAAAATCCCCATCGATGTGCGCTTTATCTCCGCAACCAACGCCAATATCAGCCAAAAAATCGCACAGGGCGGCTTTAGGGAGGATTTGTTTTTTCGTCTGCAGACAATCCCCATCTTTGTGCCCCCACTCAAAGAGCGCAAGGAGGAGATTCTAGAAATCGCGCGCTACAAGCTCCAAGAGACGGCGCAAAAATACGGCTTTGCCCCTAAACTTTTGAGCAAGGAGAGCGAGGAGGCACTGCTAAACTACCCGTGGTATGGGAATGTGCGCGAGCTGCTCTCCGTGATTGAACGCGCAGTGATACTCAGTGAGGGCGAGCATATCACGCCACAGGATTTGTTTTTGCAATCTCGTCAGCGGGTTTTTGGCACTGCGAGCGAGGGTGCAGGGGAGAGCACGGGGGATTTTGAGGAGCTAGAGCGCAGATTTTTGGCACAGGCACTAAGTCGCGCTGAGGGGGATTTGCAAAAGGTGAGTGATTTGCTTGGTATGGATATGGGGCTCTTGCGGCACAAGAGGGCACATTATGGGCTTTAGGCTTTGTCACTCCCAAAAGTCTTTGGTGCTAGAAACAAAATTTTTATAACTCTAGGAGCTATGGTGCTACAAAAGATAAAAAACTTCAATGAACTTGTGATGTTTGAACACACGATTTTTTCCGCAGCTTTTATACTCATCTCTATGGTGGTGGCGAGCCTGCAAGCGCGCGGTGGCGTGTGGATGGGGCTGCCCACATTGCTTTTGTGTGCGTTGGCACTTGTGAGCGCGCGTAATTTTGCTATGGGGTTTAATCGCCTCGTAGATCGCGATATAGACGCGCTCAATCCACGCACCGCAAAGCGCCCAAGTGTCGATGGGAGAGTGGGATTTGGGGCGTTGAGTGCGTTTTGTCTCATCAATGCCATTGTCTTTGTCATCGTGTCGTATTACATTAATCCCCTTGCCTTTGGGCTGTCCTTGCCTTTTTTGGTGATTTTGGGGGGATATTCGTTTATGAAACGCTTCTCCTCGCTCGCGCACCTCGTGCTTGGGCTCTCTCTCTCCCTCGCGCCCATTGCGGGCTGCGTCGCGGTGCTAGGGAGCTTGGAGCTGTGGTGCGTGGCATTGAGTATCGCAGTGATGTTTTGGGTGGCTGGGTTTGATTTGCTCTATTCGCTCCAAGATGTGGAGTTTGATATCAAACACAAGCTCTATTCCATACCCTCGCGCTTTGGCGTGCGCAATACGCTCTATATCTCGCGGGCGTTTCATCTATGCGCGGTGGTGTTTTGGGGAGTGTTTATCTATCAGACGCAGATTCTAGGAGCGATCTCGTATGTGGGGCTAGGCGTGTGCGCTGTGATGCTTGTTTATGAGCAGTATCTCGTGCATAGGGATTTTGTCCATATCCCCAAGGCGTTTTTTGCGACTAATGGCTATTTGGGCTTTGTGTTTTTTGCGTTTGTGAGTATCGATGGAGTGTGGCAGTATGGAGTATAAGGCACTTTTAGAATCTCTAGGTATCCAAACAAGGCTAGGGAAATGCTCCCTAAGTGTGGCGTATGAGCATATTAATGAGCAGCGCGCGCAGAGCTATGAGGAGGAATTTGCCGCTCTGGCAGGCTTTGAGCAAAGCCCTATGCTCAAGTGGATTAAGACTATGCACTCTAAGAACACTTTGAGCGAGGAGGGTATGGTGATCGTGGAGATTCTCACTGAAATGTATAAAAAGCTCGATAAGCTAGAGCGTCTCCTCACACACAAGGAGGAAAATCTCCTGCCGCTAGCTTGTGAGGGTAGGCTGGCGTTTGTGGGGCATAATGCGCTGTGTTTGGGAGCAGGGCAGAGCTTTGGGGAGATTGGGAGTAGAATCTATGCGCGCGTGTTTGTGCCACTTTTCCCCGAGCGGATAGTGGGCATATTTGCCAAAGTCCTGCACCCACAAATCGCCCAAATCGAGCATATCCATATCAAAAACCGCACTTATTTTGATACCTTTGTAGCCGAATGCGAGCGCAGTATGATACTAGACGCAAAAAGCCTCAAGGAATAAGCCAAAAGGACGCACAATGTTTGAATTATCCATTAGCAATCTCAATATCATTTGTAGCATTGCCTGCCTGCTCATCGTCATCGTGCTCGTGGTGGCAAACTACCTGCGCAGTATGGAGACACACAAGCGTTTGAGGCGTTTTGAGCGCGGCATAGAGGATCTCAACAAAGAAATGTATAAAATCAAAAAATGGATCAAAGACAACGAGCTAGAGAACCAATACACCAGCAGCGCGCTAGGCAATAAAATAAAGGCAGAGGTGCGCGACGCCATTAGCAATGGGCTTATCAAGGTGCAGAGGCAAATAGAGATTTTAGAATCTGATATCAACAAGCAAAATGATTATATGGAAGAAAAAACTCTGCTGCTAGAGGAGAGGCTGCGCGAGCTCAACTATATGCCCTCCAATGGCAATAGTATCGATGAGAAGCGTATTAGCGCGCTTTTTAGAGACGGGTGGAGTATAGATTCTATCGCTAAGGAAATGCGGCTAGGGAAGGGCGAGGTGGAGTTTATCTTAAAGCTTGCCAATATCCGGTAGTGCTCTTAGCGCCCTGTGGCGGGATTGCTAGATTTTTTAGCAAGCGGTGGATTAATAGAATCTAGCTTCTCTGTTTGTATTTAGGCATTCGGCTTTGAGCGATAAATGCGGGAGCGGCGAAAAAGTGCATCGGTCATTACCGCTTAAGGTAACTCCCTCGCACTTTTTCTTGCAACCCACATTTCTCATCTCAAATCCTAGAATGCCCGGGCAAGCCAAGCGCAGAATCTCGAGTAGATTCAGAATCTAAGGAGCACACACAATCTAACAAAAGTTTAGAATCTAGCCTTTTAGATTCTTTTTCTCACGAATACTTTCTAATTTTTTAGAATCTTGTGTTTTTTCGCAAAAAGGGGTATTCTCCTCTCCCCGCTCTCCCCAGCCCCGAAAAAGTCTCCACTGTTTTTGCTGCGCTTTGCTTGCAAGCCTTCGGCACGGCAATCGGGGAGAGTGCCTCGCTCTTTCCGCTTCTAGCGCAATCGTTGCGGAGGCAGTAGCGCCTCCTTTTTCCAACGATTGCACACCACGAAGCGGGCGAGATTTAGGGTGCTCCGCACAGGATAATTTTACGGGCGAGCCAAGCGCGGAATGTAGAGAAAATACAGAATCTCGTGTGGGCTTAGAATCCACAAAAACAAATCAAGATTCATAAAAACAAAATTTAGAATCTAATCCAATAGATTCAGAATCTGCCACTTCAAAAAACTTGTGCGAGGCTTTGCCAAATACCAATAATAGTGCGTGCGTCAGCACGAGGCCTAAGCGCAATTGCAAAATTGCGCCATTTTTGCGGAGCAAAAATCAAATGAGATATGTAGCGCGGCAGCGCATACCGACACTCTGGCAAAAATCAGGAAAAAGGTGGCAGCAGTGCCACCGCTGATTTTTCTAAAGAAACTTCGTTTTGCCTAGACAAGGATAAGCGAGGCTCTCCCGCCAAAAGATATACTTTGTGGCTGCGCAAAAAGCGGCGGCTTTTTCGGGGCTTTGAGAGTGCGGGGAGGGGATAACACCCCTTTTTGCGAAAAAACAAAGCGATTTTGAGAATCTAGGAAGTATTCGTGAGAATGCGAGTCTAAGAAACTTAGAATCTAACCCGCTAGATTCTATAACACGCACAAAGACAGAATCTAGGCAATATAGAATCTACAGAATCTCTAACACAGATAGAATCTAAAGCAGATTCAGAATCTAGTCCAATAGATTCTAAGACATTTACAGAATCTAGCACGGAGATTCTAAAAGACGCACAACTTACAGAATCTAAAGAGATTCTAAGAAGTGAGCAAAGACAGAATCTCAAGTGGATACGCTGACGCGCTACACATTGATTTGATTTTTGCTGCGCAAAAATGGCGCAATTTTGCAATTGCGCTTAGGCCTCGTGCTTGCGCACGCACTATTGTTGATATTTGGCAAAGCCTCATTAAAGGTTTTTTGAAGTAGTAGATTCTGTAAGTTGCTTAGAATCTAGGCTCGGTTTATAAAAAAGGTGCTAGCCCAAGGGGCGTTCCTGACGCGCTCACACCAAGAAGCTACAGAATCTCGCATTTAGATTCTGTGTATGTTCGCGCAGCGGAGCGAGCGGAGATTTACTCTCCGCAAGCGGTATCAAGTTTGTGAAACAAACTTGCATTAAATAATAGGCTCTAGCTCGGTTTATAAAAAAGGTGCTAGCCCAAGGGGCGTGCCTGACGCGATCACACTAAGAGATTCTATAAACTTGCCAGAAAATGCAGTGTATGTTCGCGTAAGCGGAGGCAATGGGGGCTTTGCCCTCATTGCCGATAGCAAGTTTTACTCCGTAAAACTTGCATTAAATAATATAAGGGAATTTTTTTTGCTTTAGCACGACTTAGAGAATCCAAAAAGCTTTAAGACTTTTAAAAGCGTGGATTTTAGAATCTACTTAAACAACAAGGTTTGGGCGTGAAATATTTTTGGTTTGGCATATGTCTGCTCTGTGGGCTTGGTGGCTGCAATATCGATGGCAATAATGCAGCACTCAAGCGACAAATCCTGATGGAGGGGGCGGATTCTAAAATGTGGGGTGCGTATGAGGAGGATATCCGCGCAACACAAAAACCCAAAAAGCCCTCAATGGCTAATCGCTCCACCTCATTCTTTGCGCGCGATAGCATCTTAGAGCAGTCTGAAATCGCCCTAGAGAGCGAGCTGCATAGCAATTCGGACTTTTCTAAGCAGGCTAATGAAAGCCTCCGCAAGGCGCACAAAGCCCACAGGCAGGAGATCATAAACCTTAGTGGCAACATCGCAAAAAATTGGGCGGATGATGAATTTGAAGTCTCGGATACCTCCAAGCTCGTAAAATACAGCGATCACTACCGCTCAAAGTCTAGTATCGACTTCTCAAGCGGCAAAATCCGTGTAGAAACCATCGACACGGCAAACCCCACGCAGGCTTTGCAAAATGCGATTGTTACGACATTGCTCACGCCCAAAGATCCGCGGGGCGTGGATTTGTATTCAGATTCTGAAGTGAAATTCGATGGCAAGCCCTTCCTCGCGGGGCTTATCAAGGACAATGAGGGGCAGGATATCCTCTATGAGTGGCGCGCCAAAAAATACGCGCAACACCTCGTGCAAAATGAGCTCAAAACACGCACGGACGCCAAGGGGCACAAGGTGCATTATGTGGATTTGCAGATGAGCGAGGATTACCAAAAGCTTGCGGGCAATAGCTACCAAGCCCTAGCGCAGCGTTATGCCAAGGAGTTCAACCTCGATCCCGCGCTTGTGATGGCGATAATCCATACAGAATCCAACTTCAACCCTTACGCGATGAGCCATATCCCAGCATACGGGCTAATGCAGATTGTCCCCAGCACGGCAGGGGCAGACTCGCACGAATTTATCACTAAGAGAAAGGGAGTGCCAACAAAGACGATGCTTTTCACACCAGAGGTGAATATCCAATACGGCAGCGCGTATCTGCACATACTTTTTAACCGCTATTTGCAAGGTATCAAAGATCCCAAATCGCAAGAATACTGCGTGATAGCCGCCTACAACACGGGGAGTGGCAATGTGCTACGCGCCTTTCATAATGACAGAAAGCAAGCCATTAATGTCATCAATTCCCTCTCGCCAGAGCAGGTGTATAAACGCTTAACCACGCGCCTTAGCCAAGATGAGGCGCGTCGCTATGTGCAAAAGGTTACGACATTTAAAAGGCAGTATGTCGGGCTATGATGAAGTTGTTTGAGTTTTTTTCAGATTCTAAGCATTGTAGCTATATCGCCGAGCGCGAGAGCACAATGCGCTATTTTCATATCTTAGATTGCTCGGAGAGCTTTTATCTGGGGCTTTTGGAGCGGGGTTGGCGGCGATTTGGCAAATACTTCTTCGTGCCTGTTTGCAAGGCTTGCAGGGAATGCGTCTCGGTGCGCACATTGGTGGGGGATTTTGAGCTTAGCAAAAATCACAAGCGAGTGCTAAAAAACAACGAAAAAACCGCTATATACATACAAAAACCGACTTTGAGCAATGAGCACCTCCGCCTTTATGACAAATACCACCGCACAATGAATCTCAAAAAATCGTGGGAATACACGCCCATCACCGATCAGAGTTATAACGAAATGTTTGTGGAGGGACATCAGGAGTATGGCTATGAGTTTTTGTATGTGCGGGATTCTAAGCTCGTGGGCGTGGGGCTAGTGGATATACTCGGGGATAGCGTGAGCGCGGTGTATTTTTTCTACGATCACGACTTTGGGCATTTGAGCCTAGGGACATTTAATATCCTCACGCAGCTCCAAATCGCCAAACAAAAGGGCTTGAAGTATTTTTACCCGGGATATTGGATTAAAAACCACTATTCTATGGGCTACAAGGAGCGTTTCCAGCCTTTTGAATATTTGCACAACGCCCCGGATTTGTTTGAAGTGCCAGATTGGAGGATTTATGAGGGATAATGCGCGGTTTTTGAGCGGACTTTATGGCATC
The DNA here is from genome assembly GCA_944326445.1 of uncultured Helicobacter sp. GTDB lineage: Bacteria > Campylobacterota > Campylobacteria > Campylobacterales > Helicobacteraceae > Helicobacter_F. The sequence continues at coordinate 15,289 of CALVDZ010000004.1, forward strand.
AGTGATGAGATTCTGACACCTTTTAGCACTCTTAGCCATCAAGTGCAAGAAGCCATAGCGGGCGGTATGAAAATCTTTCAGTTTAGGGACAAAAATAGCCTAGATAAGGATATTATAGAGATTATTTTGCACTTGATGGAGCTCTGTGCTAAATCCGATGTGCTCTTTGTCCTTAATGATCGCATAGATCTCGCTATCGCGCTTGGTGTCCCGGCACTGCATATCGGCAAGGACGATGGGGATTTGCGCTTTGTCCGTAGGAGGTTTGGAGGAATCTTGGGGGTTTCGAGCTATGGGGATTTGGCGCGTGCGCAGAGGGCAGAATCTAGCGGCGCGGATTATGTCGCATTTGGTGCGATGTTTCCCTCACCTACCAAGCCAAAAGCCCCGTGTGTGGGAGCAGAAATCCTGCAGCGCGCACGAGAATTGCTACAGATACCCATTTGCGCCATCGGCGGGATTAGCAAAGAAAATATAAGAGTGCTAAAAAATGCTGATATGTGCGCTGTGATAAGTGCTCTGTGGAATGGTAATCCGCGAGAGAATGCGGAGATTCTCTCTAAAGAGTTTGAAGCGGGCAAATCTCAGAATCTAGCGCGATCTAGCGCGCAGCCATAAGTCTGCTACAAGGAGTTGTATGAGTCTCTTTCTCCCTATTGCCCTATGGAGCGGCGATGTGCCTCCTCCACAAGCCCCATATAAGCAGACAAATCCCTTTTTCTCAAATACAGAATCTAACACCATCATCGAGCTCACGCCCTCTCAATCCTCTCAATCCTCTCAATCCTCTCAATCCTCTCAATCCTCTCAATCCTCTCAATCCTCTCAATCCCCGCAGCCCGCGGGAGATAAAAACCTCATCGTATTCATCGGTGGGCTTATGGATAGCCATCATCGCGTGCTCTTTAGGGAGTTTGCGAACTTTAGGCAGGGGAGCTATCCTAAGTTGGCGCATATCCCCTTTGTGGGCAAGATTTATACGACTTTTGATCACAAGGCTCTTTTTGCCTCGTGGCTCCCACATCTCATCGCTAGCGGTTATCATCTGTATATTTTTGCACATAGCTGGGGAGCGGCAAATATCTGCAAGCTCCTCTCGCGCCTCATGCTCGCGCCTGCAAGCATTCCGCTGCTTGTCACGATGGATCCCGTGGGCTATTGGAGGTTAGCGCACAAGCCACAGAGTATCGGCGTGTGGGTAAATATCTATGTGGCGGATAAATGGCGGCATATCACAGTGCCCAATATCTGCACCTACATCGGGCGTGCGTGGAATCACTGCAGAGCCGCTGACACCGAGATAGTGCTCAAAAACTATCACTCTCACACTAAGAGTGATAAAAATCGCAAAATCATTGCGCACGCGAGCATTAGGACGATGATGGAGGCTTTTAACACAAGCAAAGAGGTGCTTTTCTAAATGCTTAAAAATCTTTTTGCTTACACCCCACCCACCTCAAGCGAGGCAGGCACATTTGCTCACACTCAATTTGGCACAGCCCTTGGACTAAGGCAGCTCCTACTCCCCACTCAAGCAAAAGCATTAGAATAGCAAAATGCGCAAATCCCATAGCCGCACCACATCTCTCACATAGCCGCTTGTGTATGACTTTTCATCAATGGAGATTGCAAAATCCTCACTTTTAAGCACAAACGACATTGAGTGCGTGGCAAAGATATAAGATTTTAAATCCCAACTCCACAATCTCGCAAAAAATCCTCCGCTAGACTTTTGGGCGAGATGGTATCATTGAGGGGGCTAAAGTCCCTGCGCGCATACGCCTCGCAGGCTAATCGCCCAATCATTGCGGCATTATCCGCGCAAAACTCTAGCGGCGCTAGAATAAGCCTCTTGTCAAACTCGTGGCATAGAGATTCTATCTTAGCGCGCAAAAAGGCATTGGCACTCGCCCCGCCAACCACCCCAAAATGCGTGAAATGCGCGCCATATCGCTCAAAGTAGATTCTAAGCTTATTAAGGATGTGCGCACAAGCAGCCTCTTGGAAGCTCGCACAGATTTGCGCTCTTAGCTCCTCTAGCGCGCCCCCCTCCACAATACTCTGCGCGCCATTCTCCGTGATACCCTGTGCTTTGAGTATCTCTAGCCGCACCGCGTTTTTGAGCCCTGAGAAGCTAAAGCTAAGCCGCTTATCACGCAAAAGCGGTATGGGCATAGGCAGCAGCGCGCCGCTATGCTTGGCGGCATAGGATTCTACGATAGGTCCGCCCGGATAGCCTAGGGAGAGCATTTTTGCTACCTTATCAAAACTCTCGCCAAAGCTGTCATCAAGGCTCTGTGCCACAAGCGTGATGTGCTCATAATCGCGCATATGCAAAATCTGCGTGTGCCCGCCCGAGACGAGCAGCACGCCTAGTCCCTCGCCGATATGCGCGCGCGGCGTGTCGATAAAAAGCGAGTAGATGTGCCCTTTGAGATGATTGAGGCATATCAGTGGGAGCTTGAGGCTTAGTGCTAGGGCGTTTGCCATACACATACCCTCGCTAAGCGTTACGCTTAGTCCCGGGCGATTGGCAATGGCGATGGCTTTAAGCGGGGAGAGAGGCGCGCTTGGAGTAAGCGTGCGCAAAAAGTCTGTGAGCTTAGAGAGGAGTAGGGGGAGATTCTCAGCGTGCAGGCGCGAGGCGATCTCGGGCACCACCCCGCCAAAGGGGCTGTGGTGTGAATCTTGGGAAAGCTTGGTGTGAAAGAGGAGTTTGCAATCTGCAAGACGCGTGAGGGCTAGGGAGCTATCATCGCAGCTAGATTCTATGCTCAAAATCATCTCTTATCCTTATACAAAATACCACGCAAAGGGCGCGATTATAGCATTTGTTTGGGTTTTAAAAAATAAAAGATTATAATTGGGATTATTTTAAGTTTAAGGAGAGAGTATGCTACGCGCAGAGTGGGAAGAGCAAAAGGCGGTGCTAGTTGGCTTTCCGCACAAAAAGAGTGATTGGAAGCCTATGCTAAAAGAGGCGCAGGAATGTGTGATTGGCTTTATCAAGCAAATAGCGGAGTTTGAATGCGTGTGGGTGTGTGTGGATCCGCGCGATAAAGACGCCAAAAAGCTCCTGCTCAAAGCCTGCAAAAAGGAGCTCAAAAACGGGCTTTTACGCATTTTTGATGTGCGGAGTAATGATATATGGGCGCGGGATTTTGCCCCGCTCACGATACGCAAAAACCATCAGAATCTTTTGCTAGATTTTGGCTTTAATGGTTGGGGGCTGAAGTTTGGGGCTAATTATGACAACGCTATGAGTGGCACGCTGCACGCGATGGGCGTGTTTGATAATCTCCATACCCAAGCCCTCGTGCTTGAGGGCGGGAGTATCGAGAGTAATGGCACTGGTATCGCGCTCACTACGACTACCTGCCTGCTAGAGAAAAACCGCAATCCTCATCTAAATAAGCAGGAGATAGAATCTACGCTCCTTCGCGTGCTAGGGCTTAAGCAGATTCTGTGGGTGGAGAGCGGGTTTTTGCGTGGCGATGATACAGATAGCCATATCGATATGCTCGCACGCTTCATCGATGAGCGCACGATTGCTTATGTCAAATGCGAGGATAGGGACGATGAGCATTATGAGGCGCTGTGCGAGATGGAGCGCGAGCTGCGGGGGTTTAGGGATTTGGAGGGGAGGGCGTTTAGGCTTGTCGCGCTGCCATTCCCCAAGCCCATATACCACAAAAAGGAGCGTTTGCCCGCGAGCTATGCGAATTTTTTGTTTGTCAATGGCGGGCTCATTGTGCCAACCTATGGCGATAAGAAAAACGACAAAAAAGCACTGAAGATTCTGCAAGAGGCACTGCCCAATCGGCGCGTGGTGGGTGTGAAGGCAAAAAGCCTCATCAAGTGGCATGGGAGTTTGCATTGTGCGAGTATGCAGATGTATTGAATCTAGGTGGCAATGTAGCAGATAATATGCTCCACCTAGCTACCACATTGCGTTTAAAACAACTCGCTATGTGAGCCTAGATTGAGCGCGTTTAAGATAAGCACATCTTCTTGTTTGTTGTAGATTAGGAGCAAATCCGGCTTTATGTGGCATTCTCTAAGCCCTCTTAGCGAGCCCTTTAGCTTATGATCTCTGTATTTTGGCTCTAGGATTTCATCATCACACAATCTCTCGATGATGGTATCAACAAGCTCTCTATCCTTGACATATAAGTTTATCATACGCCTTATCAAACCTTTTACTTGAATGAAAGGTGTATTTCATTTTATGCCTCTATATTGTCTATATTCTTCCATAGAACTAAAGGTTTTTAGCTTACCCTCCTTGTATAGCCTTGTCATCTCTTCACTTTCCCTCTCCATCTCTGCGATGATCTCCGCCCTCGTCTTTTTTGCTCTTACCTTAGCCTGCACGCCTTTAGCCAATCCTTTAAACGCTGGGACAAACTCTTCTTTGACATTTTCTATAACCAAAGTCATCACGCTCTCCTTCAAGTGGTATTTGTCTAAGCATTATAATGAATCTAGGGAGTAATATCAATACATAACAAAGCAGCAAAATCGAGTGAGGATTAAAAGCAATGGTGGAGTTGTGGGGAATCGAACCCCAGTCCAAAAAGCATTTCCACTAAGCTTCTACATGTTTAGATAGGATTTTTGTCTTTTTGCCTGCGAGAAAACCCCCAAACTCCACAAGACAAGCAGTCTCTTTGTCTTTTTGCTAGGCTAAAGACTTCACCTAGCAAGCATCTAGCGCGATGACGACAGAATCCAAGAGGCTAGAACTCCTAGAGTGTCGGCTCCTAAAAGGAATGAGACTTACGCCACTTTTGCGTAAGCTGGAGCGTAATTTGTATTGTTTGCGTTTATTGCTGTTGGCAGTTTGAGAGCTTACCGGCTCACATGCACTTAGATTCTACACTTCCTGTCGAATGCCTTTTCAACCCCTTAAAAAGTGAGAGCGCGCATTATAGCACAAATCCACGCGAGATTTTCACAATTCCTACTCGTGCCGCAGCGCGTCGATGGGATTGAGCCTTGAGGCGCGGCGTGCGGGGAGATAGCCAAAGAGCACACCGATACATACCGAAAACACAAACGCCACAATCGCGGTGGGAATATCAAAGATAAAGGGTAAATCCTTAGCATACGCAAAGCCCAAAGAGCCAAAAAACGCCACGACAATCCCTATAAGCCCCCCAAGCGCGCTAAGCGTAACCGCCTCGATGAGAAACTGCAGTAGCACCTCGCTCTGCAGCGCCCCAATCGCCATTCTCGTGCCAATTTCCTTAGTGCGTTCAGTCACCGAGACGAGCATTATATTCATAATCCCTATGCCGCCCACCAGCAGGCTCACCCCCGCCACAAAGCCCAAAAACATCGTCAAGATTCTGATATTTGCGCTAAAGGCTTGCGCGATTTGCTTAGTATCCATAATCTCAAAAGAATCCCTCTCGCCCGCCTTGACATTGCGTATATCGCGCAGTGCCCTTGTAAGCGCGAGATTGACTTCCATAGAATCCATATCATCGCGCGCGCGTATCATAATGCGATTGTAGGCATTCATCGTGGCATTGCGTGAGATGGAGCGCGCAAAGGTTTTTGCAGGCAGCAGCAGCACATCGTCCTGATCGTTGCCCATACCACCCTGTCCCTTTGTCTCTAGCACGCCCACGCACTCGCACACGATATTGCTCAGGCGGATTTTTTTGCCTAGTGGATTTTCCTCGCCAAAGAGATTTTTACGCACCGACTCGCCAATCACACAGACATTGCTCCCTACCTTATATTCCGTATCCTCAAAAGCCCTGCCCTGCGCGGTATCCCACTGCGTAACCTTAAAAAAACTCGCACCCACGCCCTGCACCTGTGTCATGGTGTTTTGGGATTGGAATTGCAAAAGCGTGGAGCTCTGTGAGATGGGGGCGAGCGCGGCGACATACTCGCGCATACGAGATTCTAACTCGCGGACTTCTTGGGCGTTGAAGTTGCGCCGTATATTAGAGCCGCCCGGATTCATCGCGCGGGCAGGAAAGATAAGGATAATATTGCGCCCAAGTGAAGTGAAGGTATCGCTTGTTTGCTTGGTTACGCCATTGCCTAGGCTTATCATCATCACCACCGCGCCCACACCGATGATCACGCCTAACATCGTGAGAAACGCCCGCAAAAAGTTGCGCTGAATCTGTCGGAGTGCTAGCAAAAAGGCATTGAGTATCATCGCCACCTACCTTCATAGAATCTGTATAACAATCTCATCACAAACCTCACACCACAAGCCTGCCATCAAGGCAGTGAATCTCGCGGCTCGCATAGCGCGCCATATCGGGCTCGTGCGTTACCATTAGGATTGTAATCCCAAGCTCGGTATTAAGCTCGCAGAGAATCTCCATAATCTCCACGCTGCGCTTGGTATCGAGATTGCCCGTGGGCTCATCAGCGAGCAAAAAGAGGGGCTTGGAGGCAATCGCGCGCGCAATTGCCACGCGCTGCTGCTGCCCGCCGCTGAGCTTAGCACTGCTATGATCTGCCCATTTTTCTAGCCCCACGCGCTTTAGTGCCTGCAGGGCGATTTCTTTGCGCCTCTCTTTTTTGATACCGCGATACATCAGTGGGAGCTCGACATTCTCAAGCGCGGTGGTGCGCGCGAGGAGATTAAAGCCCTGAAAGATAAAGCCTATGTAGTTCCTGCGCAAAAGGGCGCGTTGGTTTTGCGTGAGCCCAAACACACTCACCCCACAGAATCTATACTGCCCTCGCGTGCCCACATCGAGCGTGCCTAGGATATTTGCGAGGCTAGATTTGCCCGAGCCACTAGGTCCCATAAGCGCGATAAACTCGCCCTGTTTTATCTCTAGGCTCACGCCTTTTAGGGCTTCAAAGGCATTTTCGCCCTTGCCATAAGTCTTATGTATATCCTCTAACGCGATAAATTCTTGCATACCCTCTTGCATACCTCGCCCCCTCTTATTTTGCCTTGATAGCGGTGATGATTTTGCTTTGTGCGTCAATCCCGCTTAGGATTTGCGTGTATTGCCCATCAGAGATGCCCACCTCCACGCTCACGGCTTGGGGTGTGCCGCCCTCTAGCACCCATAGCGTGCCCACTTTGCTAGCACTTGCTCTATTGCCTTGTGTTTGGGGCTTGGGGCGGCGAGGCGGGGCAAAGAGCGAGCTTATGGACTTAGATTCTGTAGGCATTGCCTTTTGCAGGGCTTTATTGAGATCAAAATACAGCGCGTTGCTTGGCACGAGCAGGGCATTCTCGGCTTTGGCGATGATGATATCAGCAGTCGCGCTCATATTGGGGCGCAATAACAAATCCCTATTATCCACCTCAATTCTTGCGATATAGCTCACGATCTCTGATGAGGCGCTAGAGCTGCTTGAGGAGCTAGAAGAGCTGGAGCTAGAGCTCCCATCGCCCGAGCCAAAATTGACTTTATTTACCTTTGCCCTAAATGTCCTATCGGGATAGGCATCTACGCTAAAGCTCACTTCCTGCCCCTCTTTAATCTTGCCTATGTCTGCTTCCGAGATATTTGCCTTTAGCACCATCTCTTCGAGTTTCTCGGCGACTTTAAAGAGCACGGGGGCTTGGAAGCTCGCCGCCACGCTTTGCCCCACCTCCACGCTTTTGGTCAAAATCACGCCATCAATGGGCGTAACGATATTGGAATTTTTGAGATCGATACTCGCGCTTTGTATGCTTGTCTCTATCTCGATGATAGAAGCCTTTTTGATATCCACATCCGAGCGCGCGGAAGTGTAGGCGGTTTTGGCATTTTGGAGCTCGAGCTTGGAGGGGGCTTTGCCGCCTGTGCTCTCATACACATCAAGCAGCCTGTCATAATTCCACTTTTTATCCACAAGCGTTTGCTCACTCGCTCTAAGCTGCGCCTTGGCGGAGTTTAGCTGCGCCTTGTAGCGCGCGATTTCTTGGTTGATCGTCTCGGGATTTATGCGCGCGAGGATCTGCCCCTTTTGCACACGATCGTTCTCCTCCACGAGCACTTCGAGCACGATACCCGAGATCACGCTGCCTATCTCCACTTCATTGGTTGGCGAGAGCGAGCCAGAGGCTGATATGCTCGATTGGATCGCACCTTGCGTGGGCGTGATGGTTTCATACTTGATAGCAGGCGTGTGGAATTTCCAAAAATATATAGCCACACCCGCAACAAGGGCGATGAGAAACGCAGAGGCGATGAGCCACTTGGGGTTTAGGTATTTTTTGGGAGGATTGAGGGTTGTGTAAATGTCGTTCATTGTGAGCTCCTAGTGGTGTAGTGCGAGGTTTTGCAAGCTTTGTGTTTGTGGATTGTGGTTTGAGTTTTTTGGAATGGATTGCGCGCGTGGCTTTGAATCTGTGTTAGATTCCGTGGAACTAGATTCTGAATCTAACTCCAAAACCTTGAATCTAGATTCTGAATCTGTGCTAGGTTCTACGCCGCTTGGGCTTTGCCTTTGTTCATTGTTTAGAATCTCTTTAGATTCTGTAATTCTTTTAGAATCTGTTGGGCTAGATTCTGTGTTTCCTAAATTCTCCGCCTTAGATTCTGAATCTACTTGAGATTCTACGCTTGGCTTTGTCTCGCCTTGTGCGGATTGTGTGAGCTCGCTATTGCAAACAAAAAAATTAGTCATGTGCAAGTGTGGGTTGGTTGCTATCGCAACAAACGCGGTGTGGCTGTGTAATCTTTGCGGATTTTTTGGAAGGTTAGCGGATAAACCGAGCGTGCCTTCCTCTTGGGATTGTAGATTTGTCTCTGAATCTTGGCTTGCCCCTTGGCATTCTAAGATTTTGGATGAGAAATCGTTGTTTTTTCGTTTCGCTACGCTCACATCAGCAGAGCCAAGCGAGGGGTGCAGGGAGCTACCTAAGCGGTAATGACTGCCGCCGACAATCAAACTCCCCGATTTTTCGCTCAAAGCTGAATGCCCATCCAAAGAATTGTTTTCTTGCAAAGAATAATCACCCACATACACCGCCCCCCCAAACGCCTTAAACAGCGTCACCACCGCCAAAATCTCACTCACTTGGGAGCTAAAATACTGCGCCTGCGTGGAGAGATGGGCATTTTTGTTTGTCAAAAACGCGCTCAAATCTATCACGCCGCGCTCCCACTGCGCGACATCGCTCTCATAAGCCTGCTTACTAAGCTCCAGCACGGCTTTATTATTGCGCACTTGCCTCTGTTTAGAATCCCTATCAAAAAGCGCGTTTTCTATCTCGCTAAGCGCGGTGTTTATGGTGTTTTGGAGTGTGTGAAATGCCTCCTTGCTAAGCTCTTGCTGAATCTTTTGGTTTTCTCTCAGGCTCACGCGGTTTAAAAGCGGTGCTGCGATGGAATTAGCGATTTGAAACACGAGCGAATTTGCCGCGACATTGCTATAGAGAATCTGCCCTATGGAGCCATTGAGCGAGATGGTAGGGAGGCGCGCGGCTTTGGCGTTGGTAACCTTATAGAGCTGCGAGTGGAGCGCAAAGACGCTAGAGCGCACATCGGGACGCTCTAGCAGCACCTCGCTTGGTATGCTCTGCACATCAAAGCGCGCGATCGTGGGCAAGTCCTTGGGCGTATCCAAAAACTGCACAATCTCGCGCAAATCCCCATCGTTTATATCCAGCAGCACCAATAGCGCGTTTTTGTTTTGCTCATAGGTGTAGCGCAGGGATTCTAGAGTGTTTTGCTGCGTGATGAGAGTGGCTTTGAGGCTTTTGTAGGTATTGATATCGATTAAGCCCTTTTGGTATTGCTGCTCGCCAATAGATTCTATCTCGCGTAGGTTTTCAAGGATTTGGGTGCTTAGCGCGATATTGTAGGCATTATCTCGCAGGGTAAAATACAGCGTGCTCACCTCGGCTAGGAGCGAGATTTGGGCGTTTTGTAGGTTGGCTTGCGCGCTTTGCTCGTCTTTTTTGCTCGATTGACGCAGGGCGTTGAGCTTGCCAAAGAGATCGAGCTCCCAGCTTAGGGAGAGATTGGCGCTCGTGGAGTTTGTGCCCGGACGGACAAGGAGGCTTTGGCTCTGTGTGCGTCTGTCGGTGTAGTTTGTGCCGATATTGCCGTTTATGGTTGGGAACATCGAGGCGGTGTTGATTTTTACTTGCGATTTGGCTTGCTTTAGGCGTGAAGCCATAATGAGCACATTGGTATTGCGCTCTAGGGCGATATCTAGGAGCGTATGGAGCTGCGCATCGTCAAAGAGCGCGTAAAATCTCTGTATGGGCGTGTGCTCCTGCAAATATTGCTTGAGCGCGTCGTTTGCGTGGGTGTCGGGGTTTTTGAGATTAGCAAAGGATTGGGGGATATGGGTTTGGCTCTGCAATTCCTCAGTAGTGGGGAGCTTGGTAGAGCACGCACAAAATGCCATCACGCCTAATACCACAAACCACCTCAAAGCCACTCCTTCAAAGCCATAGAATCTAGCGCGCAGTGTAGGGCAAAAAAGTGAAATGGGTGTGAAGTGCGCCATACAGATAAGCAATGATAAAATATTTGCAAAAGCTTTAGAAAAAAGTAGAAAATTTTAAGAGAGCGTTTTATACAATTGCGCTTTCACTTACTCCAAGACGAAAGAAGACTACCTATGCAAAACATACGAAATATCGCTGTTATAGCCCATGTCGATCATGGCAAAACAACATTAGTCGATGGACTACTCACCCAATCAGGCACCTTTAGCGAGCGAGAGCAAATCGATGAGCGCGTGATGGATTCTAATGACTTAGAGCGCGAGCGCGGCATCACAATCCTCTCCAAAAACACGGCTATCAACTACAAAGGCACGAAAATCAACATCATAGACACGCCCGGGCACGCGGACTTTGGCGGAGAGGTCGAGCGTGTGCTAAAAATGGTCGATGGCGTGCTGCTACTTGTCGATGCGCAAGAAGGCGTTATGCCACAGACGAAGTTTGTCGTCAAAAAGGCTTTGAGCTTTGGAATCCGCCCAATTGTGGTGGTAAATAAAATCGACAAACCCGCTGCCGAGCCAGATAGGGTCGTTGATGAAGTGTTTGATCTCTTTGTGGCGATGGAAGCGAGCGATTATCAGCTGGATTTTCCGGTGATCTATGCTGCAGCACGTGATGGCTATGCGATAAAAAATTTAGAAGATGAGAAAAAAAATCTCGAGCCGCTCTTTGAGGCGATACTAGAATATGTCCCAGCACCCAGTGGTAGTAGTGAATCTCCTCTGCAAATGCAGATTTTCACACTAGATTATGATAACTATGTGGGCAAAATCGGCATCGCGCGCGTGTTTAATGGCAAGGTAAAAAAGGGTGAAAACGTAATGCTTGCTAAGAGTGATGGCGAGAAAGAAAATGGCAGGATTACTAAGCTCATTGGATTTTTGGGGCTTGCGCGCACCGAGATAGAATCCGCACAAGCTGGGGATATTGTCGCAATAGCGGGCTTTAACACTATTGATGTGGGAGATTCTATCGTCGATCCGAGCAATCCTATGCCTCTAGATCCTATGCACCTAGAGGAACCCACGATGAGTGTGTATTTTGCGGTTAATGATAGCCCGCTTGCCGGATTAGAGGGCAAGCATGTAACGGCTAATAAGCTAAAAGATAGGCTGCTAAAAGAAATGCAGACAAATATCGCGATGAAATGCGAGGAGATGGGCGAGGGGAAATTCCGCGTGTCAGGGCGTGGAGAGCTGCAAATCACGATTTTGGCAGAAAACTTGCGGCGCGAGGGCTTTGAGTTTAGCATATCGCGCCCCGAGGTGATTATCAAAGAGGAAAATGGGTTGAAACTCGAGCCCTTTGAGCATTTAGTTATTGATACGCCACAGGACTTTAGCGGGGCGATTATCGAGCGGCTAGGCAAGCGCAAAGCCGAGATGAAAGCGATGAATCCAATGGGCGATGGTTATACACGGCTAGAGTTTGAGATACCCGCGCGTGGGCTTATCGGATACAGAAGTGAGTTTTTGACTGATACCAAGGGCGAGGGTGTGATGAACCATTCTTTTTTGGAGTTTCGTCCCTTTAGTGGCAATGTAGAATCTCGCAAAAATGGCGCACTTGTCTCCATGGAAAATGGCGAGGCGACAGGATTCTCACTTTTTAATATCCAAGAGCGTGGTGTGCTATTTATCACGCCACAAACTAAAGTCTATGTGGGTATGATTATTGGTGAGCATAGTAGAGATAATGACCTTGATGTCAATCCAATTAAAGCCAAGCATTTGACCAATATGCGTGCAAGTGGGAGCGATGATGCAATCAAGCTCGTGCCACCAAGGGATTTGACCCTAGAGAGAGCACTAGAGTGGATAGAGGACGATGAGATACTAGAGGTTACCCCGCTAAATATCAGAATCCGTAAGAAATATCTCGATCCCACCGAGCGTAGGCGTATGGCACGCAAATAAAGTGCAATCACAGAATCTAGATTCATAAAGGAGGCAATATGGATACACAAAAAAATAAATTTTTAGAGGGTGTGGCTATGCGCCACGCGTGCAAGGAATTTGATGAAAGCAAAAAAATTCCAGCAGAGCAGTTTGAGGAGATTTTACAGGTAGGCTATGCTGCGCCAAGCTCATTTGGTATGGAGCCTACGCGTCTTGTAGTAGTGAGGGACCCAAAGGCGCGAGAGGAGATTCGCGCACTATGCTGGGATCAGCGACAGATCACAACTGCTTCAGAACTTGTGCTGTTTAAAACACTCAAGACTGATTTGCTTGCACACACAAATTATGTGCAAAATGCTTTCGCACGCAAACAAAAAACTCCCGAACAAGTAGAAGCGTATAAAAAACGTTATAGTGGCTACCTCGCTGCACGCGGTTATGATGACTATACGATAGGCTACTGGGCGGCGTTGCAGAGCTATATCATCGCTACTTCGATGATGGATTATGCCTCATACTTGGGGATTGATACCTGTATGATTGAGGGGTTTGAAAAGCCCGAGTTAGAATCCTACCTCGGACTTGATAGAGAGCAGGAGCAAATCACGCTCTTATTAGCCTTTGGCTATCGTATCAAGCCCCAATCCAAGCGATATAGAATTGATTTTAATGAATTTGTGCAATACAAGTAAGGAGTATGTATGCTAGATGTGATCACGGTTGTTAAGCGCAGTGGGCGGATAGAGACCCTTGATATATCAAAGATTCAAAAATACACGGCTAGTGCGGTCGAAGGGCTGGAGGGAGTCAATCAGAGCGAGCTAGAAGTCGATGCGAAGATTCACTTCAAGGATAAAATCACCACAGAGCAGATTCAAAAGACACTTATCCAAACAGCAGTTGATAAAATCGATATTGACGCGCCCAATTGGACTTTTGTCGCGGCACGTTTGTTTTTGTATGATCTCTATCATAAAGTCTCTGGTTACACAGGGTATAAAAAGCTCAAAGACTATTTTGATCTGGGTGAGAATGAGGGCAAGATCCTCAAAGGATTGAAAGAAAAATTTGATTTGGAACTATTAGATTCTAAGATCGATCCAAGTCGCGATCTGCAATTTAACTACCTCGGGATAAAAACCCTCTATGATCGCTATTTGCTCAAAGACAAAAACAATCATCCCATAGAATTACCTCAACATATGTTTATGGCAATCGCGATGTTTTTGGCGCAAAATGAAAAAGAGCCAAATGAGTGGGCTATTAGATTCTATGATATGATCTCTAAGTTTGAAGTTATCTGCGCCACACCCACACTTGCCAATGCACGCACCACACGCCACCAGCTAAGCTCCTGCTATGTGGGAAGCACGCCAGATAATATCGAGGGGATTTTTGACGCGTATAAAGAGATGGCACTACTTAGCAAATACGGCGGGGGCATTGGCTGGGATCTAAGCCGAGTGCGAGGGCTAGGGAGCTTTATCGATGGGCATAAAAATGCCGCGGGTGGCGTCGTGCCGTTTTTGAAAATCGCTAATGATGTGGCGATTGCCGTGGATCAGCTAGGCACGCGCAAGGGCGCGATCGCTACCTACCTAGAAGTGTGGCACACCGATGTGGGGGACTTCATCGATTTGCGCAAAAATTCTGGCGAGGAGAGGCGACGCACACACGATCTTTTCCCGGCGTTGTGGATTTGCGATCTCTTTATGAAGCGCGTGGAGGCAAACGAGCTTTGGACACTCTTTGATCCCTACCAATGCCGCGATCTAACCGAGCTCTATGGCGAGGCGTTTGAAAAACGCTATGAGGAATACGAAAAAGATCCAAATATCATCAAAGAGCATATCAACGCCAAGGAATTGTGGAAAAAGATTCTGACTAATTACTTTGAATCTGGTTTGCCCTTTTTGTGCTTTAAAGACAATGCCAATCGCTGCAATCCAAACGCCCACGCCGGGATTATCCGCAGCTCCAACCTCTGCACCGAGATTTTTCAAAACACCAATCCCAATCACTATATCGTGGAAGTGGAGTTTGAGGACGGGAGCTTCGCGGAGTTTGAGGAGCACGATGAAGTGCTTACCGATGGTGGTGTGCGCAAGAAGGCAAATAAGATTACAAGCATAGATTCTCTTAATGGCAAAAAGGTTTTTATCACTTCACGCAAAGCCCAAGATGGGCATACCGCCGTGTGCAACCTCGCAAGTGTGAATCTGAGCAAAATCCACACCAAAGAGGACATAGAGCGCGTGCTCCCTATTGCTATTAGAATGCTTGATAATGTGATTGATCTTAATTTTTACCCAAATCGCAAAGTCAAGGTAACCAATATGCTCAATCGCGCCATCGGGCTAGGCGTGATGGGAGAAGCGGAGATGCTCGCGACACAGGGCATCGAGTGGGGCTCTGATGCGCATTTGGCAAAAATCGATGAGATTATGGAGCTCATCAGCTACAACGCCATCAATGCAAGCAGCGATCTGGCAAAGGAAAAGGGCGTGTATCCGCAGTTTGAAGGTTCAAACTGGAGCAAGGGGATTTTCCCAATCGACTTGGCTAACAAAGAAGCCCTGAAGCTCGTCAATCGCGATTTGTTTAACCAAACTTGCGATTGGAGCGCGCTCAAAACCAAAGTCACGCAGCAAGGTATGCGCAATGGCTATCTGATGGCGATCGCGCCCACGAGCTCGATCTCCATCCTCGTGGGGACGACACAAACCATCGAGCCCGTGTATAAGCGCAAGTGGTTTGAGGAAAACCTAAGCGGGCTCATCCCCGTCGTCGTGCCAAATCTCAACCTTGATACGTGGAATTACTACACTTCAGCCTATGATATCGATCAGACTAAAATCATCAAAGCCGCTGCAGTGCGCCAAAAATGGATCGATCAAGGACAAAGCACAAATATCTTTATCCGCCTAGAAATCGCGGGCGGCAAGCTGCTCAATGATATCTATATGCTCGCGTGGAAGCTGGGGCTCAAATCCACCTATTACCTCCGCTCCCAAAGCCCCGATGTGGAAGAAAAAATGGATCGCAGCGTTGAATGCTACAACTGCCAATAATCCACTAATCCTCGCGCAAACCGACACGACCATCGGCTTTTTGTGCGAGAACCAAGCCCCCATAGACAAAGCCAAAAATCGCCATCGCCACACGCTTAGAGAAGCTAGGGATTTTGCCACTTTGCGCACGATTACGCGTATCCCTAGGGCGCATAGACGCTTTGTGCGTAGATCTAGACGCGCTAGCTTTATCTACCCAAATGGCTGTGGCGTGCGCGTCGTGGCGAGCGAGAGCCCACACCAAAGCCTTTTGGGCTACTACCCGCTGCTTTTTTCCTCATCGGCAAACCGCCACACTAAGCGTTTTGACTTAAGCTATGCACTGCAAATGTGCGCTATGTATGTGCTAGATTCTAGAGGCTGGAGCGAGCGTGAGCCTTCAGTCATCTTGCGACTTGGCAGACACAAAAAGCAAAAAATCCGCTAAGCCCACAACACCACAAAGGAGATGTTATGAGAATCGATAAATTCCTCAATACCACAAATATCCTCAAACGCCGCTCAATCGCGCAGGATATGTGCGATAGCGGGGTGGTAGCACTCAATGGCAAGCCCACTAAGAGCTCAAAAGAAGTCAAAAAGGGCGATACCATCACTCTTACCTATCTCGAGCACACCAAAACCTACGAGGTGTTAGAAATCCCCACAACCAAAAGCGTGCCAAAGAGCCAAAGCGCGCTGTATGTGAGAGAGAGGGCTTAGCAGAATCTGCTATGGATTTACAATCTAGATTCTGAATCTGTGCTAGATTCTAAATTTCTTAGATTCACATTCTCACGGATATTGTTTAGATTCACAGAATCGCTTGTTTGCGCAAAAGAAAAAGGGGTGTTATCCCTTCCCCGCTCGCTAAAGCCCCGAAAAAGATAAAGCGCCACGTTTTTGCTGTGGCTTACGCTTGCAACCCGTTGGGTCTTTTTCGGCAAACGGGGAGAGTGCCTCGCTGTTTCCTTGTCCAGGCAAAACGAAGTTTCTTTAGAAAAATCAGCGGTGGCACTGCTGTCACCTTTTTCTTGATTTTTCTAAAGAAGCTTACGCTTTGCCACACACGACAAGGGCGAGTGTCGGTTGGTGCTATCGCACCTACATATTTTCTTTGATTTTTGCAGCGCAAAAATCCAATAAAAATCCCGTGCGGGACGCACCGATAAAAAGCGTAGTCGAGGGTGGGGGAGGGGAGGTAAAGAGTGCTTAGCTGCCCGCCTTAATTTACAAAAAATAAAAGGGAGTGACGCGGGCTTTACATCTAGTGTGTGAGGCTAGATTCTGTGCTCTGCGCCCTTTAGCCTCGCCCATAGCCACACGATGTGTGAGAGAGCCTTGCGCACGCGGTGTGCGCGGATAAAGCGTTTGTGATAGCGTGCGCGTTGGCGGGATTGCTCATCAGCGGGGACATTCTCGAGTGTGAGTCGCGCACTTTGGGTGGATAGGAGCGCGTTGCTAAGGTATTTGCGCATATAAAGTCGCTGCATAGCTGAAGCGTGCGGGGCTAGCTCTGCACTTAGGCTAGCGATGGTTTGGCTCACAATCTCGTGATCTTGGAGGCTTTGGGCGCGCTGCTGGGGAGTGTGCAAGCGACTGATAGAATCCTCCCGCTGACGATAGAGCAAAAGCGGCTCATCGAGCGTGAGGACACTGCGCGCTAGGCTCGTGCAGGCAAAGTAGGCGAGCGCGTCCTCTGCCATATTTATCTTGCTCCCCGTATCGATGAGCGCAAACGCCCTCAGATACAGCTCGCGCCTAATCAGCTTGCCCCAGATATTCCAGCACAAGCCCGAAATATTGATGAGATAGTAATAAAACATATCGATATTGGGGTAGTAGCGGTGCTTGTAGCAGCGCACCTCGCGCGTATGATCGCTATACCATAGCTTGTGATTGAACACAATCATATCAACGCCACTCGCGCTTGTCTCTATAGCCCCCCCCCATTATTGTTTCATCGCAATTTGTCTTTAACAAATTGCTGCCGCTCGCGGGGAGTGAATCCCCGCTCGCTCCGCTGCGCGAACATACAATAGATTCTCTAGAATCCAAAACCCCATTTGGTGCCTGCGCGTCAGGCACGCTGCTTGGGCTAGCACCTTTGCTATAAACCGAGCTAAAGCCTATTGTATTTTTAGAATCCACTCGCTTAGCCTGCTTAGATTCTACAGACTTCATCGCTTCTACACAACGCCCCACGGCGTGGGGCTCTAGCACATCATCAGCATCGACAAACATCACATACTGCCCGCTTGCAGCCCGCACTCCCGCCCCACGCGTTTGAAAAAGCTTCATATTTTCTTTATTGCGCACGATTTTCACGCGCGTATCGCTGCGGGCATAGCTCTGGGCTATAGCCATAGATCCATCACTGCCACAGTCATCTACGATGATAACCTCTATATCGCCAAAGCTCTGCTTTAGGCAGCTCTCCAAAGTCTGTGCTATGTAGTTTTGGACATTATACGCGGGGATAATGATAGAGACAAAGGGCTTGGTGGGCATAGACAATCCTTAAAGAAAAAATGGGGCGCGCCAAAAAGCTCATAGTTAGAAAGCTCGTAGCTAGAAAGCTCATAGTTAAAATAGCTCGCGGCTAAAATAGCGACTAAACCCATCGGCAAAAATCGTTACGATTGTTGCATCTCGCACTTCTTTGGCAAGCTCCAAGCACGCGTGGATACACGCTCCTGATGAGATCCCTGCGAGCACGCCCTCTGTGCGTGCAAGCAGGCGCAATCCCTCATAAGCTTGCTCATCGCTAATCTTATAGACTTTGTCAATGAGCGTGGTATCCATACTTTGGGGAATGAAGGTATTGCCAATGCCCTCTATGCGGGATTTTACCTCGTGTTGGTTGCCGCCAATGAGCGAGCCTAGCGGATCGGCTAGCACGGCTTGTATGCTAGGATCTCGCTCCTTTAGGTAGCGCGCCACACCGCTGAAGCTCCCGCCACTCCCCGCGCCACACACGAAATAATCCACCTCGCCCCCCGTGTCTGTGTAGATCTCGCGCGCAGTGGTGAGGTAGTGCGCCTCTGGGTTGTGGGGATTGTCAAATTGATTAAAGGCTATGGCGTTTGGCGTGCTCTCAAGCAGCTCTTTGGCTTTTTGCATAGCGCCTCTCATACCCTCTTTTTCTGGCGTGTTTAGCACCTCTGCGCCAAGCGCGCGCATTAATACCTGCTTTTCCACCGAGAAATTCTGCGGCACGATAAGCAGGGCGCGGCACCCTAGCTCGATAGCTGCGAGCGCGATCCCAAGCCCGGTATTGCCCGCAGTCGCCTCGATGATGACTGAATCCGCGCTCAACCTCCCCTCGCTTTTTAATCTGCGCAATATATGCAACGCCACGCGATCTTTTATCCCGCCCGCGGGGTTGAAAAACTCGCATTTGGCAAGGATCTTGTTGTTGTTTGGGATAGGGAGTTTGTTTAGCGCGAGCAGGGGCGTGTCGCCGATGAGCTGCGCGATGCTGTGGTATAGCATAGAATCTACTCTAAAATCTATCTTTTGGCTCGCTCGATGGCTTGAGCGATATCCTCGATGAGATCCTTAGCGTATTCTATGCCCACAGATAGGCGTATGAGGTTTTCTGTGATACCCACTTTGGCGCGGATTTGCTCGGGGATAGAGGCGTGCGTCATCGAGGCTGGGTGGCAGAGCAGGGATTCTACCCCGCCAAGGCTCTCGGCTAGAGCAATTAAGCGCGTGGAGGCAAAAAACTCCCTATAATCATAGCCCTCTTTAAGCTCAAAGCTTATCATTCCCCCGCCGCCGCGCGCTTGCTCCTTGTGTATAGAGTAGCCCTCATCGCTAGCTAGTCCGGGGTAATACACCCTCTGCACGCCGCTATGTGTGCTCAAAAATTCCGCGATTTGCAGGGCGTTTTCGCAATGCCGCTGCATTCTAAGCCCCAAAGTCTTTATCCCGCGTATAAGCAGGAAGCTATCAAAGGGCGCGAGCACCCCGCCTATGCTATTTTGCAAAAATCCTATGCGCTGGGCAAGTGCCTCATCAGAGGTTACAGCTAGCCCCGCCACGACATCGCTATGCCCACCGAGGTATTTCGTCGCAGAATGCACGACTATATCCACGCCAAATTCCAGCGGACGCTGCAGATAGGGCGTCATAAAGGTATTATCCACGATACTTAGGATTCCCTTTTTCTTAGCGATTTTGGCAATTTGCTTCAAAGAGATCACGCTCATCAGCGGATTTGCGGGGGTTTCGATAAGCAGGGCTTTGACTTGGGGCGTGATGGCGGATTCTAGCAGGGCAAGATCACGCATATCGAGGATTTCATAGCTGATATTAAAATTGCTAAAGACTTTATCGAGGATTCTAAAAGTCCCGCCATAGACATTGTGTGATATGAGAATCTTATCCCCACTTTTAAAGAGGCTCAAAATCGTGCCAATGGCTGCCATACCTGAAGCAAAGGCAAAGCCAAACCTCCCGCCCTCTAGCTCGGCGATGAGGCTCTCAATCCCATCGCGCGTGGGGTTTTTGGTGCGTGAGTATTCATAGCCTAGATTCTGTCCTAGGGCGGTTTGTGCGTAGGTGGAAGTCTGATAGATGGGCGTATTTACCGCGCCTGTTTTAGAATCTGTCGTAAGTCCGCCGTGGATGAGGAGTGTGTCAAGGGAGGTTTTCATTAGATTGTCCTTTGTGTGAGTCTGCTTTGGTGTGGGCTCTCCGTGAGCTCGCCAAAAACGCGCGCATTATAGCTTAAAAGGTTAATCATACATTGTGGTGGCTACATTTTTGGCTATCGCGGGGTGGCTGGCTACAAATCTACACAGAGCGCATAGTCTGCTTATTGTGTGTAGCTTCATATCACTGCTAGGGTTGTTTGTGGCTGCGTATCTGCTTAATAAGCGCATTGCTAAAGAGAATCTAGAGGAGTTGTAAATGCTAGAAAATATCGCACTTGGGATTATCGCGCTAGGATTGTTGCTTATCCCCGCTATGGCGATAAAAGTCGCCCTCGATGATAGCAAAAAGGATTGAAAGCCCCCTAAGCCCTATTTAATCTTACTTAGACTACAATCCCCGCGCTTTGTGTATTTTAAGACTTTCTCGAGGATAGATTCTATGAAACACATCACAAGACTTGGTATGCTAGTGGGTGTGCTCGCGCTCACGCAGGGCTATGGGCTGGGGTTTGGCTCTATGGGGCAAGTCTCTAGCTCGATGGGCGGTGCGGGTGTCGCGCTCAAAAACTCTGCGTGGGGCATCTACTACAATCCCGCTCTGCTAGGCGCTGATAGACGCGCAAAAGTGGGCTATAGCTTTGGCGCGCAGTTTAGGGAGCAAAACCTCCTCCAGCTCGCCACCATCGACTTTGAGGAGCTAAGCCAAATCACTACCACGCTTGATGAAAAGCTCCTAGGTGGCGCGAGTGTCGCGGGCGGGGCTATCACGATACCGGGCGGCACAGGGGGTAGCAATGGTAATGTTACCATCGATGGCGCGCTTGGGGACGCACTCGGCAAGCTCTTTGGGGTAGGAGCTGATGGGACGATAGGTGAAGAGAATATCAAAAATCTTGCACAAGATATAGGGATTACTTGCAATGGTGGTGGCGTAACAAAATGCAACGATCTCTCAACTTTAGGCAACTCTTTACAAAATAACACAGACGCGCAAAATAAACTCAAAGACAAGCTCGTCGATGCGGCAGAGGCAGCTGGTGCGCCTCCATTGCTCACAGGCATATTTAGGGATATTGATGTGAGCAACATAGGAAAGATTATAGAAGAAGTGGGCAAGGGGGATTTTAATATGGAAAAATTCCTCGCATCAGCAGGCACTGTCACAATCCCGCGCGGGGCGGATTCTGATATAGATAAGCTCCTAGATGCCTTTGATACGCTCAATAACACCTTGCAGGGCAATGACTTTAGCCTAAACTCCCAAAATGGTATCGTGATACAATTCCGCGGTAAGGAGCGCACTAAGAAAGTGGAGGCTGATGGTATCGGCGAGGTAACCGTGCAGGAAGCCGATAGCGGGCGCGGTGCGGTGGCGGTGGCGGTGCTCCCGCAAATGTTTGTGAATCTCTCAGCCACGATCAACCCCAATCATCAGCGACTTATCATCGGTATCGGTGGGTGCAGTGATATGGCCACGGGGGCAGGTTGTAGCCATTTTATCGAAGCTAAGCCCACTGATGGGGGACTAGAATTTAGCGTGATAAATGGCAATGGTAGCTCTCCAAGCACTCCCCCACAAGATTTTACCGATCATTCTATCCTTAGCGGGACGCACACGCCTCACGGTATCGCGCTAGGGCTCATCGAAGTGCCCGTGGGTTATGGGCATACGATTTATACAGGTGCGGGGGATATCAATATCGGGGGCGCGGTGAAGTTTATCCAAGCCTTTGGCTATGTCTATAGCACGCCTCTTAGCTTTAGCGATCTCAAATTTGAAACCCCAAGCCTTGATGATATGACGATGCAGCAGACTTTTGGCATCGATATAGGCGTGCTCTACACGCCCTCGTTTTTGTCTAAATTTAATATCGGGCTTGTGGCAAAAAACCTCAATGCCCCAACTATCAATATGAAAAACGGCGCAGATGTGGTGCTAAACCGCCAATTTCGCGCTGGGGTGAGCTATGAGCTGCTAGACTTCCTCACGCTCGCCTTTGACGCGGATATACTGCCTAATAACACCCTATCGCTCACCAATCCCAAAAGCCAAATGATAGGCGGCGGGGTGCTCGCGGACTTTAAATTCGTGGATTTCCGCCTAGGCGCGATGAAAGACTTGCAGAGCAAGGCAGGGGAGGGCGCGATCCTCACCACGGGGCTTAATCTCTTTGGCTTCTTTGATGTGGCGGTAGAATACGGGCTAGGGCAGAATGTAACGCTCTATGGCTTTAATGTCTCAAACTATATGGCTATCAAGCTCGGCGGGCAGTTTAGCTGGTAGGAGTGGATATGCACACAAGCCCTCAAACAAACTCTCAACTAAGCCCGCAAGCAAACTCCCAAAGTAATCCCCAAATAAGCCCCCAAACCACGCCCACGCGCCAAGACAGACTAGAATCTAACGCCGCGCTAAGCCCTAAGAGCGTCCAAGTCGCCAAGCGCATACTTTCACTCAACGACAAAAAGGCTAACGAACTGCGCGCGTTTTACAAAGCGCACAATCTGTATGTGATAAACCTAATGAGCTCGCCGGGCAGCGGCAAAACGACATTTTTAGAATCTCTAAGTGCTTTTGATGGCTTTAGATTCTGTGTATTAGAGGGCGATCTGCAGACTAATCGCGACGCGGAGCGGCTGCAGGCAAAGGGCGTGAGCGCGTATCAGATAACCACGGGCGAGGCGTGCCACCTCGAAGCGGCGATGGTGGAGCAGGGGCTAGAGGAGCTAGGGAAGTGCTGCGATGTGGGGAGCTATGAGTATCTCATCATCGAAAATGTGGGCAATCTCGTGTGCCCCGCGAGCTACGATCTGGGCGCGGCACTCAATGTCGTGTTTCTCTCCACGCCCGAGGGCGATGACAAGATCCTCAAATACCCGAGTATGTTTCTGTGCGCGGATGCCGTGGTGGTGTCTAAGGCGGATTTGTGCGAGGTGTTTGGCTTTAGTATAGAGCGCGTGAGGGAGGATTTAGCGAGGCTCAAAAAAGATGTGCCGCTATTTTTGCTAAATAGCAGGGATAGCGCGAGCGTGGGGGCGATAAAGGAGTTTTTTGTGCGCTGCAGAGATGAGGGATTTTATAGCGCGCATATTTTTTAGGTGGCTTATGGTAGAGATTTGTGCGTAAGCACTGCTCGCTTAAGGGGGCAGGGCATGGGCGTGTGTAGCGTGCTTGAGAGGCGCGCGGATTTGGCAAAATTGTGATAAGAAAAATTGCGATAAGGAGCGAAAATGTGTCTAGCGATACCTTCTAGGGTGGATTCTATCGATAGGGCGAGCAATACGGCGATGGTCGATACGATGGGTGTCAAACGCGAGGCGCGGCTGGATCTGCTCGATGAGGAGCTTGCGGTGGGGGATTGGGTGCTGCTGCATATCGGGTTTGTGATGAGCAAGATCGATGAGCAAGCCGCTAGAGAGAGCCTAGAGCTCTATGAGGAGATTATAGAAACTATGGAAGCTGATGAGTAAGCTAACAATCTACATCATCAACCTCAAACGCTCCAAAGATCGCTATGAGAGTATGTGCGAGCGGATCGCTGCGCTGCTAGATTCTTACCCGCACTTAAAAGACATATTAGAGTTTGAGTTTTTTGAAGCTATCGATGGCAGGGCAGGGGAGCATAGGAGATTTAGCACGCACTATGATAGCAAGCTCTCCCTATGGCTACGCGGCAAGGAGCTAAGCGATGGGGAGCTAGCCTGCTTTGCCTCGCATTATCTCCTATGGCGGCGGTGCGCGGATCAATCCAAGCCCTGCATCATCATCGAGGATGATGTGCTCTTTAGCGAGCATTTTGCACAAGGCGTGCGAGAGATACTAGAGAGCGGGTATGAGTATGTGCGGCTTATGCAGCTGCGGGTGCTCAAATCTTCCAAGCCCACGCACGCGCCGCATATCCACTCTACCACGCAGCTATGTGGCGGCACGCAGGGCTACTACCTCGCCCCTAGCGCAGCACGCAAATTCCTCTCCCACGCTAAGAAGTGGGTGTTTCCCGTAGATGATTATATGGATATGTTTTATATCCACAAGGTATGGATTTTTGTCAGTGTGCCCTATCTGCTAGCCTCCAATGAGGCACTAGAGACAAATATCACCGATAGAGAGGCACTCAAACCCTCCAAGATAAGGAAGCTCACGCGCGAGCTCTCAAGGCTAGGGTTGCAGGTGTATAAACAGGTGTTTTGTTTGGTGCATTATTGGGAACGCAAGAGACTTTGCAAAAGTCCGAGAAATTCGGCTTGCACGCAATCTTTGCTTGATTTGTTCGGCTCGGCATCAGTCACTACCGACAAGGTAGCTCCCTCGCCTCGCCTCCAAAAACAAGCAAATCTTACGCACAATCCTAGAATTTCCGGCAAGCCAAATGCGGAATCTAAAGAAAATACAGAATCTAAAGAAAGCTTAGAATCTAGCTTTGGCACTTTGGATTCAGAATCTAAAAAGCTCGCATAATCCATAAAATCATCTAACAATACACTTTTGCATTTTTCTCAAAGAAGTTTTGTTTTTAAAATAAGGGGCGGTTTGCGCTTTGTGCGACATATTTTTGCTTGATTTTTACTCTGCAAAAATGGCAGAATCTAAGTCCTTAGATTCTGCTTAGGCATCGTGCTCTCACACGCACTATTTATATTTGGCAAAGCCTCGTTAAGATTTTTTGACATTAAAACACACAATCCACTACAAAGGAGCGATATGAAACACTTCAGCATAGACTTTAGCAGCACAAAGGCGTGCGTGTATCGCGGGGAGTTTGAGGGCTATGGCGGATTTTTGCGCCCTATTGTGGAATTTCAGTGCGTGGAGGCGGCACATTTGGTGGGGATTAGTGAGATTATTACCGCTCTGCGGGGCAACACACAGAGCTTTTTGGACAATGCAGGGGCGAGCAATGTCCTGCTGTGGGGTGCTAGAGGCTGTGGCAAAAGCTCGAGTATGCGTGCGGTTTTGTGCGAGTTTTTGCACTCTAGCGATACGCTGCGCGTGGTGGAGATACCTAAGCCCTCGCTAGCGATTTTGCCGCATTTGGTGGATTTCCTGCGCACTCAGCCCTATAAATTTGTCATTATGTGCGATGATTTGTGCTTTGGGCGGGGCGATGAGAGCTACAAGGCACTAAAAAGTATCCTAGATGGGGGCTTTGAGGCGCAGGCGCGCAATATTTTGTTTTATGCCACCTCTAATATGCGCCACCTCCTGCTAGAGGAATACGCCCAAGACACGATGCACCTAAGCGATATGCAAGATGAGCTTATCTCGCTCAGCGATAGATTTGGGATCGCGCTGGGATTCTATACGCTTGGCAGTGGCGAGTATGCGAATCTCATCGCGCACTATCTAGGGATAGAATCTAGCGCGCTAGAGCCCACGCTGCGACAAAAAGCTCTCAACTACGCCACGCAAAAGGGGAGCAAAAACCCGCGTATCGCTAAGGAATTTGTAAAGCTCTACCAAAATGGACTGCTCTCATAAGCCGCGCTAGCGGGGGAGTTACAGAATCTAAGCCCATTAGCGACATTATAGAATCTAAGCAATCCAAAACGATAGATTCAGGCAGTGTATGCTCGCGTAAGCCGGAGCGAGTGGGGATTTATTCCCCACGAGCGGCAGCAATTTGCTAGAGGCAAATTGCATTAAATGATAGGCTCTAGTTCGGTTTATAGAAAATGCGCTAGTCCAAGCGGCGTTCCTGACGCGATTACACTAAGAGATTCTATAATCTTGCTAAAAATTGCAGTGTATGTTCGCGCAGCGGAGGGGCGAGGGGCTCTGCCTCAAGCCCCGATAACAAGTTTGCCTTAGCAAACTTGCATCAAATGATATATAAGCTCTAAGCAATCAGAAAATCAAGGGCTGCCATACGCACGCACACGCCATTAGTTACCTGCTCGAGCACCTTGGAGCGCGGATCTTTGAGCACTTCATCATCGATATCGATATTGCGATGCACAGGTCCGGGGTGGAGGATAATGCAGGGGCTATCTCCCAAAATCTCTTTGGTAACACAAAAGCGCAAGGCGTAGTCTTTGAGCGAGCCATAAATGACTTGGTTATGCCGTTCTGTCTGGGTGCGCAGACTCATAATCACATCGACTTCCTTGGCGATTGTGCGCAAATCATCGCTCGTGCGCAGCTCGCTCTGAGGCAGGAAGTGCGGCGGTGCTACCAAAATCACTTCCATACCAAAGCGTGTGAGCAATTCGAGATTGCTATTTGCCACGCGCGAGTTTATCACATCGCCCACGATGGCGATTTTTTTGCCCCGTATAGAATCTAGGGGCGCGATGGGGGCGATATCGCTCCTGCCCTCCGTGGCGAGTAGCTCCTCAAGCCCAAAATGCTCCATGATAGTGAGCAAATCTAGCAGAGCTTGGGTGGGGTGGGAGTGCGCGCCATCGCCGCCATTGATGATGGGGCAATTGACTTGCGAGCTTAGGTAATACCCCGCGCCCGCGTTTTTGTGGCGTATGATGATGGCGTCTGGATTCATCGCGTTGAGATTGGCAGCGGTATCAGAGATCGTCTCGCCCTTAGAAGTCGAGCTGCGCGAGACATCAAGGCGCAGGATATCGCCCCCGAGGTTTTTTACCGCTAGTTCGAAGCTTGAGAGGGTGCGCGTGGAGTTTTCAAAAAAAATCGTGATCACATTTTTGTGCTTTAGGGGGTGGTGCGTGGGGGTTTTGGAGGCTAGGAGCTGCTTATAATGCAAGGCATTGACAAAGAGCGTGAGAATCTCGGCAGTGCTAAAGTCGCTCGTGCGGATTAGATGGCGTGGTGGCATAGAATCTCCTTATGTGGTTTATGGCTTGGGTGCTTTGCTCTGCTTGGCGGGCTTGTGGGCGAAGTTTGAGAACAAAATGGCGTTGTAGTCTCGCTCGATTTTTTTATACTCTGGTAGGAGCGAGTTATCAAGCTTACTAAATGGATAGAGGCGGAAGTGCTTGCCTTGCGTAGAGTGCGTGTAGATGAGCTCGGATTGGATATCATCAAAGACGATTTTGCCCTCTTTATTTTTATGCAAACTAAGCCCAATAAGCGCGCCGATATTTTTGGCTAGCCCCCTTTGCCCCGAGAGGAAGTTCCCTAGGCTATACACGACAAAGGTGTTATCGATGATTTCAATGGGCTGAATCACGTGGGGGTGGTTGCCGATGATGATATCTACGCCATTTTGAGCCAAAAAGCGCGCAAGATCGCGCTGCTCCTCACTCGGGCTATGCTCATACTCAATCCCCCAGTGCATTGAGACGATGAGCAAATCCACCTTAGGGCGCACGGCTTTAATATCCTCTAGCAACATCTCTTTAGTATAGACATTTACGAGGTATTCCTTGCCTTTGGGGAGCGGGATACCATTAGTCCCATAGGTATAAGCGAGCATTGTGTAGGTGATGCCATTTTTGTGCATTATGCGCGGCGTGGCGCGAGAGTGCGCACTCTCATAGCTCCCAGCAGTGAGCAGATCGCTCCTTTTAGATTCCATAGCGCGCCAATATTTTAGCATTGCGCGCACGCCTCTCTCGCCCTTATCAAGCGTGTGGTTATTAGCTAGGCTTATGAGGTTAAAGCCTAGTGCGAGCATAGAATCGCCAAATTCTTGAGGGGAGTTAAACGCTGGATAGGTGCTAAGCCCAAGCTCGCTGCCACCTAAAATCGTCTCTTGATTGTAAAAGCGCACATCATAGGGCAAAAGAAGCGGGGCGATGGGCTCTAGCATAGGCGAGAAGTCAAAGCCACTCTCGGTGCGCGCGTCCTCATATACGCTTTTGTGCAGCAGCGCGTCGCCCACCATCACGATTTTTAGTGAATCTAATGCCAAAAGATGCGCCACACACACAATGCACAACAAAAACGCTCTTACCATCGCCGCCCTTTGTATAAATTGTGTAATTATAACACACGCAAAACCAAAGCTTTACTTTTTGAAAAACTTGCGCATAAGTTTAAAAATCTTTTAACCTCCTATTTAGAAACTTATGTAAGACTTTAAGCACAAACACCAAAATTAGGAGGTAACTTATGGGAACAATCACTCTCACCAACAACCAAACAAACGAAAGCTTTGAGTTTGAGCTCATTGATTGTAATCGCGGACCGCAGGCAGTGGATTTTTCTAAGCTCTTTGAGCGCACCAATATCTTTAGCTACGATCCGGGCTATGGAAGCACTGCAGGGTGCAAAAGCACGATAAGCTACATAGATGGCAAAAATAGCCAACTGCTCTATAAAGGTATCCCGATTGAGGACATTGTGGAGAAATACTCCTTTACCGATGTGTGCAAGCTGCTCATCACAGATTCATTGCCTAAGGATAAGCGCGAGTCTGATGAGTTTGATTTGGAGCTGCGCCATAGGGGCTTTTTACACGAGGGGCTTGTCAATATCTTCCAAGCCTTCCCTGATAATGCCCACCCTATGGCAAACCTAAGCTCAGCAGTGGCGGCACTCTCGACATTTTACTTTGAGCACAGAGATATGCAAAAAGAAGAAGATTATCAAACAATGGCGCGCCGAATCATCGCCAAAATCACGACTCTTGTAGCGTTTTCATATCGCAACTCCGTGGGTGCGCCATTTATCTATCCAGATATCAATCGCTCGTATGTAGAGAATTTCCTCTATATGCTGCGCGCCTACCCACACGGCAAGCTAAAGCACACACTACAAGGCGAGCAGGAAATCACACCGCTAGAAGTGGAGGCACTCGACAAGCTTTTTAGCCTCCACGCTGATCACGGGCAAAACGCCTCTACTACCACCGTGCGCAATGTCGCCTCGACGGGCGCGCATCCATATGCTGCGATCTCTGCGGGGATAAACGCGCTATGGGGCGCGGCACACGGCGGAGCAAACGAAAAGGTGCTAGTCCAACTCGATGAGATTGGCGATGTCAATAATGTGGCAAAATTTGTTCAGAGGGCAAAGGATAAGAACGATCCATTTAGGCTAATGGGCTTTGGCCATAGGGTGTATAAGAGCTACGATCCACGCGCCAAGACGATTAAAAATCTCAAAGACGAGCTAGACAAAAAAGGTATCAAAATGGATCGTCGCTTAAGCGATATCGCCGAGAAACTCGAGGAAGTCGCGCTAAGTGATGACTACTTTAAGGCGCGAGGCTTGTATCCAAATGTGGATTTTTATAGCGGGATTATCCTCACTGCGCTCAAAATCCCTGTATCGCTTTTCACGCCGATTTTTGTCATAGGTAGGATGCCGGGCTGGTGCGCGCAGCTCATCGAGCATGTCAAAGATCCCACCACACGTATCACACGCCCGCGCCAAGTGTATGTTGGCAAATAAGCTCGCCCCCTTGCGTGAATATAGCAAGGTTTATAAACCACTGCAGGAGCGCACAGAGGCGCTCCAAAGCCTCAAAAAAACCCTCCAAAAGTATGAACCCCAAATCCTAGAGGCACTGCAAAAAGATCTCCACAAGCATCCTAGTGAATCTTTCCTCTCAGAATTGCTCCAAGTCTATAAGGAGCTAGAGTTTATGCTAAAGCACTTGCCCAAACTTATGCGCCCCAAGAAAGTCAAAACCCCGCTTACGCATTTTGGCTCACAGAGTAGAATCTACCCACAAAGCTACGGACTCGTGCTCATCATCTCGCCTTGGAATTATCCGCTCAATCTCTCGCTAATTCCGCTTATTGGTGCTATCGCTGGGGGTAATTGCGTCCTGCTAAAGCCTTCAGAATACAGCACGCACACTTCAGCATTGCTCGTGCGCATCATTAGTGAATCACTGCCAAAGCTCGCACAAGTGGTGCTAGGAGATAGCAAGGTGAGTGAATCTCTGCTTGAAGAGCAATTTGATTTGGTATTTTTTACTGGTAGCGTGCCTGTGGGGCGGATCGTAATGCAAAAGGCAGCTGCCCACCTCACGCCTGTAGTGCTAGAGCTAGGGGGCAAAAATCCCTGTATCATCACAAAGAGCGCGGATATTATGAGTGCTGCCAAAAAGATAGCGTGGGGGAAATTCCTCAATGCTGGGCAGACTTGCATAGCACCAGATTATCTACTCGTGCAAGAATGCGTGCTAGAGGAGTTTGTAGAGGCTCTTAAAAAATGGGTTAAAGAATTTTTTGGAGAAAATCCAAAGCAGAGTGAGAATTTTGGGCGCATCATCAGTGCGCGCCACTTCGCACGGATAGAATCTCTTATGTATCGGAGTTTGGAATATATGGATTCGCTCCCTACGAGTGCTCGCAATGTGCCAAAGACAGATTCTATAAAATTAGTCCTCGGTGGCGAGCTAGACGCCAAATCCCTCTATGTCGCACCCACGATTTTTATCCTGCCGCGTGATAGGACACACCCTCTCATGCAAGAAGAGATTTTCGCGCCCATTGTGCCCATTATGCCTTTTAGGGAGCTTTCTGAATGTCTTGTCTTTAGTGCCCAATTCCCTAAGCCTTTGGCAAGCTATATTTTTACGCGAGATTCTACAGAGAGAGAATTTTTCTTACAAAATTTTAGCTTTGGCAATGGCTGTGTGAATGACTGCGTAATGCAGGTGGCAAATCCGCATTTGCCCTTTGGCGGGATTGGCAGTAGCGGTATGGGAAGCTATCATGGCGTGCAGAGCTTTAGGACTTTTACCCATCAAAAAAGCGTGCTAGAAAATCATTTTGAGATTGCGCTACGCTATCCGCCATTTAGGGACAAGCTCTTTGGGATAGATTTTAAGAAAATTTGTAAATTTGTAATGAGATTTTAGAATCTAACATAGATGGGAGAAGCGCGGTATTTGTGGCTATGTGGGTAGATGATGGCGCAAAAAATGGCGAGAATAATGCTATAATCCGCTCGGATTTTACATGGCGTTTGTCTAAATCGCAACACATAGCAAAAACTAGCGAGATTGCACAGAATCTAGGCTGCTGGGACGCTCTTAACGCAAAGATTTATCACAAACAAACCACCTACAATCCAAACAATCAGAACAATACAAAATCAGGAGTTGGGTATGTTTGAGAAGTTTCCCATTATGTTTTTTGCCGTTATTATGGGGCTGTGTGGGTTTATCCTAGCGACTTTGGAGCTAGGTGTGGTTGTAGAGAGTAATGTCGCGTTTATGGTGTCTGAAGCCTTGCGATGGGTGTGCTTGGGGCTTTTTGTGGTTTTTGTGCTCTGCTATGGGCTTAAAATCTTAAGCGCGATAGAATCTGTGCGAGCCGAGCTCCACCACCCCATAAAGATTAATTTTTTTGCGACTTTTTCTATCTCGCTTTTGCTCCTTGCCAAGCTTTTTGAGCGATACGCGCTTGCCTATGATGTGCTCTTTTTCTCTGGGCTCGTGCTGCAGACTTTTCTCACTTTTTATGTGGTTGCTTTTTGGATACGCAACAATATGGAGCTAAAGCACTCTAACCCCGCGTGGTTTATCCCCATAGTGGGCAATATCATCGTGGTGGCAGCGGGGAAAAGTGAGTTTGGGTTTTTGTGGTATTACTTTGATATTGCGATGTTTTTTATCTCGTGCTTTTTATCATCATCTTTTATAGAATCCTCTTCCACGATCAGCTCGCCCAAAAGTTTATCCCCACGCTTTTTATTATGCTCGCACCGCCTAGTATGGGCTTTAGCACCTATATCAAGCTTGAGGGCTATGATTTTTTCGCACAATTCCTCTTTAGCGTTATGCTCTTTTTTGTGTTTTTGTTTTTCTTTTTGTATAAGAGTTTTTTAAAGCTCAAGTTTTTCCTATCGTGGTGGGCTTTTACCTTCCCTAGTGCTGCGGTAGTGATGGCGGTGTTTAAGATGTATGAGCTTATGCCACAATCCTCATCGTGGCTGTATCTAGGCGTGTTTTTGTATGTGTGCTTGTGCGTGATAATGTGTATCGTGAGCTTTTTCACACTTAGGGGGATTATGGATAGGAGTGTTTTTGAGGATTGAGCGTATGGGGCTGTATTTGCGCCTATGCTTGCGGCGTTAGAATCTCACAAACTTCACAAGGAGGCATTAGAATGCTAAAAAATATCTTTCTCTTTTATCGCGATGGGTTTAAAAATATGAAGCTAGGCAAAACGCTGTGGCTTGTGATTGTTATCAAGCTCATAGTGATTTTTGCCATTATCAAGGTTTTTATCTATGGAGGGGGCTTGCGTGATTTTGGTAGCGCGCAGGCAAAAAGCGCGTTTGTGCTGCAAAATCTCACACAAGAGAAACACAACAAATAGGAGGGAGTATGGATCTTAGCGTTGATTGGAGTAGGGCGCAGTTTGGGCTCACGGCGATTTATCATTTTTTGTTTGTGCCGCTGACTTTGGGGCTCTCGTTTATCGTGGCGATTATGGAGAGTATCTATGTGAGGACGGGGCGAGAGGAGTGGCGCACTATCACCAAATTTTGGCTCACGCTTTTTGGGATAAATTTCGCTATCGGCGTGGCGACAGGCATCATTATGGAATTTGAGTTTGGCACGAATTGGGCGAATTACTCGTGGTTTGTGGGCGATATTTTTGGCGCGCCCTTGGCGATTGAGGGGATTGTGGCGTTTTTTTTGGAGGCGACATTTTTTGCTGTGATGTTTTTTGGCTGGGATAGGGTTTCTAAACGCTTTCATCTCATCTCCACTTGGCTTGTAGCCATTGGGAGCAATCTCAGCGCGTTTTGGATACTCGTGGCAAATGGCTGGATGCAATACCCCGTGGGCACGATATTTAATCCCGATACCGCGCGCAATGAGATGGCAAGCTTCCTAGAAGTCGTCCTCTCGCCCGTGGCGGTTTCGAAGTTTTTACACACAGTGGCGAGCGGCTATGTGATCTCCGCACTCTTTGTGATGGGCGTGAGCGCGTGGTATCTACTTAGAGGCAGGCACACTCTCGCGGCAAAAAAGAGCCTCATCATCGGTGCGAGCTTTGGCTTTGTTACCTCGATATTTTTGTTTTTTAGCGGCGATGAGAGTGCGTATCAGGTAGCCCAAAAGCAGCCTATGAAACTCGCGGCTATGGAGGGAATCTATGAGGGCGAGCACAGAGCCTCACTCGTAGCCTTTGGGATACTCAATCCCGACAAAAAGCCCGGAGATGCGCAACCTACCTTTCTTTTTGACATAAGCATTCCCTACGCGCTCTCAATCCTTGGCAAGCGAGATTCACAGGGCTTTGTCGCGGGGATAAACGACTTGCTCTATGGCAATGAGGAGCACGGCATCGTGCCCCTAGATACGCGCATAGCAAATGGCAAACGTGCGCTCGAGGCACTAAAGAGCTACAAACTCGCTAAAGAGCAGGGCGACACACTCGCGATGAGCGAGCATAGGAGTATCTTACAATCCCATATGAAAGACTTTGGCTATGGGTATTTAGAATCTAGCGAGCAAGCCGTGCCGCCTATTGCCATAACCTTTTATAGCTTCCATCTTATGGTGGCGTTGGGGAGCTTGTTTTTTGTGCTTTTTATCGTGGTGCTCTATCTCTCGATGGCAAATGATATCACGCGCTTTAAGAAGATTCTGTGGCTATGTATCATCGCTGTGCCCTTTGGGTATATCGCAGCGGAGGCTGGGTGGATCGTGGCTGAAGTGGGACGGCAGCCCTGGGCGATACAGGATCTTATGCCCGTGCATATCGCCGCGACAAATCTCTCACACACCAATGTGCAGGTTTCCTTTTTTATCTTTCTCGCACTCTTTAGCACCTTGCTCATCGCCGAGCTTGGCATTATGACTAGACAGATAAAAAAGGGCTTTGGCACAGAATCTAGCGCAAACTTTGGCGCAGAATCTGGCGTGCGCTCAAACACAAAACCAATAAGCGCAAAACCAACAAAGGAGCGATGATGTTTTTTGGCTTAAGTCATAGCGATTTGCAAGTGTATTGGTGGGTGATACAAAGCCTTTTGGGCGGTTTGCTCGTGTTTATGTTTTTTGTGCAGGGCGGGCAGGGGCTTATTGATAGGCTTTCACGCAATGAGGAGGAAAAAACCCTGCTCATCACTTGCCTTGGGCGCAAATGGGAGCTTGGATTCACGACTTTGGTGCTCTTTGGCGGGGCGGCGTTCGCGGCGTTTCCGCTCTTTTATAGCACGAGCTTTGGCGGGGCGTATTGGGTGTGGCTAGCGATTTTGTTTTGCTTTATCATTCAGGCGGTGAGCTATGAGTATCGCAAAAAGCAGGGCAATCTCTTGGGCGCAAAAACCTATGAGGTGTTTTTAAAAATCAATGGGATTTTGGGCGTGTTTCTCATAGGCGTGGCGGTAAGCACATTTTTTAGTGGTTCAGCCTTTAGGCTAGATTCACAAAATTTCGTCGTGTGGGAGGGGGAGTGGCGCGGGCTAGAGCAGCTCAAAAATCCCTTTAACTACCTGCTTGGCTTTGCGCTCGTGTTTGTGAGCAGAATCCTAGCTGATAGTTATTTTATCAACGCCATTGGGCTAGATTCTATACGCCACAGGGCGCGCAGGGATATCCTCATCAACACGATTTTTTTCTTGCCGTTTTTCTTGGGATTTTTGGCGTGGATTTGTCTCAAAAGCGGCTTTGGAGTGAGTGAAAATGGCGTGGTGGAGATGGTGCCTCATCTGTATTTTCACAATTTTGTGCAAAACCCGCTTATTCTTATCCTGCTACTGCTTGGCGTGTGTGGCGTGCTGGCGGGGATTTATCAGAGTATCAAGGGCACGCGGGGGATTTTCGCGCTTGGTGCGGGCGTGGTGCTAGCAGTGATGGCGGTGTTTTTGAATGTGGGGCTTGGGAAGAGCGCGTTTTATCCCTCTAGCTCGCATTTGCAGAGCTCGCTTACTATCGCTAATGCGAGTTCGAGCTACTACACACTGAGTGTGATGGCGTATGTGAGCTTGGTGATACCATTTGTGCTAGCCTATATCGTGTATGTGTGGCGCGCTATGGATGCTCAAAAACTCACGGATAAGGACTTGGAGGGGCATTCGTATTAGGTTTTTGCAGGGCATTGGGCTTGCCGAGACAAGGGAGTTTGGCTTGTGCGCAAAGTGTAGTTTTTTAGCAAATGCAGTTTCTCTCGTAAATCTTAAAATGCCAAGGGGTGAGCCCAAACACAGAATCTAGGATTATAAAACTTACCCTCACAGATTCACAAACAATCAAGATTCACAAAACAAAGTTTAGATTCTAAGGCATTGAAAGCCTAGCCCAATAGATTCAGAATCTAGAGGGAAACATAGAATCTCGTTTTAATATTTTAGATTCACATTCAGAATCTAGCTCCACAGATTCTCAAGTCATTACGCAATCCACTCCCAAAAATCCAACCAAGATTTAAAAGAAAAAGCAAAATACAGAATCTGAGCAATTTACACAATCCACAACGCCAAAATTCTTACCAAGGCTTTGCCAAATAAGATAAATAGTGCGTGCGATAGCGCAATACCGAGCAGAATCTAAAGATTCTAAATCTTTAGATTCTGCTCGGTATTGCGCTATCGCGCCCATTAATTGTATTTGGCAAAGCCTTGATGAGGTTTTTTTAAAGTAGTAGATTCTGTAATTGTTTTAGATTCTATGGAGGTGGATTCTGATTTTGAATCTAAAGCATTGAAACTAGCTTCTATGTCTCCCCCTAGATTCTGAATCTATTGGGCTAGATTCTATAAATGCTTTAGATTCTGTATTTTGCTTTTGTGAATCTTTGGATTCTAAAAGGATAGCGAGC
This sequence comes from uncultured Helicobacter sp., assembly GCA_944326445.1. Classification (GTDB taxonomy): domain Bacteria; phylum Campylobacterota; class Campylobacteria; order Campylobacterales; family Helicobacteraceae; genus Helicobacter_F. Next base: position 50,993 of record CALVDZ010000004.1, read on the forward strand.
ACTCCCAAGCCCGCCAAATCTGCGCGATGACTACCCGCTTTGGCTAAGGGAGGAGTGAAAGCAAAAGAGCCATTTTCCCACGCACAAAAGGCGATTAGACTTTTGACTAAAACCTATACCACAGCGTGTTTTTGGGCTCATCGCCAAGGTAATACACCTCGCCAATCTGTGGGACATTATAACCAATGCCCGCGATTTGTGCGAGCTGCTTGAGGATATCCACAGGCCCATTCCACGCGTGCGTGCCAGCACTAAATCGCCCCCAATGTATGGGCTGCACGACTTTAGCCCTCAAATCCTGCGCCGCTCGTACCGTCTGCTCGGGGAAAGAGTGCGAGTATTGCCACGCCTTGTTGTATTGTCCATTTTCTAGCAGTGCGAGGTCAAAACTGCCAAAAAACTCCCCAATCTCCCTAAAATGCGTATAATACCCACCATCGCCGCTCACAAATGCCTTCTTATCCCCAAGCTCTAGGGCATAGCTCACCCATAGGCTCGTGTTTGCTGCGTAGCCTAGGCGTTTTGTGTTGTGCTGGGCTGGAGTGGCGGTGATGCGCAGGCTGTGGGCAGCGGACTGCACGCCCTCCCACCAATTAAGCTCGATGATTTTCTCGCGCGGGATTTTGTATTTGATGAGAATCTGCGCGCTGCCCTGTGGCACGATGAAATACGATGCGCTACTTTTAAGGGATTTGAGCGTTTTTTTATCAAGATGATCGTAGTGCGAATGCGTAATAAGCACGATGTCAATCCTCGGGAAGTCCTCCTTTTTGTAGGTTTTGTGCGCCTTGAACGCGCGATTGACAAACTACACGGGCGAGGCGTAGGAGGTAAAAAGCGGATCGATGAGAATATGCAGCCCATTATGCACCACATAGAGCGAGGAATGCCCTAGCCACACGATCAAGGTTTTGGGGCTTTGGGGGAGGTGGGCGAGATGATGGAAGCTCTCATTAGCCATAGGCAGGGGCTTTGGTGGCTTGGCGTTTGCCACGGGCGTGGTATAAAACTCCAGCACATCGCCAAAACTCACGCTTGGGGGTAGGGCAGCCTCGGGGTTTTGGTTGGTATAAATGAGAGTATTTTTGTGCAAAATCTGCTTGGCTTTTGGCTTGGCAAGAGCGAATTTGCGCAGCGTGAGCGCGGGTGCTGGAGGGTTTGGGTAGGGAGTGTGTGGCATAGGCGCGTCCTTTGTCCGATTTGGGTTTGAATCTAGCGTGCTTGGGTGGGTGGATTGAGCGTTGGCGGCAGGGTGCTTGGGATCTCGCGTATCTGAGGTGCTTGGCTTTAGCGTCGTGATACTTGCTAAAGAATGATGCGCGAGATAATCCTGCTCTTGTAGATATTCCCTAGAGCAGCCCGCAAAAACACACAGCGCCACACACCACGCAAGGCTTTGGTAGATAGGCTTCATTTGAGACTCTTTTTTGTTTTTATCAATTATAACATATTGGGCAAGTTTGCAATAAATTTGCGATAGATGGGTAGGGCAGTGGGTATATAAAAAAAGTTGAAAATTACAGTTTTCATAAATTATTTGAACATTCGGAGAGAGCTTTATCATCAAATAATCTACATATTTACAAACACTCAAGTTTGTATTATAATCAAACCCTTTAATACCACAAACAAGGAGCTTAAACGATGGATATCTGTGTCATCAAAAAAGAAGGAAACATATACCACCCTAGAGGTTATAGGATCGAGATTATCTTATGGAAGCAGTCTGTGTTTTCGCGCATCAAGAATCTGTATATGGGCACAAAGGGGGGGGGCTATTGTAACAAGCTATAAAGTCTTTGGACAAACCCTCTACACTCACACCGCACAATTCCCTCTAGGATTGCGAGTTAATGACGCAAGCCGTAGCTTGGGCAAGGCTATGCTAGATTCACAAACGCAAGAAAAAATCCAAAAACTTTGTAAAAACTTAGACGATAAAAGTAAGGCTAGAGTGCATACACTGCTCAATCGTTGCAAAGAAGCCTACACACAGGGCAAAGAGATATATACCGACATAACCTTAGAAGAATCTGAGGAGCTAGAGCAAATCGGACAAAGATTCTATGGAGACATTGCACAATTGGGGTATAAGCCCTATCGCTACGGGCATTATCTACTACCCACTGATTTTTTTGAAATAAGCGTCCTGTGGCACAAACATAGCCTAGATGAGCTAGAGGCTAGCACGCTTGCCAAAATGAAAAATAAAGACATTATCGATGTGGGCGCGTGCGTGGGCGACAGCGCGTTGGTTTTCCAAAAATACACCGATAGGCATATCTATGCTTTTGAGCCTACGAATGAGAACTACGCATTTTTGCTCCAAACTATTGAGCTTAACAACACCACACGCATTATCCCTATCAAAAAAGCCCTAGGTGCGAGTGCCTCAAAGGGGCAAATCAGTGTGCATGGGGGAGCGTCTAGTCTCGTCTTTGATAATCGCACTGCTTCACACGATGTAGAGATTATCACACTAGATTCATTTGTGCGTGAGCGTAATATACAAGTGGGTTTTATCAAGGTTGATATTGAGGGCTTTGAGCAGGAGTTTCTCAAAGGTGCAAGGCAGACAATCGCCGAGCAAAAACCTGCTATGCTTATTAGTATCTATCATCAAGCCAGTGATTTTTTTGATATTAAACCAATGATAGAATCTTGGAATCTTGGTTATACATTTAAAATCGTGAAAGCTACTGATTTAAGTTTGAGTGATGAAATAGCACTTTTTTGCGAAGTAAGAGAGTAAATCCCTTACTTCATAGACGAGTGCTAAAGTGCGAAGTCCTCGATTTTATCGAAGTTTAGGTAGGTATAGACATTGTCCTCTTTGCCTTTGAGCTTATTAGGCACGAGATTGAGGTATTCCTCCACGCTTGGCAGTCGCCCTAGTATCGCACACACACCGCCGAGCTCTGCACTGCCTAGATACACTTGCGCGCCCTTGCCCATACGATTATCAAAATTACGCGTTGAAGTCGAGAATACCACTGCATTATCCCTCACGCGTGCTTGGTTACCCATACACAGACTGCAGCCGGGCACCTCCATACGCGCACCTGCTGCGCCAAACACAGAGAAATATCCCTCTTGATTGAGCTCTTTTTCATCCATTTTGGTGGGTGGTGCTATCCAAATCTGTGTTTTAGACTGCCCCTCGTTTTTGACGATCTCGCCAAAGGCGCGGAAATGCCCGATATTTGTCATACAGCTGCCGATAAAGACTTCATTGATAGTCTTAGGACGCTTAGGATCTGCGAGGATCTCGCCAAGGGTTGCCACATCGTCAGGATCGTTGGGGCACGCCAAAATCGGCTCTGTAATCTCTGCGAGATCGATCTCAATTACCGCTGCGTATTCCGCATCACTATCAGGCTCCAAAAGCACGGGGTTGTCAATCCACTCTTGCATTTTTTGTGCGCGTCTGCGTAGCGCATCGGCGTTTTGGTAGCCATCTTTGATCATTGCCTCAATAAGCGCGATATTTGAGTTGAGATACTCGATAATGGGCTCTTTGTTTAGTCGCACGCTGCACGCCGCCGCGCTCCGCTCTGCACTCGCGTCACTTAGCTCAAACGCCTGCTCGACTTTCAAATCCCCTAGCCCTTCAATCTCTAAGATTCTGCCGCTAAAGATATTTTTCTTACCCTTTTTCTCCACGGTTAAAAGTCCCTGTTTGATCGCATAGTAGGGGATCGCATTTACCAAATCACGCAAGGTAATACCCGGATTTAGCTTGCCTTTAAAGCGCACGAGCACAGATTCTGGCATATCAAGAGGCATCGTGCCCGTAACCGCCGCAAACGCCACAAGCCCGCTCCCTGCAGGGAAAGAAATGCCAATAGGAAAACGCGTGTGTGAATCCCCACCAGTGCCGAGCGTATCGGGCAGACAGAATCTATTGAGCCAAGAGTGGATCACACCATCTCGAGGACGCAATGCCACGCCGCCCTTTGAGGAGATAAATTCTGGTAGCGTCGCGTGTGTGCTCACATCAGAGGGCTTGGGATAGGCTGCAGTGTGGCAAAAGCTCTGCATCACAAAATCCGCGCCAAAACTAATCGCCGCAAGCTCCTTGATCTCATCGCGCGTCATTGGACCAGTGGTGTCCTGACTGCCCACTGTCGTGGTTTTGGGCTCGCAGTATGTGCCCGGTCTCACGCCCTCTACTCCGCACGCACGCCCTACGATTTTTTGTGCGAGAGAATATCCACAAGACTTTTGGGCTGGCTGCTTAGGTGCTTTAAACACATCACTTGGAGGGAGTTTGAGGAAATCGCGCGCTTTTGCAGTGAGGTTGCGTCCGATGATGAGGGAGATTCTGCCTCCTGCGCGCACTTCATCGCTGATAGTGAGCGGACTTAGCTCGAATGTAGCCACCACGCTACCATTTTTTATAATCTCGCCCTTTTGTGTGTGAATCTCGATGATATCGCCTTCATTTAGCGCGCTCACATCTACTGCGATAGGCAACGCCCCTGAATCTTCACAAGTCGCAAAGAAAATAGGTGCGATCACGCCGCCCAAAATCACGCCGCCACCTTTTTTGTTTGGGACATAAGGGATTTCTTTACCAAAATGCCACATCACAGAGTTGCACGCAGATTTTCTCGAGCTTCCTGTCCCCACCACATCGCCGACATACGCTACTTGCGCATCGTTTTTAGCCGCTACATCTTTGATATTTTGGATTCTCTGCTCAAAGTTTTCTATGCGCGCTTTTAGCATAGCTTTGGCGTGCAATGGAATATCGCTGCGCGTGAAAGCATCGCCCGCTGGGCTCAAATCATCGGTATTGGTTTCGCCATCGACTTTAAACACACAAGCCTTGATCACCTCTGGCAGGGCAGGTTTTTGCAAAAACCACTCCGCATTTGCCCAAGATTCTAAAACCTCTTTGGCTAGGGCATTACTCGCGCTAAGCTTGGTGATATCCTCAAAGCTATTATACACGAGCAGTGTGTGCTTGAGGGCGTTTGCGCATTCTTTGGCTAAAGCAGCGTCGCTTAGAGAGAGCCCCTCGATTAAAGGCTTGACATTGTAGCCACCTAGCATTGTCCCGAGGTATTTGATCGCCTCTAGCGGTGTGAATGTCTGCTCCTTGCCGCTTTTTAGAATCTCGGCAAAAAACTCCGCCTTGAGCTTTGCTGCGTCATCGACACCGGGATTTACTCTGTGTATGAGCAATTCTTTGGCAAAAGCCCTCTGCTCTGCGCTCGCATTTGCGCTTTTGCAAATCTCAATAGCACACTGCGCTTGCTTGACATTCAGCGGCAATGGCGGAATGCCCTGCTCCTGCCGCTCTGCCTTGAGTTTGTTGTATTCTTCTATGAATTGTGCGAAATCCATCTTTCTCTCCTTGTGTGAAATACTCGAAAGCCGCTTGACTTCCAAAGGTGCTTACATTATAGGACAAAGAAGTTAATTACAGAATCTAAAGATTCTAAACTCATAGGCGAATGGGGAGATATAGAAGGGATTTGGCGTAAGCAAGCAAACAGAGGGGTTAGCAAAAGCCTCTTAAAACACGGGGATTTGCTCACAGAGGCTCTTTGCGCGCCCTAGTGAGCAAGGGCTGAAAGGTTAAGAAAATTGTTACTTTTTGTAATTCTCGATGGAGGTTTGCAAAATGCGCTGGGCTTCTTGCTTGTCTTTAAAGTCCTTCACCTTCACCCATTTGTTTGGCTCAAGCGTTTTGTAAGTCTCAAAGAAGTTTTTGATCCTATCTAGCGTGATTTGTGGCAGATCCTGCAAGCTCTGAATCCTGTCATAGCGCGGATCGATTTTAGAAACCGGCACGCTGATGAGCTTCTCATCCACTCCGCTTTCATCTTCCATAATGAGCACGCCAATAAGCCGCGCTTTGATGACGCTTCCTGCCTGCAGCGGGTATTCATTGAGCACGAGCACATCGGCAGGATCGCCATCATCACTGAGTGTGTTTGGCACAAATCCATAATTTGCTGGATAAAACATCGCGCTATACATCACGCGATCCACGACTACCGCGCCACTCTCTTTATCGACTTCATACTTGATATTTGAGCCATAGGGGATTTCAATCACGACATTGATAGCATCGGGATTAGAACCAATAGCGATTTTTTCTAGATTCATTATTTGCTCCTTAAGTTTAGAGTCGTTGCAAAATAAAGCTTTGCATATCAGCGACAATCGCCTCTATCGTGCGCTCGCCATTGATTTTGTGCAAAAGATTGTGCTTTGTATAAAACGCCTTGATCTCTTTTAGCGGCGTGAGATAGACTTTCATTCTGTTGTTGAACACCTCGACATTATCATCAGCACCCCTTGCGCGCCCTAGCACCCTATCGCGCGCCACTTCCTCGCTCACCTCGACTTCTATCACGCTTTTTAGCACCACATCGCTCTGCCCTTGCAGTTGTGAATCTAGCGCCTCCATCTGCTCCACACTGCGCGGATAACCATCGATGATGATCACATCTTTGGGAGCGTTTTTGATCGCTCCTATGATCGTGCTCACGACGATCTCTAGTGGCACGAGATTGCCCTTGCTCACAAAGCTATCGATGAGCTTGCCCTGCTCGCTGCCACTCGCCACCTCTGCGCGCAAAAGATCGCCCGTGGAATAATGCACAATCGTATCGGCGTTGTTTTGTGCGATGATTTGCGCATCTGTGGTTTTGCCGCTGCCCGGCGCCCCGATTATCAAAAATAGCTTTTTCATTCTCTCTCCTTTGGCTTAAAAATTAATCCCGTTGATGAGATTCTAATGTTTGGGATTGCGCAATCGTATGTGCAGATCGCGCAGCTGCTCCTCGCTCACTTCGCTTGGTGCGTTTGTGAGGAGGCAAGTCGCCTTTTGGGTTTTGGGGAATGCGATCACATCGCGCAAAGACGCACTGCCTGTAAGGAGCATAATAAGCCTATCAAAGCCTATCGCAAAGCCCCCGTGCGGCGGCGCGCCATAGCTCAAAGCCTCTAGCAAAAATCCAAATCGCTCCTTTGCCTGCTCTTGCGAGATATTTAGGATCTCAAACACTTGGCTTTGGATAGAATCTTTGTGGATTCTGATACTCCCGCCGCCTAGCTCCACGCCATTTAGCACGATATCATAGGCGATGGATTGGATAGATTCTATATCACTAGATTGCACGCCCTGCTCTAAGTTTTTGGGCATTGTAAAGGGGTGGTGCAGCGCAGAGACACTGCCATCGTCATTTTTCTCAAACATAGGAAAATCCACCACCCACAAAAACTCTAGCTTGCTAGAATCTACAAGCCCCATATCCTGCGCGATTTTAAGCCGCAATCGCCCCATATAATCCCACACGATTTTTTTCGCCCCTGCGCCAAAAAACACGATATCCCCTACCTCTGCTCCCACGCGCCCCAAAAGCTCCTCTAAACGCGCGCTAGAGAGGAATTTTGCCAAAGGTCCTTTGATCTCATTTTCTTTTACCTGCAGATACGCCAAGCCCTTGGCGCCAAACTTACGCACGAATTCCTCCGCCTCGCCCAAGCTCTTGCGCGTAAAGACACTATCGCCGCCCTTGACACACAATGCTTTGAATCTATTTGCCTTAGAATCCTGCGCGATAGAGGCAAAAATCTCATTGCTACAATCCACAAACAAATCGCCCACTTCCACAAGCGGCATACCAAAGCGCAAATCTGGCTTATCACTCCCATAGGATTCCATAGCTTCCTGCCAGCTCATACGCCTAAAGGGCGTGTGAATCTCCCTGCCACAAGCGCGGAAAATATCTACAAGCAGATTCTGCGCCACTGCCATCACATCTTCTTGCTCACAAAAGCTCATCTCCACATCGATTTGTGTAAATTCTGGCTGCCTATCTGCGCGCAAATCCTCATCTCTAAAGCATTTTGCAATCTGAAAATACCTATCAAATCCGCCCACCATCAAAAGTTGCTTAAAAATCTGTGGGCTTTGGGGCAGCGCAAAAAACTGCCCATCATGCACGCGCGAGGGCACGAGATAATCCCGCGCACCCTCTGGAGTTGAGGCAGTGAGGATAGGCGTTTCTATCTCCAAAAATCCCATTTTTTGCAGTGAATTCCGCACTGCTATCGCCACATCCGAGCGGGTTTTAAAAATCTCATACGCCCTCTTAGCGCGCAAATCCAAATACCGATATTTCAGCCGCAAATCCTCGCTGACATTCTCGCTGCCTATATCAATAGGTGGCGTGAGGGATTTGTTTTCTATCACGAGTTCATTGAGCACGATTTCGACAAAGCCTGTTTTTAACTTTGGATTCTCTAGCCCCTCTCCTCGCGCACGCACCTTGCCTTGAGCTATGAGGACAAACTCATCGCGCACACTCGAGGCGATCTCATAGGCTTGTGAGCTCGGATCGCACACGAGTTGCACGATACCGCTTTTATCGCGCAAATCAAGAAACACAACCCCCCCGTGATCGCGGTAGCTATTGCACCACCCACACACTCGCACTTCCTGCCCGATACACTCTTTGTCAATCTCAGCACACAAATGAGTTCTATACATAAAACATATTCCCTTATAAAATTGATTTAGCTTTTTAGAAGTCGCTTTAGAGCCTGCTCTATCTCGATAGGATTGGATTTTGTGATAAACGCATCGGCTTTGAGAGATTCAGCCATTTGCTTGTTAGAATCTGAACTCATAGAAGAGTTGATAATCACGGGGATATGGGCAGTTTGGGGATTGTCTTTGACACGCTTTAGCACCTCAAAACCCGAGATGACAGGCATTTCAATATCAGTGATGATCGCTCCCACCATCTTTGCCACACCAGCGTTGTTGAGATACTCTAGCAGACTCTTGCCATTGGGGAAGGTAAAATACTGCAAATCGAGCTTTTCTATCACATGCTGCAGGCTCTTAGCCGCGGCTTTAGAATCTTCTGCCAAAAGCACGACTTGGTTACTCGCAATAGGCCCTATGCTCTCTAACTCTAGTTCATTGACGGAGCTTCGCATAGGGAACGCATCCACTACCATCCGCTCCACATCGAGTATCTGCACCACTTCGCCATTATCATACTTCGTTGTAGCCGTTACCTTGGCGTTGCCATCGATTCCATACTCACTCCCCACATTCACTTCATTCCAGCTCTTTTGGATAATGCGCTTGACATTGAGGATCTTAAGCCCCACGGTGTAGTTTGAAAAATCACAAATCACCACGAGGCATTTATCGCTTTGTATCGAGTAGTCTTTTAGGTTTTTGTGCGGATCTGATGGGTTAAAATAGAGCCAGCGACGCATATCCACAAGCGGTATTGTCTCATCGCGCACGGTCAAAAATCCTAGCAGCACTCCGGCATTATCCCCCTCTGTCTCTGTAAGCGCGTCGTTGTAGTAGATGATCTCGCGGACTTTAAAGACATTCATCGCATAGAGTTGGGTGAGTCCCTCCTGCTCCTCTTCTAGTGTGAAGCACAAAAACTGCGCTTCATTTTTGAGATGCAAAGTCGTGGTTTTGTCAATGTTTTCTATCAAAATATTCTCCCGGGCGTATGGTAAAAGAAGCGTGAAAAATCGTGTATAATTCTACGCAAAACTAGCTTAAAAATCACAAAAGGACTTTCTTGCAATCCCTAGATTCTATAGATTCACAAAACTACGCCAAAGCTATTGAAGTGCTTAACAAAATGGCATACCACTACTATGTGCTAGATTCTCCTATCGCAAGCGACGCAGAATACGACGCGCTCTATCACAAGCTCAAAGCCTATGAGGAGGCTAATCCAGATTCTATCCTGCCTAGCTCTCCCACGCAACGCGTGGGCGATGTGCCCCTAAGCGAGTTTAGCAAAAATGCGCACATTAAGCGTATGTGGAGTCTTGATGATGTGTTTGATGAGGGGGAGCTAGAGGAATGGCTTACTAGAATCTACAAAACCCACCCGCGCGCTAGTTTTACCTGCTCGCCTAAATTTGATGGTGCCTCGCTCAATCTCCTCTATGAGGGCGGGCTGCTACGGAGTGCCACCACGCGCGGCAATGGCATAGAGGGCGAGCTCGTCACCCAAAACGCACGCACGATATTTTCAATCCCGCTCCAAATCCCCTATGATAAACGCATAGAAATCCGCGGCGAGGTGCTCATCGCCAAGGACGACTTTAGCTCCCTAAACGCCCAAAGGCTTGCGGACAATCTCCCGCTTTTTGCCAACCCGCGCAACGCCGCAGCAGGTAGCCTAAGGCAGCTAGATTCTAAAATCACTGCCAAGCGTCCCCTGCGCTTTATGCCTTGGGGTGTGGGCGCGATGGAGACGCAGATTGAGAGTTTTTATGAGATTTTACGATCTTTAGAATCTTTTGGCTTTGCGCCTATGCCATTTTTAGCGCACTGCAGGGATAAGGGCGAGATTTTGCACGCTTATCGCACGCTTTTGGACGCGCGAGAATCTTACCCGCTAATGCTTGATGGTATGGTGGTGATGATTGATGAGATACCTATCCAAGAGCAGCTAGGTTGGACGATCAAATCCCCGCGCTTTGCGTGCGCGTATAAATTCCCCGCGGTGGAAAAAACCTCTATCATCAAAAATATCGTCTTCCAAGTCGGGCGCACGGGTGTGATCACGCCTGTGGCGGAGCTAGAGCCCGTGGAGATAGATGGCGCAATGATCACGCGCGCGAGCTTGCACAATTTTAGCGAGATCGCCAAAAAAGATATTCGACTTGGCGATAAAGTCGTGATAATCCGCAGCGGCGATGTGATCCCCAAAATCATCTCTTCTATCCACGCCCTGCGCGATGACTCGCAGATACGCATACAGACCCCTACCCTCTGTCCAGAATGCGCCCAAGAACTCCTAGTCGAGGAAATCCTCATCAAATGCCAGAATCTAAGCTGCCCCGCACGCGTCAAAGAATCCCTCGTGCATTTTGCCTCCAAAAAGGCACTCAATATCGATGGTTTGGGCGAAAAAATCGTTTATGAGCTCTTTGATAGGGGATTAGTGCGCGGGATACTCGATCTCTATAGGCTTAAGGAGGAGGATTTGCTAGGCTTGGAGGGGTGGAAGCAAAAGCGCGCACAAAACCTCATAAATAGCATAAAAAACACCTATGGCATAGAGCTTTGGCGGCTTATCAATGCCTTTGGGATCGAGCATATCGGCGAGGGCGCGAGCAAGAAGCTTGCCACAAACTTTGGGATTAGGGTTTTTAGCGTGAGTGAAGAGGAGATTCTCAACATCGATGGCTTTGGGGAGGAGATGGCGCGCTCGCTCTGTGAGTTTAACCACGCCAATAGGGAGCTGATAAGCACTATGCTAGAGATTTTGCAGCCAAAGGCGCAGCAGCGCGAAGTCGCGCTAGATTCTGTATTTGCGGGCAAAAGCGTGGTGATCACAGGCACGCTCTCTGCGCCAAGAGAACATTTTGTCGAGATTTTGGAGGGCTTGGGAGCGAGGGTTGGCTCATCGGTGAGTGGCAAGACGGATTTTTTGCTCTGTGGGGAAAACGCTGGGAGCAAGCTCACAAAAGCACAGAATCTAGGTGTGCGGATTCTCAGCGAGGAGGATTTGCAGAGCTACCTAAAAGCCTAGTGATTTTAGTCGGGTTTATAGAATCTACACAAGCCAAGTCGCGTGCCTGACGCGGTTACACCAATAAGTCACAGAATCTCGCTTAAAAATGCAGTGTATGCACGCGCAGCGGAGCGAGCGGAGATTCACTCTCCGCAAGCGGCAACAAGTTTGCGCTAGCAAACTTGCATTAAAAATGATAAGCCCCAGCTCGGTTTATAGAAAAGGTGCTAGTCCAAGTGGCGTTGATGACGTGCTGACACCAATAAGTCACAGAATCTCGCATTGAGATTCTGTGTATGTTCGCGCAGCGGAGGGGCGAGGGGCTTTGCCTCACGCCCCGATAACAAGTTTTGCCATAGCAAAACTTGCATAAATAGATAGCCTCTTAAGCACATTCTTAGATTTTTTGCATAAAATCCCGCAGACTTCACACCAAAGGAAACCTATGCACCTGATAAAAAGATGTATCAAAAGCCTCTTGCTTGTAGCCCTAAGCGAGCGAGACATCACAAAATGCTCCTTTGTGCTAAGGCGATTTGTCCGCACCACACGACTTTTGGGATTTGTAAGCTCTGCGATTATCTCGCGTCTGTTTAAAAATGCATTGGGGGGGGGGGCAGCTACGAGATTCACGCTCTTTGCACGCTTTATCCTCTCCGTGCGTCATCTTTAGCCTCACTTCCTTCCCCGCTCGCATAGCCACGCTCCATCACACGATATTTTCCCTACTTCGCCAAAGCACCCCAGCCGATGAAATCGCGGTATTTTTGAGCTTGGAGGAATTCCCGCGCGGATTTGCCTCCTTGCCGAGGATTCTCAGGTTTTTGCACACGCAGCACTTTATCCGCCTACACTTTGTGGAGGAAAACTACAAATCTTACAAAAAACTTATCTATGCACTGAGATTCTATCCCGAGGATATATGTGTCACCATCGATGACGATCAACTCTATGATCGTGAGATGCTGGCACTGCTGCTAGATTCGTATCACAAATACCCGCAGTGTATCCACACCCACCACGCCGATACGCCTATAAGAGAATCTAGTGGCGCGTTTGCGTGGCGAGCGTGTGAGCTAGAGGACACGCCGCTGCTTGGTATCTGTCCGCTTGGGGTATCGGGCGTGCTCTACCCTCCGCATTGCTTAGACACAGAGGTGTTTAATACGCAGAGATTCTATGATCTCGCGCCGCATAATGACGATTTGTGGTTTTTTGTGATGGGAATGCTAAAGGAGAGCAAAAAGGTGCTTGTCAAAGGCGCGCTAGGCATACCAAAGCAGCCAAGTATCGCGATATTTGAGAGCCCAAACCTATGGGAGACAAACGCCAAATCGGGCAAAAACAGATTTATGATTGAGTGGGAAAACCTCGTGCGCGCGTATCCAGAGATTCAAAGATTCATCGTAGAGGAATGATAAGGCTTACGCAGGGCAAAGCCATCGTAGCCATACGGAGTGCCCAGAGGATTTGGATACGCGTGCTAGGAAATCTGTGCTTTGCTAGGCTTAGCTTGATTTAAGATTTTTAGAGTGCTATGAACTCTCTCGCATTTTGGAGTTTCAAACGCTCCAGAGGGTATAGAATCTTTTGCCTCTTAACGTGAGCACTTAGATTTGAGCTAGGATAACTTTTTGTAAGTTGGTGTGGGATAAAGATAGAGATGGTTGCGGGAGAGGGATTTGAACCCCCGACCTTTGGGTTATGAGCCCAACGAGCTACCGGACTGCTCTACCCCGCGATATAAAAAGATGCTGAAAGAAAAAGAAAGATGGCTGGGGTAAAAGGATTCGAACCTCTGAATGCCTGGACCAAAACCAGGTGCCTTACCGCTTGGCGATACCCCACTGCTGAAGTAAATTAAAAGCGTGATTATAATGACTTCACGCCTAAAAGTCAAGGTTTTATGCAAAATTTACACGATATAATGCGCGCCTAGGCTCTGCTGTCTTGATAATGCTGATTGCACGATGTTTCTTGCTACAAGCAAGCGTAGCCCAAGCATACGCCCGATATTAGATTCTAGCATTACCTCAATCCCCCCAAGCGCGGCGTTTAGCTTGTCTTTGGTGCGCACGATCCCCACCTTCTCCCACATAATCTTACGCAGCAAATCCCGCAGGTGCGCATCGCCCTCCTTTTCTAGCACGCTCTCATCAAAGGGAAAATATCGCTTTGGGTTTTTGCCCACGGCACCTAATATCTCCATCGCCGCGACTTTGCCAAACACAAGCCCCTCTAGCAGTGAGTTTGAGGCGAGGCGATTTGCCCCATGCACGCCGTTATATGCGCACTCTCCGATAGCATAGAGGTTTGCCATACCCTCCACCCTCGTGCTGATATCGCACAAAATCCCGCCCATACAATAATGAAATGCTGGAGAGATGGGCACGAGATCCTTTGGTATATCTAGCCTGCACGCGCTAAGCTCGCGATAGATATTTGGGAAGCGTGCGCGAAAGGATTGCTTGCTAAAACTGCGCAAATCCAAAAACGCCCGCTCATCATATCTAGCGCAATAATCCACGATAGCCCGCGCGACAATATCGCGAGGTGCGAGCTCGCCGCGCTCATCATACTCATACAAAAACCGCCTACCCTTAGAATCTATCACCAATCCACCCTCGCCCCGCACCGCCTCGCTGATGAGGTATTTGCGCGCAGTGTTTGTCTCCACATACACACTTGGGTGGAATTGTAGCATCTCCATATTAGCAAGCCTCAATCCGTGCTCAAGGATAATCCCGTGCATATCGCCGCCGATTGTGTGGGCGTTGGTGTGGTATTTATACAGCCCGCCTATACCCCCGCTTGCGAGCACGATATGATCGCTATAGATATGCACCAATCCCTTCTTTGTCTGCACGCTCACGCCATAGCAGCGCTCATCTTCTAGGAGCAGATCCACCACACGCGCGCTTTTCCAGAGTGTGTGCCCTAGCGAGTGCATCAGAAATGTATGCAGATTGCGCCCCGTGCCATCTCCGCCAGAATGCACGATACGCGCGATAGAGTGCCCGCCCTCCTTGGTGTAGCTTAGTGCCCCACTCTCCTCCCTATCGAGGCTAAACCCATCGCTTAGCAGCTCTTGTAAGATCCCCAAACTCTCCACGCTTAGCTTCTCCACGCTTTTGGCGTCATTGAGCTGCGAGCCCGCGAGGATAGTATCCTCAATGTGCAGTGCTATATCCTCCAAATCCCTTGCTATGGTAATCCCACCCTGCGCATAAAAGGTATTGCACTCCCACGATTGGTTCTTACACAGCAGGAGCACGCGCAGATTTTTGGGCAAATGCCGCGCACAATACAGCCCAGCTACCCCCGCCCCCACAATCACGACATCATAATGCAATCTCTCCATCTCTAGTCCCCATCGTCTTCACTAAGACTTGCAGAATGTATGCTTTTGACGCTTTGGAGCGTGGGTTGTGAATCTTGCTCATTAATTTGGGATTGTTTGCCAGCACCCTGTAAGCCTCCTTGGGGCTGCTTGGTGCTATCACTACGCTCATAGTAGGGATTGGCTCTATACCCACAGCCCGCCATCGCGCCCCCTAGCACCACACTCATCATAACTATCGCAAAATATGCTATCATTGCGCTATGAAAGATTCTAAACATATCATCTCCTTTCTCAAATCACAGCCCGAGTTTGCCAAACTCCGATTAAAAGATGAGATAAATCTCTTTAAAGCCGCGTATCTCACGCCTTATCTGCGAGAGCAGATTCTCTTTATCTTTGTCAAAAACCAAACGCTTTTTTTTGCTGCCAAGCACCCAGCGTTTTGTCAGGAGTTTAATTATACACGCAAGCACATAATACAGACTTTAAGGAGCTATCCCCAAAAGTTCCCAACTCTAAGCACACTCACAGAAGCCAAAGCCTATGTCCCGCGCCATATCCTAGAGCCCAAACCCCTCCCCCATACAGAATCTAAGCGCTACTTTAGCGAGCACTCAAGGGGCGAGTTTGCCAACCACTGCACGAGCCCTAGGCTCTATGAGCTTTTTGAAAAGCTCCGCCTTGCGATTTTGCGCAATCAAACAGATAAAGAGTGAATCTCCACTCGCTCCGCTTACGCGAGCATACACTACATTTTTGGCAAGATTATAGAATCTCTTAGTGTCATCGCGTCAGGCACGCTGCTTGGGCTAGCACCTTTGCTATAAACTAGATTCTATTTGCCCTACCACCCCCTTGTGATAGCGTGGCACACGGTGCAGGAGTGCAATATCTTTGCGTGCATCTCCGCGGCTTTTAGGATCTGATTATTGTGCAATGCCTCTTGGAATGCGTTGATATTCTCCTCATCGCGCTTAAGCGTGTTTAGCACGATATGCTCTTCCATACCCTGCGAGCTTTTGAGGTAGGCAAACACATTATGCTTCTTAAACTCCCCGTATGTGCGCTTAAACTCCCTAAGCCCCTTAGCGATTTGTGCTTTGTCGTTATAAAAAAAGCCCTTTTGTATAGTCTCTATGTGGTATTCCATATCGCGCATTTTTTTAGCCACTTCACTAGCCCCTAGCCACATACCCCCTAGTCCCAATGCTAAAATCCACGCGTATGTTTTCATCTCCTCATTCCTTTGGCAAATTATGTCAATATCGACAAATCGCGCTAGATTCTAAATGCGCTCAAGTGTGGCACATAATTTGCTGGATTCTCACACAAAGGCTTACAAAAGGATTGCTATGCAAGAACAAGATTCTATAGCCCACAGCACCGATATGCAGGCAGCTACAAGCGCGCGCACAGACAAGCCCCTCTCCCTCTCCTCCTTTAGAGCCAATCTCATCATTATAGGCGCGCTCTTTGTCGCACTTTTGGGCTTGTGTGTGTTTTTTGCCACAAGCGCGTATCGTGCCAATGCCGCGCCCGCGCACGCCTCTAGCCTCGCCGATCCGCTTTTAGAAAACCAAGATTTGCTTGAGCAGTTTGGGTTTATCGGGCAGGTTTATGTGCGACTAGGCAATCTCCTCATCACTCCCAAAGATTCTCAAAACAAAGCCCTCATCATCGCTATGTTAAAAAGCTGGAATGAGAGCTTTGTCAAAAACGATCGGGATTTACAAAGCTACTATCAGCAGATAAATAAAACCCTCGAGATAGAATCTAGCACGGAGTTTGCCACGCGCATCCAGCAAATCCTCCAAGAAATCTACGCGCTTTTATTACAAAAATCAAATGATGGCATTGCCGAGGTGCTCAAAAGTGCCGAGCCTAGAGATGAGGGGCTTTGGGGCGGTGCGCGCGGCGGGCTCATTGTCCTTGCGCTCTTTGGACTGCTAGCGTGCGTGCTGCTTTGTGTCGTGCTATGGAGGAGCTTTAGCTCTGTGAAGCGTTTGAGCATGCAGTGGCAGGGGCTAAATGCACTCATACACAATCTCACGCAGGGCAGCAGCACTCAGACAGAAAACCCACAAGCCTACGATACAGAATCTCTTAGCGCGCTCCAAGCAGACTTAGAGGCACTTAGCCAAAAATCACACCAAGAATCCGCCCAAGCCCAAGAGGAGAGAGCATTCGCTACCCAGACGCTCTCCACGCTCAAATCCCAGATTGCCACGCTAGAGCAAAACGCCTCTAGGAGTCTCGCGCCAAGTGCAGATATTTTGCGCACTATTACCCAATCCATCGAGCATAGCACCAACTCCCAAAACCAAATCACGCAAGAACAAGAGCAGTTTGAGCGCGCAAGCACCAACCTCTCCCATCTTTTTGAAAAGCTTAGCGAGAGTATTGAGATTCAAAGCGCGCTTAGCGCGAAGTTTGCGGATTTGAGCGGGAGTGTGACGCAGATTAAAGATGTACTAAGCTTTATCGATGATATTGCTAGCAGGACCAATCTCCTCGCCCTCAATGCCGCGATTGAGGCAGCGCGCGCAGGCGAGCACGGGCGGGGCTTTGCCGTGGTGGCTGATGAGGTGCGCAAACTCGCAGAATCCACCCAAAAAAGCCTCAAAGATATTGAAGTGAGCATAAACCTCCTAGCGGGCAATATCGATGAGATTTGCCACAACGCCAAGGAGAGCAAGGAGACTTTTGACAACCTTATCCAAGAGAGCGAGGATTCTAAGCAAAGCCTCCAAAATATCCAAGATTCACTCCAAGCAATCATAAGTGGCATCACGAGCCAAAATTCTAGCACGCTAGGCGTCTCTAAGCAGATTCAAGATATGATAGAATCTTTCCAACAGCTAAACACACTCATCAACCAAAGCGCCCAATACTTAAAAAGCCGAGAGCTTTAAGCAAAGGCGCGTATGAAACACCTCCTACTCGCCGCGCACAAGCCCAAAAACATCAGCTCCAATCACTTCCTTACGCGCCTTAAAAAACACATAGGCGAGCCAAAAGCCGGATACAGCGGCACGCTCGATCCCTTTGCGAGCGGGCTTTTGGTAATAGGCTTTGGGCAATACACGCGGCTTTTGCCATTTTTGCAGCTCACGCCCAAGCGATACAGGGCGACTTTGTGGCTAGGGGCGAGATCGCCCACGCTTGATATACAGGGTATAGAATCTGTGCGCCAAATCCCACCCTTTAGCCTAGAGCGCGTCGCGGAGGTGCTAGATTCACTCACGGGCGAGATTGCCTACACGCCACCGCGCTTTAGTGCTAGGCATATCGATGGCACGCGCGCCTACAAGCTAGCGCGCGAGGGCGTGGAATTCACACTAGCGCAGGATAAAATGTCTGTGTATCAGCTCACTCTGTGTGCGTATAATCACCCATTTTTGAGCTTTGAAGCGAGTGTGTCAAAGGGCGCATATGTGCGCTCTTTGGGC
The DNA here is from genome assembly GCA_944326445.1 of uncultured Helicobacter sp. Taxonomy (GTDB): domain Bacteria; phylum Campylobacterota; class Campylobacteria; order Campylobacterales; family Helicobacteraceae; genus Helicobacter_F. The sequence continues at coordinate 69,316 of CALVDZ010000004.1, forward strand.
GAGATGATCGCGCACAGACTTGGGGTAGATGGCGCGCTTAGTGCCCTGCATAGAATCTCTGAGGGCAGCATAAGCCTCCTATCCCCCGCGCAGCCCCACGCTCATATTAAGCTAGATTCACTCTCCTATCCCTTGTTTGTGCTAGATTCTGTAAAAGCCCTGCCATTCCCTACCCTAGAGCTCTCTAAGCACAAATCCCTCATCAGCAATGGCGCGAGATTTGCTCTGCAAAGCGTAAAAAGTGGTGTGTATAAAACTTATTTTGAGGATTTTTTCTCTATAATTGAGGTTTTAGCAAACAAAGAGGTGCGATACCTTTATAATAGGATTCCATATGCTGATACTCTCTAGGAAACAAGATGAAGGCGTGATGATAGGCGATGATATAGAGATAAAAATCATCTCTATTGATAAGGGCAGCGTGCGACTAGGATTCAAAGCCCCATCAAATATGCTCATTTTGCGCTCCGAGCTCAAAGACGCCATTGCTATGCAAAACCAACAAGCCTCTATCAACGCCCCAAGCGATCTCACTTTGCCCAAAGTAGGAGCTATCAAAAAGAAATAATATGCAACCCCTCATCCTTAAGAGCTATCCAAAACTTAATATTTTTCTTAAAATCATCGGCAGGCGCGAAGATGGCTTCCACCTCCTCTCCTCGCGCTTTGTCCTCGCCAAAGGCGCGCTTTTTGACACGCTAAGTATAGAATCTAGCCCTAGTGGCTTTGCCCTAGAGGGAGACTTTGGCTGCGAGATAGAATCTAATACGATTTATAAGGCAAAGTGCGCCCTACAGGAGCTTGCTACAGACAAGCGATGTGGGCGCGTGGATCCTCAAATCGCGGATTTTGTGCAATCCCTCAAAGTCAGCGTGCAAAAGCGCATACCAGAGGGCGCAGGGCTAGGCGGTGGGAGTGCCAATGCCGCGAGCTTTGTGCATAGCGTGTGCGCGCTGTGTGAGATAGAGCTAAATGCGGAGGATTATGCCTTTATTGCGCGGCGGTGCGGGGCGGATGTGGCGTTTTTTTTGCAACGCGTGCCAAGTGCTAATGTCAGCGGCGTGGGCGAGGAAGTTATACCCTTTGTGGAGGATCTCCCCGAGTTTGAGATTTTTACCCCCCAGATTGTGTGCCCCACACCCGCGGTATATGGGGCTTATAGAGAATCTCACGCGACTTGCAAGCGCGTCTTTAGCCCGCTGCCGCGAGAGTGGCTCACTATCCCAAGTGCGCAAATCCTTGCAACTCACGCACTAGAGGAGCTCAACGATCTCTATGCTAGCGCACTTTTTGTCGCCCCAGAGCTAGAATCGCTGCGCACAGAGCTTGGGCGCGGGTGGTTTTTTAGCGGGAGTGGGAGCAGCTTTTTTCGGATAAAGGAGTGAGACTCATCACAAAAGCCCTGTTTTGGGGCGTGTTTGGTGTGCTTGGCTGCGTGCTGCACGCCTACCCCCAAGAAGATTCTGTGCTCAACCTCCGCCCCCAAAAGCTAGAGCGCGAGTATGAGTATGGCGGGGGCGATGAGCACGGGCGCAACTCAAGCGCCCCCTACTTCCAGCCCAAAGACGGCGCGTATTTTTTGCAAAGATTCACTCCCTCTTTACAAACCTTTTATGAGACGCTTGAGACAAACTCTATAAACGGGCAATACGCGCGATTTCGCCGCAGAATCCTCATCGGACACAAAGCCTATGATGCCCTAGATAGCGCGCAAAAAGCCAAACTCCAAGGCGCGCTAGTGCTAAGCCGCGTGTATATCAGCGCGTTTCTCAAATACAGCGAGCTTGGGGGCGTGGGGCTAGGCGGGAGATTTGAGCGCGGTGATGAGCGAGTGAGGTATTTTAGCGTGGATAGTCGGTATTTTAGCGACTTGCAAGAGCTTGGGGCGGATACGCTCATCTATCTGCTTTGTGTGCTGCCGAGGTTTGATAAGTGTCTTGTGTTGGGTATCGGAGAGGAGTGGTAAGATTTTGTAGATCTAGATTCTGTATTTGTGACATTAGGCTTTGTATGCAGGAAAACGGCTCTTTTTTCGTTTCGCTACGCTCACATCAGCAGAGCGGGTATGCAATGCGATAAGGTTGAAAAATTTCTAAAGAAACTTCGTTTTGTGAAGGGCACGGACTCTAAGTCCGCTAACCTTCCCCAAATTTTTCAAAGCGCAGCTTCTTTAGAAAACCTACACAGCCACACCGCGTCTGTTGCGATAGCACCAACCCACACTTGCACAATACTAATTTTTTTGTTTGCAATAGTGGCGTTAGTAAATCCACGCCACGCCAAAGGCAAGCCTCAATGAGATTCTCTAAAGCGGCAGATTCTGAATCTATTGCTTTAGATTCTAAAAATGTGGGTTTGTAAATTCAGAATCTAAGCTTTCTTTAGATTCTGAATTTGCCTCTAAAATCTTGTGCGTGGCTTGCCTCTTGGCATTCTAAGATTTGAGATGAGAAATCGTTGCTTTCAAGCGAGGGGCGAAGGGAGCTACCTTAAGCGGTAGTGACCGAGCACCGAGCGTAGAATCAACGATTTATCGCTCAAAGCTGAATGCCACAAACACAGAATCTACACAAGACTCCGCAAATACTCCCCACACTCCTCCAGCGCCCGCCTCCTATGTGAAATCTCATTTTTAGATTCTATCTGCGCGAGAGTTTGGGCATAGCCATCGGGCACAAAGATCGGATCATACCCAAAGCCCCCATCGCCCTGCGGCGTGGTGATGACTTCACCCTCACACACACCTTGAAAGTTGCGATGTATCAAGCCACCTCCCAAATGCCCCATAAGGCAGACATTAGCCACAAATCGTGCGCGAGATACGCTAAGGTTGCGGGCTTGGAGCTCATACACCACGCGCGCGAGGTTGCGCGCATCAAGGGAGAGATTTGCCAAACGCGCTTGCCTCTCCTGCCAGCTATTGTCTCCAAACTCTATGAGGCTAAAGCGTGCGCTATATATTCCCGGCGCGCCGCCCAGCGCATCCACACATAGCCCGCTATCCTCGCTTAGCACGAGATACTCGCCCTCCCCGCGCGCTAGCAGCAGCGCATCATACACGGCTTTTGCCTTGATTGTAGCGTTTTGCTCAAAGCTTATGCCATTTTCCTCTATCTCAAAGGGGTTTAGAATCTCGCTAAGAGTGATAATCTCAATATGCGGCAGTGTCGCGGCAAAAATCGCTTTGATCTCAGTTTTTTTGTGTGGATTGGAAGTGGCGAGGATAAGCTGCATAAAAGTCCTTGTTGTGCAAATTTTGTGTAAGTAAAGAAGTTATGAAGTGGTGTCCCCGACGCGATTTGAACGCATGACCTCTCGATTAGGAATCGAACGCTCTATCCAGCTGAGCTACGGGGACAAATAAAGCGGGAATTTTACTTAGATTCTCGCCATAAATCAAGAAAACTTCATTTTTTTATGTTTTTTCCCCTATAATATAGGGATATTTCTCAATGTAAAGGAGCATTATGTCGGTTAAAGTCGCTATCAATGGAACAGGACGCATTGGACTATGCACAGCGCGTATCATCGGGAAAAGGGAGGATATAGATCTCGTAGCGCTCAACACTACCGCGCCTATTGATACCCTCGTGCATTTGCTACGCTACGACTCGGTGCATAGGGGCTATGAGGTGCAAAAGCTCGATGAGCACACAATCCAAATAGGCAAAGACAAAGTGGCAATCCTATCAGACAGAGATCCCGCCAAGCTAGATTTTAGCGCGCACGGCGCACAGGGCGTGATAGAATGCACGGGCAAATTCAACTCCCTGCAAGCCTCAAGTGCGCACCTAAGAGGCAGCGTGCAAAAAGTCATCATCTCCGCGCCAGCGGATGAGGCGCCAACCTTTGTCTATGGCGTCAATCACACGCAATACAAAGGCCAGAGCGTCATCTCAAACGCCTCCTGCACTACCAACTGCCTCGCCCCCATCGCCAAAGTCCTGCACGATGCTTATGGCGTGGAAAGCGCGCTGATGACGACTATCCATAGCTATACCAATGACCAAAATGTGCTCGATGTCAAGCACAAAGATATCCGCCGCGCGCGCGCCGCTGCGCTAAACATAATCCCCACGAGCTCGGGTGCTGCCAAAGCCGTGGGGCTCGTGATCCCCGAGCTTGCGGGGAGGTTTAATGGCTTTGCAGTGCGGGTGCCAACCCCAGATGTGAGCCTAGTGGATCTAAGCGTAAATCTAAGCAAAGCAGCGGACAAAGACGCCATAAACGAGCTCTTTAGGCAAGTCCAGCACACAAGTATGAAGGGCATTATCTATGTGGATGAAGAAAAATGCGTCTCGAGTGACTTCATCGGATCGCCTTATAGCGCGATTTTCGTGCCCGATAAGACTTTGGTGATTGGCAAGAGTGCTAAAGTTTTGGCGTGGTATGACAACGAGATGGGCTACTCCGCGCGCCTTGTGGATATGAGCGTGTATGCCCTCACGCATTGATAGACTGACAAAGGCAACCTATGCTAAGTTTTACACATTCCTTCAGCCATAGCGGCGATATCGAGCCACTCTTTGAATCCATCAAACAAGAGCGAGCCCAAGGCATAAGCGGCTATTATGAGCTGTCCTTTAGCAAAAAAGCGTTGCAAGATTCCCAAAACTATATCAAAAAGCACAAAGAGCTCATCGCCAAGCTAAAAAACCTCGTCATCATCGGTGTGGGCGGAAGCTCACTGGGATTAAAAGCCCTAGATTCTATGCTGTGCTCCCTGCCCGAGCGCAACGCTATAAAATTGCGATTTTTGGAATGCACCGATGGCTTTGCCCTAAACAATGCGCTAAAAAAAGTCAAAACCAAAAACACGCTTTTTATCGTGATTTCTAAAAGCGGCAGCACGATAGAGACTTCCTCGCTCTTTAAGTATGTGCTAGAGAGATACGAGCTCCTAGCACCCAAGCACAAATCCCACCTGCTTGCCATCACTGATACCAACTCGCCGCTCCAAAAATGGTGCCAGAAGCAAAAAGTCGCCTTTGTCAATATCGATAGCAATGTGGGCGGGAGATTTTCGGTGCTAAGCAGCGTGGGAATCCTGCCCCTTATGCTGCTAGGCTATAAGGGCAAAGAGATTTTAGAGGGCGCGCGCGAGCTTGCCTTGAGGTTTTTTGAGCGCAAAGAGGATCATATCCTGCACAAAGCCCTCTATCTAGTCCAAAATCGCGAGCGTTGCCCCATAAATGTGCTGTTTTCCTACTCGAGCGTGTTTAGGGAGTTTAACGCTTGGTATGTGCAGCTGTGGGCGGAGAGCCTAGGCAAGCTCAATGCGCACAAGCAGCCTGTGGGATTGACACCCATCGCGCTTGTGGGGAGTATCGATCAGCACTCGTTTTTGCAGCTCATCGTGCAAGGACCTCGGGATAAAAGCGTGACTTTCCTCTCGCTTGCTCCTAAGCACTATCCCAAGCCGCGCATTCCGCAAAAAAAGCTAGAGTTTTTAGAATCTAGCGATTTTGTTAATGGCGCGAGCTTCGCCACCCTGCTAGATAAGCAATGCCTAGCGACTATGCAAACCCTCCAAGCCCAAAAAGTCCCTACAGATTCTATCGTGATGGATAGAGTGTGCGCGCACAATGCCGGCGCGCTTGTGATGTATTATGAGCTTTTGACTTCGTGTGCGGGCTGCGCGCTAGAGATAAACACCTACGATCAGCCCGGCGTGGAGTTTGGCAAAGCACGCCTGCGGGATATGTTTTAGGGCATATTATTTTATGCAAGTTTGTTTCACAAACTTGATACCGCTCGTGGCAAGTGAATTGCCACTCGCTCCGCTACGCGTTCATACACGGCGTTTTTTAGCAAGTTTATAGAATCTCTTAGTGTAGCTGCGTCAGGAGCGCCGCTTGGGCTAGCACCTTTTCTATAAATCGAGCTAGAGCCTAAGCCTACTTTAGATTCTGCACCTTTTGGATTTTCTTTAGATTCTATGATTGTCTTTGAATCTGCGCTAGATTCTGTGCGCATTTTAGAATCTCGGGCTAGATTTTATAAAAGCTTGGGACTTTGGATTGCTTTTGTGATCTTGGTTGGATTTTGGGAGTAGATTCTGTATTTTTTAAAGAACCTATCGCTTATCAAGGAGCAAATCTACTGCACCTGCGCGGGCTCCATCGCCCTCTCTTATCAAAACAGCTTTTCGCTCAGCACCCGTATCCCCACCGAGCCAAACGCCATACTCCTCCCAAAGGGTTGGGCAAAGGCGTTGCCATAAGTGCAGTCTATCTGCACCATATCGCGCTTGAGCCAGATTCTAATCCCCACTTGATAGAGTGCGGGGACAAAGCGCTCTTTAAAGCCCTCCGCCATCAGCCAAATGCGCTCATTCATATCGTATTCCACCCCTAAGCCAAAAGTGTAGAGATGCTCCCGCCCCGCGGCTTTGTAGCCCAGATTGGTATGCAAAAACAATTGATTATCAAAAAACGCCTTGCTTAGCAGCGCGTAGGTATAAAAGCTCTCGTTATAACGCAGGAATCGCCCCATTCGCGCATTCCCCACGCTAAGCCCATAGCTAAAGCCATCGCGCTCCAAGTCCTTAAAGATTTTTTTGAGCGCAAACACCGCCGCGCCTCTATACACGGAGTTCCCGCCATTTATAGAATCCACAGAATCCTGCTGCGTGAGGTTGCCGCCGATTGTCATCTCGGTATCTAGCAAAAAATTGCACGCAGGCAGCGCCCAAAACTCACTCCCGCCCCCAAACTTCGCCCAGCTCTCTATTTGGCAACTCTGTGGCGCGACTACGCGCGCATCATCGGTATTCATCGGGCGCGCCCCATAGAGCGTCTCACACGCCACTAGCGCGAGTATCAAGGCAAAATGCTTAGAGATTTTCATACGCCCTCCTTGTGGTTTTTGCGTAGCGGATTATACTTCAAGCGCCCACAAAATCAAAGTCTAAGACTCAATCCCCTATAATTCCCCCCAAATTTTGCATAACACAATCCACACCCAAAGGAAGCCGCGATGCGCACCTCATACCTCAAAAACCTCGATCTCGTCATACGCAAAATCGAGCGCGCCCGCCTCGCATATAGCCCGCACCATATCGTCTCGCTGCTAGCTGTGAGCAAATACGCCACGACAGAGCAGATTCAGATATTGCACGAATGCGGACAGAGGGCGTTTGGCGAGAACAAAGTCCAAGATCTCAAACACAAATCCCAAGCCCTAGAATCCCTCCCGCTAGAGTGGCATATGATAGGCACGCTGCAAGAAAACAAGATAAACGCGCTCATAGAGCTCGCCCCCGCACTCCTGCACTCTCTTGATTCGCTAAAGCTCGCCCTCGCGCTGCAAAAACGCCTAGAATCTAAGGGCAAAACTATGCGCGCCCTGCTCCAGCTCAACACTTCTTTTGAATCCAGCAAAAGCGGCGTGCCACCCGCGCAGGCTGCGGAGCTCTATCACGCCATTCTTAGCCAATGCCCCAATATCAAGCTAGAGGGTGTGATGACTATCGGTGCGCATAGCGGGGATTACAGAGTGGTGGAGAGGAGCTTTGTCCTAGCAAAGGAAGTCTTTGACTCACTGCAGGATTTTGGGGCTCGCACGCTCTCAATGGGTATGAGCGAGGATTTTGAGATTGCTATCGCGTGTGGGGCGAATGTGGTGCGCATTGGGTCGCGACTTTTTGCCCACTGAAGGAAATTCGTCTTGCACGCGTGTGGAAACGGCTCCGCAGGCTTGCAATGCGATAAGATTGCGGATTTTTGAAAAGGCACGGACGCTAAGTCCGCTAACCCTTTCAGAATCTAAAGTAATAGATTTAAAATCTACCATTTTAGAGAATCTCATCAGGGCGTGCCTTCAGAAATTCTAGTATCTTGTGTAAGATTTAAATGTTTTTCAAGGCGAGGCGAAGGGAGCTACCTTAGCGGTAGTGACCGAGCCGAGCCGCCGCACTCATTTAAAGATTGCACAAGAGACGAATTTCTAGATTCTAAAACAATCACAAAGGAGAAACAATGGAATATTTTGAAGCAAGAAATGTGGCAAGTGAGTTTTATGCAGACTACAAGCTCCCTGCGTATTTTGAGGAGGTTGTCGAGGGCTTAGATTTTGGGGCGCGGGTGCTAGACTTTGGCTGCGGATTTGGACAGACGCTCTATGCGCTAAAAAACAAGCATTTTGTATGGAAATCCTCTAAATGGGGGGGGGGGGCAGGAGATAAATGTCTTTGGTATTGATATCAACCCCAAAGCCATCGCACACTGCCAATCCCAAGGTATAGAATCTAAAGTCGTGGAGAATATCCTAGAGTTTTTCCCCGCGCAAAAATTTGATCTCATCATCACCACCCACTGCCTTGAGCACCTTCCAAAAGATTCTATAATCCCTATCCTTGCGCACTTTAGGGAGCACTGCCTCGCCCAAGGTGGCAAGCTTTTCATCGCTGTGCCAAACGCCCAAAGCCACACTGGGTGCTACTGGGCGTATGAGGACTTCACGCACACCACGCTTTTTACCGCAGGGAGCCTCATCTACGCGCTCAAAATGGCTGGTTTTAGCGATGTAATTATCATCGACAAGGACGCACTTGCGGGCTCTAGCAGGCTCAAAAAACTCGTGCGCAAAGTGTTTTTAAAGCTCTATAAGCTGCAATATAGATTTTGGAACAAAATCACCGCAAGTGCCACGCATAGCCCAAGCCCCGATGTCTTTAGCTATGAGATTAAGGCATTAGCGAGCACATAGGGCAATGCCTAAAGCACGGATAGAATCTGCCTTGTTTTCACTCTTGGCTTTGTGCTTGTGAATCAAGGGATTGTGCGGATTGTGTATCGCTTAGATTCTGTGCCGTGGATTGCGCGGGCTTTGTGCCATTTAGATTCTGTCTTTGTGCGTTGTTTAGAATCTCTTTAGATTCTATGGTTGCTTGTGAATCTAAGCAACTCACACAATCCACTACTTCAAAAAACTTGTGCGAGGCTTTGCCAAATACAAATAGTGCGTGCGGTAGCACGAGGCCTAAGCAGAATCTAAGTCCTTAGATTCTGCCATTAATGCAGAGCAAAAATCACATCAATATGGAGATGCGATAGCACCAACCACCCCTCGTCTGCTCGTGGGTTGGATTCTGAATCCATTTTAGATTCTGCAGATTCTTTGATTGATAGATTCTGTCTTTACTCACTTCTTAGAATCTCTTTAGATTCTGCGTGTGTTTTAGAATCTATGTAACTAGATTCTGTAATCGTCTTTGAATCCACGCTAGATTCTGTAGTTTCTCTGTTTCTTAGACTCTCTCCCTTACGGATATTTTCTAGATTCTAAGAAACAAAAGCAAACTCTAAGCTTAGCTGATTGGCAGGCTTTGAGGAGTTTGTATGTCTCATATTCCAGCCTTACACTCTTTGCAACTAGAGGCAAAGAGGCAGCGAGAAATAAGCCAGCTCATCTTTGAAATCTACCAAGCCTTAAGCTTTTATTTTGAAAAGCAAAAAAATCCTAAGATTTTTATGTTTTACATTCTGCTTGCTGAAATATCGCTTACGCAGAATAAAGAGAATATCTTTTTCAACATTCTTGAAATGTCTTACAAATACGATGTATGCGAAAAGACCCTCAAACTTTGGCTTCAAGAGCTCGAAAGGCTAGAGATTCTTAAATTCAACTACAAGAACAAGCAACTCTATTTTATCAAGGTGCTAGATTACAAACAATCTAAGCCCTATAAAGCTATGCTCGCTCAGCAAGCAAAGACAACGCAAGAGCTCCCAACAAGATTCTATAAAAATGTGGCGCAAATCATACGCAAGGTAAGCAAAGATTTCACAGAGAAAGAGTTTATCTTTGATGGACTAGCCCAAAATGAAAGATGGCACATACTACCACCAACAAGAAAGAATAACAAACTAGCGCAATACAAAAATATCATCATAGACTTTCAAAACGCCACAGATACCAATCTCTATCAAGGAATGACTTACGAGAACTTGACAAAAAAGCACATCCCATCTCTGAAAAATCCATACCACCTAAGAATCATCAAAGCTAACATTAAAAAATCTTTGGAGCTTTTAAGCTCTTAGGATTTTTTACATTTCAACACAAAGGAGTAAGGACAATGAAAAAACAACACAGACTACGACTGCTGATAGTTTTATTCATTAGCTTAGTTTTGCCTGAAATGGCATTGGGTGCAGACCTCAATTCAATGGTTTCAAAAATCTTTAGCTGGGTGCAAACCGCGCTAACTGCGATTGGAACATTGATTATTATCGCGGTGGGGATTTACTTTCTTAAAAACCTCGAGAGGTGGAAAGAAATCTTTATTCAGTGTGTGGGGATTATTGCCGCCACATTGTTAATTATGAACGCACAAAGCATTTCTCAGTGGGCTTTTCAATAATGTTACGCATAAACTCAATTCAAACCGACAACATTAGAGAGCTGACCAAGAAAGAGAAAATCTTAAGGCTCAACCTCAAGTCGTGGGTAATCTCTGTGATGACTAGCCTCATCGCACAGCCCCACCTTGGGCTTTACGCCTTTTTGCTTTTTGCGTGCATTCTCTTGTTTTTTTACATCATCGAATTTTTTGATGATGATATTGTGGATATTGCCTTTGCCACGCTGCAAATGAAAACCAACATCACAACCTACTACCCCTAAGGAGAATCCGATGAAAAAGTTTTTTACCCTCAAAACCCTCATAGTTTTGTGGAAAATCATCATCTTTTGCGTAGTCGTAGGAGTATTGGCGATGAGCTTTTCACTCATCAAGCAGCAAGAGGATTCCCCTTTTAAAATCCTTGAAACGCAAAAGGACAATATCAAAGCAACTTCAGAGAATATCATACAGCTACTAAACAAGCCAGCAACTTTGGACGAACCAAGAATAGCCAATACAGAATCTGAAACAACAACAAGCGATGAAACACAAGAAGATACAGAATCTGTGGGGGAGGAGGACACAGATTCTGAAGATAGCATAAAAATTAATCTAAAAAACCACAAAGACTATTCCCTTGCGCTTAAAGATAACCTAAACAACATAGGCGTTACTTTGCTTTTGTGCCAAATCGAGCTAATGGAACAAAACACCAAAGACTACCGAAAGAGTATCCAGCAATGAACTTTACCGAAAAACTTAAGCGACTTTTCTTTAATTGGCTTTATGGGATTATCCCAAACCAATACTCTATGTGCGAAGAAAACAACATTCTCGCACGCTATGATGAAAGATATATCATCACCAAAAGCGAAAATTTTGTCGCTTGTATGGAGCTAGAGGGCTTTAATTACAACGCAGTCAATGAAGATGGATTGCTATCCACCCTCCTTGATAGAATTAACGCCCTAAACGCCCTAAGCGATGATGTGGAAGCAAGAATCATCGCCAAGCGCAGAGAACTTATCTACAATAAGTCGTATGAAATCAACAACCAATACGCCCAAGAAATTGTCAATAAGTGGGAGATGGGGCAAAGCGTTTATACCAATCGCTATTTTATTATCTTTGAAACCAAGAACAAAGGCGCTAAAGGCTTTTTGGAGAAGAAAAAGCTGGAGCTCACAACCTCGATTAACGAGGATAAAGACACAAACAATATTACCTATGTGAATAAAATAGCCATCCTCAAAGCCACCATAGAGCGCTACGAACAAACCCTAAGCCTCTATACCCCGCGCTTGTTAGATTCTAACGAGCTACTACGATTCTATGGCGAGTATATCAATGGCGTATATATCCCATTTAACGCCACCAATGGGCTACTCTCTGATAGCTACATTGGCAGCACAGTGAGTTTCCACAAAGACTATTTCATTCAAGACTTTAATACCTATAAAGTCTATAATCGCTTTATAGGTATTAAAGCCTATGATAACGAGCAAATCACAAGCCTCACTATCTCGGCTATCTTGCACAGCTCCTATGAGCTTGACATCTACCTAAGCATAGATTCTATTTCTAAGGAGAAAGCCCAAAGCAAGATTAAAGACAAAATTAAGCTTGCCCCAAGCTTTGCCAAGCAAGAGCTTTATGAGCTCAAAGAACTCATAGATTCTGATAGGCTTAATATGCAAAATTTTGCGTATTGCATATTGGTAAAGGCTAAGAATAAAGAGGAGCTAAACGAAGCCTCCTCGGATATTCTTAACCAGCTCAAGAATGCGGGGCTTATCGCGGTGTTTGAAACCCTTAATATGCAGCCCACATTCTTTAGTATGTTTCCCAACAAAAGCTTTTTAAACGCCCGCAAGCGAATCCACACAAGCAAAACCATCGCCTCTATGATTTTGTTTGAAAAGGAATACATAGGACAAACAAGCAACTCGTGGGGGAACACACCTGTAACCATTTTCAAAAACCAAAGTATGTCGCCATTTATGTTTAACTTCCACGCAGATACCTCAAAAAAAGTCGTCGGACATACGATGATTGTGGGCGGCACAGGTGCTGGTAAAACCACCCTTGTGTCCTTTCTAATGGCTAACCTTTTCAAATACAACATCGATATTCTCGCCCTCGATAGACTAAATGGACTATACAGCGTTACAGAATTTCTTAATGGCGAATACAACAATGGGGATGATTTCTACATCAACCCCTGCTCCCTGCCCTATGATAACGAAAACATCACATTCTTAAGCTCGTGGCTTAACTCTATGATTGGGCTTAATCCCGACGCCACCAACGCCGATGAAGCCCAAAAAATAAAGGCAGTAGAGAAAGTCATCCGCGACTTATACCACAACCTTGCCCCACAGGGCATAGAGTTTGCCCTCAAAGACATACGCGAGGGCATTACAAAAACAGGCGATGAACACATCCCCTTGCAGCTTGATAGATACCTCGAGAATCCGCTTTTTAACAAGGACAAGGATTCTTTGGAGTTTAAACGAAAGCTCACAACACTCAATATGGACTTCATCGTCGAGAAAGAAAAGGACGCGGGGCTTATCGCGCACTATCTTTTTCACAAGATGGTATATCGCGCCAAAAACCAAGACAAAGGCTTCTTTATCTTTATCGACGAGTTTAAATCCTATCTCTCTAACCCTACCTTTAACGAGCGCATTAACCTTACCCTTACCCAAGCGCGCAAGCTTAATGGGGTAATGGCAATGGCATTTCAAGATATGCACCAGCTCGATGGGGTAAAAAACGCGGATTCTTTTATCCGCAACCTCGCGCATATCATCATATTCCCTACTAAGGATATTGAAGTGTTTGAGCGTTTCAATATCCCGCTGGCAGAAAATGAGATTAACTTCCTTATCAATACAGGACAAAACGAGCGCAAAGTGCTCATTAAGAATCTCATCAACAATGAGCATAGCAACATTGTAGATGTCAATCTCGGCAAGCTGGGCAAATACCTCAAGATTCTAAGCTCGGATTCTGATGTCGTGCAAAGAATCAAGAGGCTAAAGGCTACCAACCCTGCCTTGTGGAAAGAGGAATTTTTGAATGGAAAACTTTGACATCTACGCAATAATAATGAGCTTTTTTCAAGACGCCCTAAAAGGCTTTTCAACAGGACTGATGAATGCCATTAATAGTTTTGTAAGCATTAAGATAATGCTTAATGCCATAGGAATGTTTATCATTATTACCTATGCCATCAAAAAGTTACAAGAGGGAGACTTTTTCACTTGGAAAAATGCCATAGGCATTATTCTAATGGTAACTTATCTAAGTGTCTTTAACCTATCGATTAATAACCCAACAACCTTTATGGACTTTTTCTACTCCCTTATAACCTACCCAGCAAAAACGCTAACTACTGAGATAGCCAAACAAACCGCGGGGCTTGGCGAACAAAGTCTCTCAGGTATGAGCAGTATAGGTTATACCATTACAAAAAGCCTTACTACCGCAAGCCAAGTCGTCGATAGAATGCTCCTTTCAACAGGGGTTGGTATACCAATTATTGGCGATGGATTAATCATAAAGGGTGATATTGTTTCTTTGATTTTATCCTTTGTCATCTTTGTTTTTACTCTCGTCTATGTGGGGCTAATCTTTGTCATCATCGTTGCCGCAGAGCTTCAGCTACTCATTTGGAAATCTCTCGCCCTTATTATCATACTCCTCTTGCTTTTGCCACAAACAAGAGGTATGGCAGGAGCGTATGTAAAATTCCTCATAGGACTCTCATTCTACAAACCTTTTGTGCTCGTAATGGGATTCCTAGTTTATAGTGTCCTAAACTATCTCTTAACACATTTACCATCAAAAGAACAATACTTAAATATGAATATGGCGCAGTATTTTGTAGAAGTGCATCCGCTCTTGTATGCTGGAATCTTTGGCATTCTCATCTCAGTCGTGATGATAAAACAAGTGCCAACCTTTATCAACCAAATTATAGGTGCAACAAGCTCCATAGGTGGGGGACTTGCTAGCCTAGCACAAAAAGCAATGGCAAAAACAGGCGGTGCGGTAGCTGGTGGTGCAATCGGTGGCGTGGCAGGACAAGCCAAAGGTGCTTACCAAGGTGCTGGCGGCGGTATTGGTGGCTTGCTTGCAGCTGGAGCTTCCACAGCAAGTGCAATAGGCACGGGCGGACTTGGCAACCTCGCAACCAAAGGAGCAAGCAAGCTTGCCACATCGGGATTTGCCAAAGCAGGCGCACAAAAACTACAAGATACAGTCGGCGGCAAAATTGGCAGCACAGCCAGCAAGATTGCCAACTCAAGCGGCAATATCGGCAGTGGAATAAACAACAAACTCAACCAATACAAAGCTGGTAGTGCCGCCAACAATGCAGTTTCAAAAGGCGTAAGCGCTGGAGCAAACGCCGCGCGCGAGCTGGGCAAAAAAATGTCTAACAAAAAGAAATAACCCAAAAGGAGGACACAATGAAAACACTCACACTCACACTCGCCACATTGATACTAGGCGTAAGCTTTAGCGCTTGCGCCTCGTTTAGGGACGCCAAAAAATACGAGATGAAAAAAAGCCCTTGCGCGTGCTTTGAAGAAGTTAGACAAATAGGATAAAGATACCTATGCAAGAGAATCAAGAAAACAATGTGGTAGATTCTAACCAAGAATCGCTTATTGAGATTGACAAAAACTTTAACCACGAAGAATCCAATGAGCAAAAGCCTAAAAAGCCTTTAGCTCCCTATTTGGATAAGGTTAAAGACAAGCTCAAGAACATTAATGTGCCCCATCACATTAAGCTTGAGACTATGTTTGACACAGTCAAAGACGCCCATACTATCTTTGCTGTGGAGAAAAAGACCTATGATTTTGTCATCAATCTCAATAAAATGCTCATAGCCATTATTGCGATTCTCATCATCCTCATTATTTCTTTATTCCCTTTGAAAGAGAAAGAGCCCTATCTCGTAGGCTTTTCAAATGCCACACAGAACTTTGTGCATATCGAAAAAGCCAACGAAACCATCACTACTAACGACGCCCTTTTGCGAAACCTCATAGGCTCTTATATTATTAACAGAGAAACTATTAATAATATTGACGACGAGGAACGCTATGAAATCGTGCGCACCCAAAGCAGCACCAAGGTTTGGAAAATCTTTGAAAACATTGTGGCACAAGAATCCTCAATTTATGGCAACTCTAACCTCACCCGCTCGGTTAAGGTTATCAACATCGCTAAGTTTAAAAATGGCTATGCCAACGCCGAGGTTTCAATTTCTCTTTACGCTCTAGGCACATTACAAAGCCAAAAGCGTTACAGAATCACCCTTACCTACAAGTTTAACACCCTCAACATTGACTTTGAATCCTTGCCCAAAAACCCCACAGGGTTTGAAGTGCAAGAATACGCGGTAACAGAAATTGCCACCATCAAAGAGCTTGAGGAAGAGAACAAAGTCAATCCAGCGGATTCTAAGTCTAAGATTAAGATTACTGATAAGAACGCCCCAAAAACAGATTCCAACGAGTTTTTGCGGGACTATCAGTATAAAGGACAGCCAAGCACGCCACAAGAGCCAGCCAAGCAAGAATCTAAGGTTAAACTCACAACCCCCGAGGAGTTTGAAAAGTTAGACCCTAACGAAAAGCGCAAGGTGCTCGCCAACGAGATTAAGCAACTACGAGACGAGCAAAAAGCGCAAGAAAAAGCAAAACAAGCCCAAAACCAACAAAAGGAGGCAAACACACAACAACCACAACCGCAGCAAGAGCAACCAGCGGCACAAACACCAGCAGTAAATCCATTTGCAGATTAAACACAA
This sequence comes from uncultured Helicobacter sp., assembly GCA_944326445.1. Taxonomy (GTDB): domain Bacteria; phylum Campylobacterota; class Campylobacteria; order Campylobacterales; family Helicobacteraceae; genus Helicobacter_F. Next base: position 85,494 of record CALVDZ010000004.1, read on the forward strand.
CATAGGAGGAACACAATGATAGTAGGCATACTCATAGGCGCAATACTCGGGCTTTTATTCTTTTCATACAAGCCCTTATTTAAGGTTTTAAAAACCAACTCTTTCTCGCTCGCTAAGGCAGTTACTGCCATAAGAGAGGACGAAGCAGTGCAAAGGGACTTTCAAGAATTTTCAAAAAAGCAAATGACCAAGCTCTCAAGACTGCTCGCAGGCAAGAAAGAACCACAAGAGGACTCAAAGACAGAAGAGAGCCAAGAAGACCAAGAGAGCCAAACACAAGAAAACACACAAGCCAATGAGGCAGATTCTAAGGATAAAAAGGACTAAAAAAATGCAAACACTAAGCAGGATATTTGTAGCATTATTGTTAGCAGCTAGCTTTGGAGTAGCTGCCGACCCATTTGCCGATGGCAACAACAATGCTAATGGCAAAGCCTTTCAAGACGAAGATGGGAGCGTTTTTAGCAGCGAAGACTTTGATGAGGGCGAAATGTCCGAAAATGGGCACACCAGCAAAATGATGTTTTTGGATTCTGTGCAAAAACATTTTTGGAATCCCAAGAGGAAGCTGCAAGACAATAACTACAATATCTTGCATAGAGATGGCGATACACATATGATACGCACGCGCTATGCGATGACAACCACGATTATCTTTGATAACGACCCCATCGCCAAAGTGATTTTTGGAGACCCAAATGGCTTTGAGCTTACCGAACTTGGGGCATATAAGTGGGATTTACGCAATGTGCTCACTATCAAGCCAAAGCTTATTGGGATTGATACCAACCTCACAATCATTGGCGAGAGTGGCACAATCTATACATTTTATATCTTTTCAACGCATTTTACCAACAGGCGAGACCCTGCCTTTACTGTATTTGTGAGCAAAGACAGAAAGATTGGCAAAATAACTATGAAAGACCTAGAGAGCGAAGAGTATAAGAAAAGCAAGAAAAAAGGCGACGATAGCTACAAACGCATAGAATACGACGCCATCGAGGAGGACGATGGAGAATTTATTACTATCGGAGACAATGTTAATAAAATCCATATCGAAAAAGCCAAAATCAAACGAGGCTATGCCAGCAAACCAAAAGCCAAGCGAAATTGGAAAACATTGTGGCTGACCAAAAAAGAATCTCCAGATTCTGTAAAAATGCAGCCAATCGACATTTTCAACGACAACGAATACACCTACTTTAAATTTGATAGAGAAGACGCTATGTCTAAATTCCCTGTCGTCTTTAAAGTCGTCGATGGCTACGATAACCCTGTGAATGTCAAAATCGTGGGCAACTATATCATCGCCGAGGATTTGAGCGAGAAATGGACACTCAAAATGGGCGAAGAGTATGTCTGTATCAAAATGATACAAAAACCTATGGTGATTAAGCAAAAGGTAGAAGATAGTGAAGACAAAGACGAGGAAGACGAAGAGCCAAAAGAGAGTAAAGACAAAGCTCCCGCTAAGGCAGATTCTAAAGACAAAAAGCCAAAAGTAGAGAGTAACAAGAAAAAGCCCAATCAAAACACCATAGATAGCCGCGATAGAGACGAGCTCATTAAGCGTAACCAAGAACGCATTAAAGAGCTCGAGAAGCTACAAAAAGAATCTAAAGCCCAAGCGGATGTGATGAATCCCAAAGCACAAGAAGGCAATACAGCAGCAAAAAGCGCCAACAAAGCCGCAGAACCCAAGAAAGCACAACCCCCAAAGGTAGAAAAATCTAACTTTGATGTGTATGTGCCAAAGCTCAAGAGAAGAATGCCTATTGAAGAGTTTGAAAAACTCAAGGCAGCAGGCAAAGTTTGATTATAAGGGGATAGCGTGGGCGTTTTAAAGAAAAAGGCGGTTATCATCTTTCTTGCGGTGTTTGCGTGCCTGTTTGTGGGCATACAAATCATTATTAGCCTGCAAGAAGATGATTTTGACGAGCTGGAATCCAAATTCCCGCTTGAAGACTACTTGTTTGCCGACAGCAAGGACAAACAAGAGATTGAAAGGCTAAAAAAGCAACTAGAAGAAGAGCAAGCCAACAAGCAAAAGGGATACAGCGAAATTGACGAGCAACTTAAGAAGCTCCAAGAACAAATCGCCAACCAACAAAACACACAACAAAGCCCATATAGGGACTTATACGATGAAAATGGCAATAAAATAATGCTCGATGAGAGCGGCAATCCCATTATCTTTACAGAAAACGGCGAGCGGGTGTATCTTGATGAAAATGGCAATCCCTATAAACTCGATGAACACAGCAACAGGGTGTATATTGATAAAGATACCCCGCTTTACACAGAAGATGGCACACTACTCAAAAGAGATGAGAGTGGCAATATCGTCTTTAAAGACAAAGATGGCAACAATGTAGTAGTCGAGGGTAACAAAAGAACCACCACCGACAAAGATGGCAACATCATAAACGACAAGCAAGGCAATCAAGGAGGAGAAAAAAGCCAAGAAGAGGAGAATCAACGATACGATATAAATGGGAATCCCATAAAAGACGACAATGCAGATTCTAAAAAAGGCAGCAAAGGCGAGCAAGACAAAAACTTCCTATACGATGAAAATGGCAATATCGTAGGCGATAGTGTCGCAAAAGAAAACCAAAAGTTTGACCCCGCCAAAGCCTCAGATAAGCAAAAGAATATCAACAATATTCTTGCCTCGAGGTTTGAGGGCAGTGTCAAGAAAGAAGAAAAACGCAAAAACAAAAACATTGAATATGGGGTTAATGAATTTACCAACCTAGATGACAAAGACGAGGGCAGCAACGAGCACAAATTGTTACGCACCATAACCGCTGATAGACTAATACCAGCCTTTTTGGTGCGCCCCATTTCAAGCCAACTCGCAGGCAGTGTCGTGGCTCAGGTAGAGACCAACATTTATGGCGCAATGGGCAGAGTAGTGCTCATTCCTAAAGGCTCAAGGGTTATAGGATTCTATGAAAGCAATAACAAAATAGGCGAATACCGCCTTAATGTGATATGGACTCGAATCATCACGCCACAAGGCATTAATATCCTACTCACAGACGCGAGGGGTGCGGATGTGAAAGGCTACAATGGGCTTGTGGGCGAAGTGCATTCTAGGAACTTCCAGCGCTATGGTATCCCCCTTACGCTCTCTACACTATCCAATGGACTATTGCTCGCAGTTAATTCTCTCAATAGCAAATACAACTCTCAAAGCGGCGGCAATGGCAATGCAGATATTGCCTCAGCCTATATGACCGCCCAAATTATGGGTGGTATGCGGCAGGATGTTTCTACCATCATACAGCGCATTGTCCAAGAGCAGATGAAAATCCAGCCAATCATCACTATCAGAGAGGGCTCAAGGGTTTTCATCGCTCCAAACAGGGATATTTTTATCCCTATTCCTAAGAAAGGAGAAACGCTTGCAAGATTCTTTAGGGAGGAAGTGCCTGAGAATCCTGAGGGTGAAGAGGACAAGGAAGCAGATGAGGAGGAAACAGACAATGAACTTTAAGGAGAAACTTATGAAAAAATTTTTCTTAGCTTTTTTACTCGGTGTAGGCTGTATCAATGTGGTGCTCGCCAACATTGATATTATCTTAGAAGATGAGATAAATTTTGCAAACGCACAAGGCGTTGTGAGCGCAAATGTTATCTACAATAAGCAGGCATTTCAAGCATTAGGCACTTACAAGATGAGCAAAGACTTAAAGGTAGTCTTTGAAGTCGATAGACTAATGAAAGGACAAAAGCTGTCAATGCTGGATAAAAAGCCTCGCGTTACTAAGAGACTTAATAACGCTAATACCAAACTCCCAAAAGGCACAAAACTCACGCTTAAGGGCGAGAATCAAAAAGAATTTAGAGAATTTGCAGAGCAAGTCAAAGAGTTAGAAAAAGGCAGTGCTGGCGGCGGCTCTAGCGGTAGGGGTGGTGGCTCTATGGGAGGCGGTAGTGCTGGCGGCGGCTCTACCCCAAGTATCCCAAGCGGTAGCAACAGCGGCGGGAGCATTGGGAATGTCAGCATAGGTGGCGGTGGTGCAGGCACAGGCACAATAATGCCGCCTTATATCAACACAGGAAGCGGAAGTAGTGGCGGAAGTGGCAGTAGCGGTGGGAGTATGGGCGGTGCTATAACAGGCGGAAGCAACAATGGAGGCTCAACTTGGAGCTCCCAATTTTGCGAACCGCCAACCTTTGTGGATAATGGCGTAAAACTCGTAATTGTGGATAAAGATGGCAAATGCGTAGAGAAAATGGGGCAAAGAGATGATAGCAAATGCGAATACAGGCTCGATTTTGCACACAATAAAGCCATCAAACAAACGCAATACTATTATGTAGATAACGAAAGCACCATACAGACTGTGGGCGATTGCGTGGATTTGGTAGGAGCAGAATACGAAGCAGAACTCTATAAAGACGACACACGCTGCTCCACAGAAGATACCGACAAAAACTATGGCGGTGGCGTTGGGCGATTCTTTGTTACACAGGTGCTTTTTAGGGGAATCGATGGGCTCATACACGAAGCCACAGACTGCATTGCTTATGGCAACATTAAAGAAGAGCTTGTAGAGCACACCTTAGATAACAACGCAAGAACCGCCCAACGAGTCGTCAATCAATTCTATATTGACCCCTATACAAACGAAAAAATCTATATCGCAAAAGGCGTGAGAACAGACAGCCTCTTTAATTGGACAGAAATCTATTGTGGCGATTGGGAGATGAACGACACAGAAAAACAAGGTAGAAAACGCACACAAATCGTCTTTTACGATGAAGTAGAATATAAGCAGTTTGATGTAACGAGCTGTGATTTCTCTAATCAAATGGGCAAAAAGACAGAATATGTCATCCCCTATCAGAATCTAAGCTCAATTTATAAAGAGCAAGAATTAAGCAGAAAAAGCGTAACACACAACATTGATAAAAGAGAAATAAAAGATACAAGAGAAAGCTGGAGGGAAAAGTGTGGCTGGTTTTCAACTTGTGGGCGCTCCGCTAGTAATTTTGTTCAAGAACTTAAACAAAATATTAATTGGACTACTACCTATGTTACCAAAGATGTAACAGACTATGAAGTGTGGTTACGCCCCGATGGAACAGAGTATAAATACAACAAAAACCCAAATGGCAATCAAGAAATTTTTAAAAGGATTGATAGGGAAGTTAAAGTTAATAACAACACTGCCAATCTAACGCTAGATTGGCTCTTGTATTGGGAAATTCACAATAAACACTACTCAGACCCCACAACCGAACAATCTAACCCATACCAAAGCTGGCTAAGCTCAAAGTATAGCCAAAATATAACACCGACAACAACAAAATATTGCCAAAACTACAGTATTGTCAATCATTATCACGCGGATGATAGCTGGAGCTGTGCCACACCACTCAAATACGACTTAACTAACCCATAACGCAAGGAAGCTCACAATGAAAACATAGCGCACCGCCAACCAAGCAGCAACCAAACCATAACACCAACAAAAGGAGAACACAATGGAATTAGAAAACAGCATAGAAACACCAAACACCAAAGAGGAGTTTCAGACTCTCTTAGAGTCTGTGCAAAAGAGAGAATCAGAGCTTAAGAATATGGGCAAGATTAAACGCAAACTCAATGAGCTTGCCATCTTGGAGCGCAAAGTAGATTCTAAGAAGAAAGAGATTCTTAAGCTAAAACAAGAAACAAACCTGTAAGGAAAGATATATGCGCTCTAAACTACTAGAAGCCCTGCTTTCGAAGCTCGAAAAATATCTCACAATGGACATTAACGAGATATGTTTCAACAAAGAAAAGGAATTGTGGATAGGCAAGAATGGACACTATGAGTGTTTGCAAGACGAGGAGCTTGATGAGCGGTTTTTGCTAAACTTTTGTGAGCAGCTAGCCACCGCGCGCAATTTGTTTTTCAACATTCAAGTGCCCCATCTCTCTTGCTCTATCCCTAACAGCAGGTATCGTGTTAATGCCTTGCACCCTAGCATTACTGCTACAAACACCATCAGCATTAACATCAGGATACCAAGCGATAAGAAATTCCCCCTAGAGAATTTCAAGATAAACGAGAACTGCCCCTACACCTATGAGGATTTAAAGGGCTTTATGCGAGATAAGAAAAATATCCTCATAAGTGGAGGGACAGCCACAGGTAAGACTTCATTTGCTAACTCGCTTATCGAGGAAATAGACATAAACGAGCGCATAGTTACTGTGGAGGATTCCCCCGAACTCTCCATTAAAAACACCAACAAAGTGCAAATTGTCGTGAGTAAAAACGAGGCGAGCAACTACACCTACGAAAAAGCCCTAAACGACTGTATGCGTATGTCGCCCGATAGGCTACTCGTGGGCGAGATAGACACCCGCAACACAATGCTTTTCTTAAGGCTCAACAACACAGGGCATAGCGGCTCAATCTCGACCTTGCACGCCAACAGCGTGGAAGACGCCATCTATGCCATCACGATGAATACAAAATTTAGCGGCACAAACGCCACCGATGAGACCATCATCCAATACTTCATCGCGGCTATTGACTATGTGATACAGATTAAGCGCACACCCCAAGGGCGCGAGGTGCATTCTGTATTAGATGTGAAGAGGGATTTGAAAAATATCCTCAAAGATAAAATGCTCTAAGGAATCCACAGTGGAAAAGCTAACCAACTACAAAAAGAAAGCCATCACAGGGAAACGAACCCATATTGTGCTCAGTCAAGAATCCTATAAAGCCCTAAAAAAGATAAAATCAAAATACAATATCTCAAGCACAACTGCCATCATAGAATATTTACTGCTCGCAGAGCGGCAAGAGGCGCGAAACGATTTCTCGCAAAAGCTCGATAGGAATCTGACAAGCGCCATCAATCTCATCAATTTCAATAAGAAAATCTACCTCGATATGAACGCCACCTTTAGTAACATCAATCAAATAGCCTACAAGCTAAATCTCGCCAGCCTTAATGGCACGCTCGATACGCTAGATAACGACGAGCTTAACGCCGAAATCACGCAAGCCCTAACCCTAACAAGGCAAGACTTAGCGGATTTACGCGTGATTCTCAAGCACCTTATAGTGCTTTTGCAAGGCAAGCAAAAAACGCTAGAAACCTACACACAAGGAGCAGACAATGCAAGCATTGAGGAATAAAAAACTCTATCCCTTATATTTTATCCTAACACTCTTGAGTATGCCCGCAGTATTCCTATACTGCCTGCACAAATTCTTTGCTATCAATGATTTACAAGAACTCATTAATTTTGCTATCTTAATCCTAGAGAATGTGGGCAAGCGCAGTTTTAAGCTCGATGTGTATCTCGCTTTAATCCTTGCTTGCTCCCCACCTGTCTTTATGCTCTTATTGCTAAAAGGCAAGAAAGAAATCACAACCCACGGAAAGGCGCGCTGGGCTACAAAATACGATATTGAAAAGAGCGACTTTAAATTTGGCAAATTCTTTAAAGATACTCTTGCCCTCTTTAATCCTTTAAGCCTGCTCCCACCCACAAAGTGGTTTAAAGCCTTTAGGAAGTGGCTAGACTTTGGATTTGTTACCACAACCCCAATGCTTGACACCAACTTTAGCAGGGGCGGCTTTTTGCTCGGAATCTACAAAGACACCAAGCAAAAAGTGTATTACGACGCGCCTCTCTCAGCGCTCATCGTCGCACCGCCCGGTGCTGGTAAATCAACAGCAGTCGCCATACCAAACCTACTCACGCTGCCCACAAGCTGCGTGGTGCTTGATATTAAAGGCGAACTTTGTGATTTAACCGCTGGATACAGACAAAAAGCTTTCAAAAATGAAATCTATGTCTTTAACCCGCTTGGCAACGACAACAACCTAAAGTTTAATCCCTTTGACAAAAAGATTGTCTCAAAACTCGACTTCAATGGAAAAAAGCGGCTTGTGGATGAAATCGCTAACACCATTTTTGTAGAGGAACAAGGACAAGACCCCCATTGGATGGCAAAAGCCAAGGAGCTTTTCACATTCTACGCGCTTTATGATGTTTGCACCAAGAATGAGAGCAATTTCTTTGATATAGCCACAGGACCTATCAAAGACTATAAACCGCTTATACACGAGAAAAGCCCCTATTACGACCAACTTTGGGAGTTTGACAAAAATGGTAAGCGCTTACAAATTCCAGATTCTAACCCACAAAAGCTTTTCTACAAGCAGTGCGCCGACCAAAAATACACAGATATACACAACCCGCTGAATTGGGAAGATGAGACATTTGACCAAATAGAAGCCAATAAAGCCAAAGGTATGGAAGTGCTGGATGAAGTCGTGCGCAACTATGCAAGAAGCTGGGCAGACGCCGCAGACGAGGAATTTGCCTCGATTAAATCGACATTTAACCGCGTGATGAGCGTATTTAGCTCCTATCAAGTGCGTGATGCTACCAATGCTATGAGCTTTGAATACGAAGATTTGCGCAAGAAAAACATCACGCTCTATATCAAAATCGCCCAAACCGATATTGATACGCTCAAATCCCTCATCCGCGTGCTCTTAGAATCTATTGCCAAGAATCTAATGACAAGAGAGAGCAAAAAGCAAAGCGAGCGAATCTATCTCATTCTCGATGAGTTTATACGCTTTGGAAAAATGCCATTCCTGCTTGAAATGCCAGCACTCTGCCGAAGCTATGGGATTGTGCCGCTTTATATCACACAATCTTATGGGCTTATCAAAAAATACTATGGCGAAGACGACTTAAAGACAATGACAGACACCATTGCCTTTCAGATTCTCTTTAAGATGAATGACGCGGATTCTGCTGAGAGCGTATCAAAGCAAATCGGGAAATACACAAGGGAGAATCGCAGCCACTCTACCAAAGATGGCGCACTGCTCTTTGGGGGAACGAGCAGCTATTCAATGGAGGGCACAGAGCTTATCACCGCTCAGGATATTCTCAACATCCCAAATGATGAGATTATTATCCTTATCAGCGGTTTTAAAGCTAAGCCCTTAAAACTCAAGGCTGGCTACTACTATAAAGAACCCGAAATGCAAAAACGCCTTAAATGGACTTACGACCCCAACAATACAGAGCTTTTAAAACTCAACAAACCATCAAGCCCACGCAAGGAGATTACTAATGAAAGCGCTCAAAAACCTAACATCGCTCCTAAAAATGCTATTCCTGATTCTACAAGCAGTGCTACCCCGCAAGAGAGCGCCACACCTGAATTAACCAAAGAGGAGAAAGAGGCATTAGCGCTAGCCCAACTTAAAGAATCTCAAGAGCTAGAGAAACAGATAGAAGAAGACCTTAACAAAAAGACTTTTGATGAGATAGAAGCCGAAATCAAAAAACTCCACGAGAAAGAGAGCAAGGAATATGCTTATACAGTCAAGGATAAGCAAATTACCGCAGTTCTAGCAAAAGAAGTCAGTAGCTCGACTGCTACCCCAATCGTTATGCCTTTAAAAACCTACAAGGCAATCAAAAAAGACACGCAAAACCTCAAGGCTAGCGGCTTTAGCGTGCATATCACAAACGAGTTTATCAAATCACACATTTCAGACAGCAAAGAGGCAATCAATGAAAGCACACAGCAATAACGCCAAAGAATCCGACATTGCGCAATATTGCAAGGATTTTTATAACCAAATTAAGGAGGAACAACACAATGTTACAAGATTCCACAAAAGAACAAGCCCAAACTATCAATCTTAACACACAAGGAGGCAATAATGAAACAAACACAAAAGGGATAAATCTCAAAAAGTGCGAAGTCATAGGCAACGCCTATGCGTATATGCCAAAAATCAGAATCCACACAAAAGACTAAGGAGGACACTATGCCACTCATTATCATCGAATCGCCAAATAAAGTAGCCAAAATCAAGTCTATCACAGGTTATAATGTGATAGCCACCATCGGGCATTTTATGAATCTCGAATCCATAGACATCGAGGGCGGTTATAAGCCCAACTTTGTCTATGACGATAGCAAGAAAAAACGCATTATGGGTGCTATTGATAAAGCCAAAGGACAAGAAGTCTATATTGCCTCTGACCCCGATAGAGAGGGCTATGCTATTGGCTATATGTTTTATCAAAAGATTAAGAATGTCGCCAAAAAGGTGTATCGAGCGGAATTCCACGAGATTACCCCTAGTGGCATTAAGCAGGGGCTAGAGAATGCCAAGCTGTTTGCCGACACAAACTTCAACTACTACCAAAGTTTCTTAGCAAGGCGTGTGAGCGACCAGCTTATCGGCTATATTTTAAGCCCATATTTGACCAAAGGCTTAGAATCTAAAACAATGCTCAGTGCAGGGCGTGTGCAAACTCCTGCCCTTTTTCTCATTGTCAAAAGAGAAGAAGAGATTGCCAATTTCAATAATCTTAGTGAAGATGAAAAGAAAGAATATGCTGTCGTTGCTGTCAGCCAAACAGATTCTAACACCATCACGCTAAAGCATATCCTAGACAACAAGGAAATTAAATACCCAACAAAGCAAGAAGCCCAAGCCATCGTAGATGAGCTGCAAGGTTTTGATAAGGCACTCATTAGCAGCATTGAGAAAACCCAAAGCCAAACCAAGCCGCCTAAGCCATTTACCACAAGTAAATTGTTCAAAGTCGCCTCAAAGGCAATGGGCATTAGCACCAAAGACATACAGAATCTTGCCCAAGAACTTTTTGCAGCAGGGCTAATTACCTACATACGCACAGATTCTGAATACATTAGCGAGGAGTTTTTGAAAGAAGCGCAGAGCTTTTGGAGCGGGATATATCCCGACACCTACCAATACACAGAGTATAAGGCAGGCAAAAACTCCCAAGCAGAAGCCCACGAGGCTATTAGGATTACCCACCCTCACAAATACGAGGATATAGAGACCTTGTGCAAAAAAGAGAATCTTAAAGATGATCATATCAAGCTCTATAGGCTCATCTTTAAAAACACTTTGCTCTCCCAATGCAAGCCCGCTACTTATGAGAAGCTCAATGTCTTTTTGAAAATCAAGATGACAGATTTTAAAGTAAGCTTTAAAAAGATCGTAGATAAGGGCTTTTTGGGAGTGTTTGATGAAAAAGATGAAGAGAGCGAAGAGGAAGAAATAGTTTTATTCCCATACAAAGAGGGAGATTCACTGCCTGTAAGTGAAATACTGGTTAAGGATATAAACAAGAATCCGCCCAAGAGATATTTAGAGGCAGATTTTATCGAAGTTATGGAAAAAGCAGGGATAGGCAGACCGAGCACCTATGCTACATTCTTGCCTATCTTGCTCAAGAAAGAATACATCACAATCTCTAAGGACAAAAAGCGCGAAATTATCCCAACTGCTCTAGGCATATCTGTGATTAATTTCTTTAAGAAAGACAACAACGCGTGGCTTTTAGACCTAAACTACACCAAGGAAATGGAAGACAATCTCGATGAGATTGCCGAGGGCAAAAAAGACTATCTCGACTATATGAAGCAAACCCACTCAAAGATGGAGTTTAAACCACTTAAATCCGAACCAAAAGAGAAAAAAGACTATCCACCAAGTGAAGCACAAATGAAATTTTGTAATTCTATTGCCGAGCAATTAGGCATAGAGCTACCACAGGGGATAGAAAAAGATTATCGCATAGCAAGTAAGTTCATCAACGATAACAAGGCTAAATTGCCTAAAAAAGATAAAAAAGGAGAATAACAATGGAATTTATGATACTTAATTGGAATGAGAACAGAATCAAAGGTAAAGAAAATATAAAAAACTTCATCAATAATCTACCAGATGAAAGTTGCTTTGATATTGACAAACTAACAAAAAAATATATGCGGAAACGAAAGGCAAAAAGACTTAAAGGAGCAATACCAACTACATTAGACTTCATTTTCAGTGAGTATCAACGAACACATAATGATTCAATGTTTGTTATATGGAATACAGAAATGCCCTATCTTTACAGAATAGCTAATGGATTTACTATAAAGAAACTTCCTAATGAAAAGTTTTTAAAGTTCTCCAAAGCTTATAATTTTTTAAACAAGATCAAATGGTATATGCAATTTGATGAAGCATATAAAGGTTGGCATTTAGAAATATACAAATACAAACTACACCCAAAAGAGCCTCTCAACATAGTGCTTGCTTTTCACAAATTCGAAGAAGAATTTCAAAGTTTAGAGCAAGAATTGATTGAAAAATTACAAAACGAAGACAAAGGAGAATAAGATGGAATCAATTAAATTTAGAGTTTGGGATAATGTCCTTAAAACATATATTGGTGAAAGTTATGGAGATCCTCTCGTGTTATATGATGTTTTTGATGAAACCCATAACTATAACGAAAAAAATATTTTCATTTTTTTCAATAAGAAAACAGATAGGTTTTTCATAGAAACATACATAAAACTTAGAGACAAAAATAATAGGGAAATTTTTGAGGGAGATATTATAAAACTTAAAAATGATGATAGGCTTTATACAGTGGAATATGTAAAGGAATTTTGTGCATATTTCTTAAGTTTTACGCCTAAAGATGAAGAACTCAATGAAAAAGATAAGTATTTAAACAAAGAAGAACAAAAAGGCTATATTCCTCTATGGCAAAACGCTAATGAATGTGAAGTCATTGGAAATCGTTGGGAATATCCACAAGAAAAAGGAAAATAACAATGAAAAAACAAACAGAAATTAAAACCCTCACGCGAAAAATAGTCAAATTGCTTGAAAACCAGCAAGACTCCTATCACTACAACTACTATATGGGGACATTAAGATATATCATCAAGAATCTTGAACAAGAGAAAGCAAAGAAGCCTGCCTACAATAAAAAAACACAAAGGAGGTAGTTAATGAAAAAATACCTAAAAACCAATCAAATAGCAGTCATAGTAGCAATATGTCTTAGTCTAGTAGTCTTTTTACTAGACAAATATGATGTAGCAGATATTCATACTCATAAAATACAAGGAAAAATTATAAAAGTCTATGATGGGGATACCATTACACTTTATGCTAATCATACAAAGTATAAGATTAGGCTCTATGGTATTGATGCCCCAGAACTTAATCAAAACTTTGGAAAACAATCTCAAGAGAATCTACAAAGTATGTGTGAAATAGGAAACGAAGCTATTGTAGAAATTAAAAATAAAGACAGATACAATAGATTAGTGGGAATCCTATCGTGTGATGGTATCAATGCAAATAAAAAGCAACTTGAAAGCGGATATGCGTGGGCATATACAGAGTATATATCAAATATTCAAGAAAAATTAGAATATAACTCATTGCAAAAGAAAGCCAAAGATTTAAAGTTAGGATTATGGAGTGAAAAAAACCCAATAAAGCCTAGCGAATTTAGACATAATAAACCTAAAATCCAAACGCTACCAGCATTTAATTTTTAATTCCCTATGAAATCCACGCATTTGTCAAAGAATTTATTAGAATTATCGCTTACGCTCTTTATAAGGGATAAAGTGTGATAAATGGCTGTATTTAGGGATTTGTGGGTGATTAGTTATTCTATAATGTTGCTATCAAAACAAAAGGAGCTACAATGTATTTAAAATATTGGGTAAGAGGTGGAAAAGTAAGAGAGGGACACTTTGCGGATTTGGAGGATTTTAACAATTACATCAGTCCAAACTCTCACATTTATTATTTTGATGGCGAAAATGAGGACTTAGAAACCGCAATAAAAGATTTTGGGCTTGAAACACTTAAGGGCTATTTTGATTTTACAAAAAGTTGTGTATAGAATGCCTAACGCGTAAAAAAACAAAAGGAGCAACCATGAAAAAGAATGTGAAAGAAGTATGGAAAACCATAGACTGTGGTGGATTTGAGTAAGGGCAGCAGTAGCTGCCCAACATAACAAAAAAGGAGAGACAATAATGATAGAGTTTTTTGCTACAACACCTGCTGGAGTGTTTATAGTTGGTTTAATAATACTAGCAGTAATGATATTTGCCGAATTTGCCAGTTTTGCCCCTGATGTGATAGACATTCCTCATTTTTTGATTATGATTTTAGCGGGAATGATAAACATTCTTTGGCAGCCAAGAATCTTTGATGTTTTAGTGCAAAATAATATCTTGCTGCTTGCTACTTTATGGACACTTATGCTTTTATATTGTGTTTTCTTTCTTTTGCGCCCATTAATGCAATACGAACAAGGACTTATAGCACTTAGTTTTGCAAATCGTCTGGTAATGGGATTAGGGATAGCAGGGATATTGCTAGGTATAATATCTGGAATAACGATAGGATTAGGAATGATATAGGAGATGCGCAGTCTCAAAGAGGAGAATAAGATGAAACCCATACTTGATGTCTGCTGTGGTGGCAAAATGTTTTACTTTGATAAGGATAATAAATCTGTGCTTTTTTGCGATAAAAGATACTTTGAAACTAAGTTTAATAAGGTAGGAGGCGAGGGACTTTTTAGCGTAAAGCCTGATATGATTGTAGATTTTAAATTTTTACCCTTTAAAGATGAGAGCTTTTATCTAGTAATCTTTGACCCACCTCATATCATACACGGTAGTGAAAAAAGCTTTATGGTGCAAAAATATGGACTTTTACCAAAGAATTATAAAGAAGAACTAGCAAAGGGCTTTGAGGAATGTATGAGAGTATTAAAAAGAAATGGGACTTTGATATTTAAGTGGAGTGAAACTCAAATAAAACTTAGTGAAATTATAAAGTGTTTTAAGAAAGAGCCTCTTATAGCACAAAAAAGCTCTAAGACAAGTCATTTTTGTGTGTTTTTTAAGGAGTAAATATGAAAACTATAAAAGAAAAAGATGAGACTATAAGGGCGACACCTGTTTCAGTTATTTAGATATGTAAAAAATAACATAAAAAAGAAGTATTATAAAGAAAGATAAAAAGGCTGAAAATGTGAAAAATGTGGAATAAAAGCAATGTGCTTTAAAAGAAAGAGCGTGCGTGGCTACTAGAGGCTTACAAAAAAGCTACACCATATATCTAAGATTCTAAAAAGAGAGAAAAATGAGGCTACCAAATACAATAAAATCACTTACTAACAAACTTTTAACTAAAAGTAATTCAGATACAAAGGAGCGAAAATGAGAATCTTAATAGCTGTATTAATCACAATTCTGCTTATGTCAAGTGGTGTTTGTTTTACATTTATGCTATCTGCATTAAATTTTTTAGATAGTGGAGAAGGCTTTGGAACTTTTTTACTATGGGCTTTTGCTTTTGCAACCTTATATGTTTTGGGGCTTTTTAGTTTGGGCGATGTAGATTTAAAAAATGAACAAATATATTTATCCCCTCGAAATATTATAGTATCCATAATTATTTCCTTTATGGGAGCATTTATATCAGCATTATGGGGAATTACGACACTTTGAGAGACAAAGATAAACGCTTTAAGCAAAAAAAACGAAGTAAAATAGCAAGTTTGTCTGTCTAAAAATGGCAGATAGCAAGACAAAAAACATAAAAAGGAGCAAAGAATGAAACACGCAGCAAGTAAAATAGCACTAATTTTTGTGCTATTTGGGCTTTTTGGTAATATGGCAGTGGCAGAAACGCCCGAAGAAGAGATAGCAAGATTGAAAAAGGAAAACGAACTACTTGAGCAGCAAAAGAAAGATGAAATAAAGGAAAAGAAAAAGGGCTTTCTAGGATTCTGCAGGGGAAAACATAAAAACACAGGTTGCTTTATTGGTGCAGAGGCAGGATATGGTATCGGTAGCCATACGACTTTGAGGGCAGACGCGGTTGAGACAGTGCAAAATCAAACAGCAAGACTCAGTATTTTAAGCTTTCAAGAAGCTATTATCGCGCCAATTAATCTTATTTTAGGCTGGCAGTGGTATTTTAGAAAAGATATGGGGATACATATAAAAACACACATTGGATATAGCGTAGTAGGCGATACTTCACACACAGGCGAGATGCGCAGCGAGAGCGATTCCTCTATCGCACCTATGCCTATAACACTATCATTGAGCTCGCAAGCACTCAACTATGGCTTTGAAGTGCAATACCGCTATGACTTCTTGAGGAAAAAGTGGCATACGTTGGGCTTGCACGCAGGCATTGGGTATGAATTTACTACCTTTATGGGGAATACTATTAACATAGACACAACAAATAACTCCCTAGACCTCAATTCCTACACCAACTCAGCTTTTACAAGCACAATAGGCGCACATTATTATCTTAACCCTAACCACCAATTTGCCCTCTTTTACAAATATCGAGGCTATTCCAGCTTAAATATAACGCAAAATATCAACCTGCAAGGACTCAATATGCAAACGCAATATATGATAAATCCTGATAATATTTTTGGTATATCGTATGCGTATAGATTCTAGTGCCCAGCTTTTTTAGCTTACCTCTTTAGATTTAAAGAGGCTATAAGTTTTGCTATTGTATCCTACTCAAGCTAGTTCAGCGAAGAAAGAAGAACTAAGGAGAAACAAAATGAAAAAGAGACTTGTAGTAGGTGCGTTACTTATGGCTGGCTTATGCAATGTAGGATTTGCAGAAAAACTTGAGTGTAATTCTCCAGCGGTGCTAGAACAACTACAAACAGAGAAAGTAAAACTGCACACCGTCGGTATCCTTGAAATGGATATAGGAGTTTTTGAACTTGTTCCCAATCCACAAAAAGAAGAATATCTTAATCTAATGAAAAGAGAGCCACAAAATATTGTAATGGAGGTTACTGAAATTAAACCAGAGAGCACGCACGGAAAGAAAAATACAGACTCACTACTATATTGCCAAGCTAAATATGTAATATGGCACAAAGACCAACCTGAGAATAAACTTTCAACAAAAAATCCTAATCAATACACTGTAAAGAAATCAGAAGACAACACAGTGAATGTGATTCTTGGACTTTCTTTATTGTAAGCCCCATAGCTAGAAACTCATCAGAGATTCTAGCAGCAACACTTCATCATTTTATGTATCCATACAACCAAAAGGAAAATTGTTGATAAACACAACACCCAACAAACAAAAGGGCGATGAATACGAAATTTTTATAGCAGAGCATTATAGACAATTAGGTTATATCGTTATCAAAAATGGAATGATTGCTGAGAAAGATGATAAGGGCGTAGATTTGATAGCTATACGACTTTTGAGTATTGAAATGGTAGGTAGTAGGCATTTAAAGGCGAACAATACTCGTATTGATTATGTGATGATATTAATTCAATGCAAAAGATTTGAAAGCAAAAACCAAAAATCTGTTATTGTCGATACCAAAGAAAAGGCTCAAAAAAACAAACAAGGACAGCATAGTATCGAAGAAATATTTAATAAAATGAACTTTTTTATTGATAATAACTATATTGTTCAGAATCCTATTGCTCACATAGAAGTTTTTAAACACCTTATTGTTCCAAATAAAAAATGCTTAGATAAAGAATGTTTTAAGTATGTAAAAAACATACGAAATGCAAGCATTCACATAATAGAAATAAAAAAAGACGATAAAACAAAAGAATATGAATAAAGAAACAATACATAAAGCCATTATAGAACACTACACAGATTCTAAAATAAACAATAATAATTTCTTTGCTCCAAGGATATTCTTTCTTAATCAAAATAAAAAAGCATATATTGAAATGTTTTCAATCAAAACCAAGAAAATTTTTTTATACCATTACAATGGAGAGGGAAGTGGAAAAGACAACTACTATGAAATCATCTTATTCCATACTATAAAATATCAACAAAATAAACCAATCAACGAAAAAAGACTTCTGAAGGCTCTTGATAATATCCAAAAGGAATTTACAAATCTTACCCCATTTCATAGCTTTAAAAACAAAAGAAGAATGTTTTATGCAAAAATCATCATTATCATCTATTCAGATAGCAAAGATACAAAATATATTTCTCATCAAATACTAAATCTCGTAAAATACTCAAAAATCAGAGAAACAACAATGTTTAGATACTTCTTCATTGATTATCTTATATTTCAAGATGAGAAATATATCTATCAGGAAGAATCAGAAATTTTTAATACCTAATAATAAGTTCCTACCACACCCTCTTATCCCTTATATCCCAAAACTCCCCTACCCATCGTGCTTTTTTGCACCTCTATGTGCATACACTTCTTAAAATTTAAATCTTTATGTGCATATTTTGCCTACCAAAGTGTAGTATGATACACACAGAGGGGCAAAGCCTATACAGACAAAGACACAAAGCAGCAAATGCAAACAGACATACAAACCCATAAAACACAAGGCTCTTGCCCCTCCATATCTTACGCTATGCTATAAGGAGTCTTTATGAAAAAAATAATATCCACCTTGGTGGCATTCAGTTTGTTGGGTATGCAACTATTTGCTGTCCCCGTAGAAATAATGACAGATTCTCCAAGCACATTGCTGCACCAATCACAGTTACTTAGCAACATTATCAAATCCTATCAACAATACGAACAAATGGTAGCAAAAGCGCAAGAGCAAGTAGAGAGACTAAACAAAATCAATGAAATAACCAATAAAGCCAACGACATTGCCTCAGGAGCAGCTTTTACAGTCGCCAATCCTATGGAGGTATTAGAGAATCTCAAAAACACAATGGCTTCTATCAAATACAACATAGAGCGCCTAGCCAATACTGTGCAAAATATCGAGTTAGCCGACAGGATTAAGAGCAAATACATTGAGGAGAAATGCGGGCTCTTTGAAGAGCTAAAAGATGGAGCGCTAGGACTTGACCCCGACCAAGACACCTTTACAAGAAAAGTCGTGGGCGAGGAGAATACCACAGATTCTAACCTAAGCCTCATCCTTGATACCTTTACCAATGTCAAATCCGCAGAAGCACAAGGGCTAGGCAAGGCGCTTACAGGCTTGCCACTCGCTTTGGTAATGTGCAATGAGCTTGCCTCCTATAAGGAAAAGATGAAATCTGTCGAGCTCGATTCCTCAGCACAAAGCGCCTTGCTTGCTGGAGACTTTAAAAAATACGAAGAGGTGCAAAGACAAAAGATAGCCCACGAGCTCCAAGTAGAAAAAGTTAAACGAGAGGAGCAGCAAAGAAAGCTTACACCCTTGTTTGTGCGTATGGAATCTATGCAAAAAGATTTAGGTGTGAGAGACCCTAGCAGAGCTAGTGCCTTTGGGCAAGAGTTTTGTAGAAAAACTGCCAATGGCAAGTGTGCGCCAATGCTCAGCGAGCTGGACTACATTAAGGCTAAAGAAGCAGATATGATACAAAAGGCTAGTAATAAAAAGCCAAGCAACTCCACAGAGGCAGCACAATCCCAAGCTGATAGAGAGTTTATAATGCTGGACTACTTGCGAGAAATTGCCACACAGCTGCAATTCTTAAATGAATCCACTGCGCTCTATCACGCAATGGTAGCAGGAGAGAAAATGCGAGATGTGGAAATCCAAGATAGAACAATGTTTCAACAACAAGTAGATAGTAACAGGGAAATTGTCTTACAGAGCAAAAATGCCTATACTGCCAACACCTCTAATGTCAAATTTGATAGCAATGGATTCCCAATATTCCAATAAGGGAATCCTTGCCCTCAAAGACTTACTATGCAAGACATAAAATTTACAAACAAAGAGCCCAAAGATTTTGCTACAATACTTGCTGAGAATTTTGATAAAACCATAAAGGAACTAACCAATGAGCGCACCAGCACCTTTGCAAATCCCACCACAAATACAGAATCTCAGCAACCACCTACCAATGCAGAATCTAGAACCAATCTACCAAGCCCTAGTGATAGCCAAGGAAGAAGAGCTGGCGGAAGTGAAACTTTGGCTACTTTGGGACTTAGAGTTATTAGCCTACCAACGCAAAGACCTCACGAGATTACAGATAGTCAGGGACGAGATGGAGAGGCTAGCAGAAGCGCAGAGAGAGAACGAGGAAATAGAAAGAGAGATCTTAGAGATTCGGAGAGAGCGGAAAGAAATTCAGAAAGTATTGAAGCTACAAAGCGAGATAATGCAATTACAGGACGAGCTGGACATCAAAATAAAGCAATTCAATCAAGAATTCGACGAGTTTTATCTATCGGTAGCGCCACAGATGAGCTTGCCCATCTTGCCCATAGACAACTAATCGCATTCAAAGACCTACTCTCTAAGCATTCCGAGCTTAGAGATTCTCAAGCCAACATTACAAACCTACAACAACTCGCCACCAAAGCCTACACAGAATCTAAGCCCAAAGTCGGCACACTCTTAGACATATACGACACCCAAGACCCAACGACCAATACAAAAGCTAACGCCACCCAAAGCATAACAAAGAAAGCAGCTAAGAAAAGAAGATAATGGCAAGAATAAAGATAAGGCTACCTACAAATAAGAACACACAGAATCTGAGATAAAGAGAGAGGAAACAATGCCTTTTGTTTTAAGGGATGAAAGCGTATAAATGGCGTGATTTAGGGGCTTGTGGGGTTTTGGTTATTCTATAATATCACTACAAAAAAAGAAAAAAGGAGTTAGTGATGATTACAGAAGTAACACTACCAAAGGGCTATGTGTATTTTATACACAAGGCATTTAAGATTAAGGGTGTATCGGGCTGCATTTACTCATCGCGCTTTTTTTGGGCGGACAGGACGACCAATACTATTTACAGCAAGTTTCATTCAAAACCCTTAGATTCTGTATCGGGCTTTATTCTTTAGGGGGTGTGTGATGTGCAAGAGCGAGATTACAAAGATTCTAAACGAAGAAGCTAAGGCGTATTTTGACAAGCTAGACGCGCAGGAGCAGGAGAAGTTTATCTTAGACAGGGTAAAACGCTCAAAGGGCTTTAGGCAAACGCGAAACCGCTTACAGAGCGAAACGCTTTTTACTTACAACGCACAAGGGGAGTATGTGTATTTAGAGAGCGCAGAGCAAGCACACAGAGAGCCGACACAAGAGCCACCAAAAGAGAGCAGCAAGGATAAGATTGTAAGCCTTAAGGGCAATATGTTTGAGATTATGCAAAGGATTCTAGCCAGCGCAGAATCGCGCTTTAGGGAAAATAACCTGCACTTTTGCTCTTATGGTGTGATTCACCGCTACAAGAAGCAGATTTTAGAATCTAAAAAGCGCCTTGAGAGCTTTAAGCATATAAAGATTAGGGGGCTTGAGAATCTTAAGGAAGCTTTTAGTGTGGCAGACAACATTAAGCACGAACAGGCAAGGATACAGAGCCTTTACACAGGGCTTGTATCCCATTATAGGGCTAATGTAGCATAAGGAGGGGCAAGAAAATGAAAAGAATGCGAGTGTGCGAGGTGTTTTTGATTAAGGCTAATTGTAGCGACTACCTAGCACAGAATTACATTCTAGGGATTTACGAGAATTTGGAGGAAGCCAAAGCGTTTGTGGCGGAGTATGTGCTGCAAAACCCCGACTTTGTGGAAAAGCTATCTTTAAGGAACATAGATAGCCCCATTTTCCAAGGGTATGGGGCACTAAAGCCCACGCGCTTAGTCAAAGAGTTTGACATACGAGAGATTTACATACAAAAAGCCTTAATCGTTAAGAGGGGCGCAGAATATGCCTTAATCGAGGATTTTGCGCAGGCGCAGGCTATCAGAGAATTTGTCAGCCCAAGTATCGAGGGCGAGAGCTTAGAAGCCTATCTCAAGTAAGGAGGAATAAATGGGAGTTAGAGGACATTTTTGCCAAAAGTATCAGGTAGAGTATGGGGCGGCGTATTCTTGGAGCGAGCTTGAAGCTTGCTTTTTAGCCATTGAAGAAAGTCAAGAAGCAGCAGAAATCTTTGATTTCTCAGAATTTGGGCATTATGTGGAAATCGACACAAAGAAATTCCTAGACTTAAACGCAGCAGAAGTCAAGAAAGAGCTAGACGAGGAACAGCGCGAAATGTTTGACACTATCCTTGAGTATGCCAAAATGCCACAGAACAAGCGCGCGGGGTTTGTGCGCGTAGAGGTTTTTTAGGGGGCGCGTATGAAGATGGTTATCGATAGCGAGATTCTTGGGTTTGTGCAAAAACTCGAGACTTACCGATTAATGCGCTCTATCGCCCTTAGTGCGCTGAGTGGCTTTGGGCTGCAAGAGTATTTTAGGGGCGTGAAGATTCAAGGTAATTTACTCTTTTATAGATTCTCACACAATGGCGCGCAAAGGGAGTTTATCTATAAGAAAGAAATCATTAAACAAGCCCTAAGAGAAGAATACAAAAAGCACCTTAAGGAATGCAAGGAGCTGGGCTTGGTGTTTCAAGACATATCCTGCTTTGTGGTGCGCACGCCACAAGAGCCAGCTATACAGCCCTATCGCGTAAATCGCTACAAAGAGCGCGCAAAGGGCAATTTTAAGATTAACCCAAACTCCCGCTTTAAGGAGTATTTTGAAAAAATGCGTGAGGCTATCAGAGCCAACATAGCCAAAGAAGCAATGTTTAGGGAGCAAGACAACGCCCCCTCTTTGTTTGATGAGCCTTTAGGTGCGAGAGCCTAAGGGCTCACTCTCTCTTTTATCCCTTATAACTGCATTAGATTCACACCTTAAAATTTTTATGTGCATACACTTCTTAAAAATTGTGCCCTTATGTGCATATTTTGCCAAATAACTTGTATTAGAATGTGTGTGTTTCAAAAATCTTTAAAGGAGTTTTACAATGGAAGAAACAAGCACCAAGCTAACACAAGTCGATTACGCAATGTTAGTGCAGTATGGCGTTGATAGTGTATCTGATGAAGAGATTATAGCTCAAGCAGAGCTAGAATCTGAATATATGGAAATCAACTAAGGAGGACATTATGGAAGCAGTAGCAGAAAAAGTCGAAAAAACCTACGAAAAGATGATTGAGGATATTAAGACAAATGCCATAACCACCATTGCAACAAGTATTGCTGGTAAAAAGCAAAAAGATGAAAATGGCGTTAATATTGTCGATGAGAATGGAAGAGAAGTCAGAGGTAATTCTTTTGCCCCATTCCTTAGAGACCAAAAGGCAGAGAATCTGCAAAGGGCTTATAATGCCTCCACAGGCAATGCCTTTATGGGGATTAACTCTCTCCTGCTAGACATCAAAAAGGCAGAGTTTGGCTACCAAACCAACCAATGGGTTACGCTTAGACAGGCAAGAATGCTCGGAGCAAGCGAGGCAGACATCCAAAAAGCCCAAGAGCAATGGCAAGAAAAGTCTGTGCAGACACATTTTGTGAATACTAAAATCGCAGTGCCTGCCTATGAGAAAGACGAAAATGGCAACAAAATCCCACTGCTTGACAAAGAGGGCAACCAACGATACGCGCTGGATAAAGATGGAAATCGCAAGCTCGATGAGAATGGTAACAGCATACCGCTCTATAAATTTAAGTATGAAGACACCAACATCCAGCTCAAAGACAAAGATGGCAAATTGCTTTTCAACGAAGACAACCAGCCTATAATGAAGCAAAAGCAAGTCTTTGAGATTCAAAATGTAGAGCCAAAGCTAGACACCAACAGACTCTACAATCTCGCAGAGTTCCCAAGTGTGGTAAAAGAAAGGGTAAAACCGCTCAACAAAGAGAGCGAGTATAAGCATATCTATCGGCATTTGCACGATGAGAAGAAAAGCAAAGGCGTGATTTTACAAGACCTTGAAAAAATCTCGCCTACCACAAGGGAGCAAATCGAGCATTACTTTAAGGCACAAAACTTCAAGCAAGACTACAAAGTGCCTCAAGCGCTTAACGAAAGACAAAAAGCACAAGTAGCAGAGATTGCCAACAAGATAGTCGAAAAATCAGCTAACGCCCAAAAACCACAAGAGCAAACACAAGAAAAGGCACAGGAAAAAGCACAAGAAAATGTGCGAGAAAACGCAAGAGCTCATAAGCCAGCACCAAAGAAAAAAGGCGGATATAGCCACTAAGCTACTAGGAAGTAGAATCCCTACTTCCTGCCACAACACCAACTACTTACACAAGGAGACACACAATGAATACAGTCATTATCAGAGGCTATGTTACTAGAGATTCTTTTACGCATAGTATAGGCAAAAATCAACTACAATGCCTCAATTTTACCATCGCACAAAATGTTTCTTTTAGAAACGAAAGAGGCAACCTCGAGCAAAAGGCAATGTTTTTTGATGTAACCATATATGGGAATTACGCAAAAGCCATAGGCTCGCTGCAAAAAGGCACACTTGTGTATGTGCAAGGCAAACTCAATCAAGAATCTTGGGAGAAAGATGGGCAACGACACTCTAAAGTGAGTATTATTGCCAAAAAAATCTATGTCAATCCCCCAGCAAGGCAACACAACCAGCCAAACTACCACAACCAAGCAGCAAACACAAATCATCAGAATCCTCGCAATGAAACCAAGCTTAGCCCTCAGGAAATAAAAGAAATCCTTGAACAAGATACACAAAGAGCGCACAATGAGCAGTACAACTGAGAATCTAGACGAAACGAGAGAGGACGAGGAAATCATCATCGAAAGTCAAGATGATGAGTTTGTGTATCTCGGGCAAGAAGAATAGGAGGCAGCAATGAATCGTGAATCACTAGCACATCCTAGAGAATAGGTTTAAACACAACAAAGACAAGGCAAAAGAAGCCATAAAAGAACAAACTCAAGAATGCCAAGAGCGCACTGCAAGGAGACCACAGCCCAAAAAATCAAAAGGCGGCAGACGATAGCCACAATCCTAGGCTTTCAGCCCGGGATTGTATCCCCATACTCTACCAATACCTAAACAATCCTAGATTCTAAAATCCTACTATTCACACAAAGCCAAACCCACTCTATAAGAACATAAAACCAAACACAAGGCAAAGCCCTTAGATTCTAAAGCTTTATCGCTGACGCTTGTTTTAAGGGATGAAAGCGCATAAATGGCGTTATTTGGGGGTTTTGTGGTGGTGGATTATTCTATAATACTTGCAGAAAAACAAAAAGGAGCAACTGCTTGTCTTGGGCTTTTTAGCCAACCTTGCGAACACATTTTGTGAGCTGACTTTGGACGAGCTGATGCAGCAAAGCCCTTTTGGGCTATCTGAGGAGGATTTTAATCTTATGAAAGGAGGTGCTAAAGATGAATGAGTCGATGATTAACGAATCAATGGCTGAGGGCTGTGTGAGCTTTTTTAAAAGCAAAGGCTTATATGCCTATGCTCGTGGCAACAAAGTATTCTTAGATGTCGCCAATGAAGATGGTAGCTATGAATGCTCGGTGCAGCTCACAGAATCCGATATAGAAGCTTTTAATAGCGAATATATCGAAGAGGGCTTAGCAAATGGCACAATCGAGCAGTGCTAAGGCGCACTTGATTGTTTATTGTGTGGCTTGAAGCGCTGGGAGGAGGTTAAGGGGCTTTTGCCCCCTTTTGTCCTTTAAGAGAGGCTTTAGAGTTTAGATTCTATAATAGATTAAGCAACCACAAAAATTAAGTGGGTAAATTTGGAATATTGAGGAAAAATGATAAGCGAAATTGCCACCAAAGACTTTGTGCGAGCCGAGATACTAGAAGCAAAGCAGGAGCTAAGGCAGGAAATGGCGGCGATGAAGCAAGAGCTCAAGCAAGATATGGCAAATTTAAAAGTCAATATGATTAAATGGACGCTGGGTATTGTAGCCTCAGCAAGTATCCTTGTAATCGGGGCAAACTTTGCTCTCATAGGCTTTTTAGTTCAAAACCTCAAGGGCTAGATTCTAGCCCGCAGGGGCAAAGCCCCAAAACTCTCTTTTATCCCTTATAACTCCCTTTAGAAAAGCTATCTCTGCATTTTATGTGCATACACTTCCTAAAATTTATACCTTTATGTGCATATTTTGCCAAACAAGATTCCCTACAATAGCCAAAATATAATCTTTTCCCATAAGGAGTTTATTATGGCTGATAGCTGGCACGATGATGTGAAAGTCGATGATATGCAAGAGGAGTTTATGAAATGGTTTAGAGCCCTCATACCTGATGATAGAGACTTGTTCTTTAAAACATTGAAAGACGAATACGACGAGATTAAAGAAATGGAAGCCAATGGCTATATGCCACTAGAAGCAGCAGAAACGAGAGAATATATCGACACCTTGCAGCAAGAAGTTCAAGAGATGAAAGACCAAGCAGAGACTAAGGATTTCATCGAAAACATAGAACAAGAAGTCAATGAGATAAAGCAAGATGTGGAGAATACCCAAACACCACTTACACAAGAAGATATTGAGGAGCGCATAGCCAAAGAAAAAGATTCTTTTATCCAAGAGAATAAAGAGGGGCTAAAGGAGCTTGAGCTCGTATCTGAGACAAAAATGGACAATACCCCAATCACGCTCTATTCTGATGAGATGATATTCCCACAGCAGCAAATGGACGACTACAAAAAAGAGCTAGCCAACAACCCAAATGCCAAGCTATCCGACCATCTCGATATGGACAATGTCAAAGACAATCTCGCCAAAGAGCAAGAATTTCAAAATATCTTTACCCAAGAAGTCGCCTCACTCTCTGATGAAGCGCCATCGCTTGAGCAAAGCCAAAAGCTCAACCCCGACAATTATTTCAAAGACCTCATTAATTGGTTTGATAAGAAAAAGCTTGAAAACGAGAATATGCCTCTTACCAAGAACGAGTTTAAGCAGGAGTTTTTAGAATACTGCAAAAATGGAATGGATGAAAATGAAATGAAGATTCTCTTGCTCCTTGCCAACAAAGAACCAAGTAAGCTCACCAAAGAGCATAAAGATATGATTAACGAGGGCTTGAAATTCAACCTCACAAACAACAAGCTGCTTGACAAAGGACTTGAAACAGCTATTAGAGCACAGCTTGGTGAGAATCTCATCAACAATAACATTGATGACTTCACAAAAAGTGTCGATAAACTCAAGAAATCCGACAGCCTCATCGATAAAAAGATGATGGAGGGCACAACCCAAAAGCTCGCCCAAAAAATCCAAGACCAAACACCAAACATCACGCAAGGCAACAAAGACAAGCTAGAATCTATTAGCACAGGTAAAGAAATGCCAAAAATCAGTATGGGCAAGGGTATGTCCAAATAAGGCTATGCTATGCAAGATTTAACCCTTATTCCCTTACACGAAGTGCTTATAGCCAATGGCTATACACTCGATAGAAGCAAATCCTCTAAAATGTATCCTTGTGTGGTTAATCCCAACACCAACGAGCGCTTTATAGTCAGCAAGCGAGGGGAGAATTACCTATACTTTAACCCCAATGAGCAAAGCGATAGGGGCAATATCATCTCCTTTTGTAGAATCCACGCACTCGATATAAAGCAACTTGTCAAAAACTATGATGAGAACATAGAAATGGCAAAATCCTACACCCACGACTTCTTTAAGGCACAAACAGACCCAAATCTTATCCTAAAGACATACGATAGCCTAGAAAAAGTCAATAAGGAAAATATGGGGCAATGCCTCATATTCAAACAAAGAGGCTTTGATATGGACTATATAGGGCAAATCGAAAACACCCTGCGCAAAGACGAAAAGAACAATATCGTAATACCCAACTACAAACTTGCTGACAAGGAGTTTGGGGATATTTACAAAGACAAGCTTTTCTTTTTGAGTGGCTATACCAAACGCCTAAACTATCCCATCACTAAAGACAGAAATGGACAAGAGCTCGAACGCCCTATTAAAAGCATACAATCAGGAGCAAAAGGACTAGAGATTATCAATGTCAATAAAGACCCTAAGACTATTAGCCACATTGTGATTTCTGAAAGCATTATAGATTCTCTCTCACTAGGGCAACTTAAAGGACTAGACCCTAAAAAGACAATGTTTGTCTCAACAGCTGGAAACTTTAATGCCCAAAACTTAGAAAAAACCCTATTTGCTATCCTCGATAAGGCAAATAATGCAAGAATCATACTTGCCTTTGACAACGACGAAAAAGGAATAGCCTTTAGTGAGCAGATAGAATCTAAGATTCTTAAACATACCAAAAAATTTCCTACCACCTACAAGCCCTTTGCCAAAGACTGCAACGACGATTTAAAGATTACTAACATTACAGGACTTAAGAATCTTAATGAAAATACCTACCAAGATTGGGTATATTCTAAAATGCTCAAATACAAAATAACCAAGGACACAAGCACAAGGGCTACCTTGCTGCACCATTTTAGGAAGCTAAACAGCCTCAAGCCTTTCAATGAAGAGAATATCCAAGTATTCAACAACACAAGAAAACACGCCGCCATAAAGGGTTTGTAGCCCTTATTCCTCCTTAGTGCCAATGCCTAACACATAGCCAAACTCTCTCCACAGCCAAGAATAAAGAATCTTACATAAGTTAAGGGCTAAAAATAATGCCTTTTGTTTTAAGGGATAAAAGCGCATAAATGGCGTGATTTAGGGGATTGTGGGGTTTTGGTTATTCTATAATATCACTACAAAAAAAGAAGAAAAGGAGCGCAAACAATGGATACTAAAAAATTGATAGAGGTTATAAGAGCTGATGAGAGAATCTTAAAAGTGCTTAAGAATAACAAGGTTACACAATGTGTGTTTGACTTAATAAGGGGAAAAGGCACGATTGAAGGAGATAAATTGATACGCACAAACGCCGCAAATGTGGCGGTTACGCGCTGTAATGATACTTACTCTTTTTATGGATACAGTAAGGGCAGATTTGACATTTGGAATTATGGCTTTTATATCTTAGAAACAAAGATAGAAAATGATAAGCCGCTAGTCAATCTCATTTTTAGAACACACATTTTTTTTGAATCCCAAAAATAAGGAGCACACAATGAGCGAAGCTGCACTCATAAGGACACTAAAACAAGAAGAGCAAGATTTTGAATGGTATCCCACCACGCAAGAAATGCTAGAGACCTTGCATAACTTTATGCAAGCCAAAGGCATACACCTAGATTCTATGCTAGACATAGGGGCAGGCGATGGGCGTATTTTGCGTTTTTTTGGGGAAAAACACTCCCTGCACTGCCACGCCATAGAGAAATCAAGAACGCTTATAGAACGAATGGATTCTAATGTTTTGGTGGTGGGGAGCGATTTTTACCAAACCTCGCTTATAGAGAAAGAACACGATTTTGTGTTTTGTAACCCGCCCTACTCGGAGTTTAAGGCGTGGATGATGAGAATCTTACGAGAAGCCAACGCGCACTACATCGCCCTTATTATTCCTAGCCGCTGGAAAGAAGACAACGAGATTCTAAACACCATACAAAACCGCGAGGGCTTACAATATGAGATTGTAGCCAATCGTGATTTTTTAGACGCCCCGCGCGCTGCAAGGGCGAATGTGGATATCGTGTTTTTTACCACAGCACAGAGCAGCAGAAACAAGGAGTTTTTTGCCAATATCCTAATGCAAGATTTTAAGCTCGATACGCTATTTAAGAAGCTTGAAAAATCTAGTTGGGAGAGCGAGAAGCAAGAAAAGGAGGCACTAAACGAAGAATGCAAGGAGATTGAACCTAGCGACTTAATAGCGTTTCTGACAAAGCGATACGAAGCCCAGTATTTGGAGTTTGTGCAATCCTTAGAATCCTTGCACAACATTAATCCAAAAATACTACAAGCCCTAGACATCAACAAGGACAAGCTTATAAAGGGCATTAAAAAGCAGCTACAAGACCTAAAGTATTTGT
Organism: uncultured Helicobacter sp.; assembly: GCA_944326445.1. GTDB lineage: Bacteria > Campylobacterota > Campylobacteria > Campylobacterales > Helicobacteraceae > Helicobacter_F. The sequence continues at coordinate 115,086 of CALVDZ010000004.1, forward strand.
ATTGGAATGAGCTTTTTAACAAGCTGCATTCTTTAAAAAGGCGCGTAATCCCAAAATACAGAAGCTACCTGAGCCAAGAGGTTATTAGTAGAGCTGGGATAGACTTTTGCAAGGAAAACATCTATAACATCGTGCTTTGGGTTATCAAAAACACAAATCGTTTTATAGAGCTTGGCTACACAGAGTTTTTTGACTTTATGGCGCACAGAAGCGGTGTTTCTCTTTACAAGAGCAACAAGCGCTTTAGCTCGGACGAATGGCGTTACTGCAAGGACAAGGAATTACGCGCCCAACCCCACAAGCTCGATTATCGAATCGTCTTGCCCTATCTTATTACCGAGTATAGAATCGATGATTTAAGCGGCGTTTTTTTAGAAACGCTGGATTCTGTCGCACGCAATTTGGGATTTGTGCTAGATGAATGGAGAGCAAGAGAGCTTGAGAGAAGCTATAATTACACTCTAAGAGCTTTGCACAAGGGGCATTGTATCGTCTTTTGTGAGATTAAGACATACAAGAATGGCAACGCCCACATCAAGTTTAACAAAGACTTTATGTGTGCGCTTAATATCGCGGTAGGCAAACTCCATAATTGGATTAAGAACAAAGCAGAAGCCAAAGAAGAGTTTAAATGCAGCGATGAGCTGATTGATGAAGTGTTTGCAAGGACAGAGCAAAAAAGCCTACAAGCAGAATTACAACGACTCGCCCTGCCTTTGTGTTAGCCTCATACCACTTAAGGAGATATAATGCAGAATCTAAAGGAAGAGATACACTTATACGAGCAAGACCTCGCCCCACTCTTTGGGGAGTATTGCTTACTTAAATGCAAGGGCTTTTCTCAAAACTCGGTTTTTGACAAATACAGGGCAAACATCTTTTTATCCGCGCGCTATGATTTTAGGAATTTGCGAGAAATTAGTGTGTTTTTGAAAAAAGCCCACAAGCTAGGCATTGTAAGCGTTACAATGCTACAAACTTGCTTACGCTCCTTGCAAAGCCTCATTGCGGAATATGGCTACTTTAATCCTAATATGGAGGAAGAGGCGTATTTGCGCTACTTCTTTAGCTTTACCAAAACCCGCAAGGCAAACACAATCAAGAGCTACATTACTTCCCTTAATATTTTTTTAAAATTTTTAGCCACTAAGGGCTACATTGTGCGCAACATCGCCCAAATCAAGATGAATTTCTTACAGGAGAAAACCCTGCCAAGCGTGCTAAATGAGGAGGATTACTCATTGTTTTTGCACGAGGCACAGAATCTCAGCGAGGACACACTCCATAATCTCAGAAACAAGCTCGCCATTTTGCTTGTGTATTACACAGGCATACGCACAAGAGAGCTAGCCAACATTAGCCTTGCAGACATCAAAGAGGAGAATCAGCAATACAGAATCAAGATAAAGGGCAAGCGCGCCAAAGAAAGGATTGTAGCAGTGAAAAAGCATTTTATACACGCCTTGCTGCAAAAATACCTCCACGCAAGGCAAATCCACAACAAGCTAAGCACCTACTTATTCCAGCTTAAAAACGCCCAATGCCCCCCAAAGCTCAACATTAGTCTTAAGTCAATCTTGGCTAAAATAGGCTGCTTACAGCACAGGGGCAACAAGCTACACCTACTGCGGCATTCTTTTGCCTCATTTGTGTATAGGAAGTCAAAGGATATATTGCTCACACAAAAGATTCTAGGGCACTCAAGTGTGAATAGCACGCTGATTTATATCCATATCAACAACGACGCACACGAGCGGGTAGCAAATTTTTTTAGTAATTGTATATAGTATGCAATAGTATTATGAAATATGATATTATATAATATATTATTACATTGATTAATGTAGTATGAAATTAATAAATAATAAATAAAATTAAATCATATAAATACATATAATACTATTGAATTATATATGATATTTAGCTATAATACATAAAATACTATAAATACAGCTTATAGTATTTCATATCAAATCACAAAGAGGTATATGATGATAAAAGTAGATTTTGAAAACAATATGATGGATTTCAAAGTGCCCACAACGCCCCTAGAAATGGAATACCTTAAGAATGAAGTGTATTTTGTGCTGGGCTCATTCTTGTGCGTAAAAGAAAAGCTTGAGGGTGAGCCAATCGACAGAGAACATTTTTTTAAGATTCTAGAATTGAGCAAGGGCTTTGCTAGCGCCATAGCAGGAGATAAACTCAAAAACATTAAGCAAGCAAGGAGCGAATAATGATTTTTACCATAGCAAACCAAAAAGGTGGCAGCGGTAAAAGCACCATTGCCATAAATCTCGCACTAGCGCTCTTGCAGCAGGGCAAAGTGCTTTTAATGGATACTGACACACAAAAGAACACTGAGAGCTTTACTAACACAAGAGAATCTAGGGAGGATTGCGAGAAACGCCAACACTTTACCCTCTCAAACAGGACAGGGGATATTACCCAATCCCTTAAACAGAGCCTAGAGATATACCAAAACATTGTCATCGACACAGGGGGTATTGATAGTGTAGAATCTCGAAAGGCAATGCTGTATGCAGATTATCTCATCATCCCGACCATTCCAAGCTCGCTGGATTTTGATGTGCTGGTGCAAATGCTTGTCCGAGCCAAAGAGATTAAAGACCTTAACGAGAATCTAAAAATACGCTTAGTGATTAACAAGGTTAATCCTAATCCCTTTTTGACAAAAGAGATAGCCGACCTGCAAGAAGCCATCGCGACTATCGATAGCGGTATTTTTACGCTTATGCCTTGCGTGCTCTATGAAAGAATCTCCTATAAGCGCAGCATAGGCGATGGACTAGGCATACTAGAATACACCGATGAGAAAGCCAAGCGGGAATTTGAGGCGTTTTTCAAGCAGCTCATAGCAAACGAGGACAAAGAAAGGCAGAGCGCCTAGTAGGCAAGAGGAACACACAAATGGACTACATACTAAAAAACAAAGACAAGGAGGTTTTACGCTTTAGCGTTAAGGTAGTAGAATCTCGCGTGCAAGGAAGTGATGAGCCCACACCAAGCAGAACAGAGGAAATCCTACAAAACATAGTGATAGCCGACAAAAACCTACTGCCGCTGGGACTCGATACGCACGATGTAGAGAATGCCCTAACACAATGGATACAAAAGCGTAAAGTGCCTAAAAACAGGGAGTTTGTCGAAAAAATTGTCGCAACCTATGTCAATGCCCCACAAAAACTTATGGACTATGTCAATGTCTCTCTCGCCCTTTCGCTTAATGATAGCTACTGGATTGTGCCTGCGGATGGCGATTATAGGTGGCAAGACTACAATTTGTATCACAACACTTTTTCTAAAGCCCTAGAGCTAGCCGCCTTTGGCGTGCAAGATTACAGGGCAAGTGGCATAGAAACCTCGCCTGAATACACCACCAATGGTATGCTTAAAAAATGCTGGCACAGGGAGGATAGCACCATTTATCTCTACAAAGGCTCGAGTAGAATCTACCACAAAAACGCCGAGGCGTTTAGTGAATACTATATGGCGCAAGTCGCGCACGCACTAGGCTTTGAATGCGTAAGCTATGATTTGAGGGAGTTTCATAACGATATTGTGAGTGCCTGCCCCATTTTCACGAGTGAAAACGAGGGCTATGTGCCAATGCACCAATGCCTACAAACAAACAGGAGCTTTCATAACGATAAAAACGCCCTCATAGGCGAGATTATCAAAGTCTATGACAAGGCAAAATTTCAAGATATGATGCTCTTTGACGCCCTTATAGGCAACACCGACAGGCATTTGGGGAATTTTGGGATGATAATCGATAATAACACCAACGCCCTTTTACGCCCCGCACCCATCTTTGACAATGGCTTGTCGCTGATGACGACCATCACACCCACCGAGCTCCACGCGCCACAACTCGCACTTAATAGAATCACCACATATTTTGATTTAGGTTGCGACGAGCAGCTGGGCTACTTTGTGCAAAAGCGCCACCTCCAAGCCCTAGAGAATCTAAGCACTTTTACATTCACCAAGCACCCGCGCTACAACCTGCCAGATTCTGTGCTTGAACCAATCAATGCCTTTCTCAATGCACGCGCGCTCAAGGCTATCACAATGTTTCAGGACAAAACCAAAACGATAGCCAAGACACAAGACACGCCAAAGGAGATAAAAAACCCTACAAACAAGCCTAAAAGACGATAAGGAGCAAGACAATGAACTACAACGCAAAAAGCAAAATAGAGCAACTTACAAAACTAGAATCTAGCCAAAAAGCCAAAGAAATGGTAGGCGCTGCCTCGCTGCAAACAAACGACAAGCAGGAAAGCCAAGCACAAGAGGGCAAGGCACGCAAGAAAAACTTTATCCTATCCCTAGATGAGAATCTCATCAAGCAAGTCGATGAGTTTTTACAAGAATTTGGGAAGAGCAAAGAATCCCGCAGTAGCTTTGTGCAAGAGGGCATAAAATCCTACCTCGAGCACAGAAAGCAAGCCCTAAGAGAAGAGCTTGAAGCCAAGCTCGCCAAGATAAAGCAAGGCTAGCTATGCTTACTTTAGTTTTGGGGGCTATGCGTAGTGGGAAAAGTCAGTTTCTCTACCATAAAGCCCTAGAATCTCACAACGCCGCTTTTGTCCGACCAAAAGCCGATACGCGTGCCTTTTTATCAAGAGGCGTTGCCAGCGTATCCCAAAATCTCATCGTGATAAACGAGGAGGCGGACTTAAGTGGCTATAAGAATCTTTTTATAGATGAAATCCATCTCTATGCCGAAGAGTTTATTGATGAGATTTTAGAGCTCGCGTGGGATAAAAATATTATATGTGCGGGGCTGCTGTATGATTATGCCAACAAACCCTTTAACATCATCGGAGAGATAGAGACACACAGAGTGTGCCAAGAAATCAAGGTATTCTATGCCATTTGTGAGCAATGTGGCAAGAAAAAGGCAGTCTATAACATAGGCGATGGCAGCATTGGGGACAACTACCTTGTGCTATGTGGGCAATGCCTAGACACACTAAAGCACTAGGGCTTATGCAAGGTTGTTTTAACCTTATTGCTGCCTAGCTTAGCTTCACTTTGAGTTTGTGGCAGCGGCGTTTCAACTTTGGGCGCAACTTGTGGGGTATGTGTTTGAGAATCTAGTGGCTTAGATTCTATCTCTTTAGCTTGAGAGATTGTTTGTTTTTCAAAGATTTTCTCAGGCGCGCTGAGATTTTTAGTTTGTGTTTCAATGCTAAAGGCTTCTTTGTGCGTAAAGGGCAGTGGGATATTGTGCTTTTGCAGCACATCTTTAGCAATCTTAAATTCTTTTGAGAGGAACGAGAGCTTTTTATACAGGCGCTCGATAGTCTTTTGGCAATCTTTGTCCTGCAAATCCAAAGTCTTAAGGTATTTCTTGTATAAATCCTTAGATTCTGTGATAGAATCCGCAACAAAACGCAGTCTTTGGTGGATTTGCTCTAATAGTATAGCCTTAGAATCCTCCAAAGATTGTAGCGTATCCTCTTTTTTATGCGCAAGACTTTGATTTTCATCAAAGCTAATCGTGGCAACAATGTTTTTATAATACACAAGTTTAGAGAGATTTTTAGAAAGCACAAAAGCGTTACTCTTTGGGCTAAAATCTAACAATCCAGCCTGCACGCCCTCACTAACCGAGGGCATATTACTCGCCATATCGTGCTCAAATCGCGCCACATCGCGCTTAAAGGCATTGAGCTTTTGCACGAGACTTGTGGGAAGATACTCCTCATATCCCTTAAAAGTATCGATAAGCGATTTCTTTTTGTTATGCAGGGTAAAATTCTTACAAAAGGACTTGTAGGTATCCTCCCAATCCAAAAAACGCTTAATATGGCTATCAAGCGCCTCTATTTTAGCCTCAGATTTCTCATAATCCTTGCTAAGATTTGAGAGAGTGGCAAGAAGCTCTAGGCGCTTGTTTTGCAACTTAGTGGGAGTCTTGCCCTTAGCGCTTAGAGATTCTATTTTCTTTTCTATATTCTTAAGATAAATCGAGCTATGCTTAATCTCTTTTCTAAGGCGCGCCTGCTCGCCTTTAACAAATTGTTTTTTAGCACTCACGCTTGTGATAGCATTCTTATATTCTTTTAAGAATGCTACATCGCTTTCATACTCGCCCATTGGCTCGTTATTCTGCTCAAAAGATTCTAAAGCCTGTATCTTAGAATCTAAGTGCTCTTGCCTAAATTCTTTATCAAAGCGCACATCGTTTGTGTAATCGAGCTTACCATTAGAGAGCACAAAGAGATTTTGTTTAAAATCCTCGCGCAAGCCATCGTAAAAATTCGCGCACGCGCTCTTAGATTCAAAATGCAATTTTTTACGCGTAAAGATATTAGTTTTATTGATGATAATATGGATATGAGGCTGGTTTTGGTGCGCGTGTGGCACAAGGACATATTTGTATTCCGCAAAATGGCTTTGCATTGTAGCCTTAGTGGATTCTAAAAGAATATCCATAAGGCTATCGGACTTTGTCTCGTTGAGAGAAAACACGAGGTGTAACGCCTCATTTGTGTTTGTATTGCTAGAAAAATCCTCGCGCCAATTTTTAAGAATATCCTCAACGCTGACAAGATTGCCGACTTCATCGATACCACAGCGCCTTTTTTCTGAAAACTGCTCATCATCAAGGGGCATACCGCTTAGGATACTATCCATAGCGCCTGCTATATCGTATTCATTAAACAAATCCACAAATTCTTGATAGCTTTTATCAATCGTGTAATCGAGCGCATTTTTCAAATGCGAGAGTTTCATATTGCCGATATTTTTAATAACGACATTCTTTTTCTCGCGAGAGCCTTGCGGCTTAAAAATCGGAGCTTGCGCCATAAAATTACTTGCAAAGACGCGCTTGAGTTTGCCTTGATAAGATTCTCTAATCTTTCTTGCCTTTCTTACAGGCGTATATTCAAAAAGCTTTTCCTCATAGACTTGCTGCTCGAGTGGGACATCGACAATAATTTCTCTCAAAAGACAATCCTTGCTTTTTTGACACAAAGCAACACAGAATATACAAACCCAAATTCCTTTATCCTTAAGAAAAATACTAGCAGAATTTTTTTAAGACTTGGCAAAGACACTGAAAGAAATTTTTTAGATTTTTTACTCAGCGCCGCGCGCTCAAAAAATCTAAAAATCCCAAAGACTTTTGCTTGAAAACTTTTTCAAGAAAGCCTTTGCAAAAAAGGCGAGGTAAAAATATTTTTGCCTCAGAATCTTATCCCTTAAAATTTTCAATTTTGGGGACAATCTCTATATTAAAGAAAAAGAGCAAAAAATCAAAAAGTGCAGGATAACCCTTTTTATGTGCATAAAAAGGTGTAAAACGCCCTTGCACAGGGAGTCTTACGCAGTCAAATCGCAAAAATTGCGATTTTTAGAGCATTTTTGGCAAAAATGCGTGAAAAAAGCCAAGAACAAAAATGCCAAAAGAGATTGAGAGTTTGGTAAAAAAATTTTACCATAAAGAGGCTATCCAATCATCAAAATTTTTGAGCTCTAAGGTAAAAAATTTTTAAAGAAAATTTTAGAGATTTGCCTTGAAAATTTTAAGATTGATAAAAGCAATCTATAAAGAAAACTTTAAGACAAAAAGTTTAGATAACTTAGGAGCGATAAGCTATCCAAACTTAAGAGCCATTACGCAAAAAACTTAAGAGCAACACAAAGCAAAAAAACTTAAGAGCCATTCAGATTTACAAACTTAGAATCCTCATAGCTCCTAGCTCAGAATCTACACAAGAAAAGCTTGAGAGCAACACAAAAAGACTTTGGGACAAAAGAGAGGATAGCTTAAGAGCAACAACAAGAAAGAGCTTAAGGACAATGTAAGTGTTAGCTTGAAAGCAAAACTCAAGAAACTTAAGAACCATTAAGAAAAGACTTAGGAGCTTAAGAGATTCTAACTTGAGAGCCACATAACACAAGCTTGAAATCAAAACACAAGCAAACTTAGAATCCTTAAAGCTAAAGCTCAGAATCCAAACAGAGCAATCTAAAATCTTAAAATCTTTTTAAGCTTTTAGATTTGTCTATGAATCTAAGAAAACTCAAATCTAAGAGTCTAGTGATTCCAAGATTCTAAAGACATATTTCTTAGATACTCTTTCCCTTATATATACTATCTAATAAGGGCAGAAATTAATTTCCAAACTTTTCAAAAACATTTAAGACAGGGGGTTTAGAAAAGTTTTAAGGGAACAGCGCGGGTATCCACAGAGGGGTTGGCAGCAAAATTTTTTGTTTGCTTGGCTTTAAGGCTTGTTTAATTTTTTTGTGGGTACAGTGCTACCCAAATTTTTCTGCTCAATCTCCAAAGCTTAAAAATAGCTTTCAAATCTTAGAATCTAGATTCTGTGTATTGCTTTGTTTTTTCGCAAAAAGGGGTGTTATCCCCTCCCCGCACTCTCAAAGCCCCGAAAAAGCCGCCGCTTTTTGCGCAGCCAAAAGTATATCTTTTGGCGGGAGAGCCTCGCTGTATCCTTGTCTAGTTAAAAATGCTAAAAATGCACTACTGCATTTTTTTTAACGCATTTTTAACACCACGACAAGGGCGAGTGTCGGTTGGTGCTATCGCACCTCCACATTGATTTGATTTTTGCTTTGCAAAAATGGCAGAATCTAAAGATTCTAAATCTTTAGATTCTGCTTAGGCCTCGTGCTACCGCACGCACTATTTGTATTTGGCAAAGCCTTGATAAGGTTTTTCAGCGTTGTGGATTCTGTGAGTTGCTTAGATTCTGAATCTGTGGGGATAGATTCTAAAATGGTTTTGGATTCTGAATCTGCCTTACATTCCGCGCTTGGCTTGTCCCCTTGGCGTGGTGTGGATTCTGCAATGCCAATATTGCACACAAAAAAATTAGTCATTGCAGTGGGGCTTGTGGAGTTTTTGGCGGGTTTGGGGGTGGGAGCTACCTAGAGGGTAGTGACTATCCCCAAACCCGCCAAATCTACACAATGATTACCCAAGGAGCCATTTTCCCTGCACAAAAGCTCAATGCCCTAAACACAGCCATACCACCCACTTACCTCCCCCTGCTCCTGCAAATGCACACACAACCCCTCATAGCTCATACCAACGCGCGCCAAAATCTCTTGGAGCTTTTTTAGCGAGGACTCCATACCGCCCTCCTTTTCTGCCTCTAGGAGCTGCTTATACACGCCCTCTAGGGTTTTCACGCCCTCCTTGCTGGGGCAGCGCCTCACCGAGTAGTAGCCTATCATCTCCCCACTGCTATTATATGAAGGCGTGATATTGGCAAATACCCAATACGCCTGCTGCTGCTTGCTAAGATTTTTAACAAAAGCAAAAAACTCCCGCCCACTCTCTATGCTCTCCCATAGCAGCCTAAAGGCTATGCGCGGCATATCGGGATGGCGAATGAGATTATGAGGCTTATACAAAAACTCCCTCTCACTATACCCGCTAAAGCGCGCAAAGTCGTCATTCCCATAGGTGATCCTGCCGCGCAAATCCGTCTTTGATGTGATGAGTGAATCTTGGGGTAAGAAAATCTCCATATCTGTGCTACCTCCTAGGGCGTTATAGAATCTACAAAATGAGTATAGCACAAAGCCTTGGCTGTGTGCGTGCCTACCCCTCTTTTGTGCCCCTTAAGGCAAATATTTGGTAATTTCTACACAAGCCCGCCCCTGCACTCCCACTTCTCTACTCCTGCGCGCCCGCACTCCTCTTTAAGTTTAGCTTTTTTGCTACAATCCGATTTGTAGCCAACAAACTCTTCTAAGGATTATGATGATACAAAAACCCCTCTACTCTCTAGCCCTAGCCTCCCTAGCCTGCTCGAGCTGCGCGTGGGCGTATGACACACTCGATGACGCGCTAAAAAATGGCATATCAAATGGCGATGTGGTGCTCTATGGCTCTAGCACAAGCATAAATGGCGGGGCAGCGCACGCGGGCAGCGATCTAAGCAATAGCGGGTATGTCGCAGGCAGCATAGGCTTAGCCTACCGCTCGGGATTTTATAAAACTTGGCGTTTTATGATAAGCTTCCGTGCCGCAAAGGCATTGTATGAAGCGGACAAAAACTCCCTATGGCTTGATGATATAAACTCCCCAAACCGCGCAGGCTCCACAGGCGATGCGTCTAAGGACTTCTACTCCGCCTACCGCGCTATGCTCGGGCAGTCGTATTTAGAATACTTCGATGGCGACACCAGCGTGCGCGCGGGGCGGATCTTTGCCAAAAGCGAGTGGGCAGATCGCCTCATTGATGGAATCTATGTGCGCAATAAATCCCTCCAAAACACGCTTATTGAGGCGTTTTGGGCAAAATCAAGCGGCTATGTGCAATACAACAAAATGACAGGAATGTATGAGATAAACCCCCATAGCGGCTTTGGCTTACTCAATGCAAGTATCCAATACACCTTTGAGCATCTGCTTTCCCTCAAGGCTTATGGGATTTTCACGCCCTCCATCTTTAGTGCCGCAGGATTCAAAGCTGGGCTCAAATACGAAGTCTCCAACTCCTACCTAGGCGCGAGCGCGAACTTCACCACAAGCTTTGAGGGCGCACATAGTCTCGTGGGTAGTGCTGCGGGCAATGGAGTAGTCTTTGATGCGCGCGCGTTTGTGGGCGTGAAGGACTTTATAGAAACTATGCGCAATGGCTTGGAGATAAGCGGGGGCTACATTATGAGCGGCGCAAATGGTATAGGCAGCCTCAATATCATCGGCAACAACATAAGCCCATTTTTTATGTGGGGCGGAAGGGCGTTTTTGCTGGGGAGCGACGCCTCGCTGGGGCTTGGTAAGATAAATTTTAGTATCGATAGAATCTCCCTCGCACTCGTGTATGGCAGCACGAGATTTCATAATCCGTATTCTGCGCTAGGCAGGGTGCAGGGGGGCTATGATCGTGTCAATGAGGTGAATGTCTTGCTAGAATTTGGTATGAGCGAGCACGCCTCCCTACTGCTCAATGTCCTCAACACCCACGGGGGTAAAAACCTCTACTACCCGCACACCACAGCGGTGAATCTAGGTATGAAGCTTGCTTTTTAAGCGCGGATAAAACTTTAAGGAGTGAAAAATGAAACCAAGCATTAATATGCGCGTGCTGGATTGGTGGGTGCCCGATACGCAGGAGAATTTTTATGAAAATGTGTTTGTACAACTCCTATCGCGCAAATACGATGTGCGCTATAGCGAAAATCCCGACTTTTTGCTCTATGGACCTTTTGGCTATGCGCATTTGCGCTATGATTGTGTGCGGATATTTTTCACTGGCGAGAATATCAGGGCGGATTGGCGAGTGGCGGATTATAGTATCGACTTTGATCACATAGATTTTGGCGATAGGCATTTGCGCCTGCCGCTGGATTTTTTGCCCTCTACGCATTTGCAAACCCTCTGTGAGCACTCCCGCACGCGCGCACTGCAGGCTTTTGCTCCCAAACGCGAGAAGTTTTGCGCCTTTATGGCAAGCCATAGCGACAAATACACTTGGATGCGGGAGCGGTTTTTTGAGATATTAAGCCAATATAAGCAAGTGGATTCTGGCGGGCAGTGGAACAACAACATAGGCGGCGTGGTGGGCGATAGGGGCGATGAGGGCGATTATAGAATCTCAAAGCGCAAATGGCTAGAAGGGTATAAGTTTAACATTTGCTTTGAAAACGCAAGCTACCCGGGATATCTCACCGAAAAGCTCTTTGACGCGTATGCCTGCGGCTGTATCCCGATATATTGGGGCGATCCAACCCTGCGGTGTGGGCAAGAAAATATGTCTAAAACCTATAAGGGGGGGGGGCATAGCAGAGAATGCGCCTAAAAACGCGCCCAAAAATGCGCCTAAAAACGCGCGCGAGGCTATTAATACCACTATCCCACATATTGCAGAGCATTTGCGCGACTACACGCTAAACCCAAAAGCCTTCATCAACGCTCACGACTTCCCCACACTCCACGATCTCGCCCAAGAAGTGATACGAATCGACACAGACACAAAAAGCTACGAGGAGATGTATCTACAACCCTTGTTTTTGGGGGATTTTGACCCCTACACTTATTACGAGGCAAAGCTAATGGCGTTTTTAGATTCTATCTTTTCACAAAATGCTAAAGATGCCCTAAGGCGGGAGGAAAATGGCTTTGCAGAGCTGCACCTAAGCCTTTTGCGCCGAGGCGATAATCCTAAGAGGTATTACAAAAACAAACTGCGCAACAAAGCCCTAAAAATCCTCGGACTGCCGCCAAAATACAAAGTCTAGGGCATTTTTTGAGCGAGATCCCTAGCGAGCTCTATGCACCCATCAATACTCTGCACAGGGCTCACAAACGCCACCATATCGGGATCAAACGCGCTAAAAGTGCTCATACCAATAGCCACTGCCACATAGTGCGCATCCCAACCAAAATTTTGCTTGAAACTCTCAAACGAGCTGGGCGCGGTAAAAATCAAAACGCTATTGCTTTTTGGCTTTAGCGAGGCTTCAAGCTTTAAGGGCTCATTGACATACGCGATACATTCTTTGAGATTAATCTGCGCCTCGAGCAGGCGTTCATTGAGCCTTGAGACGATATGCTGTGCACGCACATAGAGCGGTGCCTTGCCCGCGAGGAGATTCACAAGATCGTTTGCGAAATTCGCCCCGTGCGCATCGCTCCCGATAAATGCGATGTTTGCGCCGTGTTTTTGCAGCTCCTTAGCAGAGCTCCCACCTATCACATAGCTTGGCAACTCTCTCCAATGTGCGAGCTTTTGGGTATTTTGCGCACATTGTGCGAGTGCAGCAATCGCATAGCGGGAAGTAAAGATAAGGCTATCCCTGCCCTCTAGCACGCTAGATTCAATCTCTTTAAAAACAATCTCACTCACGATGAGGCTTTTTACCTCCTTGCTAGGGCGCGTCCCTACGAGCACAATCTCTCTCATCTAGCCACCCCTAGCCTCTAAAGCTTTTCCAAAACACCACGCTCACCACGCCGCACACGATAAGCGTCAGCCCCACGACAAAGCTTAGCAAAAACGCCAAAATCTTAGGGAACGCCACAAACACAAGCCCCAAAATCACGCAAATCACGCCAAGTATCATTACCGAGCTAAAGGCATTGTGGCTAAAGGCGCGCATATTAAAAGCAAGGATAATCCACACTATGCCTTTAAAAAGCACCCAAAACGCAATCACAAGCGGGATAAAATTCTCCCCTATCTGCTCGTTGCCAAAGAGCAAGATGAGTGCCAAGACAATCGAGATAATCCCATCAAAGAGCACCCAACGCGGTCTATACAAGCTCTGAAAATAATAATAAATCGACACAATCCCCACGCTACACATCAAAAGCGCGGCAAAATAGCTAAGCGTGCGCATCGTCCCATCTGGGAACACAATGCACGCCACGCCAAGGATAATCACACAAATACTGCACAAAAGCCAAAGGATACTCAAAATCTGTGTTTTCATCACTACTCCCCCTTTTTGTTGTTGTATCGGGACTTAGGACAAGCCCATTCCCTCCGCTACGCCAACACGCAGAATCTAGAGCAAGATTCTAACAATCTTAGTGTCGCCACATCATCGAGGTGATTTGGCGCTTGTGTAGATTCTATAAATCCATCTAGATTGTGCCTAGAAACTCGCTCCTTAGCCTGCGTATTAGCAAAGCAAAAATACAATGCCTAAATAGAACTTAACTCAAAGCAAAATCCTTGCCAAAATTATAGGGTATTTTTGCACGACTTAGCTTAAGACAAATCGTTACTCAAAGCAATAATAATTCCTATATTAGCCTTGTGCCGCTATAATCACACCGACATTTTAACCCCAAAGGAAGCGTATGCAAACAATCACTATCGCGCTTGTAGGACAGCCAAATGTGGGCAAAAGCTCGCTTATTAACGCCATATCGGGCGCAAATCTCAAAGTGGGCAATTTCAGCGGAGTAACGATCGAAAAAACCCAAACCACTCTGCAATACAAGGGCTACACCCTGCATTTTATCGATTTGCCCGGACTTTATAGCCTCAGCCAATACTCGCTTGAAGAATTCATCACGACAAATTTTTTGCACCATAGCCATTATGACATCATCGTCAATGTGCTAGATTCTACCAATCTCGCGCGCAATCTCGCCCTAAGCCTCCAGCTCCTCTCCCTCACGCCACACCTTCTCCTAGCCCTCAATATGAGCGATGAGGCTCAGAGGGAAAATCTCAGTATAGATTCAGAGCTCCTAGCCAAAAATCTCGGCGTGGAGTGTATCCCACTTAGTGCCAAAGCTAAGCACAATATCCCCGCGCTTTTGGAGGGCATTATGCGCACCTATGAGCGCAAACGCGCAAGCCTTAGTGCCCCGCATATGCCCTCACCCACGCCCCCAAACTTCCGCCCGCGCAAGTTTATCGCGCCCTTAATCCAAAATGCGCGCACTAGCTCCGCACACGATGAGCGAGATTCACAAGATTCACACGCCCTTAGCACACAAGCCATAAATCTAGCCAAACTCTGCACCACCTCACGCCCCAAAGCCGCCTCAAGCCTCACGCGCAAGCTAGATTCTATCCTGCTTCACAAATTCCTAGGGCTGCCTATTTTTCTCGCCTTTATGTGGTGTCTCTTTCAGACGACTTTCACGCTCGGGGAATACCCAAAAGAATGGATAGAATCTAGTATGGATTCCCTCGCGCAGACGCTCAAAGAGCATATCCCCTACCCCGAGCTTGGCTCGCTGCTGGGCGATGGGATTATCGCGGGTGTGGGCGCGGTGCTAAGCTTTTTGCCCCATATCCTCATACTTTTTTTAGGAATCGTGCTTTTAGAGAGCACGGGCTATATGGCGCGCGTGGCGTATCTGCTTGATGGAATCTTGCGGCATTTTGGGCTGCACGGCAAGAGCTTTATCCCCCTTGTGAGCGGATTTGGCTGCTCTGTCCCAGCGTTTATGGCTACTCGCACGCTACAAAACCCCATAGACAAGCTCCTAACGCTCTTTATCATCAACTTTATGAGTTGCAGCGCGAGACTGCCTATTTACACGCTTTTTGTGGGGATATTTTTTAGCGCGGATGTCGCAGGCAGCGTGCTCTTTGGGATTTATATCCTAGGGGCGGTTATGGCACTGGTGAGTGCCAAGCTCCTGCGCCTTAGCGTCTTTAGGGGCAAAAGCGAGCCATTTGTGCTAGAAATCCCCAAATACCGCCTCCCAAGCCTCAAGCTTGTGTTTTTAAGTGTGCTAAATAAAGCAAAAATGTATGTCAAAAAGGCGGGGGGCTTTATCCTGCTAGCCTCTATGCTGATTTGGTTTGGGACGAATTATCCCAAAAACGACGCGCTCACGCAAAGCTACGAGGCACAAATCGCCCTTGCGCATTCACAAGAGAGCAAAGACGCCCTTAGCCTAGAGCTAGAATCTAAGCTCCTAGAGCAGAGTTTCCTAGGGCGTGTCGGCGAGGCGATGACTCCTGTCTTTGCGCCTATGGAGTTTGATTGGCGGCTATGTATCAGCCTACTCAATGGCTTGGCAGCAAAGGAAGTGGTGGTGTCCTCTATGGGCGTGCTGTATGCCTTGGGCGAGGGGCTTGATGAGAGTAGCGCGAGCTTGCAAGAAGCCATTAGGGCGAGTGTGAGCTTCCCCACCGCGATTGCCTTTATTTTGTTTGTGATGTTTTATAATCCCTGCCTTGCCGCTACGATTGTCTTTACCAAAGAAGCTGGGGGCTGGCGATATAGCACACTGCTTTTTGTTTTTACGAGTGTTGTGGCGTATATATGTGCGTTTGTGGGGTATGTTGTTGCGTCGCTAGGGATAGGTTAAGGAAAATTAGTCTATAATTCCGCGCTTTAGAACTAAGGCAAACCAAGTGCAAGATTCGCAAGCAAGTTTAGAATCTGAAAGTTTTAGATTCTGTATTCCTTAGAATCGCATTCTCACGAATACTTTCTAATTTTTTAGAATCTCGTGTTTTTTCGCAAAAAGGGGTGTGTTATCCCCTCCCCGCACTCTCAAAGCCCCGAAAAAGTCGCCGCTTTTTCGGCAGCCACAAAGTATATCTTTTGGCGGGAGTGCCTCGCTTTTTCCTTGTCTAGTCAAAAATGCTAAAAATACACTACTGCATTTTTTTAACGCATTTTCGCCACCACGACAAGGGCGAGAGGTGGTATGCGCTGACGCGCTACATATTTTATTGGGGCAAAGCCTTGATGAGATTCTATGAAATGGCAGATTCTGAATCTGTTGCTTTAGATTCTAAAAATGTGGGTTTGCGAATCTAGAATCTAAGCCTTTAGCAGATTCTAAACTTGCCTTAGATTCCACGCTTGGCTTGCTGGGCATTCTAGGATTTGAGATGAGAAATCGGGGTTGTGCAGTCGCGAACGAGGAGATAAGACTAGAGCGTCTATCGACGAAGTGAGCGACAAACTCCCTGATTTATCGCTCAAAGCCGAATGCCTTAACTATCTAAGAAAGGAGAGATATGAGGGTCTTGCATCTCAGCTCAATCGACGATGGCGGCGCAGGCAGAGCCTGCACGCGCCTCCACACCGCCCTGCTCAAAAACGGCATAGATTCTCTCCTGCTCGTGCAAAGCAAAAAGGGCGATGGCGCGCAAACTATCCGCCTAGCCAAAAGCAAATTCCAAAAGATTATAGAAAAGCTCCGCCCAGCCCTTAGCACGCTGCCCCTTATGCTCTACCCCAAGCGGCACAAAGACATCTTTTCGCCAAACCTCGCGCTTTTCCCTCCGCGCAATAGATTGCTACTCAAAACCATCGCACGCCTCAAACCCGATATTATCCATCTCCATTGGATAGAATCTGGCTTTATCAATGCTAGCGATTTGCTCGCTCTCTCAAAGCTAGGCATTCCTATGCTTTGGAGCTTGCACGACGCTAACCCCTACACAGGCGGCTGCCACATAGTGGCAGCCGCCTGTGTAGGGGTTAGCGTCGGTTGCAAAAATTGCCCGCTCCTGCACGCCAAGATTCCCTATGATATTAGTTTTTTTACCTTTAAGCATAAGCAAAACGCGTATAAACAAATCCACAACCTTACGATTAATGGGCTTAGTCGCTGGATTGCCAATTGTGCCAAACAAAGCGCGCTTTTGGGAGATAAGCCCATTATCAATCTCCCAAATCCCATCGATACAGAGATTTATGCGCCATTCTCAAAGCCCCTTGCGCGCGAGCTGCTGCGCCTGCACAAGCCAAAAAAGCTCATCGCCTTTGGCGCAATAGGTGCCACCTCCGTGCCGCGCAAGGGCTATGAGGAGCTGAGGGCTGCGCTAGATTCTATGCCTGATAAGCAATCCCTGCTTTTGCTTGTCTTTGGCGCGAGTGAGGGCGAGCAAATCGCGGGGATACAGACGCATTTCCTAGGATTTTTGCACGATGATATGTCCTTGCGCCTCGTATATAGCGCGTGTGATGTGATGGTCGTGCCTAGCCACGCCGAGTCTTTTGGGCAAACCGCTAGCGAATCGCTTGCGTGTGGCACGCCGGTAGTGGCGTTTGACACCACGGGGCTAAAGGATATCATCACGCACAAGCACAATGGCTACCTCGCCAAAGCCTTTGACACCAACGATTTGCGAGAGGGCATAGAGTGGGTTTTGGGACTAGATTCACAAAAATACGCCACGCTCGCCCAAAACGCCCGCGCGAGCGTCGTGGATAGGTTTGAGAGCAGCAAAGTCGCTAGAGACTACGCAAAAGCCTATGAGAGGCTATTAGGGGGGGGGGCAGCACACGCACGCTTAGCCAAGCTGCTCTTTGCTACTCACTCCTACTATGTCATTGGGTTTGGGGCGATTGGGGGCGATGCCATAGAGCGCAAGGGCTTCTCCCAGCTCACACAAGCCCTCTCTATGCTCCCCTCCTCGCTCAAAGCCCAAACCAAAATCATCGTATTTGGCAAATCCGCCAAGCACCAAGAGATCGCTGGGATAGAGGCGCATTTCTTAGGAATGCTATATGATGATGCCACGCTAAACCTCGCCTACAACGCCTGCAATGCTTTCATAACGCCCTCCCTTGCCGAAAACCTCAGCAATGCCATTATGGAGTCTCTCTCCTGTGGCACGCCCGTGGTAGCCTTTGACATCGGGGGCAATGGCGATATGCTCACCCATAAATACAATGGCTACCTCGCTAAGCCCAATGATAGTGCCGATCTCGCACGCGGGATTGAGTGGGTTTTGGGACTAGATTCAGACTCTTACGCCACGCTCGCCCGCAACGCTAGAGCGAGCGTTACACAGAGATTTGCCCATCATCTCATAGCCAGACAATACATACAATCTTATAAACTTCTAATAGGGGGGGGGGGCTAGAGAGAAAGAAAAATCTCTAATCTTCTCTAATTTTTCTACCACCACTTCCCTGCTTTTTGCCCACTCCGCACAAGGAGCTAGAGATGCCGCATAATCTAGCTCCCATTCTCCTTTTTGCTTACAATCGCCCTAGGCATACCAAAATAACCCTAGATGCGCTCAAACGCAACTTCCTTGCCCACAAGAGCGAGCTTTATATTTTTCTAGATTCACCAAAAGATTTTCAAAAACCTCATAAAATCCTTAAACGCTACCTTATGGCATTTAGCGCACACTCACGCGATTTTAGGCGCACACACCTCATCATACGCCCGCACAATTACGGACTCTCGCGCAATATCATAGAGGGGCTTAGCGAGATTTTTGCCCACCACACAAAAGCCATTATTGTAGAAGATGATATTTTCACAAGCCCCGCGTTTTTGGACTATATGAATGCCTCTCTAACGCGCTATGAGTGTGAATCTAAAGTATGGAGTATCAACGCTTGGGCATTGCCGCTGGATTATCCAAAGCTAGGAGAGAGCTTTTTTAGCAGAGAGATAAACTGCTGGGGTTGGGGCACTTGGCACGATAGATGGCAGCACTACAAAAAAGATCCTATGTATTTCTTAAAAAACTTTAGCAAAAAAGAAAAAAGAGCGTTTAACCTCGATGATACCATAGATTATTTTGCCCAAATCACGCTCAATGCCAAAGGCAAAATCGACACTTGGTTTGTCTTCAACTACGCCACGGCGTTCAAACACAAAGCCCTAGCCCTCTGCCCTAGTATCTCATATGTGCGCAATATCGGCTTTGATGATTCTGGAGTGCATTGCACCAAATCACAAGAATCTTTCTTTAGCACCGCGTTGCTCAATAACAAAACCACCATCGCCTATCCCGAATCTATCTGCGAAAATACCCAAGCCCTAGAGCTTACCAAGCAAGCCTACAAGGAGTTCTATGCCACGCGTTTGTGCGATAAAATAAAGCGCAGATTCCAAAATGCCTTTTCCCTAAACGCCCTACACAATCTCCAAGCATTGTATAAAAATCCTCTCTCACGATATATCGCACGCACACTCAAGGCATTTTTTGCGCGCAATCACACAAGGATTTATGAAAATGTCGCTCACTCCAAATGCCGCTTTGGGCAATACACACATATTTATCCTAATGCCACCCTGCACAATGTGACAATCGGGGATTTTAGCTACATAGGCGCTCACACACGCATTGCCAACGCCACGATTGGCAAATTTTGCTCTATCGCTCCAGATTGTCGCATAGGGCTTGGTATGCACCCTAGCAAGGGCTTTGTCTCCACGCACCCAGCCTTTTACTCCACCGCCAAGCAGGCAGGCGTGAGCTTCGTGCGAGAAAACCTCTTCAAAGAGCACGCACATATCCACATAGGCAATGATGTGTGGATAGGGCAAGGCAGCATTATCAAAGACGGCATACACATCGGCAATGGCGTGATTGTGGGCGCGGGAAGTGTCGTTACCAAAGACTTGCTTGCTTATGGAATCTATGGGGGCACTCCTGCGAGGCTCATTGGCTTTAGATTCACAAAAGAGCAGATTAAAACCCTGCAAGCACTGCAATGGTGGGATCTCCCACTAGGCGATATCAGGCATTACGCGCCGTATTTTCAAAATATCCACTCCCTAGAATCTCTTTTAAAGAATCTTTATAAAACGCAATTAGGGGGGGGGGCTAGTGCAAGAGTAGGCTATCGCCTTATATCCGCGCTCCTTGCTAAGATTCACAATAGCAGGATTAGAAAATCTCACACCACAGAATCTACACAATCCAAGCGCGCAGATTCTGTGATTGTCTCTATACGAGCTAAAGGGGTGGTAAGCTATGCCCTAAGCCCCCGCAAGCATAGCCTTTGTCACACCATAGCAGAGGGCGTGCGCTATGCTTAAGATTCTCCTAGGCAATCGCTGCCGCGCTCACGATATAGAGGCACTGCTACAAAAGCTCCAATGCGCCACGCAAGATACGCCAAGCACGCCCGCTCCACAAAACACACCTAATACGCCCGCCACGCCCGATACACAAAGTGCGCCCACCACACAAGGCGCGCGAGAATCTTTTGCGCTCTTTAGCCCCCATAGCTTTGAGCAATTCCCACAGATACGCGCTCATACGCCCACGCAACGCTACGATTTCATCTACCTCCCAGATTCTACCCAAGCCAAAGAGGCGCAAGCCGCGCAGATTCCCTATTTTGCAGGAAGCCTAGAAGTGTCGCTGCTAAAGCGCGCAGTGAGGGCTTGCAAGTATTTTGCCTATGCCTGCATAGAATCTAGCGCGAAACTCTCTGTGCGCCCAACCAAAAAGCGAGAGCTCGCCATCATCCGCACGGACGCGATAGGCGACTACCTGCTTTTCCGCAATTTCCTGCCCGTCTTTGCCGCGCATTATGGAGCCATCACGCTCATTGGCAATGCCGCGTATGCCGAGCTCGCACTAGAGTTTGACAGCCCTTATATCCGAGAGTTTATCCCCATTTGTGTAAAAAAATTCCAAAAAAACCCAATCTATCGCTTTAAGATTCTGCGCTATTTGCGCAGCCTTAGCTTTGAAGTGCTCATTAACCCCATCTTTAGCCGCGATTATCTTAGCGAGTCCCTCGCGCGCTTCCTCCACGCACAGACAAAAATCGCCTCCATAGGCGATAGCAGCAACCTCCCTGTGAGATTTAAAGCTCGCTTTGATAGCTCATACCATAGGCTCCTGCCCGCGAGCCCTAAGATTCTCTTTGAGTTTTATCGCAATGCCGAGTTTGCCCGCGCACTCCTGCCCACCGCGCCGCTGCCACCCTATGCGCTCACGCTACCCCATAGCCATATACGCGAGTTTGAGCTGCCTGCGCGCTATGTGGTGTTTTTTATCGGGGCGAGCACACAGGCGCGCAAATGGAGTTTGGAGCATTTTTATGAAGTGGGAGTGTGGCATATGGAAAATGGCTTTAGTGTAGTGATTTGTGGAGGCAAGGAGGACTATGAGGGCGGGGAGAGGCTCGCGCACAATCTCACGCAAACCGCTCGACAAAAAGGGCTTGATACCAAAGCCCTTAGTCTGTGCGCTAGCACCTCTCTTAGCGCGCTAGCGCGAGTCGTGTATAATGGCAATCATCTCCTAAGCAATGAAACATCTTGTGTGCATATTGCGTGTGCCATTAGACACGACATAAGTATTTATGTCGTGTCTAATGGCAATCATCTGTATAGATTTACCCCCTACCCACAAGGGATAGGGGGTAAATACTATGGCATATACCACCCCACTATCGACAAAAACCTAGCCGCTTATGGCATCATCTCTAATTTTTTGCAAGAAGCAAGTCGGCTTGATATAAACCACATCAGCCCACAGGCAGTTATACGCATTATAGAATCTACGCTCGCTAGCGAGGTTAGTGAATCTATACTTCTAATAGGGGGGGGGGCAGCACAGAAACTAAATTCTAAAATTAGACATTCAGCTTTGCGCGATAAATCGTGGAGTTTGATTGTCAGCTTCGGTCATTACCGCCTAGGTAACTCCCTCGCCTCCAATCTACACAACCACGATTTATCATCGCAAATCTTAGAATGTCAAGCAAGCAAACCAGAATCTAATGCAAACTTAGAATCTAAAACCTATTTAGATTCTCTAGATTCTGTAGTGGCACTAGATTCTGTATTCCCATCAAACTCCACACCAAGCTCACCGGGAATTCTAATATCTTATGCAAGATTTAAATGTTTTTCAAAGCGAGGCGAAGGGAGCTTACTAGGCGTAAGTGAGCGAGCCGAGCCGCAGAAATCATTTAAAGATTGTGCAAGAGACGAATTCCTAGATTGTGAGGTGGCGTGATGTATCACTACTGCACCCTCTTCAATACCAACTACCTCACACGAGGTATCGCTATGCTAGAGAGCCTCGCCAAACACACCACAGAGTATCAAATCTATGTCCTATGCTTTGATGATACTACCTACCAAATCCTAGAGCAGCGCAAAATCCCCCATACAATCCTTATTACCCTAGATTCATTTGAAGATAAGGAGCTACTTGCGTGCAAGCCAACGCGAAGCCTAGGGGAATACTGCTGGACATGCACGCCAGCACTCATACATTATTGCATCACGCATTTTAGCCTGTCCTCTTGCACCTATGTCGATGCAGATCTCTACTTTTTTGACAATCCAAACATACTCATTGATGAAATGGGCAATAGCTCTATCTCACTTACCAAGCACAACTACACTCCGCAATACGATCAGAGCGCGACAAGCGGAATCTACTGCGTGCAGTTTATGAGCTTCAAAGCCGATACAAATGGGCTCAAAGCCCTGCTGTGGTGGCGACAAAAATGTATTGAGTGGTGCTTTGCGCGCTTTGAGGATAATAAATTTGGCGATCAAAAATATCTCGATGATTGGACTACGCGTTTTGAAGGCGTGTATGTCCTGCAAAATGCGCGCTGTGGGATCGCGCCTTGGAATGTTCAGCAATTCCCCACTTTGCGCCCTATTTTTTATCATTTTCACAATCTAAGTTTTGTTGATAAAGATTGTGTGGATCTAGGAAACTACAAATTGCCAAAGCTCACGATTAGCGATATCTACAAGCCCTATATCACGCAGCTACTCACACTAAGAGCGCAATATATGCCACACAATTTTGACGCAAGAAAGGCACGAGCAAAAAGCTGGAAAAGCCCCATAAGGTATTGTAGGCGCAAACTGCGTGGCAGCTACAATGTCTTTAAACTCACATATTTTAAAAGCGAGGTGTAAATGGCAAAACTCATCACTGCAAAAACCATTACCGATAGGCGTGGGAGCTTAAGCGTGCTTGAGCGCGAAATAGGCTTTGTGATTAAGCGCGTGTTTTATATCTATGATGTGCTGGGCTCTCGCGGTGGGCATGCTCATCATAAAACAAAGCTTTGCTTAATCTGCCTTGGTGGCTCGTGTGAAATCACGATTAAAACTAAGCAAACAACACAAACATACACACTTGATAATCCCGCACAATGCCTAATCCTAGAGCCAAGCGATTATCACACTATGCAAAAGTTTTCTAAAAACGCCACGCTTTTAGCACTCGCCTCAGAGGCATATGACGCAAACGACTATATCACGGAGGTTCCAAATGGATAAAATTACAGAATCTAGCACAACTAAGAGCGACTTTATAGAATCTAAACAATCTTTAGATTCTATAAAAAGCGGGGTATTTGCACACAACGGAGTGAGTGGGGATTGCTTCCCAGCGAGTGATAACCAAAGTGGGTTTATAGAATCTGCTCCATTGCATAGTGGCGTTCCTGACGCGCAGACACCAAAACGCGACTTAGATTCTAGGAAATCTCCTGTATGCTCGCGTAGCGGAGTGAGTGGGGATTTACTCCCCACGAGCGATTGCAATTTGTCGGAGACAAATTGCAATAAAATAATAGAATACGAAAACCTTGCAAAAAGCAATCAAGCCTTTTTTGAGAGCTATCAAAAAGACTTCCGAGCCTTTTTAGAAAAAGGCTGGTTTGTGCTTGGCGAAAATGTGCGGGAATTTGAGCAGGAGTTTGCCGAGTTTGTGGGCGTTGCGCATTGTGTGGGTGTGGCCTCTGGGCTTGATGCGCTTATCCTCGCCCTAGACGCACTAGATTTGCCAAAGGGTAGTGAAGTGCTCGTGCCCTCAAACACCTATATCGCCACTATCATCGCGATTATACGAAATGGCTTAAAGCCCGTGCTGATAGAGCCAGACATACAAACCTACAATATCAATCCGCACCATATCAAGCAGCACATAACCTCCAAAACAAAGGCCATGCTAGTGGTTCATCTCTATGGCAAGGCGTGCGAGATGGATCCACTCACGGCGTTGTGTGAGGAGTATGGCCTGCACCTTATTGAGGACTGCGCGCAAGCCCATGGAGCGAAGTTTGGGGGCAAAAGCGTGGGGAGCTTTGGGATAGGGTGCTTTAGCTTTTATCCCACAAAAAATCTAGGGGCACTCGGCGATGCGGGGGCTATCACGACAAATGACACAAACCTCTATGACAAGCTCCAAGCCCTGCGAAACTACGGCTCACATACCAAATATATCAACAAATATTGTGGTTATAACTCTAGGCTTGATGAGATTCAAGCCTATTTTTTACGCAAAAAGCTTGCCTACCTGCCACAAATCACACAACACAAAAGGGCACTAGCAAATATCTACCTAAAAGAGCTTGATACGAGGGCGTTTATATGCCCCAAAGTGGAGGAGCGGTATTTTGATGTGTATCATATCTTTAATATCCGCCACCCCAAACGCGATGAGCTAAAAGCCTACCTGCAAGCAGCGGGGATACAGAGTGAGATTCACTATCCATTACCTCCGCATAAGCAAGAGGGTATGAGGGAGTATCTGTCTGGATTTTATCCCATTAGTGAGGAAATCCACGCCACGACGCTAAGCCTCCCCATAGCACTTTTTCACACTAAAGAAGAAATCGCCTATGTGGCAAGCACGCTCAATACCTACGCACACTCATACAGAATCTAGTAAATCCCAAAGGAGCAAACAATGAAAGGAATTATCCTAGCTGGGGGAAGTGGAAGCAGGCTTTTGCCCCTCACACAGAGTATTGTCAAGCAACTTTTGCCCATATACGACAAGCCTATGATTTATTATCCCCTATCGGTGCTTATGCTAGGCAATATTAGGGAGATTCTCATCATCTCCACTCCTAAAGACTTGCCACGATTTGAGGAGATGTTTGGCGATGGGGCGCATTTGGGGCTAGAGATTCACTACGCTATTCAGGAGCGGCCAAATGGCTTGGCTGAAGCGTTTTTGATAGGCAAAGAATTTGTGGGCGATGATGATGTGTGTCTTATCTTAGGCGATAACCTCATCTATGGAGAGGGTTTGACAAGAATCCTGCGCCAAAGCGCGCAAAATGTCGCACAAACCAAAAAGGCGATGATATTTGGCTACTATGTGCAAAATCCACAACACTATGGCGTGATAGAGTTTGCCAAATCAAGCGAGGGCTTTGAGGTGGTATCTATCGAAGAAAAGCCAAATGAGCCAAAGAGTCATTATGCGGCAATTGGCTTGTATTTTTACCCAAATGATGTGCTCACAAAAGCCACGCAAATCTCTCCCTCTCATCGCGGCGAGCTAGAGATTACCTCTATAAACCAACTCTACCTACAAGAAAAGCGTCTCAATGCAGAGATACTAGGCAGAGGGTATGCGTGGCTTGATACCGGCACACACCAAAGCCTTTTAGAAGCTGGGAACTTCATCGAGATTATCGAAAAACGCCAAGGGCTAAAAATCGCTTGCCTTGAAGAGATAGCCTACAAAATGCGCTTTATCTCGCACCAACAACTTATACAACTAGGAGAACAAATGAGCAAAAACCAATATGGACAATATCTTTTGCAGGTAGCCCAACAATGAGAAACATACTCATCACAGGGGGAGCTGGCTTTATCGGCAGCAATTTTATAGAGTTTTTTATGGACAAATACCCGCATTACACCATCATCAATCTCGACAAGCTGACATACGCGGGGAATTTAGAGAATCTAAAAGCCGTGCGAGAGAGGGCAAACTACACCTTTATCCAAGGCGATATTTGCGATAAAACGCTGCTAAGGCAGATATTTGAATCTCATAAGATAGATTCTGTGATTCACTTCGCTGCGCAATCCCATGTCGATAATTCCATAAAATCTCCAAAATCCTTTATCCAAACAAATATCCTAGGCACATTCACGCTCTTAGAGGTAGCTAAAGAATCTTGGCTAGATACTGGGCTAAAGCACAAAACGCCATTTGGGATTTTTCATCATATCAGCACCGATGAAGTGTATGGCTCACTAGGCAGCAGCGGGCTTTTTAGTGAATCTAGCCCGTATGCGCCAAACTCGCCCTATGCAGCCTCTAAGGCATCAAGCGATATGCTCGTGCGAAGCTTTCATCACACCTATGGCTTAAGGACTTTTATCACTAATTGTTCAAACAACTATGGCCCAAAACAACACAGCGAAAAGCTCATACCCACAATCATACGCAAGGCACTTTTAGGCGAGGAGATCCCCATCTATGGCGATGGGGGTAATGTGCGGGATTGGCTCTATGTTTTGGATCATTGTGAAGCGATTGATAGAGTGTTTCACTCACAAGCCTACGGAGAAACCTACAACATCGGTGGCAATAACGAATACACCAACATACAAATCGCCCAAAAAATTTGCGCAATCCTTGATGAGATAGCCCCTAGAGAAGGTGGCGGCACATACGCAAGCCAAATCACTTTTGTGCAAGATAGGCTAGGACATGATAGGCGTTATGCCATCAATGCGTCTAAAATACGCGAGACTCTAGGCTGGCAGCACTCTTTTAGCTTTGAAGATTCACTGCGAGATACAATCATTTGGTATCACAATGTATTGACACACAAACCACAATAAGGAGTTTCCATGCAACAACTAATCATTAAGATTCTAAAAGGCTTTTTACATCTACTCAAAGACATCAGGAATTATTATAGATTCCCAAGGGCTTATATCGCTTATCGGGGCGTATTTAGGGATTTTGCACAGGCACAAGAGAGCTCACCAAATCGCAAAAGCCAAACATATAGCGATGAGAGCTTAGAAAAAAATATAGAAAATGCGCATACAACGCAGATAGCAAATACAGAGTATCCATTCTTTTTTTGGCTACACACGCTTGTGGGCGCAAACCAAAAAAGTCGTGTGTGCGACTTCGGCGGCGGGTTTGGGCGGCATTATTTCCACTACACTGCCGCTACTAAAAGCGATTTAGAATGGATAGTCTGTGAGCTACCCCACAAAGTGGAGGCGGCAGAAGCGAGGTTTGCAAACCTTGAGGGCAAACGCCTCTCTTTTAGCTCCGATATGTCTGTGGCGCACAAATGCGATATTTTGCTCTCCTCTTCTGCGTTTCAGTATATAGAGAATCTCAATGAGATTCTACAAAGGCTATTAGGGGGGGGGGCAGCACACATTTTGCTCGCACGGCTTCCTATGCAGACGACTACCTCCACATTTAGCACATTACAAAATGTATGCAACGACTTTTTTACCCCAATGTATATTTTCAATAAAGATGAATTTGTGGGGTATTTTACCGCCTTGGGATACGAGCTAGTCGATATGTGGGACGATCCCTTTGATAGTATCACTTTGCCATTCCATAGGGACATAGACATACACTTTTGTGGGTTTTACTTCAAACTCACTACCAATGCAACCAAACTATAAACAAGGAGTGCTTATGCAACAAGCAATTATCAAGATTCTAAAAAATTTTGTGAATCTCCTCAAAGACATCAGGAATTATTATAGATTCCCAAGGGCTTATATCGCTTATCGGGGTGTGTTTAGGGATTTTGCACAGGCACAAGAGAGCTCGCCAAATCGCAAAAGCCAAACATATAGCGATGAGATAGTAGAGAGAGACGCACGAAACATTCTCACGACACAAATCACAAATATGGAGTATCCATTCTTTTTTTGGCTGCACACATTACTAAGCAAAAACCAACACTATCGCGTATTTGACTTTGGCGGAGGCTTTGGGGGACATTATTTCCACTATGCCGCCGCTACGCACACAAACCCACAATGGATAGTTTGTGAGCTACCGCACAAAGTGGAGGCGGCAAATGAGGCATTAAAAAAAGAGATGAAGGGCACAAATCTCTCTTTTACCTCCGATATATCCGCCTCGCATACATGCAATATCTTAGTATCCTCTGGTGCCCTTCAGTATATAGAAGATCTTTTAGGAATGTTAAAAAATCTGCTAGGGGGGGGGCAAGAGCATGTTTTGCTTACGCGACTTCCTATGCAAACCACCGCTCCCACTTTTGTATCGCTACAAAATGTGCATAATAGCTTCTTTACTCCCTATCATATTTTCAATAAAGATGAGTTTATACAACGCTTCATTGATTTGGGCTATGAGCTAGTCGATATGTGGGACGATCCCTTTGATAGTATCACTTTGCCATTCCATAGGGACATAGACATACACTTTTGTGGGTTTTACTTTCGATTGCACCCCACAAAGACCAACAAAATATGATACAATGGCGGCAAACAAAAAAAGAGGCTTGTAATGATTTGTGTAAAATGTCCAAAAATGATAGATTCCTTTCTCATTAACGACAACAAACATATAGCATCTAAGGGGGGGGGGCAGAATATAGACTAATCCCCCTCCCCGCCCCTCCTGTCAATCCACACACTTTCCCCGCACCTTGTAGCATCTCTCATCTCTCCACTGAGGCTTACCAATGCGCATAGGCCTCATAGTCCCCGTGTATAATGTAGAAAAGTATCTGGCAAAATGCTTAGATTCTATCCTAGCCCAAAGTTACCAAGACTTTGTGATTGTCCTTGTCAATGACGCAAGCACGGATTGTAGTCGTGATATTTGCTTTACATACTATGGGCTTGATAAAAGAATCGTGGTGCTTGATAGCGTTGCGAACGCTGGCTTGTCCAGCGTTCGCAACGCCGCGCTAAAATTTTTTACACACAAAGGGGCTATAAACACACTTTTTCTCCCAAATATCACAATTTACACGCATTTTGAATCTATCCCACAATGCCAATACATAAAATTTGTAGATTCTGATGATAGTATCACTAAAGAATGCCTAGAGATATGCCTTAAATCCATACAAACCTACCAAGTCGATGTGCTCATACACGATTGGTATTGCATCAATGAATCTGGGCAAATACGCAACCAAATGTTTTTCAAAAAATTCCTAGCCCTAGAGGATATGCACTGCTGCACACCTATGGAAGTTGCGACATTTTTTGCCAAACGCAAGAGAGGAGTGGCGGGGTTTGTGTGCAATAGCCTCTATGACATAAAGCTTTTCTACAACCCTTACGCAAGATTTTTAGAGGGAGTAATCTTTGAAGATGTGCTGAGTTATTTTGTGTTTTTTGCCCTTGTCGAAAAAGTCGCCTACATACCAGAAATGCTCTATGTAGTCTTTGAGAGAGAGAACTCAACAATGCGTTTTAGAGAGGATAATACAGACATTTTATCATTGCCCAAATACCAACAACCTCTAGCTAAATTGTTCAAATCTCCCTACAATGCCTATCTTTACCACACGCATTATTCATCTTTGCGTATGGCAAGCGAACTCCTCCATTTTGCCCAAATCTACCAAACCCTGCCAACTTCTCAAGCAAGCATACTCCAAGAGCTATACAGAGGGCTTAGAGAAATCCTCTCATCAGCCACATTGATCGCCATCCCCATAATGCGCGAAAAAATCGATCCAAACAATGCTAGAAGTCTTTTGCGCTCTCTGTGCGCACCTAAGGTGATTCTAGCCTGCTATACCCCGAGGCTTTTTTATGGCTTATGGAGGACAAAACGCATTCTTAAAAAACTTATAAAAAGGAAGTAGATGCTAGCACCCATTGTCTTATTTGCCTACAATAGACCTACACACACCGCAAAAACCCTCAAAAGCCTTCTACAAAATGCCCTAACGGGGCAAAGTGATTTGTTTATTTACTCCGACGCACCAAAAGATTCTAAAGCTAGGCACAAAGTTACCCGCACAAGGCAATATCTCCGCGCTTTCAAGGCACGATACACACAGGCATTCCAAAACATCACCATCATCGAGCGAGAGCGCAACTTTGGCTTGGCGGATTCTATCATCGATGGTGTTACGCACATCATTAAGCAATATGGCAAAATCATCGTCTTAGAAGACGACATACTCGTATCGCCTGTGTTTTTAGACTATATGAATGACGCCCTCTCGCGCTATGAACAACATAGCAATGTCTGGGCGATCAATGCACACACCCACCCCATAGATCCGCAAGGCCTAGGGGATTGTTACTTTTGGTACTTCCCTGATCCTTGGGGTTGGGGCACTTGGCACGATAGATGGCAGCATTTTAGACGCGATACACGATATTTTATCAACAACTTTAGCAAACAAGAAATTATGGACATCAATCTCAACAACTCCTACAACGCGTGGCAGCAAATCCTCCTAAACAAAAGTGGTAAGATAAAAACTTGGGCTATCTTTTTTTACTGCCTTGCCTACAAGCACAATGCCCTAAGCCTCACTCCTAGCACCTCATACATCCACCAAATCGGCCTAGATGGTAGCGGGATACACTGCAGCAGCTCTGAAGAAGTCTTTAACTCAAAAACCATAAACACAAAATTCCCCATTACTTATCCACAAGAAATCAAAGTCCCTACTCTCGCCCTACAGAGAATCTATGCATTCAATAAAAGCCTAAAACTCCCGCTAATAGCAAGGATAAAACGCAAACTAAAAACTATCTCTAAAAAACTTAAAACCCAAATCGCACCCCGCCCCAGACGCTAAGCATATTCATACCCACGCGATTTAGGGGGCTATCTCGCGCGTCTATGGCTTGCTTATAGGAGGCATTGATCCCAAAGGTTAGCCTATCTTTGTAAGCAATCTCCCCACCTATGAGGAGATTGACAAATCCCTTTGGCAGCACAAACGCGCTCCTATCTAAAGCAAGCGCAGAATCCACAATCTGTGTCTGCGGAGTGTTTTGGCGTGAGTGGAGCAGCACCTCATAGGAGGGCTTGATATACACATAGCTCCCACGCGCGTTTTTGAACCTATACTCCGCCCCAATCTCTAAGCTCTGATACAAAAGATCGCTCGCGCTTGTGCCAATAGGCAGCGTGCCGCTTTCATTAAAGGCGGGTTGGTGCGCATAATGGGTGCCTAAGCCCAAAATGGGCTTTAAAAAATGCGTGGGAGAGAGATGAAACACATAGCCATAGAGGAGTATGCCCCCTAGCGCGTGGGGATTATACGCGCTGCGCTGCGCACTCCCAAAGCCCCAGAGACTAAAGTAGCGCGCCATTTGCGCAAAATTTGCCATACCATAGAGGCTGATATCTAGCTCATTGTGTGTATCAAACACCCTGCCATAGAGGTTTGCAAACGCATACTGCGCGCTATGCTCTATCGCCGCGCCCACCTCGCTCGCGCCGCGTATGTAGCCAAACGCCGCGCCCAGCAGTATATGCTCCCCCAAACGCCTATCAATCCCGCTTATAAAGCCAAAAAGATTCTGAGTGCGCGCACCAAAATGCGAAGTCCCAACGAGCAAATCCGCCCACACATCGCCGCGCTGAGAGTTCATAGAATCTGCGCGCTGATTGAGCCGCAAGCTCACCTGTGCATTGCTCCCTATCCAGCTCATCGCGATGGCATCATAGAGGCTTTGATCATACACTTCATCTTGCGCGCGGTAGAGGGATTGGGTGAGTTGGGCGATATTGGTGCTTGCCTCATCTGAGAGGAGCGCGCTCACTACGCCCACGCCAAAGGTTTGGTTGTGGTTTTTGAGATGAGTTAATAGGGCTTTGTCGTGTGATGAGAGCGCGGCGGTGGCAGCGGCGTTGAGTATGCTAATGTCGGTAGCTTTAGCAGTATCGGTGAGGCTAAACTCCACAAAGAGCGACTTAGAATCCTCGCTCAAATCGTGTGTTAGGCGTATGTATGGCGCGTATGTGGAGCTAGATTCTATCCCTACACTCACACCATTATCCACGATAGAATCTTGTGTGCTATATAGCAGCGTGTAGCTCGTATCGCCAAAGAACGCCATTTGGGGATTTAGCACGATTTTGGAATTAGAATCTAGCGTGATAGATTCTGCGCTTATGGAGCCAAAGTGATGATTGAGCGTGCCGCCAAACTCCAAACTCCCGCTATGTGTGAATCTAGCGCCCACCTCGATAAGTGCGCCAGATTCTAGCCGCACGCTACCACTATTACTAAAGCTCCCGCTAAGCCCAAGTGATGCGCCCTCGCCTATGATGATAGTGCCTAAATTGCCTAAATCCCCATGGACAAAGAGCGAGGCATCTGCCCCTAGGGATATGGTATGGGAAGTGAGGTTGGTGTAGGATTGGCTAAGCTCTTGGTGTGTGCGCTCTGCAAGCGTGAGATCGCCCGTGCTATCCTGTGCGAGAGCGAGTCCAAAAGCTCCGAGGAGGCACAGAGCGCGCCTAAAACTCAAGCGCATTATTTAGGACTTCTTGGGATTTTTTGAGTGCCTCAAGCTTGCGCTGCTCGAGATTCTCATCACTGCTTAGAGGTTGTGTAGCGTTTGGGAGGGGGGTTTGGGATTTTTGAGCAGATTTTAGCTCGCTAGGGAAAGCACCGCGGGGCATTTTGACAAACACATCTTTGTAATTCTCTCCTCCTAAATGGTGGCGCACAAAAATCTCGCCACTTTGGTTGTTGTAGATATAGGTATCGCTCCCATCGCTAAACATCACCCACTCGGCAAAGCCTAGCGCCACGCACAGCTGCCACAACAGCACCAAACGCTTCATCTCTTGCCCTACTATCCTATAAGCGCGCTAAGCTTTTTGCTCAAATCCAAAATTGCTTTTTGCTTTTGGTAAAAGCTTAGGGCGTTGGCGATGAGGTAGGCAGAAGATTCCATAATGACTTCATCGACTTTGAGATTGTTTTGCTGCATAGTCGCGCCCGTCTCGACGATATCCACAATCCCATCGCACAGCCCCACCAAAGGTGCGAGCTCAATGCTCCCATAGAGCTTGATGATATCAATTGGGATAGCTTTTTTGGAAAAATGCTTATAAGTGATGGTGGGCATTTTGGTAGCGATTTTTATCTGTGGCTTTTGGTAATCTATCTCCTTGCCCATCTCTGAGCCTATCACGACTTTGCACTTGCCAATGTGCAGGTTTAGGAGCTTGATGGCGTCATTGAGCTCATACTCCTCAATCACATCAAGCCCCACCACGCCCACATCCGCAGCCTGATAATGCACATAAGTGAGCACATCCTGACTGCGCACGAGTAAGAATCTAAAGCCCCCCTGCTCCAAAATCAGCTTCCTATCCTCAAACGCAAAATCCTCCCCAAACATCTTAGAAAAAAGCTCTAGACTCTCTTTGGCGATACGCCCCTTTGGTAATGCAATCGTTATCATTTGTTTCCTTTGTGCTTCAAAAGATATGTATTGTAGGCTTGCTGCATACCCTTAAACACGATGGTTTCATCAAACACGCAGCTATGCTCTTGGGACAAAAACCTGCTAAAAAACTTCCCATCGCCCCCGGTAAAGACAATCTGCTTGCCCTTAGCACTATCATCAATCATTAGTAAAATACTCCTAATCACCCCATAGCTAAGGGCTGCGCGTGTGTTTTGGGGCAGTCTATCCAGATCCACTGCGAGATCAAAATCCCTATTTAGCACGGGCGCGATACTCCTATATAGCTGCCTAAATGCCCCAAGTCCGGGCAGGATATACCCGCCCAAATGCACGCCATTTTGCATAATATCCACCGTGATCGCACTCCCCGCATCGACGATGATCCCATCTCCCACGCCCACGCACGCCGCCACTCTGTCAATCCCCATACCACGATAAGCAGTGTTTAGCTCAAAGTAGGGAGCGAGATTCACACACGCGCTATGGGAGCTAAGGAGCTTTTTCTCAGATTTGGGATTGACACTGATATAAAAAATCTTGACATCTTGCCGCTTGGGCGAGAGTTTGCTTGGCGACTCTTTCCAGATTCTGCCTTTGTAGCAAAAGTGTAAGAAAGTGTTGCCTATATCACAAAAGACCATCAAAACCTCTTGTAAAATCTGTCATAAAACAAACTCTCATCGGTATAAAAAATAGGCTTTTTGCTTGGCAAATCGACTTTATAAATCACGGGCAAAAAATTCTCTAGATTCACTTCTATGAGGTATTTGTGGCTCTCAAGCGTATAAAGGGCATTGTCCTTTACCACGATGCCGTGCAGCCTCGCATACTCTAGCTTGACTTCACGCAGGAGCTTTAGAGTATGATCGAGCTCTAGAATCTTGCCATCATTGCTTAGGACATAAATCTTATCCTTATGCAGGAGCAAATCCCTAAAATCCCCATCATAGTTAAAGGTTTTGCTATTGCCCACAATCGTGCTGATACGCTTGGAAGTGGCGGCGATGATGAGATCGTTTTTTACCACGAGATAGATGATATTGTTAAAAAACTTATCGCTTTGGATTAAGATATCGCGCACCAACGCATTGCTCGCTTTGTCATACATCACAATCTTGCCATCAAGCGTGGGAAAGATGATTGTGCCTTTATCAAACACAGGTGCGGCAGCGAGGGAATTAATGGCTATCACATTAGCAAGCTTTTGGGAAAATCGCTCACGCTTACTGCCCACATCATACACAATCACGCTATTATCCGCGCCCACGAGCGCGATGAGCATATCGGATTGGAGGCTAGAGTGTGGCGCGATAGTCGCACTCACGATACATTTGCTAAATGCTAGCTCGCTTTGTGTCTTTGTCGCGCTATCGATAAGCAGCAGCGCACCACAGCCATTTTGCACGAGATAATACCCGCCCTCTGCACCCAAAAACCGCTGATCTTTGGCTAGCTCGATATCGATATTGCCAGATATATCGAGCACCTCATAGTTTTTGAGCAGCGCACCAACCCTAGAAGTATGCACAATGGGAGCGGGGAGCTTGTGAGGGAAGTCTGCTTGCAATCGCACATCTTTTGGCTCAAAATACTTTTTCTGACTACAACCCCCAAACACACCAATACTTAGCGCAAGTAGCGCAACAACAAAGATTCTCATCACGCTAAAGCCTATTTTTGGTAATGGCGCAAAGCCTTGCCCATATGGGCAAAATCAGAATTTTCATCTAAAAGCATAAGCTTCTCTCTAGCCTCTTGCTTATAGCCCTTTTGGAGGAGGATTGCAGCCTCTTGGAGGAGGAGCCACTGTTGGAGTGTCTTATCCTGCAATGGTGGCAGGCTAGCAAACACCTCGCTAGGGTTAGCAGGGCTGGAGGGCGCGCTAGATTCAGCAAAATCCCCAAGGAGTGAATCTAGCGTGTGCTGGATATGCTCATAGGTGGCGATTTGGGCGATAAGCTCGTTTTTAGACTTCATCAAGTCTTGGAGTGTCTCCTCGCTGGGATTGTGCGTGTAGAGATAAAAATCATAGAGCGTTGGGCTATTTTGCTTCAAAGTCTCTAGGAGCTCGGGGGTTTGGGCTTTTGTGATTTCTCTAAACGCCGCATTTGCCTTTGTGTGCCGCTGCTGGGTAAGGTAGCTGCTCACACCCATATACACCGCGCCCGCGACTATCAGCACCAAAAGCGCGATGAGCGACTTCCTATAGCGCCTTAGCAAAATCTCAAACCTAAACGCACTCTCTAAAATCTGCCCATCTTTGTTGAACTCATTTTTGATTTGTGTCAAATCGTTTTTAACGCTCATAGTTATCCTTTTATTGATAGTTTCCCTGCTCCCCCACGCCACTAGAGCCAAAGCCCCCTGCCCCGCGCTGTGAATCTGTGAGCTCTCCCACTTCTTCAAACTCCGCCTGATACACCCTGCTCACCACACCTTGGGCGATCCTATCGCCAGATTCTATGACAAAGTCCTCGCTAGAGTGGTTAATGAGCAGCACTTTGATCTCCCCGCGATAGTCGCTATCTATCGTGCCGGGGGCATTGAGCACGCTTATGCCGTTTTTGAGTGCCAAACCGCTGCGGGGGCGCACCTGCACTTCATAGCTAGATTCTATCTCAAAGGCTAAGCCTGTGGAGATGAGCGCGCACTCATTAGCTTTGAGGATATGTGAATCTAGCGCGTGCAAGTCAAAGCCCGCGCTAAAAGTCGTCTGATACTTCGGGATAATAGCCTGTGGGTGGAGTTTTTTTATCTTGATACGCATACCTTGCCTTAGTTTTTGAACTCTAAGGGCTTATAGCCCACTTCTAGGATTTCAAACTCGCTCTCGCCTTTTGGTAGCACGATACTCACTTCATCGCCCACTTCCTTGCCTATGAGCGCACGCCCCATAGGCGAGGATACGGAGATGAGTCCATTTTGTGGATCGCTCTCTAGCGTGCCCACTAGCGTATAAGCAAGCTCCTTATCCGTATCCAAATCCAGAATCTTCACATAGGAGCCAAAGCTCACTCTTTTGTGCTCTAGGGTGCTAGGATCGATGATTTGTGCGTTTGAGAGCATAGCACTAAGCTCGGCGATACGAGATTCTATAAATGCCTGCTTTTCCCTCGCGGCGTGGTATTCTGCATTTTCTTTCAAATCCCCGTGTGAGCGCGCTATATCGATTTCTTTGACGATTTGGGGGCGTTGGACTTCTTGCAAGTCTTTGAGCTCGGCTCTAAGCTTTTGGTAGCCATACTCTGTCATCGGTTCTTTTGCCATAGATTCTACTCCAAATTTTTCTCACAATCATAGCCACAATAGCCTAAAACTGCCATTAAAGGCTTCTGGCTATCTCGCGCACCGCCTCTAGCGCGTCCGCACACATCGGCACGCCATACGCGCTCATCGCCTGCTTATCGCCATAGCCACACAGCACGCCTAGCGCCGATATGCCCGCCCTTTTGGCAGATTCTAAATCAAGCGTGGTATCGCCTATCATATAGGTGTGCGCCTCGCTAGCGTGTTTAAAGCTCTCTAGGGCTTTTAGGATTGGCTCAGAATCTGGCTTAGGCTTAGCCACAGATTCTATCCCCACCACGCATTTAAAATACTCGCCCACACCAAGCGAGTGCAGCAAGCGCGCGCTATAATCCCCGCGCTTAGTGGTCACCACGCCCAAATGCGCGAAACTAGCCGCGAGTGCTATCGCCTCTGCTGCATTTGGGAGCAGAGTCGTGCCCGCCTCCATTTTGTCACGATAGGAGATTCTATAGCGCTGCACGAGCTCCCCTAGTCTATCCTCTGGGATTTTGTGCGCTAAGAACATATCCTCAAGCGTGTGCCCAATCGTCATTTTGAGTGAATCCAAACTCGGCTTAGGATACCCAAACGCCTCCATCGCCTCACAAAAGCTCGCATAAATGGCTTTGGTAGAATCTATAAGCGTGCCATCAAGATCAAAGAGTATGATTACCTTTTTCATCGTGCCACACTCCCTATGCTCCTGCCCAAACTCCCGCGCCTAAACTCATACATCATCACACCAAGGGTTACCACGCTCGCACACATAAATGAGAGCGGATAGCTCCACCACACGCCATCAAGCCCCCAAATCCTGCTCAAAATCTCTAGCAAAATCACGATAAACACGAGGTTTGTGGAGATGGTGACTATAAAAGAGCTTAGCGGTCTTTGGATAGATTGTAAAAAAATCGAACTCACAATATTAAAGCCCAAAAAGATAAAGCCCAAAAAGTAAATATGCAGCGCGTGCGTGGTGGGCTCTAGCAGGTGCTGGGTATCAGCGCGCAAAAAGAGGCTCACAAGCGCGCTATCAAAGAATTTAGAAAGCACATACATCAGCGCCCCGCTTATAGTGGCAAAGCCGAGCACAAAAAAGTAGATTTTTTTCACACGCGCATATTCTCGCGCCCCGTAATTAAAGCTAGCGATAGGCTGCACGCCCTGCGCGCAGGAAAGCACGATGGTAAAGACTACCATACCGCTATACATCAGTATGCTATACACCGAGAGTGCATCTGTCCCGCCCAAGTCCTTAAGCGTGCGATTGATAAGCAGCATCACCACGCTCACGCTAATCTCAGCAAAGCTTTGGGGCAGTCCATTGCGCATAGAGGCAAACACGGAGCGGAATTTGAAGATTCTCACAAAATAAATCTTACCCTGCTTGAGGATAAAATGGCTTAGCAGGATACACATACCAATGCAATGCCCAAGGATCGTCGCTAGAGCCGAGCCCGCTATGCCAAGCTCTAGCACAAACAAAAAGAGGTAATTGAGCACGATATTGCTCGCTGCGCCTATTATCATCGCCATCATCGCGAGCACGGGACGCTTGTCATTGATAGCAAAAATATCTAGCAGCGGATGAAGCACCACGATAAATGAGCCTAACAATATCACTTGCAGATATTCCACCACATAGCCCAAAATCTCCTCATTTGCCCCTAGTATATAGGCGATAGATTCTGTATTTAAAAAAAGCACAATCCCAAAAAGGAGGCTACTACCCCCAGCAAAGTAACACACCGAGCTAAACATAATCCGCGCGCGGTGCTCCTGCCCCCTGCCTAGATAAAACGACGCGATACTCGCTGCTCCCATACCAAAAAGCAGCTCAAAAGCAATCATCACGGGAAACACAGGCCAACACACGCCAATAGCTGCTAGTGCCTGATGTCCCAATGCCTTGCCCACAAAAATCCCATCAACCGTGGAATAAGTCGAGAGTGCTATCATCGCGCACAAATTTGGGACAAAAAAATAAAAAAATAAGCGATAGAGTGAATCCGTGCCCATATTGATATTTTTTGCCATTTTCTCCTCCGAAATACTTGTGAATCTAAATGGTGCTATTTGATAAGCTGCATAAACTCTGCGCGTGTTTTAGGATCGCGCTTAAACAATCCGCGCAAAGCACTCGTGATGATGGTAGGATTTTTTTGCACGCCGCGCATACTCATACACAGATGTTGCGCCTCGCACACGACGATGACGCCCTTTGGCTGGAGTGTCTCTAGGAGGCATTGGGCGATTTGCTCGGTTAATCTTTCTTGAATCTGTAGCCTGCGCGCAAAGCTCTCCACCAAGCGCGCTAGGGAGCTAATCCCCGCGAGGTGCTTATCTGGAATGTAGCCGATACTGATATGCCCAAAAAAAGGCAGCAAATGGTGCTCGCACATTGAGTAAAACTCAATATCCTTTGCTATCACCATCTCATCGCACAAACCCTCTTTAAAAGTCGCGCCAAGCAGCTCTGTGGGATTTTGCGCATAGCCGCTAAAGAGTGTTTGGAAAGATTCTATAATCCGCTTTGGTGTCTCCTCTAGCCCCTCACGCGCCCTATCCTCGCCTATATGAGCGCACAATCTCGCAAAAAACCGCTCAAAATCCTCCAACACTTCCTGCATTGCCCAAT
Source organism: uncultured Helicobacter sp. (assembly GCA_944326445.1). Lineage (GTDB taxonomy): Bacteria > Campylobacterota > Campylobacteria > Campylobacterales > Helicobacteraceae > Helicobacter_F. The sequence continues at coordinate 154,376 of CALVDZ010000004.1, forward strand.
CCTAAAAATCCTTAAATCAAAGCGCGATTATAGCAAAGATGTAGCCAAATTGTGGCACTAAATGTGCTTTAGTCCCGCAAAAATCTCACACTAATGGGCGATGACAATCTATGCAATATCCTTTAGAATCTTACCCCTCATTTGAGCAAAATCTCCTGTGCTGGATGGGACGCTTTATCCGCTGGAAGATAAACACGCTCTCTAACCACCAAGTGCGCGATCAGGAGAGTATCCTCCACTGCCTCCAAGCCCTCAATATCACGCCAAAAAGCATACACGAGCTCCTAAGTCTGTGCAAAAAGGCGCGCAGTGCGGGGCTAGTGGGTATCAATCTCTTTAGCACGCCGCTGCGCAAGCTCTATGAGTATCTCTCTGCTCTGCATTTAGATTCACTCACACGCATTGATGAAGAGCTCATCATCGATTTTTTGAGCGTCTATACCTCCAAGCTTAGCGACGCGAGCAAAAAAAATTATCGTATCGTGCTTATTGGGTTTTTTGGCTATATCGATAGGCACAATTCCTACAACAAAGGCTCCTTTGTCTTTGGGATAAAGCTCGCTATCCGCCATCTCATAAGCCAAACTAGCGGGCAAAAGCTCCCCACATACCTCGATGAGAGCGAGCTCGAGCGGTTTTTAGAATCTATCGACACCACGCCGCTCCCCCCAAGCCGTATGGCGCGCGACAAACTCATCATCAAAGTCATCATCTACACCGGTATGCGCGTGAGCGAAGCCCTAAGTCTGCGCACCAAAGACTTAATCCCTCAAGAAAACCTTTGGATGTTCCAAGTGCGCGGCAAGGGCAACAAAATGCGCGTGGCGATGATAAAAAAAGAAAAGATAGATTCTCTTATGCGCATTTGGATGCAAGAGCGTAGTGAAATCGCCCTGCGCACGGACATAGAGGATAATCTCATCTTTTGCAACAACAAAGGCGGCAAGCTCACCCAAGCGCGTGTGTATCAAGTGCTAGGGGAGATTTTAAAATACGCAGGGATCAAAAAAGAAAAGATGGGCGCGCATATGCTCCGCCACACCTTTGCCACGATGCTTTATAGCAAAAAGCACGATTTGGTGCTCGTCCAAGAAGCCCTAGGGCACGCCAATCTCAACACAAGCAGAATCTACACGCATTTTGACAAGCAGCGGCTGCTTGAAGCGGCAAATGTGATGGATGAGTTTGAAAAGTAAATATGCTAAAATTTTGCTAAAGACTTTGATAAAGTGAGGGAGTGATGATAAAAATAGCGATAAATGGGCTTGGGCGGCTTGGTAGGAGTATCTTTCGCGCGTGTGCTTTGCGCGATGATATGGAGGTGCTCCTAGCGCACGATATTGCCGATGGCGCGATGATAGCGCATTTGCTCACATACGATAGCGTGCATACTAGCCCCCTAAGCGATGTGTCCTACACGCCACACACTCCCACACAGGGCGTTTTGTCCTTTACTCACGATGGACGCTCCCACTCCACCACGCTTTTTACTAACCTAGCACGAGAGGAGCTAGATTTTAGCAGCGCGGATGTCGTGATAGAATCTAGTGGCAAATTCCTAAATAGCGCGAGTATGGAGACGCATTTAGCCAAAGGCGTGCAAAAAATCATCATATCCGCCCCCGCTATCGATGATACGCCCACCTTCGTGCTAGGGGTCAATCACACGCAATACAATGGCGAGCCCATCATCTCTAACGCCTCCTGCACGAGCAACGCCCTCGCGCCCATTGCTAAGGTGGTAGATTCTCTCTTTGGGATAGAATCTGGAGTGCTAAGCACCATCCATAGCTACACTTACGATCAAAACCTCCTTGACAACGCACACAGGAGCGATAAACGACGCGCACGCGCCGCAGCACAAAACATAATCCCCACGAGCACGGGTGCGGCAAAAGCCCTCTACAAAGTCCTCCCACAACTCAAAGGCAGGCTACACGGGCATAGCGTGCGCGTGCCTGTGGCTGATGTCTCGATGGTTGATTTGAGCCTCAAACTCCGCCGCGACGCAAATGCAGATTCTATAAAGCAAGCCCTAGAGGACGCCTCACGCGCCGAGCTATCGGGCATTTTGGCAATCGATAAGAGCTTTAGAGTGAGCAGTGATTTTATCGGCGATACGCATAGTGCCATCGTGGCGAGCGATCTCACCTTTGTGCTTGAAGGTGGTATGGCTAAGGTAATGGCGTGGTATGACAATGAATGTGGCTATGCAAACAGAATCCTAGATATGGCGCGCTATATCACGCGCTAGGCGGGGATTATATGGGGATTTGACTTGGATATTTTGCAACGCTCAAAACTCGAGCACATTATAGAGATTATAGAATCTACATCGCCTCACGCGCTAGAGAATGCCATCAGCCCTAAAAAAGATTTAGGGATACACACGCTTTTTGACCTCCTGCTAAATCCCCCCAAAAGCTATCAAAATAAAACCCTCCTCCCCGCGCTCACACACGGCGCGGTGGGTGCGCTGCGCGTGGAGATAACACAGAGCACTAAGGCAGGCTTTGGCAAAAAGAGCTATCTTAGGATTTACGCGCACGCCCTAGACTTTGGGCAAGAAATCTCTATGACGCTTTTTCACCCAAAGCCCTTTATGTATAAGAGCTTTGGCGAGGGGGCGCAATGCGTGGTGTATGGCAAACTCGAGCAAAAGGGCGCGTTTTGGCACATAACCCAACCAAAAGCCATAAGCGACTTTGGCGCGATCACGATGGATTTTAAAACCACGCCCGCTAAAAATAAACTCCTAAACGCCCTAAGCGCGCTCATCACGCACGATACGCTCCAAGCGTGCGGTATCATCGAGCCTTATGCAAGCGCGCTGTATGAGGTATTCCACCCTACAGGGGAGTTTGTGAGTGCGTTTTTAGCCCATAGTGGCTATTTTGGGGTGTATCTGCAAGCCTTAAAATTCACTGAAATCCTGCACCATATCCTGCGGCTGCGCACCAAAAACCTGCATTTTAGAGCCAATTTTGTGTGCAATGGCGACTACAAAGCCTTTGTGGATTCTCTGCCCTTTACCCTCACGCAGGGACAGAGCGAGGCTATAGAATCTATCGCCACAGATCTTAACTCTAGCACGGCAGCGCGGCGGCTGATAATGGGCGATGTGGGCTGTGGCAAGACTATCGTGATTTTGAGTGCGGTGATGATGGCATACCCGCACAAGTCTATCCTAATGGCTCCTACAAGTATCCTAGCCAAGCAGCTCTATGAGGAGGCGCGGCGGTTTCTCCCACCTTTTGTGCGTCTAAAGCTCATCAGCGCACAGAGCAAAGATTCTATCAGCCCCAAAAGAGGCGCACAGGAGAGAGATACACAGGAGGCGACGCAGGGGATAAGCGCGCCACGATGGATAGAATCCACACTTTTCACACAAGAGGAGTTGGGGGATTGTGATGAAAATACAGAATCTCAAATTGCTAGCGGCGTTATAGAATCTAAGCAATCCCTAGATTCTATAAAGGGCAGTGTATGTGCGCGCAGCGGAGCGAGCAGAGATTCACTCTCTGCGAGCGATAGCAATTTGTCAAAGACAAATTGTGATGAAAATATAGAATCTAGCGACGCGGATTTTATCATCGGCACACAGGCGATTTTGTATCGCGATTTTGATTATACTCAGTTCGCACTTGTGATGAGCGATGAGCAGCACCGCTTTGGCACCAACCAACGCCACAAACTCGAAAAAATGTTCTCCAGTGCCACAGACACCAAGCCCCACGCCCTGCAGTTCTCCGCCACGCCTATCCCGCGCACCTTTGCGATGATGAATGCCCACTATATCAAGCACAGCATTATCAAAGACTTGCCCTTTAAAAAAGACATACAAACCCGCATTGTGGGTAAGTCAGACTTTGCCACGCTCCTAGCGCATTTGCGCACGGAGTTTGAGAGAGGACATCAGGCGATCATCATCTATCCGCTCGTGGAGGAAAGTGAGCATATCGACTACCTCTCGCTTTCACAGGGGCAGGAGTTTTGGTTTAGGCATTTTGAGGGCGTGTATGTCACCTCGGGCAAGGATAAGCAAAAGCAAGAAGTGCTCGCAGAATTTGCTAGCAAGGGAAATTTATTGCTCGCTACCACCGTGGTGGAGGTGGGGATCTCGCTTCCTAGGCTTAGCACGATTGTGATTGTCGCGCCCGAGCGTTTGGGGCTAGCGACACTGCACCAACTCCGCGGCAGAGTGAGTCGCAATGGGCTAAAGGGCTATTGCTTCCTCTACACCACTGCCAAGGACACCACGCGCTTAGAATCTTTTGCTAAGACACTTAGCGGATTTGAAATCGCCGAGCTCGATCTCAAAAACCGCAGTAGCGGGGATCTGCTCAGTGGGATAAAACAAAGTGGGAATGAGTTTAGATTTTTTGATCCTAGTAGCGATGAGGCACTCATAAGGGAAGTCAATGCGCGCCTCTTAGGGGATTAGCTAAGATAATCTGTGCTTTTCAAAGCTTCCCTTGGGCGCACAAAAGTGCGCGTGATACTAAAAAATCCGATACAAAAAAACACAACACTTGCCAAAGTCACCACACAGAGCAAGCCCCAAACAATCAGCAAACTAAGGTAATTTTTAAAAAACGCAATCAGCCCATACTCCAAGCCACCAAAGATCATACCGCTCACCACAAGCGGATTGTGGTTTAAAAAATCCACAAACATAAAGCCAGATATCGCCCCGACAAGCACATTGCCCACCAGCGCGACTACATAGAGCTTAAAGCTCGCCATAAATGCTTTTAATCCACTCAAAAACGCCAACTCGACACTAGCTTTATAAAACCAATACACCTGCAACGCCATCACAGCAATGCCCCCGAGGAGAACAATGGCGCACGCCACATACACCGAGGTGCTTGGCATCATTACATCATTCATAACCACAACCGCAAGAATCTGCAGGACAATAAAGTAGCCAAGATTTAGCAAGAGCGCATACACATAGTAGCGGAACACAAAGGTATTGGCAAGCTTGCTAAAGCGATACAGCCCCACAACGCCCACGATCCAAAACGCGATGATACTAAAAAGTGCGATGAGATTGACAAGCGGGATAAAGAGGCAAAAAAGCGAGATGATACATCCGAGAATGCCCCGGCATATGAGCTTTTTGCTATTTGCTAATGCCGGGCTATCTGCAAGTGTGAGTGTCTGCATATGCAGCTCCTAGTGCATACAGAATCTATGCACAACTAGGGCTATTTTTGTGCTTTTTTGGCGTTTTTATACTCTTTTTTTACCTCTTTCTTTGCTTCTTTATGCTCGCGCTTTAGCTCTTTTTTATTCTTTGTGCTTTCTGCGCTCTGTTGTTGTGCCTGCTGTGGTTGTGTATTTTCATCCTCTGCATACACGCCACCGCCAAGCAATCCCGCCAACGCCACGACAAACACGACTTTTTTAAACAAACCTTTCATAATGTCTCCTTTTTGTGCATTTTGCACGCTTATTTTCTGCCTTAAGACAGATGGGGAATTGTAGCTTTTGTGTCCAATCATTTTGCTTAAAAATCTACTCTAATGCGCTTAGATTCTAAATCCTTGTTGGAATCGGCTACAGCAGCGATCTATACGCCTCGCAGCCCTCTTGGTAGGACAAATCACAAGCCTGCCCAAAAAAGCTTTTCGCACTCTGCTTATTCTTAGACACGCCCTTGCCTTTGAGATACATTCTCCCGATATTCATACACGCCACCGCACTCCCGCCGATACACGCCTTTTCATACAGTAGCGCGGCATAGGCTGCGTCTTTGGTTACTAAAATGCCCTTTTCTGTCATACGCGCGAGGTTGTTGCACGCATCGGGCTCGCCACGCGAGCAAGCCGCCTGATAGAATCTAAACGCCACTTGGTAGCTCTGCCGCGTGCCTAGCCCCTCCTCATAGAGCGCGCCTAGGTTGTTGCAGGCTTTGAGCACGCCAGATTCACACGCCATCTTGTAGAATTGCGCAGCTTTAGAATACCACTGCACACCGCCCTCGCCCTTGGCATAAAGCGTGCCAAGCTTGTAGCAGTCTAGGCTATTGCCGCTGCCACAGGAGCTTCTTAGGATTTTGATATTTTGGAGTAATTGCGGGGATTCGTGGGCGATTGAGCTATCATCAGCGAGTTGGGAGGTTTTTTGCAATTCCTTATGGCCACACCCACTCCCCATAATCACACAGGCAAGCACCAAATACGCGATACTTCTCATCACTAGCCCCTACTTGAGATTGAGCGTTTTGAACTGCTCGCAGCCCGCCTGCAGCCCAAAATCACAGCTTAGCCCATAATATTCCTTTGCCATCGCCCTGTCTTTTTTCACGCCATTGCCATCGTATGCCAGCACAGCGAGATTGTAGCAGCCCTTGGCACTTTTGCCCATACACGCATCGGTGTAATAAAGCCCCGCTTGGACAAAATCGCGCTTTTCCACACCATAGCCGTTTTCAAACATCACGCCTAGGTTGTTGCACGCATCGGCATTGCCCCCCTTGCAGGCTTTGTCATAGAGCTCTAAACTTCTCTGATAGTCCTGCCGCACGCCCTCTCCGCGATAAAACATCACGCCTAGATTATTACACGCAGCCATCACATTGGCATTACACGCGAGATCATAAAACGCCACGCTTTTGTGAAAATTTGGCGACACACTCTCGCCGCTGCTATAGAGAATCCCTAGCTGATAGCACGCGCCAAAATCGTTGTTTTTGCACAGATTCTCAAACATCTGCAAGGCTTTTTTGTGATTGCCATTGATGAGCTCTTGCATAGCCTCATCGGAGTTTTGCGCAGACGCACTCGCACACAGCGCGAGAGCAAGCCACACTAGCGTAGTCTTCAAAGTCTTCATCACTAGAGCTCCTAGGGGAAGTTTTGCGCATTATTGTAACCAAAAAGCGCGGGAGATAAGATTAAATCGTAATTTTTGTGCGGGTTTAAAGTGTATAATGCGCCTTTTGAACGCTTTTTTAAGACGCATATAAAGATTTAAGCAAATTAGGAAAACAATGCACAATACCCCACGGATTTATCCCCACCACATCGCTCTCCCACAGAATCTGCGTGGGATTCTCTCACGCTTAGAATCTCGTGGCTACCTCGCCTACATCATCGGAGGTTGCGTGCGCGATAGCCTGCTTGGCATAGCTCCTAAGGATTGGGACATCGCCACAGACGCGCGCCCTGAGGCAATCTGTGAAATTTTTGCCAACGATAATCGCGCCACACTCATACGCACGGGCTCCAAATACGGCACCATAGGCGTGTGCGTGCATAAAGTCTGCTATGAGATCACCACCTTTCGCAATGATGGAATCTACCGCGATGCTCGCCGCCCAGAGCGCGTGGAATTTGTGAGCGATCTCGCCACAGACATCACGCGGCGGGATTTTAGTATCAATGCCCTCGCCTATCACCCCAAACAAGGCGTGCTAGACTATGTGGGTGGCGTGGAGGATTTGTATCAAGGGCGTATCGTGTGCGTGGGCGATGCGAGAAGGCGATTTAGCGAGGATGCGCTTAGAATCTTGCGCGCTACGCGCTTTAGGGCGACCTTGGGCTTTGGGCTAGATTCACGCGCTAGGGACGCGCTACTAGAGCTCACGCACCTCCTTAGCACGCTGCCTACTGAGCGCATACGCCTAGAGCTTGATAAAATCCTTATGGGCGCGTATGCAAGCATCGTGCTTAGGGAGTTTGCGCAGCTTTTTGCGCAGCTCTTTGCGCAGCTTGCCCATCAGCCACAAAAATCCCACGCGAGATTCACTCCTATGCTTTTGGAGTGCGCACAGCATATAGATAGGCTAGATTCACTGCTTGCGCGCTATGCGTGGCTTTTGGGCGGATTTGGCGAGGAGATGAGGGCTACATTGGTTCAGAATCTATGCTTTAGCAACGCGCACAAACGCCAGATTCTCTCCCTGCTAGCACTCCTCTCCCTCGCTCCTCCGCGCGATGATACACAGATTCTCACGCTCCTATCGCGCTTTGGCACGCAGTGCGTAGAGACAGCTCTAGGACTTTGGGCGCTACGATATGGGGAATTAGAAGGATTGGCAGAGCGCGTGGAATATCTCGCACACAATGCGTGCTATGAGCTAAAGAGCCTGCAAATTAGTGGCGAGGAGATTAAGAAACTAGACAAAAACATCGAGGGCAAGCGCATTGGCGAGATTCTAAAAGAGCTCCTAGATGAAGTGATAGCCCAAAAACTCCCAAATATGAGAGAGCCTCTCATCAATCGGGCAAAAAATCTCCTCACACAAGCCCCATAAGCCCGCACAAGCGCATAAACCCAAAGTAGTGTTACAAAAAATCGTTTTTTTTTTTTTTGTATCTGCCTTAAGGTAAATTCTTGACTTTTTAGAGATTCTTAATTTATATTCCGATATTAAAATCCCTAAAAAAGGAGCTTGTATGAGCATTAACAAAAAGATCATCTCTACTATATTTGTTTGTATCGTTGTAGGCTTTGGGATTTTTATCGCCTTTAACTACAATGTTTCTGAAAAAAACATTCTAAGCAGCATTACTAATGGCAAGCAAGAATCTATCCGCAACGCCGAGAACTTTGTGAGTGAGTTTTTTAACACCAAACTTAAGGGCGTTGAGATTTTTGCCAATGAAGTGGCAAAGAGCGGGGATATCTCTGTGGAGCATATCCGCGCTATGCTCAAAGAGGCTTTTATCTACACACAGATAGACGCGCTTTTTATCGGATATGAGGAAGATGGGCTACTGATTAAAACCGACGATCTCTCGGGCAATACGCCATGGATCCTCTCGCCCACGCAGGGCAATTTTGACTCGCGCACAAGGAATTGGTTCAAAGAGGCAAAGGCAAGCCTCAAACCCGGATTTTCCACGCCATATAATGACATAACCACAGGCAAACTCATCACAACCGCCTATGCCCCCGTAATCATCAATGGCAAGCTCGTCGCCGTCATAGGGGGCAATATCTTCCTCGATCAGCTCCAAGAGGACATCTCCGCGCTTAGGACTACGCCTAGCACGACATTTTTCCTCACGGACAAAAACAACCACATCATCTCGCATTCCAATCCCGACTTGATCATGTCCGATGAGCCCGAGCTAAAGGGCATCATCGAGCGATACTCTGCCCTAGCTGCAAAGAGCAAGGGAGAGCCCACAGAGCTCATGCAATATGTCCTAAGAGGCGATGAGCGCGTGGGGCTCTGTATGCGCAGCAATGAGGGGGAGTGGCTCATATGCACGGCAAATTCTATCGATGATTATGATGAGCTTTTGGATATGCTCATTGTCCAGCAAGTGCTTTTCTCATCACTATTTATGGTAGTGATTATGGCGGTTTTGGGCTTTATCGTGCATTTTTACCTAAGACCTATTGCGCCCATTACCGATGGTTTGGTGCATTTTTTTAAGTTTCTTAATCACGAGAGCGATTTGCCCACACCCATTAGTATCAAATCCAAAGATGAGTTTGGCAAGATGGCGAGCGTGATAAACCACGAAATCACCAACATCACGCAATCCCTAGCGCGTGATAAAAAACTCGTCGATGAAGCGGTGGGTATCGTAGAGGAGGCAAAGCTTGGGAAGTTTAGCAAAGTCATCGCCCTCTCAAGTGCCAATCCACAGACAAACCGCCTGCGCGATTCTCTCAATGAGATGGTGGGGACTTTGCGCGATTTGCTAGGCGAGGATCTCGATGCAGTGAAAAAATCTTTTGCCGCTTTTGAATCCAATGACTTCTCACACAAAATCCCAAATGCCGTGGGTATGCAAAATAGCGTGAATAGCCTCGCAGAAGTCATCAGCGCGATGCTGCGCGTCTCTGCCCACCACGCACAGAATCTAAGCGGCAAGGCAGAGGAGCTAAAAGATTCTATGCAAAAGCTCGTAGAAGGCAGCCAATCCCAAGCCAGCGCGCTCGAGCAGTCCGCCGCCGCGGTAGAGGAGATAAGCTCCTCTATGCAAAGCGTGAGCGATAAAACCACAGAAACGACAAAACAGGCTGAGGATATCAAAAACATTGTGAGCGTGATAAAAGACATAGCCGATCAAACCAACCTCCTAGCCCTCAATGCCGCGATTGAAGCAGCGCGTGCGGGCGAGCATGGGCGGGGCTTTGCCGTGGTGGCAGATGAAGTGCGCAAGCTCGCTGAGAAAACCACAAAGAGCCTAGGCGAAATCGAGGCAAATGTCAATATCCTCGTGCAATCAGCTAATGAGATGAGTGAATCTATCCAAGAGCAGACTAATGGCTTGCGACAGATTAATGAATCTATCTCGCAGCTAGAGTCCCAAACGCAGCAAAATGTCAGCATAGCCCACACGACAAACGATATCACCCACGCAGTCAATAGCATCGCTAGCGAGATCCTCCACGATGTGGAGCAAAAGAAGTTTTGAAGTATCCATTTGGTATGAGCGACTAAGGGCATAGATTCTAAAACCCGCTTGTGTGCATGAGGGAAGGCTCTTTTTTGCTTGCCCTGCGCTTAAGTTACAGGGCGGGTAGCCATTGCACAGATTTGGCGGGCTTGGGGAGGCTCACTACCGCTTAAAGCATAGCTCCTACTCCCCCGCACCCGCCAAAAGCTCCATTAAGCCCCACTGCAAGGACTAATTTTTTTGTGTGCAATATTGGCATTACAGAATCCACACCAAGCAGGGCAAAGCCACGCGCGGAATGTAAGGAAAATACAGAATCTAAGGAAGGCTTAGAATCTAGCGTGAGCAGCTTAGATTCAGATTCAGAATCTAAAGATTCACAAAAGCAAAATCTAGAATCTAGCCTCTTAGATTCACATTCTCACGGATATTCCCTAGGTTCTCAAAATCGCTTGTTTGCGCAAAAGAAAAAGGGGTGTTATCCCCTCCCCGCACTCTCAAAGCCCCGAAAAAGTCTCCGCTGTTTTTGCTGCGCTTTGCTTGCAACCCGTTGGCTCTTTTTGCGCAATCGGGGAGAGTGCCTCGCTGTATCCTTGTCTAGGTAAAAATGCTAAAAATGCACTACTGCATTTTTTTAACGCATTTTCGCCACCACGACAAGGGCGAGAGGTGGTATGCGCTGACGCGCTACATATTTTATTTGATTTTTGCGTTGCAAAAATGGCAGAATCTAAAGATTTGGAATCTTTAGATTCTGCTCGGTTTGCGCTTACGCGCCCATTGATTGTATTTGGCAAAGCCTTGCTAAGATTTTTTGAAGTTGTGGATTGTGTAAATGTTCCAGATTCTGAATCTAAGTTACTAAAACTAGAATCTAAACTTTCTTTAGATTCTAAATCCGCTTGAGGCTGCGCCTTGTTTTCTAAAGAAACTGCGGCTGCGCCTTGTTTTGAGATAAAAAAAAGGGGGGGGGGTGAAGTGAGGAAATCCCAAAGGATAAATCGGGGTTTTTGTTTCACTACGCTCACTTAAGCTAGAGCCAAGCGAGGGGGCAAAGGGAACTCCTTAAGCGTAAGTGATTGAAAATCTAAGCGTAGATTCCCTAAAAAATCGCAAAAAACCGAGTGCCCGCAAACACAGAATCTAGATTTTATAAGTAAGATTCTCCAATCCCATTAGCGGGAATTTGTGAGAAAAGTCGTGCCGAGGGGATTGAAGCGGGATTGTAAAACTACATTGTAATCTCTAGTGGGTGCGAACTCTGTGGTGTTAGCATACAAAAGCGTTGAGAATCTCGGCGATTTTTTGCGTGTGTGCAAGACTCTGGACTTGGCTTATAGGCAGGCTTAGAATCTCGCTTTGTAAGATCTGCGCAATGGGTAGCTCTAGGTGGTTGTAGCGCGCATAGACTTGCTGCTTATGCACAGGAGTGGGATAGTGGATAATACTCTGCACGCCATTGCGCGCTAGGTATGAGCGCAGCCGCTCGCGTGCCTTGGTGCGTATCACAAACAAATGCCACACATGCGAATGCGGACTGGAGGTGCGAAAATGCGGTAGGATGATCTCGCTATGACTAATTGAGCGTGCGTAAAGCTCGGCTATGGCGCGTCTGTGGGCATTATCAGAATCTAAAAGCGGCAATTTGGCGCGCAGCACGAGGGCTTGGAGTGAATCTAGCCGCGCATTAATCCCATCAAGCGTGTGCGTGTATTTGCTCACGCTTCCGGCATTGGCAAGACATCTGATCGTGAGGGCGAGCTCATCATCATCAGTCGTTATCGCCCCGCCATCGCCGAGTGCGCCGAGGTTTTTGGCAGGATAGAAGCTAAATGCGCCCGCATCGCCATACGCGCCCGCTCGCGTGTGGGGATCTCGCACATACGCCCCGTGTGCCTGCGCGCTATCCTCAATCACGAGGAGATTGTGCGCTTTGGCAAAGGCGTTGATTGCCTGCATATCGCACAGCTGCCCATACAAATGCACGGGCATAATCGCTCTAACGCGCGGTGTGAGGAGGGATTCTAACCTAGAGACATCGAGCAAAAAATCCCGCGCACTAGGCTCGGCAAAAATGGGAGTGAGGTTGTTTTGGGTGATAGCAAAGACGCTTGCGATATAGGTGTTGGTAGGGACGATGATGGCGTCCTCATCACGGAGTTTGCCTAGCTGCTTGTAGGCTTTTAGGATAAGATAAAGCGCGCTTGAGCCGCTGCTCACGCCTATGCAGTGCCTAGAGCCACAATACGCGGCGAACTCGTGCTCAAAGCTCGCGCTCTCCTCGCCTTGAATGTATTGCGCACGCTGCACAAACGCGCCAAACGCACGCTCCAAATCAAAGCGCGCGTTGATCTTAGCAAGATCGATAAACGGGAACATCAATGCGCTAGATTCTATCCCAACGCTTGCATTGCGTATCTCTCGCCTAGCTCGAAAGCCTTTTTATTAAGATCCTTGACTTTGTCTGGGACTTTTTCTAACATAGTCTCAAAGACAAGATCTCTATTGACGCATTTTGTCATCGCCACCGTGATTGCGAGTGCTACGACAGACTGCGTTACGACATTGCCCACCTCTTCTTTGGCGATGGTAATGATGGGGATTTCATAGATTCTAAACTTCTTTTTGTCCTCATCGCTTGGGGTTACGAGATTTGGCTCCACGACGATGATATTACCCGCTTTGACACCGCCTTTAAAGGCATTGTAGCTCACTTGCGCAGTGGAGAGCATAAAGTCGATTTCGCCCTCATTGGCATACGGATACAAAATCTCCTCGCTATCGAGCAAAATATCCACCTTTGTGGGTCCGCCGCGCACTTGAGAAGTGTAGGTAGCGGCTTTGACACCATAGCCGTGATCTTTTATCTTAGCCTCTGCGAGAATCTCCCCCGCTAGCAGCACGCCCTGTCCGCCCACACCGGTAAAACGAAGTTGGTATTCCATCTTAATGTCCTCCCTTCGCTTGCGCTTTGGCGATCACGCCATCATAGGCTTTGCAGTATTCTATGCGGCTTGTATCGTGCTTGAGCACGCCAGTTGGGAATTTTCCGACTTTTTCCTCATCGCTTAGCGTGTCAAATTTGTTTTTGGATACGAGGCGAGATTCTATCCATTGGAGCATTTTTGTGGCGTCAGCCATTTTGTTTTTGCGCCCGAGATTCACGTGGCAGTTGCTATGGATATCAAAGAAGCTAAAGCCCTCGTGGCTAAAGCCCTCTACAAGGAGTTTTTCGATTTTTTTAGGAGAGATGACAGATTCTCTACCCACAAAGCTCGCTCCCGCTGCCATCGCGATTTGGCAAGGATCAAAGCTCGGATCGATATTGCCATATTGCGCAGTAACCGTCCAAAAGTCTTTAGGCGTCGTGGGGGAGGTTTGGGAATTTGTCAAGCCGTAGATGAAGTTGTTAATCAGCACGAGGTTGATATCGATATTCCTGCGGCAGGCGTGGATTGTGTGATTGCCACCAATAGCCATAGAATCCCCATCGCCCGAGATCACGACGACTTTTTTATCTGGATTAGCGAGCTTAATTCCTGTGGCATACGCTAGCGCCCTGCCGTGCGTGGTATGCACGGTGTTGCAATTCACATACGATGAGAATCTCCCGCTGCACCCAATCCCACTTACGATACACACATCATCCATTTTCCAACCCAAGCTATCTATCGCCCTAATCACAGACTTGAGCACCACGCCATCGCCGCAGCCCCAGCACCAAAGTGTGGGCATTTTGTCCATTCGCAAATATTCTTCGTAATTAAATGCCATCTTATAGCTCCTGTATTTTGTTGATGATTTCTTGAGGCGAGAGGCTTCGCCCATTTGCCTTGCCCAAAAACTCCACATTGCGCTGCATTACGCGCTCTACTTCGTGTAGATACTGCCCTTTATTAAGCTCTATAACGAGAATCTTCTCGATTTTTTTGCCCAGAGCTTGGAGCTGCTTTTGTGGGCTAGGCCAAATCGTTATGGGTCTAAACATACCCACTTTTTTGCCCTCTTTGCGCAGTGCATTGATCGCCTCTTTAGCCGCTAGAGACACTGAACCATACGCGATGATCGCCACTTGCGCGTCATCGAGCTGATATTCTTCATACTCCACGATATCATCGACATTGTTTTCAATCTTGCTAAAAAGCCTATCGATGAGCTCTTGAGAGAGCACTTCATCCTCCGTGGGGAATCCCGTAGGTCCGTGATGAAGTCCTGTGATATGGTAGCGATAGCCTTTAAAAAATGGATTGAGCACCGCGGGCTTGCCTTGAGGCACGCCATAGGGCTTGTAGTCTTTGGGATCGCCCTTAAACTCCTCGCGATTTATAACCATCTTTTTGACTTCTTCCAAATCGGGGATAAGTGCCTTGCCGTGCATATGCCCCACCGTCTCATCGAGGAGCAAAAACACTGGCGTCATATATTTTTCGGAGAGATTAAACGCGCGTATGGTTTGCGTGTAGGCTTCGTTGAGATTCCCAACAGCAATAGCTATGGAGCAAAAATCCCCGTGGCTTGGGCTTTTTACCTGATTGAGATCGCCCTGTGAAACGCGTGTGGGCAAGCCCGTAGAAGGTCCCCCGCGCATCACATCGACTATCACTAAGGGAATCTCTGCCATAAACCCATAGCCCACCTGCTCGGCTTTGAGCGAGATACCCGGACCTGAAGTCGCAGTCATCGCCTTTTTCCCACTCATCGCAGCCCCAAGCGCCACTGAAATGCCCCCAATCTCATCTTCCATTTGGATAAACTTCCCGCCAACCTTGGGGAGATTCACACTCATCTCGTGAGCAATATCGCTTGAAGGCGTGATAGGATACCCGCCAAAAAACATACAGCCCGCATCAATCGCAGCCTGCGCTACCAACTCGTTTCCGCCTGTAATAACCTCTCGCATTCTTTCTCCTTATGTAACTTAATCAACAATCATAAACTTATTGTCTTTGACACGCTGGGCGCGCTCTCTAGATTCTGGAGTGAGTTTGGCAAACTTAAACTCCTCTTTGCTCGCAACAAAAATCGCAAAATCTGGGCAATGCAACTCGCACTCATAGCAGCCTATACAGCTCTCTGGGTGCGCCACACTGATGATTTTGCCCAGAATCTTATGCTCATCTTTCCTCATACCCAATGTGCCGCTTGGACAGAGCGATACACAAATATCACACGCCTTACACCTCGTCTCATCAATCCAAACCGGAGTGTTTGCTGGAGCCTGTTTTAGTCCCATTTCCTCTTCCTTTCCTTAAAATTTTAATCTGATAATATTATCCCTTTTCGTTTAAAAAATGTGTAATTTTGCAAAAAAGCAAAAGGATTTGTTACATTTTGTATAAAATCTCTCTTACTTAGCAAATCACGCATTCTCTAAAGAAAACTCTAAATCTAAAGATAAAAAGTTAAATATTTATTAAACTCTATCAAAAATTGTTCTTATGTTCTTGATAGGTTTTACTAAATGTGTGTGTGCCGTTTTTGTTGCGCACAAAATACAAAAAATCCACATCCGCAGGCTCTAGCACAGCTTTGATGGATTGGATACTCGCGCTCGTGCAAGGATAGGGGGGGATACCCTTGTGCTTGTAGGTATTGCACGGATGAGAGTCGTTGCGTATGCGCTCTGGCGTGATTTTTTGGTGCGAGTAGATTCCATAATTGAGCGAGCCATCCATCTGCAGCGGCATACCAAGCTCTAAACGATTAAACACTACAGCCGCTACGATGGGCATTTCCTCGATATTAGCCGCCTCTTTTTGCACGATAGAGGCGATGGCGACATAATAAAACCACTGATCCCTATTATATGCGCCCAAAAGCTTTGTGGCACTCTCCTCGTGCCATTTATACGATATTTGCGCTAGGAGCTTCATTAGCGCGTCTTCATCTAAGCCCATTGGGAGCTTATAAGTCTCTGGGATAATCACACCTTCAGGCAGATGAAAATACCTCTCATAGGCTTCTTGGAGTTTTTGAGAATCTAGCCCATACACTCGCGCCACATCTTGCACAAAAAAGTGTAATGTCTCGCCCGGAATGAGCGTAATCTCTTTGGTAGCTGCCTTGGCGATGCTTAGTCTTTGAAAAAACTCTAGGCGCGTGGGATTTGCCACGCCCAAATCCACAAACCCGCTCTGTGGCGTCCCCACAAACCGCATCACAAGCGCATCGAGCCTGCCAAATTGATCGCTTGGAATCCCCTCAATGGCGTTGAGATATGTTATAATAGACTTTATTGAGCCTTTTGGCACATGTATCACTTGAGGCATCACAATAGGAGTAGTGAGATAGAGTATGAGCCCACAGCACGCAGCAAAAAACAAACCAAATCCCACATACAAAACTCTTCTTAGCCTTTTTGTCTTTTGTGCCACGACTCTTGTCCTTTGTTTTCTGGGGTATAAAATCCTCAATGAGGGCATTTACAACCAAAGCATTTCCCTTGGTTTTGTCAAAATCGAAGGATTGTATCTCAAATTAGAAAATAAATTTATCGTGGATATCAAAAAAATCGATCTTTCCCAAAGCGGGCTATTCGCACAGGATGAAGACGAGACATACGACATCGCACAGAGCCTTGAGGAGTCCGTAGATTCTGTAGTGGATTGGGTGCAAAATATCTTTTGGGTGCTCTCTTATTTTCAAACTTTTAATATCCACGAGGCGATTTTCCCCGATGGCACGCAGCGCACGCTTCTGTATGATGGCTCAGATTATAGGATTTATGATCCACACTTTAGCGCGATCCTAAACACCGCCCAAAGCAGCAAGGACATCGCCCTAGAGATTCACTCCCTTACCATTCCTAAGCTCTCGCTCAAAATCGAGGGCTATATGCAATACCACATCAGCAAAAAATCGCTTGATATCCACTCTCTTAGAATCTCCCACACCAAAATCCTAACCAAAGACACCAACACGCCAGCCTATGTGCAAATCACGGGCAACACGGATTTTAAAACCGCCGCGCTCACGCTCAACTCCTCGCGCCTAGGCGATATAGGATTTTTAAAGCCCTATATCACGCTCCTAGAAAACAAAACTCTAGAATCGTGGTTTTTTGAAAAAATCCGCTTTGAATCCGTGCAGCTCACAAATTTCACGCTCAAAACCTCCTTTAACAAAAACCTTATCCCCCATCTCCTCTCTAGTATGCAAGGCTCGCTCTCTATCCAAAATCCCAAAATCTACCTCGAGCCAAACACCGCGCCAATCCTCGCTCCAAGCGCGAGCTTGCACCTCTCTAACAAAGCTCTAGATATCGCCTTTAAATCCCCGAGTTTTGCAGGCTACGATCTGAGTGGCTCTGCTGTGCAGATAAAGCTCCCTATCAACCGCGCGCTAGAGGTATTTGTACAGCTACGCAGCAAGCAGCTCACGCTCGATAAACCACTCCTAGCCCTCCTGCACGATCTCATCGGCATTAGCCTCCCTGTGCAAACCCAAAGCCCGCTAGAAACAGCCCTAAATCTCACTCTTAAGCTCGATCACGAGACGCTACATCCCCACCTAAAAGGCACGATAAAGGGCAAAAATACCAATCTCACGCTTTTTGGGCAGCCAATCTCTGCGCAAGATATCCAAGCTACGCTCGAGATTGAAAGCGATAAAAAATGCCTTATCTCTATCACGAGTTCGCACGCCAAATACGCCGATATCCTCTCCACGCAGCTTATCTTTGATATAGACGCGATCAACTACACACTGCGAGGCGATTTTGCGATTTTGCACGCCGATTTGCTACCTTCTAAGATTTTCCCCGCACATCTAAAATACCCAAATCTTAAAGACATAGATACCAACGATCCTATGACTAAGCGCATCGTGGAAGTCATCATCAAAGAGAACACCTCTACACTCCCAAGTATCCTACAAATCCCGCCACTTAAGCAAGTCCAAAATACAGAATCTACTCACCCAAACGCTCAGCTAGATTCTAACACGCCCCTAGATTCACACCCCCTCCCCCAATCCCACCCTTTGCGCACCATCACGCTTGAGGGGAGTTTTAGGGACGATACGCTAAGCCTCTCCATTCCCGAGCTCTCGCTTGCTATTAGACAGGATTCTGCGCTGCATATCGCCCTATCGAGTATCGCCTCCCTCTATCCGCACTCCCCAATCCTGCAATACTTTGGTATCAAAAAGGGTAATCTCACGCTCCATAGCCAGCCCCAGCAATCAAATGCCATCGCCCTAGAAGCCAAGCTAGAAAATCTCAACTACCCCATTTATGACAAAAACAACCAAGTGCTTAGCGCATTAGAGATCGAAGGGCTCATCAATCCCGATGAAATCTCCCTTAGCACCAAAGACAAAAACATTAAGCTCCAAAAGCGGCACAACACCATATCGCTCGTGTTTGATGACTACAATCTCGATGTCGATCATTTGATGGAGAGCAAGATCCCCATACTCTATGAGATTTTTCACGAAGAGGGCGAGAGCAAGGCTTATACACCAGAAGAGATCGCTAGGCGCAAAACCTTCATAGCCCAAAAGCGCAAGTTTGAGCGCGAGCACCATATCACGCCACATATATTGTATTTAGAATCTAATGGTATGGATATTTTGTATGGGGACTTTATCATACCCACAGATTCTGCAACCATCACTATGCGCGATAAGCAAATCAACGCCAACGCCGCCTATGGCAACGGGATCGCAGATATCAATATCGCCTATGGCGAGGCACATATCACGCTTGATAACTTTAGCTCAAATTTTATCAACCAAGTGCTTTCTAAGCGTCTTTTCTCCGGAGGGCTTTTTGACTTCTCAGGCATACTCAAAGACAGAATCTTACAGGGCGAAGTCCGCGTGCAAAACACGACTTTTAAAGACTTTGCGATTGTGCAAAATATTATAGGGCTTATCGACACGATCCCATCGCTCATTATGTTTAAAAAGCCCGGTTTTAGCAACGATGGCTATGAGATAAAACAAGGGAGTTTTTTATTTTCTATGAATGATGAGTATTTGGGGTTTGAATCCATTAATCTCATCGGCACTGCGATTGATATTAGCGGCAATGGGCTTATCAACCTAAAAGAGCGCACGATAGACTTGCTGCTTAAGGCAAGCACGATGAAAGCACTCTCAAATATCCTCTCAAATATCCCCATTGTGGGCTATGTGATTTTGGGCAATGATGGCAAGGTAACGACGAATATCATCGTATCGGGCAATCTCGATAACCCCAAAACCGAAGTGAGCCTCCTAGAAGATGTGATCAATGCGCCCTTTAAAATGCTCCATAGAATCTTCGCGCCACTCGATAATATCGTCGATACGCTCATCGATGAGTCAAAGTAGGATAGCCAACCCCGCACAGATACAAGCCATTAGGACTTAGGGGCATTGTGTAGCTCTGAATCTTAGCATCGATTTGGGCTTGTAGCTGCTGCTTTGATAGCTCTGCACGCCCATAGCTAAACGCCGCGCCTAGCATTAGCCGCACCTGCGCGCGCAAAAATCCATTAGCGCGCAAATGCAAAACCAAAAAATCATCATACCTATATACATAGCTTTGCAAAATCTCACGCACGCAGTCTCTGCTAGGCGTGCCTTGCTTTTTAAATAGCGCGAAATTATGCCGCCCTCTAAAAAGGCTTAGAGCCTCACGCACCCTAGCAAGCTCCCCATATCGCTCATAGCTCACATAGCGCGCGATAAAAGGCTTTGGTGCGTGCAAGCTCACGATATAGCGGTAGGATCGCCACAGCGCGCAAAATCGCGGATGAAACTCCTCACTCACATAGCGCAAGGATACAAAAAAGATATGCGGGTAGCCCTTTTTGTTTAAAAGCGTGCGCAAATGCCCCAAATCCCACAGCCGCGCCACATCAAAGCTAACCATCTGCGCGGTGGCATGCACGCCTTTATCCGTGCGCCCAGCAGCCAAAATCTCTGAATCTATCCCCACGCTCCCTAAAATCTCTCTAAGCCTGCCCGCCACGCTGATGATACCGCGCTCTTTTTGGGGCGCAAACCCGCTAAAGGCACTGCCATCATAAGCGAGCCTTGCCAAAATCCTCATAGTGAGATTCTAATAATAACGCTTGATGGTTTTTGCATACAGCCAATACGAGAGCAAAAGCCATAGCATAGGGATACACACCACGCCTAAAAACGGAAAATGCTCCGAGGCGATATGCACCATCACAAAATACAAAGTCGTAGCCCCAATCACATAAAAATACGACATATTGGATTTAAAACGCGGATTAGCAATCCCAAAGCTTAGTGCCAAAAACAGCGAGACAAGCGGGAATATCGAGACTAAAATCGCTTGAGAGATTTTGCGCTCTTTAGATCGCACACCTGAAGGAATCTCTTTGCGTGGCAAAGAAGTGATAGTGTATTCAAAAGCCTCCTGCCAATAGCTAAGCAGATCATATCCACTTAGTTGCGGCTCACCAAGGATTTGGCGCACATTCATATGATCATAGATTATCTTGCGTATTTCATTGTCTTGAGCGAAATACACATCGCCGCGCTCTAGCAAAAGCTCAAAAAGCCCATTTTGGTTTCTCGTCCTGCCATCTTGGGCGATCACAAAGCTTTCAGAATCTTTGTCTTGGGAATAAAGAATGAGATTTTTGTATTTTCTATCCTTGACTTCATCGACATACACAAGCCACTCCCCGAGCTTTTGTCCCAACTCGCCAGCCCTTAGATTCACATCGATATCCGCGCGTTTTTTTGCCACGAAGTTTTTAGAAGCACTATTAGAAAGCGGCACGAGCACGAGCGAAAACACGAGCAAAATACAAGTGGCAATAATGGTAATGGGCAAAAAAGCCTTGAGAATATCTAAGGGCTTAATCCCTAGTGCAAAAAACACCATCATTTCATACTCGTATGAGAGCCGCGCAATCCCGAGCGTGAGGGAAGCAAAAAAGGTGATGGAGATGATAAAAAACACGCTCCCGGGCAGAGAATACGCAAAAAGCGCGAACAAGTCCAAAAAGCTCATCTTAACGACATAAGTCCGCCCCGCAATGCTGATGATAAGCACCACCGAGGCGATAAAAAGCAACACCAAAAAAAATGGAAAAAAGAGTTGCGAAAACGACAAAAACATATATCGCTTAAACATACCACGCTCCGCTATAAAGTGCCGCCCACGCTAGGGTATGCAAATCCCCAACATAGGTTATGAGCACCCCTACAAAAAGATAGCTCACAAAGGCAATGGCGTGAGGGCGCGCCTTTGAGATGAGGGCATAAAAAAATGCGATAGCTAATACCAAGCAGCTCGCCACAAACACGCTCACAAGAGCAAAAAACACTCCAAACACAAGCCCAATGCCACCAAGCACGATGATATCCGCCTCGCCTAGCACGGGTTTTTTAAACACAATCTCGCCAAAAAGCCCCAAGGCAAATGCCCCGCCCATAAGTGCTAACGCATCGCGTATGTGCGCCCAGATAAAGCTAGCAGGCATAGCGATACTCGCAATACACGCACACCCAAGGACAAAAAACACCACCAACACAGAATCTGGCAGTGCCAAATACACATAATCAAGATATGCCATCACAAAAAGCACGGAAAGCGAGAGGTAAATGAGGAGATTGTGAAAAATCTGATATCTGTTGGGGGCTATAGATTCTATAAATGGGCTAGGTTGCAGGGAGAGCACCAAGGCGAGCAAGGCGAGATTAGCCACAGAGGAAAGCGCACTAGAGCACGCAATGGAAAAGTGCAGGTAACGACGCATACACAAGGCAGTAAATCCCACGCCACAC
The DNA here is from genome assembly GCA_944326445.1 of uncultured Helicobacter sp. Taxonomy (GTDB): domain Bacteria; phylum Campylobacterota; class Campylobacteria; order Campylobacterales; family Helicobacteraceae; genus Helicobacter_F. Next base: position 176,500 of record CALVDZ010000004.1, read on the forward strand.
AGCACAAACACACAACACGCTCCCAACACTGCGAGATTTAAGCCCAAATCCACGCTCACGCCCCCTGTGTGCGATAGGGCACGATGCCATTGCACACATTGACAAATGAGCATTGTGTGATCACTAAAGGCGTGCCCAAAACGCCATTTTGCTTGACAAAGCGCGTGATGCGCTGCCCTGCTGCATTGCTCTCATCAAATATCGGTGCAAGCAGTATGCCGCCCTCTTTGAGCTGGGCTATGAGTGCTGGCGGGATCTCCCTCGCACACGCGCTAAAGAGTATCGCATCAAAGGGCGCGTGCTCAATCCAGCCATTTTGCCCATCATCAAATTTCGCAAAGATATTGTGTGCATTGAGCAGATGAAAGCGGCGCTTCGCCTCGATGAGCAGCGGCTCAATGCGCTCTATGGTATAGACATATTTAAAAAGATGGGAGAGCACCATCGCCTGATAGCCACTCCCACAGCCCACCTCTAGCACGCTCTCCCCGCCCTCAGCTAGCAAAGACTCGCTCATAATAGCCACCGTGAGCGGCGAGCTAATCCATTGAGAATCTTCTAAGGGCAGAGGATCGAGGCTATAGGCTCTACTCCCCAAGCTCGGTGGGACAAAAAACGCCCTATCCACGCTGCCTAAAGCCTTAGCCACTGATGGCGAGAGCTTGACACACTTCTGAATCTCTGCCACCATTTTTGTGTTTGCATACATCAACGCCCTTTAGAGATTGATTGGTATGCCAGTTTGTATGTATTTGCGCATTTTAGAAGTCTCGTGCAAATCCACTTGAGCCGAGATGATTTCTTTTTTGTCATTTTTATACACTATGCCATAGGGCGTGATCACAGCACTGCCCCTTGCCATCGTCTCATTTGCCCCATCGCTTGCCACCACAAAGCTTTGATTAGCGATCGCTAGGGCTTTGCAAAGCGTCTCAAACTGATCCTTGCGCTGCTTGCCCCATTGCGCGGGGATAAAGATAATATCCGCCCCCTGCACGCGCTTCCACAAATCAATAAAGCGCAGCTCAAAGCAATTTAGCGCCGCACATTTGAGTGAATCCACATAAAAAGGCACGATCTCATCTTCTAGCCCAGCCTGAAAATGCAGCTGCTCATCGCCTAGAGTAAAAAGCTTGTGTTTGGATTGCTTATGGATGAGCTCGCCCTTATGAAACACTTTAAGATTATTAAAAAAATGCTGATGGTTTTTTTCTATCATTGTTGTGATAAGCGTGTGGTGCTTGCTAGCCTCTAGGAGTGCTTGCGTAGCGAGTTTGGCAAACTCCGCGGCTTCCTCCATACGCTGATAGGCAAACCCGCTAAACACCACCTCGGGCGTGCAAATGATAGAATCTTCTTGGCATTGCTCTAAGAGCGTGAGCACCTTTTTTAGATTCAGTTCAAAGTCTGTCCCGATTTTTACTTGCAGTGCGTATAGTTTCTTAGAAATCATCAAAATCTATGCTCCCTTTTGCGTAATTTGTCACCTTAGCTTCAAAAAAGTTTGTTTTTTGATCGTTAAAGCTACTAAACTGATCCACCCATTTGATGGGGTGTGAGACATTATAAAGCTTAGGCAATCCCACTTTGTGCATACGATTATCAGCTAGGTATTGGATATACTGCCCGATAATCTCGCTTGTAAGCCCCAGAATCTGCCCCTGCGTGATATACTCTCCCCACGCGCTCTCCACCTCCACAGCTTTTCTAAAGAGCTCTATCACTTCTTCTTTGAGAGCGTTTGTGAAGAGATCGTCGCGCTCTTTGCGCACGGAATTAATCATATTTTGGAAAAGCATGAGGTGGGTTACTTCATCGCGTTGGATAAAGCGTATCATCTGCGCGCTCCCGAGCATTTTGCCACTACGTGCGAGGGTGTAAAAATAACAAAACCCGCTATAAAAATAAATCCCCTCTAGAATCTGATTGGCAAACATTGCTTTGAGTAGATTGTGCTCTGTGGGGTTTTTGGCAAGATCGAGATAGACATTTGCAATATAGTCGTTTTTGCGCCGTAGCTGCATATCCACGCGCCACATATTATAAATCTCATCGGTGTTTGCCGAGATAGATTCTACCATCACCGCATAGCTTTGAGAATGCAGTGCCTCCTCATACGCCTGACGCACAAGCACGAGATTAATCTCTGGGCTTGTCATATAGGGATTGACATTGTCTATGAGGTTGTTTGTCTGCAGCGAATCCATAAAGATAAGCTGTGCGAGTGCCCTATCATAGCCGAGCTTTTCTTGTGGTGTGAGCCCGCCGTTATAATCGCGCTTATCGGCATTCATATTCACTTCTTCAGGGAACCAAGTGTTGGCGAGCATTTTTTTCCATAGAGTGTAAGCCCACTGATATTTGATTTTGTTGAGATCAAACATACTCGTGGGATCGCCCCCAAAGATTTTGCGCTCATTCACGCTCTCGGTGCTTTCTGGATTATAAATTTTTTTGCGAAACACTTCTTTTTCCATACACGCCCCTTATATATCCTCTTGATTGTCCTTGACGCTCTCAAGCACCAATAGGAGCAGCGATAGGGCGTTTGCCACCACCGCACCCAGCACAATCGCATACGCCAAATGCAGAGATTCAAAGACTTGTAAGACAATAAAGCCGGCCACAAGGTGCAGCACACCAACAAGCAAAGTCGCTAGAATCTCTGCCGATAGGGAGCTTTTGACACCAATCCTTAGCGTAACGCACACGAAATTTACCGAAGCTGCCAAAAACAAAATGATGACATTGTTTTCATACAAAAACACCACATTAAGCGTCAAGCCAAACATACTAAAAAATACAAAAAACACTCTGCCCCAATTCATACCATACCCCTTTAGAATCTACACTCTACCATTTTCATACATAGCTCTTAATCGCTTCTTTTCCTCTTGTTTTTTGAGCTTTTTCATCTCTTTTTGGTAATACTCCTCGAGGCTAAAGCCAAACAAAAGAGCCAAGCGCGGAGCGACAAACATAGAGCTATATGTCCCCACAATCACGCCAGCGAGCATAGGCAATGAAAATCCTTTGATAATCTCCCCGCCAAAGAGATAGAGTGTCAAGACGACAAAAAACACCGTGAGGGAAGTGAGCAGCGTGCGTGAAAGCGTGCGCGAGACTGCTTCATTAATCACATAGCGCATATCACTCATACGCTTTGAGAGCATTTGCTCGCGGATTCTATCAAAGATGATAATCGTATCATTGATGGAATACCCTATGAGCGTCAAAAGCGCGGCAAGCACCTCGAGATTAAAATCAATATCAGCGATAATCACCACTGCCGAGGCGAGTATCACATCGTGAATTAATGCCATAATGCCCGCTAGCGAAAACCTCCACTCATAGCGAAACGAGATATACACCATCATCGCCACAAACGCAAGCACAAGCGACAAAATCCCCTTGCGCTTAAACTCATCGCCAACCTTTGCTCCTATCTCATCATTGCGTCGTATGCTAAACTCCCCTGTGGGTTTTAGAATCTCTTGCACCATTTGCAATGTCGAGCCTTGGGGATTTTCCACCAAAGGAAGTTTGATAAGCACTTCATTTGGCGAGCCAAACTCACTGACTTGAAAACCCTTAAAAGTCTCATAGCGCGAGAGAATCTCCCGAATCTGTGGTATGGGAGCCTGTGGCTGCGTATCGTATTGAATCTGCACGATACTCCCACCCGCAAAGTCAATACCTAGCTTAAAATCCTTAATCACAATCAATGCCACAGCACCTATGCACAAAATAGCAGAGAGGATTAGCCCATAAGAGCTGTATTTGGCAAAGTCATAGACTTTTATTTTTTTAAAGACTTCCATAACGCACCCCTATTATATATTCTTGCGCGATGGCTTTGGGGATTTGTCTGAACCAATGCTATCGTTGCTAATCCCAAACCATAGATGGAGATTGTGAGTTTTGGCAAGCCTTGACAAAAGCGCGAGATAAATCCCGTGTGTGCCCACAATGGCTGTGAGGATAGAAGCCACAATCCCCAAACTCAAAGTAATCGCAAAGCCCTGTATCGCGCCCGTGCCATTGGCATAGAGCAAAAGCGCTGCCAAAAGTGTCGTGATATTTGAATCAAATATCGCGCGCGAGGCGTTTGCATAGCCTATCTCTATGGATTTAGCGATAGTATTGCCAAGCCGCAGGGCTTCTCTAATGCGCTCGTTTATGATGATATTTGCATCGACTGCCATACCCACAGTGAGCACGATCCCCGCCATACCCGGCAGCGTGAGTGTGGCTCCAAATAGCGACATAACGGCTATGATTAACACGATATTGACAAACAACGCGCCCACAGCGATAAGCCCCGCAATGTTGTAATAGAGCACCATAAAGACAACCACCATCACAAAGCCACTCACAAGCGCGATAAGTGAGGCTTTGATACTATCCGCTCCTAGACTTGGACCCACGCCGCGTTTTTCGATAACCTCCATAGAGGCAGGGAGCGCGCCACTTTTGAGCGTGATGGACAAATCCGCCGCGCTGTTTTTGTCAAAGTTTCCGCTTATTTGCCCGCTATCGCTTATCCTAGCGCGCACTGCAGGAGCAGAATACACCTTGCCATCAAGCACGATAGCAAGCCTTTTACCGATATTTTTGCCCGTGAAATTCCCAAACTGCTGGGCTCCGTCGGAATTGAGCGTGAAATTCACTACATATTTGCCATTGCTATCGCGCGCAGGCGAAGCACTAGAAATCGCAGAACCATCTAAAATAGGCACCTTTTTGACAAGCAGCAGCGCGCCCTCGCCCTCATCTTGGGCAAAGGGTAAAATCACATCGCCATAGCTCTCCGCCTCACTCTCACTCATCAGATTCACGCGCGCATTGCGATCCTCATCCACTGCCATAAACTGCAAATGCGAGGGCTTAGAGATGAGAGCACGCAGGCGTTCCTCCTCCTCTGGCGTGTTTTTGCCCGGCACTTCCACGAGGATATTTTGCTTCCCTCGTTTGGTAACGCTTGGCTCCTGCAAGCCAAAAATATCTAGCCGCTTTCTAATCGTGCTAATGGCTTGATTTATCGCATCTTCTTCTATTTTGGGGATCTCTTCTTGAGTAAAGGCAATGCTAAAGACATTATTTTGCTCAACCACGCTCAAGCCCTCGTATTTTGAGAGAATCTGCTCTATCTGGGGCTTTTCCTTTCTATCAAACATCTCAAAGACGATGCGATCTTCTGCAATCCTTACAGAATCTATCAAAATCTTCTTATCATTAGTCTCATAGGCGATACTTGAAGCTAGGGAGGAAAGCCGCGCTTTGATCGCCTCATTGGTTTTAACCTCTAGGAGGAGATTAAGCCCACCTTGTAAATCAAGCCCTAGGGTAACCTTGCGCCCGGGTGTATCAAACACGGAGGGGATACTCAGCACAACTCCTATAATCGCTACGAGAATAAGTGTCCATAAACGATAATTAAAAGCCTTTTTCATTAAACAACTTTAGGTTATTTTGTTTCTTGCTCATCGAGTTTATACGCCACAAATTCCTTAGAAAGCTTTACTATCGTATCGTCATTAAGTCTAACGCTAAAAAAATTCTCCTCAGGTTTTACCACCTCGACTATCAAGCCGCCTGTTGTAATGATTTTATCCCCTTTTTTGAGGTTATTAATCATCTCTTGGTGCTTCTTGCGCCTTGAGTTTTGCGGACGAATGATGAGGAGATAAATGAGGGCGATGAAAAATAAAATCGGTGCCAAACCTATAAGGGTTTCTTGCAAGCCTCCTGCTTGCTGCGCTGCTTGTGCTTGTTGATCCATAACAATCCTTTCGGTGAAAAATTAGAAGTGCGATTGTAGGCTAAAAAAGCTTTGTAAAGTGTTAAATCTCCGCAAAAATAAGCTAAGCATTCTTGCTTTTTTGCAATGCCAAAAACGCTGCGCCTAGCACCCCTGCCACGCTTGAAGCAAGCAAAATTGAGATTTTTGCCACATCTTGAGAATCCGCACTTTCAAAGGCGAGATTTGAGACAAAAATCGACATCGTAAAGCCAATGCCCCCTAGCATACCCGCACCAAAAATATGCCCCCAACTCACGCCTTGTGGGCGCGCCGCTATGCCGAGTTTCTCGCATATAAAGGTAAAGAGAAATATCCCCACGGGCTTGCCCACCACAAGCCCCAAAAACACACCAAGCATAATGTGATCGATCCCAAAGCTCACTTCGCCGCGTATATCCACCCCCGCATTTGCAAACGCAAAAAGCGGCATAATGCCATACGCACAAATGGACTGCAGCGCATGCTCAAGGCGCAAAAGCGGGTTTTGCACTTCAAGTGAATCTTTGGCTAGAGTGCTTACGATATGGACTTGTTCATTGGTGAGCAGCGCGTTTGTGCGATGAGTTTTGTCGAGATTCTTAAAGTTTTGTGGCAATGTCTCAAGCAGGGCGATAAAATCCCCGCTCTGAATCTTTGGCTGAATAGGAATGCAAAATGCCAACACAACTGCCGCGATAGTCGCGTGTATGCCGCTATGATGCACACAAAACCACAGCAGCACGCCCACGCTAAGATACACGCCAAGGCTGCGCACGCCTAGCTTATTGAGCAATACCAAAAATCCCACCACGCACACAGCCCCTACGAGCCACGCTAAATGCAAGCCCTCGGGCGAGGGATACGCCGTCGCAATCACAATAATAGCCCCCAAATCATCTGCCACCGCAAGCGTTACCAAAAACACTTTTAACGCCATAGGGACGCGCTTACCTAGGAGCAAAATCACCCCAAGCGCAAAGGCAATATCTGTCGCCATAGGGATCCCAAATCCGTGCCATGATGGCGTGCCGGCATTGAGGCTAAAATAAATAAGAGCAGGGACTACCATACCCCCTAGTGCGCCTATAACGGGAAAGGCAGCTTTTTTGAATCCTGATAAATCGCCAAAGAGCACTTCGCGCTTAATCTCTAAGCCCACCATAAGAAAAAAAATTGCCATTAAGACATCATTAATCCAATGATGCACACTAAAGCCATAAAAATGCTCGCCAAAGCTAATGCCTAGATTCTCATTCCAAAGCCAAAAATACCACTCTGACAATGGCGAGTTTGCCACCACCATAGCACACACCGCACACAAAAAGAGCAAAATCCCGCTAAAAGATTCTGCCTTGATAAATGCAGCAAAAACCTCCCTAAGACTACGCTTGGTGATATCCTCAATATACTGATTGCGCACGCTCATCGCTCTTAAATCCCCTAAATCACGACATACCTAAGCCCTAGACACGCAGGGATAGATTCCAATTCTTGCAACACTTCTACAGAAACATCATCATCGACAACCACCACTGCGAGAGCCTCTTTGTCCTTGCGCGCTAGGCGGAAGTCCGCGATATTGATTTTGTGCTTAGCGAGCGTGTTTCCTACCATTCCTATCACGCCGGGCACATCGGTATTCCTAAAGAGTATCATCTTGCCCGTTGGCTCAATGTCAAAGACAAAGCCATTAATCGTGGTAATACGCAAATATTTTTCCTCAAACACCGCACCTTCAATGCTAAAGACATCTTGCTGCGTGCTTAGAGTGATTTTGATATGATTTTTGTAAGTTTGGGAGAGCTCCTGCCCCACAAACTTCACTTCCACGCCTCTCTCTTGTGCCACAAACGGAGCATTTACATAATTGATATGATCTCCTAGGCTCGCACTTAGCGCGCCAACGAGCGCGAAAGTCTTTAGTGAATCTCCATAGCGACTTACCTCCCCATATGCCGTGATCTCTAGCGATCTAAACGCGCCCTTGTTTGCCTGTGCGCAGATAAAAGAGAGCTTTTGTGTCAATTCCAAATAGGGCTTGATAGCACTGGGCAAATCCACTTCTTTGATAGGGAGATTGAGTGCGTTAGGATAGCTTGAGCCGCGCGCAGATTCTATCGCGGCGTGGGCAGCTTCTATGGCGATTTTTTCTTGAGATTCTAGGGTATTGGCACCTATGTGCGGCGTTACATAGACATTTGGCAAATCAAGGAGTTTATTCTCAATTGCCGGCTCTTTACTAAACACATCAAGCCCCGCCCATCGGATCTTGCCACTTTGTAAGCCCTCATACAAATCCTCTTCATTATACAGCCCGCCTCGCGCGCAGTTTATGAGGATCACGCCATCTTTCATCTTAGCGATTTCTTTGGCAGTGATCATATTTTTGGTTTCATTGTTTTTGGGCGTGTGGATGGTGATGATATCACACCCCAAAATATCCTCGAAGTTGCTTGTGTAGCGCACACCCGCATCGATTGCCTTAGAAGCGTCGATATAGGGATCATAGGCGATGACTTCCATCTCAAACGCCCTAGCTCTCTTGCCCACTCTGCTCCCGATATTGCCAAAACCAATAATCCCCAAGCTCTTGCCCTTTAGCTCAGTGCCATACCAATCCTCTCGCTTCCATTTGCGCTCATTTTTGAGCTGCTGATTTGCTCCGGGGAAGTTTCTCACGCTGCTAATAAGATGCGCCATCGTGAGCTCCACTGCTGCTATTGTGTTTGCCGTGGGGACATTCATCACCACAATGCCTTTTTTGCTACAAGCTGGGATATCGACATTATCCACGCCCACGCCCGCACGCACGATGCTTTTTAGATTCTGTGCGTGCTCCAAAAATGCCTCATCGACATCCGTCGAGCTCCTCGTGATCACGACATCGGCATCTTTGATAGCCTTGCGCAGCTCATCTTTGGGCAAAGACGCTAGATTTTCAAACGCAATATCATTTTGGGCCTGCAAAAGATCCAAACCACTCTGATGGATATGATCACACACCACGATTTTTAACGCCATTTCACACTCCTTACATCAAAGATTGGATTATTATATAACACTTCAGTTGAGAATGTATTGGATTCTGTAGTATTGCAAGTCGTTGAGAAACTTTTGCAACACCACATCATTATCGATAAACACCATAAGGCGTAGCACATCGCCACTTTTGTAATAGGTGCTTTCAAGCTTGTTTTGTTTGAGCACCTGCGCGACACAAAAATATTTATACTCGTCTAAGTCCTTGATCTCGATACTTCTCATCGCATTTTCTTGGGGATTTTTGGCAAAGTCAAACTTCACAAATAGCTCTGTGGCGGGATACTGAAACGACTCGTTAGAAGAGGGGGGGAAGCTCTTAAGCCACATATCATTATGCTCGATCTCACTCATCTGCACATTATCCGCAATCTTAGAGCCAACAGAGGGAGAGCGTATAAGCTCGGTTTTTTGATACACGATAAAAGCCCCGCTAGCTAGTACCCCGAGGCTAAAGAGAAAAACAAATATCGTGAGAATTTGCTTCATACCTCTTTATCCCTACATTTGGTTTTTTATCTTATCTCCTAGCGTCATTCTCTGCTCGCTCGCTTCATTAAAGGCGCGCAAACTTTCTTTTTCTTGCTGCTTTTGCAAGCGCTTGATAGAAGCACGGATTCTATTAGCCCTTTCATCGATAGAGAAAATCACGCACTGCACGCTATCGCCCACCTTTAGCGTTTCTTTCATCTCTTGGGGGATATCCTCATTTTTGATAAGCACTTCATTGCCATCAACCCTGACAAAAATCCCAAAGTCCTTGATCTCTGAAAGCTCACCTTCCACTATCTCATCAATACGATGCGCCTTGCCAAAAATAGCTGCTGGAGAATCTCCCAAAAGCTTCTTGCTAAGAGAAATGCGCTCATTTTGCACATCGATTTTTAGAATCTTCACCTCGACTTCATCGCCCACTTTTAGCACATCTCTAGCCTTGATACCCCTATCCCACGATATATCCTCATTATGGAGCAGTCCATCAACCGCGCCGATATTCACAAACGCACCAAAATCCGTGATGGTTACGATTTTGCCCTTTAGCACATCGCCCTCTTTGTGCTCTTTAGCAAAAGCGGCAAAGGGCTTATGGGTAAGTTTTTTGAGTGAAACGCGTAGGCGACGATTTTTGCTATCGATCTCGATAATCTCCACATCAATCTCCTGATCGACTTTGAGATAATCGCTGGGATGCTTGATATTCTTATCCCACGAGATCTCTGAAATGTGCAAAAACCCCTCGATATCATTCCCCAAATCCACAAACGCGCCATACTCCTCGATATTGCTCACCGTTACCTTGATAGTGTAGCCCACCTCTAGCTCTTTTTCCACTTCTTTCCACGGATCTTCGCTCAAAGCCTTCACAGAGAGTGATAATCTATGCTTTTGCTCATCATAGCCTAGAATCTTCACTTTGATTTGCTGCCCGAGACTAAAGCTCTTTTGAGGGTTTGCCACGCCCCTGTGGCTAATCTCTGTGTAATGCACGAGCCCCTCTACATTCTCTATATCCACAAACACCCCAAAGGACGCGATTTTTTTCACCACGCCTTCATAGATTCTATCGCCAGCGAGCAGTTTCTCCACCACTTCTTTTTTGGTGCTCTTATCGATATCAAAAAATCTCTTGCGAGAAACGATGATTGAGTTTTCTTGGGGATCTATGTGTGTGATGGCGACTTTGTATGTCTTGCCCTCGACTTTCGCGCCTTCTTTAAACGCAGAATCTCTGCGCGGCAAAAACACATCCGCCCCATCATAATCCATCACATAGCCGCCCTTATTCCTTTTGAGCACCTTGGCTTCGATGACTTTATCCTGATAGCTCCCTGCTAGCTCCTCGATCTTTTGCTTGATTTTCTTGCTTCTTTGCGCTCTTGTGTAGGACACATATGGGCGGTTATCGCTCCCACTTGTATAGAGCTCGATCTCATCGCCCACATTAAAGAGCAAATTACCATCCTCGCCCCTAATCTCGCTTAGAGAAAGCATACTCTCGAGCTTGCTATAAGGCAGTGCTATCATCGCCAAATCCCTGTCTGTATCTATCTGTATAATCTTACCTATCTGCAAGCTGCCACTTGTGGTGTTTTTCTCGCGTGCGTCTAAGAGCTGCGCAAAATTCTCCTCTTCGCCAAAGTCCATATTGTCAAGATTCACTCTCATTCCAACTACCCTTCTCAAAATTTAGTTTAACGCTCAATTCTAGCCTAGCAATGCTTAATTTTTCATAGCATTGCGCTCAAAATCCTCCCTAAATGGAAAAATTATCTTTTTATACACACGCAAAAGCGCGATAAAAAGCGCGGTGATGATAGGTCCTAGCACAATCCCCCAGAATCCAAACGCGCTCAATCCCGCCAAAATGGCAAAAAAGATAAGCATCTCATTGATCTGCAACGACGCCTTGAGAATCTTTGTCGTCATAAGCTTGATGATAAGCGGCTTGACGAGATTATCTATCACAAAGGCGATGAAAATCAAGCTATAGAGCGCGATGAAAAGCGCGGCATTGTAATCGCCCAAAAACAGCTCATACCCCACGAGCGGAATCCACACCAGCGAGCCTCCCACCACCGGAATGAGCGAGCAAAACCCATACAGCACCCCAAAAAAAATCCCATCATACCCAAAAAACGCGATTGCCACACCAAAGCTAAGCCCTTGCAGCACGACATTAACCACTGAAGTATAGCACACCACTTTGAGCACGCCTAGCACTTCGTCAAAAACACCCTGCACCTGCCCCCTCTCAAAGGGAATGAGCGAGAGCATATAGGCATACAGGCGCACTCCATAAAAATAAAAGAAAAACAGAAACACCACGATAAAGCCCGTATCGATGACAAACTCCAAGCTCCTCCTTCCGATAATCGAGCTAAAATTAAGTATATATGAAAAAATCTCAGAGCCCGAAACCTTGCTTAACGCGTCTTTGAGGCGTGTCTGAATCTCGGGCACATCGCTGCTCCACTCTAGGATTCTGCCCTTTAGCGTATCGATGATATTATTAAATCCAGCCAAATCCGCGCCTTGGATAAGCGCGATGAGGGAATTAAACACAAACACCACGGGCACAATCAAAAAGAGCACTAAGATAATGGTGCTAAATAATGCCGCCAAAAGCTCATATCTCACATATTTTAAAAGCATATTCCTAAGCCCAAAAGTCGCCATACAAAGCAAGAGCGCGACTAGGAGATTCATCAAAAACGCATCATAGAGATAATAAATCCAATACAGCGTAAAGCAAAACACCAACCAAAAAAAATACATTCCTTTCATCACGCCACCTCTTTAAACCTCGCTAAAAATTGTATTGCATAAACACGCGCCCTAGGAGATAATTTCTCCCATCGCTTGCAAAAATATAATCATCAAGCGTGATATTTGCATTATTGAGCATACCTATCAATCCACCGCCCACCCACACACCTGGCGCGGCGGCGAAGCGAGCGTTTGCCTCCCAGTTGAAAATCTGCTTGACATCAATGCTTGTATAACGGATAGCAGATTCTAAAACGATATGGTTTGTGAATGTGTATTCTAATACGCCATAGAAGGTGTTTGCATCGGCATAAAAGAGCCCCTCTCTGCGCTCAAAATACGTGCTCTGCCCAAAGGCATCGATCCCGCTAGTGCCCTTTTCAGAGACGATGATAAGCCCCCCACCAAGCTTCACGCCAGCCCACTTAATGCCCCCCTCAAGCCACACAAACCCGCTATCCCCATCGGTGCGGCTTTGCTCTACGACTTGATTTTTACCTATGTATGAGAGCAGATGGACATTTGTATAAAACGCAGAATCCCCGATTAAATCTTTTTCGAGATTAATCTTTATCCCAAAAGCCGTGAAGTAGTTTGGCGCGGCATAGACATAGGGCATAATTTGCATCGGTGCTTCAGGCACTCCAAGCCTTATCGCACCATAAAACACCCCGCTTGTGTCAAAGGGATTGCGGTATTCAGACATACGATAATTGGTAACATACGCGTTTTTATTCACCCACATCACATTGAGTATGAGATTGGGTGCTAGCATAAAGTCTAGGCGCGCGCCTTGATTGTAGTATCTAATCCACTCGGTATTGGCATAAAATCTCCCAGCCTCCACTCTCAAGCGCTCATTATTGTCATAGCGCACATAGCCCTCTGTCCAGATAAAATCCTTTTTACTCGAGTCAAAATCCCCTCTTTGGTGCTCATACATACGCGCCGCTAGCCAAAACGATCCGCCAAAGCTAATCCCACTCGTGCTCACGGGAGAATCGTAGCCCACAGACACATTGACATCAGCGAAATTGGATCGCTTATCTGTCATATCTTGGTAGTAGATTGAGAAATGCCCGCGCGGCTTGCCCATCAGGAGATAGTCCCCCGCACTCACCGCGCCCAAAATCTGCACACCAAGCACACAAGCTGCTATCCATAATCTCAAACCAAATCCTTTTGTCTTTTATGTTTGCGAGACTTTAGCAAAAACGATTCCATATATATTTTTAATGCAATTTTGCTGCAAGCAAAATTGTTATCGGGGCGTGAGGCAAAGCCCCTCGCCCCTCCGCTGCGCGAACATACACGGCGTTTTTAAGCGAGATTCTGTGATTTTTTGGTGTCAGCGCGTCAGGAACGCGATTTGGGCTAGCACCTTTTCTATAAACCAAAGCTTTCTAGTCATTTAATGCAAGTTTTTGCTAGGGCAAAAACTTGTTGCCGCTCGCGGAGAGTGAATCTCCGCTCGCTCCGCTGCGCGTTCATACACCGCATTTTTAAGCGAGATTCTGTAATTGCCTAGTGTCATCGCGTCAGGAACGCGATTTGGGCTAGCACCTTTTCTATAAACCAAAGCTTTCTAGTCATTTAATGCAAGTTTTTGCTAGGGCAAAAACTTGTTTATCACTCGAGCGGAATGAATCCGCTCTCGCTCCGCTGCGCGAGCCCATCATTTTATGCAAGTTTGTTTTACAAACTTGGTATCGGGGCGTGAGGCAAAGCCCCTAGCCCCTCCGCTGCGCGTTCATACACTGCATTTTTAAGCGAGATTCTGTAATTGCCTAGTGTCATCGCGTCAGGAACGCGATTTGGGCTAGCGCATTTTCTATAAACCGAGCCTAGATTCTAAACAATCTACAGAATCTACTGCTTCAAAAAACTTTGTGCGAGGCTTTGCCAAATAAGATAAATAGTGCGTGCGCAAGCACGAGCCGAGCAGAATCTAAGGATTTAGATTCTGCC